>DATDPP010000001.1:0-5395 GCA_035292685.1 Acidimicrobiia bacterium
GGGCCCGGCTGAGCACGATGCCCTGGTTGCGAATCAGAGTCTCGAGCAGATGGAACTCGCGTTTGGTGAGCTCGATCTCACGACCGTTGCGCTGGACTCTGCGTCGTGCTGTGTCCACCCTCAGCTCACCGGCCGTCAACATCGGGACGTCGGCCTCGGGTCGCCGCCGGAGCAGGGCATTGAGCCTCGCGACCAGCTCGGCGAGCACGAACGGCTTGACGAGATAGTCATCGGCCCCGGCCTCGAGACCTGCCACCCGGTCCCCCACCTCGACTCGAGCCGACAGGATGCAGATCGGGACGTCGTCACCGGCGGCTCGGAGCCGGCGGACCACTTCCACCCCGTCGATGCCCGGCAACCCGACGTCGAGCACCACCAGATTGGGCCGGGTGGTGTCCGCCACTTCGATGGCCTCTTCACCCGTCCCCACGGCCAGCACCTCGAAGCCCTCGAGATTCAGCCCGCGTTCGAGGGCTTCACGAATCGATCGGTCATCGTCGACAACGAGGACGGTGGGCATCCCGGTGATTCTGGCCGGAGTGAGCCTCGCGGACGATGTGGGTTCTCTGAGAATCGCCGACGTGGGCGCGCTCGCGAAAACTCTTCACCCACGGAGCTGGACCCCGGCGCACCCTCGGATCTAGGGTGCCCACCACTTCCCCTGAGCGCTGATCGTGGCGTTCACTTCCCCATCAGAGTGCTGATTGTCGCGCTCTGACGTCGGTTTCGGGCTCTGCGAAAACAGTGCTTGACCCATGACAAGGATGTAATTACAGTGTTGAAGTCCATACCAGATGTCGTGGTCACTTCCCATCACACCACTACATCTTGTGGTAGGAGCTGATTTATGGACCTCGTCCTCGTACCATGAGGGAGGACGAAAAGTGCGAGGAGGCACTATTCATGAGTAAAGGCCTACGGATCGATCGGCGCTTCACCGAGGCCGGCAAGGACGCCTACGACAAGATCGAATGGTCGCGTCGTGACTCCCGGATCACCAACCCTGATGGCTCGATCGTGTTCGAGATGACCGACGCCGAGATCCCCTCGGGTTGGTCACAGGTCGCCGCCGACATCATGGTCTCGAAGTATTTCCGCAAGGCAGGTGTCCCCCAGTTCGACGACGAAGGCAACCAGATCTTCGACGACGCCGGCCAGCCGGTCAGAGGCCCGGAGCGCTCCGCCAAGCAGGTGTTCAACCGTCTCGCCGGCACCTGGCGTCACTGGGGCGAGAAGGAGGGCTACTTCGCTTCGACCGAGGATGCCTCCGCCTTCGAGGACGAGCTCCGCTACATGCTCGCCAACCAGATCGCCTCACCCAACTCACCGCAGTGGTTCAACACCGGTCTCAACCATGCGTACGGCCTCACCGGTTCGCCCCAGGGATTCTGGTTCGTCGATCCCAAGACTGAGGAGGTGGTCTCCTCTCCTGACGCCTACACCAGACCTGCCCCCCACGCTTGTTTCATCAATGCGGTGACTGACGACCTGGTCAGCCCGGGTGGAATCATGGATCTCTGGCTGAGGGAAGCCCGTTTGTTCAAGATGGGTTCGGGTACCGGAAGTAACTTCTCAAAGATACGCGCCGAGAATGAGCCTCTTTCCGGTGGTGGCAAGTCGTCGGGAGTAATGAGTTTTCTCAAAATAGGTGACCGTGCAGCCGGAGCAATTAAATCTGGTGGCACGACGCGTAGGGCAGCAAAAATGGTCATATTGGATATCGACCATCCCGACATCGAGCAATTCATCGACTGGAAGAAAGTCGAGGAGGAGAAGGCAAGAGTTCTCATCCAGCACGGTGGCTTCCCCGCAGATTTCAACGGAGAGGCCTACGCAACTGTCTCCGGGCAGAACTCAAACAACTCGGTGCGGGTAGGTAACGACTTCATTCAGGCAGTACTGGACGACGGTGATTGGAATCTCACCAATCGCACCGATGGTGCAGTTCGTAAGACCTTGAAGGCCCGGGATTTGTGGAACAGGATCGCCGAGGCAGCCTGGGCCTGCGCTGACCCTGGCCTTCAATTCGACACCATCGTGAACGAGTGGCATACCAGTCCCGCGGGCGGTCGCATTAGAGGAACTAACCCGTGCGCCGAGTACAATTTTCTTGACAATACTGCGTGCAACTTAGCCAGCATCAATTTGGTTCAGTTTCTCGACCAAGATACGAGTGCTTTTGATGTTGCTGCCTATCAGCACGCCATACGCTTGTGGACCATCGTCCTCGAGATCTCGGTGGCCATGGCCCATTTTCCCTCACAAGAGATCGCCCAAGGCTCCTACGACTATCGGACACTCGGTCTTGGCTATGCCAACCTCGGCTCGCTGCTGATGCGTCAGGGCATCGCCTACGACTCTGACGAAGGCCGAGCGATTGCCAGCGCCCTCACCGCTATCCTCACCGGCTACTCCTACGCCACCTCGGCGGAGATGGCCGGCGTGGTTGGCCCCTTCCCCAGATTCGCTGAGAACCGGGAGGCGATGCTGCGAGTGATTCGTAACCACCGTCGTGCTGCCTACGACGCCGCAGCTTCGGAGTACGAGGGTGTCTCCCATTACGTCATGGGCGTAGATCCGGATTTGTGTCCATCCAACCTGTTGGCTGGAGCCAGGGAATCCTGGGATCTCGCGTTGAGCCTTGGCGAGAAGCACGGCTACCGCAATGCCCAGGCCACTGTGCTTGCCCCTACGGGCTGCCTGGTCGGTGGGTCGTTGGTGCCGACCGAGCGAGGCCTCGTCCGCCTTCGCTCACTGGGCAACCCGAATGGGTCTGAATGGCAGGACCTGGATATCGAAGTGGCTACCGACGAAGGGCCCCGGCCCGCCAGCCAGTTCTACATCAACGGTGTCGAGCCGGTGGTGACGGTGGAAACAGCTCGTGGTTACCGGATCCAGGGAACACCAACCCATCGCATCAAGGTGGTCGAACCCGGTGGCATCTGGGCCTGGAAGAGGTTCGGTGAGATCGCAGGGGGGGACCTGGTCCCACTCCAGCTCGACCAGCTCGTGGGCGAGCCGCAAACGGTCGACCTCCCCCCACTCGGTGAGATGTACTGGACCGGCGACTTCTCGACCCAGGTCCCGAGAACGGTTACACCTGAATTGGCCGAGTTCGTCGGCTACTTCATGGGAGACGGATCCCTGCATGCCAAGGGGCTTCGTCTGGCTGTGGCCGCCGAGGACTTCGACGTTGTCGAGCGGCTCTCGATGTTGGGCAAGGAGTTGTTCGGCCTCGAAGCTCATCTCACCGAGAAGACCGGGTACACCGAAATGGCGTTCCATTCGGTCCCGTTGACCCTCTGGTGGGAGGCATGCGGGTTCGCCAAGCACTCCCCCCGAGAAGGACACACCGGTAAGGGATGGCATCCCCATATCCCCGATGCAGTACTTCACAGCAACGATCGTGAGGTGTACTCGGCATTCCTTCGTGGTCTGTTCGAGGCCGATGGGTCCGTGCATGCGGGTGGATACCCGACCTGGTCCACGACCTCGATCGAGTTCTCTTACGAGGTCCAGACCTTGCTGCTCGCCATGGGAATCCCGACGACCCGCAAGTTCGACACGACAGGGTGGGGTCAGTCGCAATTGGCGGTGCTGCGAGTGCTCAACCTCTCTTACGGGTTGGAATGGACAGAGCGCGTCGGATTCATGAGCGGCAGGAAGCAGGCGGCAGTTCTGGCCACCCAGACCCGCCAAGCCTCCCGTTACGACTACGTCCCGGTTAGTAGAGCCATGGTTGATCGTCTGGCACCTGAGAACGACTCTCTCCGCGGGAAAATGCTGATGTCACTCAACCGGGTCGGACTCGTGTCACGTCGGTCGGCCGAGGAACTCTACGAACGCACCGGCGACAACGAACTCGGCCGGCTGCTCAACTTCTTCTATGACCGAGTTGCGACAGCGGAACTTGGCGATGATGAGTTGACCTACGACCTTTCGGTCCCCGGCAACGTGACCTATGTGGCCAATGGATTCGTGTCGCACAACACCATCGGTCTCCAAATGGACTGTGACACAACGGGGGTCGAACCTGACTTCTCGCTCGTCAAGTTCAAGAAGCTGGCCGGCGGTGGTTACTTCAAGATCGCCAACCAATCGATAGCTCCGGCGCTCCAACGCTTGGGCTACGACGCTGCCCAGATCAAGGATGTGGTCGAGTACATCGTCGGTACCAGTTCTCTTGACCGTGCTCCGCACATCAACCGAGAGACCCTGACGGCGAAGGGATTCAACGACGAGGACCTGGACAAGGTCGAGGACGCGTTGGCTTCCGTGTTCGAGTTGAGGCAGGCCTTCAACGTCTTCACCTTCGGTGAGCAGACTTTGCAGCGGCTCGGGTACGGGGTTGACGAGTACACCGGCTGGGACTTCAACATGCTGCGTGCGCTCGGCTTCACCCAGTCCGAGATCAACGAAGCCAACGACCACATCTGCGGTCGTCAGACCATCGAGGGTGCCCCTCACATCGCCGAAAAGCATCTTTCGGTGTTCGACTGCGCAAATAAGAACGGTAAGTACGGGGAGCGATTCATCCATCACACCGGGCACCTCAAGATGCTGGCGGCCGTGCAGCCGCAACTGAGTGGGTCAGCGTCGAAGACCATCAACCTGCCCAATGAGGCCACGGTCGAGGACATCGAAGAGTCCTACATGATGGCCTGGAAGTATGGAATCAAATGCATCGCCATCTACCGGGACGGCTCCAAGGCCGCTCAGCCACTCAACTCGACCTCGGATGAAGGCGAAGGACACGAGGACGAGGCAGCGGGGATCACCGCCGCGGTGGAAGCGGAGAAGGCGATCCACTGGGGCAACCTGCCTCCGGGGATCTCCCCCACCCAGGCCTACCGACAGGGAATGAAGCCACCCCGATTCCTGCTCCCAGCCCGGCGCAATGGGTACAACCAGGAGGCGAGGATCGGCGGGCACAAGGTGTTCCTGCGCACCGGTGAGTACGACGACCACACCCTGGGTGAGATCTTCATCGACCTGGCCAAGGAAGGGGCGACCCTGAAAGGGATCCTCTCCTGTTTCGCCATCGCCGTGTCCAAAGGTCTCCAATACGGGGTGCCGTTGGAGGAGTTCGTCGACACCTTCACCTTCCAGACCTTCGAGCCGAGGGGCATGGTCGAAGGCCATCCCAACATCAAGATGGCCAACTCGATCGTGGACTACGTGTTCCGGGCCCTCGGTGTGGAATACCTGCACCGTGACGAGCTGGCCCAGGTCCCACCCAACCGCGACGTCGGTGAGCTACCCGAGCCCGCCAAGGGCCTGGCGGTCGAGGCGGGAGTCCAACTGGACCTGACCGATGCGGTGGCCGAGACCGATGTGGACGCGGTGAAAGCTGCCGTCGCCTTCGTAGACGCACCGGAGAGTGAGCCCCTTTCTC
>DATDPP010000002.1:0-25770 GCA_035292685.1 Acidimicrobiia bacterium
TACGGCCGGGGAGGTCTACGATCCAGTACATGACAGCAGTCATCTCCACCTCTGGCTTGACCAAGCGATACGGGCAGACCATCGGGCTCGACGGGCTCGATCTCGAGGTGGCCGAAGGTGAGGTCCATGGCTTCCTGGGACCCAACGGATCGGGAAAAACGACGACGATCCGGATCCTCCTCGGTCTGATTCGGGCAGACGATGGCGAGGTCACCCTCTTTGGCCGCGACCCGTGGCGGGAGGCAACCGACCTGCATCGCCGGCTCGCATATGTCCCCGGTGATGTGACCTTCTGGCCCAACCTCACCGGTGGTGAGGTGATCGATCTGCTGGGCCGGATGAGAGGGGGGCTCGACGTCTCAAAACGAGATGCGCTCCTCGAGCGCTTCGACCTCGACCCTCGCAAGAAGGGGCGCACCTATTCCAAGGGGAACCGCCAGAAGGTTGCGTTGGTGGCGGCGCTGGCCTCGAACGTCGAGTTGCTCATCCTCGACGAGCCGACGGCTGGCCTGGACCCTCTAATGGAAGCCGAGTTCCGCGCCTGCATCAGAGAGGACCAAAACGACGGCCGGACCGTGCTCCTTGCGAGCCACATCCTGGCCGAGGTCGAGGCCCTGGGTGATCGGGTGAGCATCGTCAGGGCGGGCCGCACCGTCGAAAGCGGCACCCTCGACGAGCTTCGACATCTCACCAGGACCACGATCTCGGCGCAGGTGACCTCAGACCCAACAGGTTTGACTGAGATTCGAGGCGTCCATGACCTGCGCATCAACGATCACCGGGTCGAGCTCGAGGTCGATTCCGACCAGATAAGCGAGGTGATGACCCATCTCACGCGTCTCGGGCTGGTCAGTCTCGCGAGCCATCCCCCGACCCTGGAGGAGCTTTTCATGCGTCACTACCGGGACGTGGTCGAGGCATGAACACGCTGGTCGGCACCGGGCATCTGATTCGGCTCATCGCGAGACGAGATCGATTCCGGCTCTCGGTCTGGGTCCTGGTACTGGCGTTGCTGGCGGTGGGCACCGCCAGTGCCTTCATCGGGTTGTACCCCTCCGAGATAGAACGACAGGTCCTCGCCAATACCATCGCCTCCAACCCGGCCATAGTCGCCTTCCTCGGCCCGGTTTATGACACATCGATCGGTGGCTTGACTGCCTGGCGGGTAGGGGTGATCGGATCAGTCCTCATTGGGGTCATGGCGGCCCTGACGATGATCAGGCACACCAGGGAAGAGGAAGAGACAGGAAGACGGGAGTTGCTCGGAGCCACCGTCGTCGGCCGCAACGCCCCGTTGACCGCCAGCCTCATCGTGACCGCCGGAGCCGGCCTGGTCCTCGGGGTCCTCTGCGCCGCCGGGATGATCGGGCTCGGGTTACCCATACCCGGGTCGGTCGCATTCGGTTTGGGTTACGCCTGCGTCACCGCGGTTTTCGCCGGCCTGTCCGGGCTGGCGGCCCAACTCACGCAGGGAGCCGGGGCAGCCAGGGGAATCGCGATAGCGATGATCGGTGCTTCTTTTCTCTTGAGGCTGGCAGGGGACGGCGGGACGGCAAGTGGATTGGGATGGCTGTCATGGCTGTCACCTGTTGGCTGGTTCACCCAGCTACGACCTTTCGCCGAGGAACGTTGGCCGGTATTGGGGCTCTCGGTTGGCCTGGCCCTCCTCGCCACCCTCGGCGCCTATTGGTTGGCAGCACGCCGCGATGTGGGGGCCGGAGTAGTCCAGCCTCGACCGGGCCCGGCGTCGGCCGCGCCGTCCCTGAGCTCCCCGCTCGGCCTGGCATGGCGTTTGCATCGTCCGTCGCTATTTGGCTGGACCCTCGGGCTTTGTTTCGTCGGCTCCGTATATGGAAGCATCGCCGACAGCGTCGGTGGGTTCCTCGGTGACAACCCCCAACTCACGGAGATATTCGAGCGATTGGGCGGCGAAGCCGGGATCACCGAGGCGTATTTCGCAACTGCCATGGGCATTCTCGCCCTAATCGCGACTGCCTATGCGGTCCGCTCGGCCCTGCGCCTGAGGGTGGAAGAAGAGAGTCTGCGAGCGGACTCGGTCTTGGCCACGACGACCCCGCGCCTGCGTTGGGCAGGCAGCCATCTGGTGTTCGCGGTGCTCGGCCCGGTCTTGATCCTCGCTCTGTCCGGTGTGATCGCAGGCGCCATCTACGGGTCGTTCATCGGCGATGTTGCTGGCCAGGTACCAGTTGTGCTCGAGGCCGCCATGATCCAAATCCCGGCGGTGTGGGTTGTCGTTGGAATCGCGGTAGCCCTGTTTGGCCTAGCCCCCAAGCTCAGCGAAGCCGTTTGGGGGGTACTGGTGGCGTTCTTCCTCCTCGGCCAGTTGGGTCGGATTCTCCAGTTCCCCCAGTGGAGCCTGAACCTCTCGCCGTTCAGCCATATCCCGGCCCTACCCGCCGCCGAGCTGACGATGACGCCTCTGCTGGTGCTCACTTCCCTCGCCGTGCTACTGGTGGCGATTGGCTTGGCAGGATTCCAGCGACGCGACGTAGCTGTCTGAGCCCCCCTGCGCCCCGACTCATTCCTCGACCCGACTCACTCCATGGATCCTGAGATCGGCGCCGAATGCCACCCGGGACCGGCCGGTCACTGCCCGCGCCGCATCATCTGCCTCGCCTCGATCCGGAAAGAGCCCGAAGCATGCCGAGCCGGATCCGGTCATGAGGACCGCTGAGCCCCACATCGCCCGAAGGTCGGCGATGAAGTCCCCCAGGGTCGGCTCCAGATCCATCGCAGCCGGTGTCAGGTCGTTTCTGATCGGCATGCCGTCTCGCAGGGCGGGGGGCAACGACCCCGGGCTCGGGGTCTCCCCGGTGGGCCCCTCCAATTCGTCCCATCTTCGATAGACATCTGCGGTCGACAGAGAGAATGCCGGGACCGCCACCGCCACCGCCAGCTCGCCGAGATGCGGCTGGGCCTCGATGATCTCGCCATAGCCGGACATCAAGATCGTGCCCCCAACGAGAAAGAGGGGGACGTCGGCTCCCAGTGACGAGGCGGTCTCCGTCAGGACGGCGTCGTCATAGGCGCCGAACGAGAATGCTGCGAGCAGCGTCGCCGCGGCGTCGGAGCTGCCACCGCCGAGACCAGCACCGATTGGAATCCGCTTTTCCAGCCGGATGCTCAGCGGCGGGAGCGGCCTCACCAGGCGAGCGGCGGCGATCGCCTTCACCACCAGGTTGTCCTCAGGATCGATGTCGGCCCCGACCACCGTGAAGTTGTCGTCCTCCGCTTCTTCGACCTCCAGCCGATCACACCACTCGATCGTCTGCACCAGCGAGGTGATGGGGTGATAGCCGTCGGACTTCGGCGGTTCCACGAGAAGGGACAGGTTGAGCTTGGCCGGAGCCTCGAAGACACTCACGTCAGGGCAAGCCGCAGATAGTCGGCCGGGGCCAATTCCTCGGCCCGCGACCCGGGGTCGATCCCGGCCGCCTCGAGAGTGGCGACCGGATCCTCCAGGGCTCCGGCGAGAGAGCGTCGCAACATCTTGCGCCGTTGATTGAAGCCGGCGGCCGCCAGCTCGATGGCGCGGGCCGCACCGGGTGGTGTCGGGACCCGATCCATTACCACCACGGCCGAGTCGACCGATGGCGCCGGATAGAACACCTGTGGTGGCACCCGGAATGCAATCCGGGCCGGAGCATGAATCCCGGTGATCACCGAAGGGAGCCCGTAATCCTTGGATCCCGGAGAAGCAACGAAACGCTCGGCTACTTCTCGCTGCACCATGACGACGAACCGAACGATCCTCGGCAAGGTCCTCAAGGCATCCAGCACCAGCGGTGTCCCCACGTTGTATGGAAGATTGGCCACCATGATCCACGATCCGCCATCCAGTTCTTCAGAGAGGTCGACACCCATGATGTCCTGGAAGCGGAGCTCCACGTCGAGACCGTGAGTCACCTCCTCCAGAACGGGAGCGAGACCGGCGTCGATCTCATAGGCGACGACCCGGGCGCCGGCGGCGGCGAGAGCCCTGGTCAGGGTGCCGGTCCCGGCTCCCACTTCCACAACCCGGTCACCCGGCTGGATGCCGGCCACGGCCACGATCTTGCGGGTGATATTGGCGTCGGCGAGAAAGTTCTGCCCGAGGTGACGCACCGGTGACAGCCCATGACGTTCCAGGAGCTGGGCGATCTCGGTTCGGGTCTGCGGAGTCATCCCCGGAACACCCGTGTCGCGTTGGCCGACGTCACGGCCGCCACCTCCTCGACGCTCGATCCCCACACTCCGGCCAGGGCGGCACCCACCAGAGCCACCCATGCCGGCTCATTGGGCTCTCCGCGATGCGGCGGTGGTGACAGAAACGGAGTGTCGGTCTCAACCAGGGCGCGCTCGGGGGGTACCTCAAGAGCGCCGAGACGCACGGTGTCCCCTGTCTCGAAGGCCACCGGGCCGGCAAACGAGAACATGACACCGAGGGTCAGAAACCTCTTGGTCCACCGCGGCCCCCCGGTCCAGCAATGCATGACCGAGCTGGGGCCGATGCCCGTCTCCTCGATGATCTCAAAGATCTCGGCAAACGCGTCCCGGCAATGGACGATGATCGGCTTGCCCACATCTGCGGCGAGGGCGATCTGCTCACGAAAGGCCACAATCTGATCTTCCCGCGGGGAGAGATCGCGGTAGAAGTCGAGACCTGTCTCACCGACGGCCGCCGCCTCAGCGGCCAAGGCCACGATGCCTTCGCCCTGTGCGGCCCAAAGACCTGCCTCGTGAGGGTGAAGACCCGCCGAGGCCAAAACCTTTCCCGGGAACGCCGCTGCTAGATCCCGACTTGCCTGCGAGGTCTCGAGGTCGACCCCGGGCGCCACTACCCAGTCGACATCGGCGGCGCGGGCCAAAAGCCCCGCAGGGGCGCGACCGTCCATCTGCAGATGACAGTGGGTGTCCACCCATCCCATGGACAGTGACGGTACCCGCCACCGCATACCGGCCTCGGGGTAGGCTCGGAGCGCGGAGGAAAATGGTCAGCATGGAAACTGGAATCGCCCGCAAGATCGACGACCTGGGACGAATCGTGATTCCCGCCGAGACCCGTCGCTTGTTCAACATACGAGAGGGCGACCATCTGTTCATCTCCGTGGAGGGTGGTTCGATCGTTCTGCGCAAGATGACCGACACCTGCACCTTCTGCGGATCGGACACCCGGATCACCGCGTTCAAGGGCCGGGGTGTCTGTTCGGCCTGCCGCTCTCAGCTCCGATCCTGAGTGTCGAGCAGGGCCGCGTAGATCTCCCGGCGCGGGATGCCGGTCGCCCGGGACACCTCCCGGGCCGCATCTGAAGGTGAAGACCCTTCGGACACCAGCAAGCGAGCCTGTGCCGTGGCGTCGACGACAGAGAAAGGCTCGGGCTCGCCGGGGGCGAGCACAATGGTGAACTCGCCTTTGGGGGCGCGTTGCGACCACTCCTCGACCGCGCCCCCGATCGTCCCCACCCACACTTCTTCGTGCAGTTTGGTGAGCTCCCTGGTCACCACGACATTGCGGCCCATGCCGCAGGCCGCAGCCAGATCCTCGAGGTCGGCCTGGAAACGATGAGGGCTGACGAACAGAACCACGGGGCGATCTTCGACCGCAATGCCCTCGAGCCGCCGGGTGCGCTGCCTGCCCTTCCTGGGGAGAAAGCCTTCGAAGACGAATCGTTCTCCGCCGAACCCGGCCAACGAGACGGCACTGGTCACCGCGCTCGGCCCGGGGATGAGCGAAACCGGGAGGCCCGCTTCCCTCACCTTGCGCACCGCCGCCGCGCCAGGATCCGAGATCCCGGGCATGCCGGCATCGGTGACTAAAGCGACCGTTTTGCCTTCGAGCACCGAGTTCAACAGCTCCTCCGTCCTCACCTCCTCGTTCCCGACGAACAACGACCGGATCGGCCGGGTCACACCGATATGGGCGAGAAGCACCGAGCTACGGCGGGTGTCCTCGGCGTATATGACGTCGGCGTCGGCCAGGGTGGCCCGCAACCGGTCTGACACATCGCCCAGGTTGCCGATTGGAGTCGCGCACAAGACGAGGCGTCCCCGTTCAGACATCGACGATCTCCACACGAGAACCGACCGCAGGAAGTTCGCTGCCCTTGGGAAGTTCGAGAACGAAACGTGCGGTGCGCTCGTAAACGACCCGGTTGGGCATCAGAGCTTGAGTTCTGATCACCCTGAGATCGCGGTCGATCATCACGATGGCGATGGACCGCGCCATCCCCAACGTGTGCACGCTCGACGTCTCCAACAGAAGGTGTGCGTCGTCGGGCTCCCCTCGCAGACCTCGAAACCGTTCGATGAAAGTCGAGGCCCGGGAAGCCTCGGTGGACCAATCGTCGGTGACCAGGCAAACCCTCGTCATGGGTACGACGCTAGAAGATGCGAGGGCAGCCGGGAAGGGCGGTTTCAGTTGGCCATCGCGGAGTGAATCAGTTCACCCACGGCCTTCTCATCGGCCGCTATGAACATCAACTGCCCGCCTTTGACCTCGACCGAGACATAGTCCTCTTCGAAAACGGTGGCAGCGTATTCGGCCAGGGCTTGGCGCAGCTCCTCGGTGTCGCGATTGGTGTCTCCCTCATACACGAGGAGCAAGGCGGCGTTGGTGCCGTCGAACCATTGCGAGTAGTAGTCACCGCCCCACCCGTCGGCTGCGTCGACTCCGGTGTCTTGGCCGAGAACCTGATCGATCATGATTCGAAAGCCCAGCTCGCCCCACACCGATGTCCGCTCCAGTTCATACCCCGGGACCGACACCGTGTCGGAAGGGACCTCGACCGGTAGGTCACGCTCGAAGTCATCGGGAGAGATCACCTGTTCGGTGGAACCTGGAAGCCCTGGCATCGTGGTGTATGCCTCGTTGACCGCCTCCCAACCACCACTGTTGTAGAGCTCCTGGGTGAAGGCCAGGCCCGAGTCGTAGGGAAAGATCAAGGAGTCCTGGAGGAATTGGGGGGCGGCATCGAGGGCGCTGGTGTCGATCACAAGGGCCTCGGCGAAGAACTCGCCCAGCTCCGCCTGGGACAGAGTTTGGAGATAATGCAGCTCGGCAAGACTGGCATCCCCTTCGATCAGCGCCTGATAGGCGGAGGCTTGGTCGAGCCTCTCCTCATCGATCATCGCTTCGAAGATGGGGTCGAAATCGAAGTTTTGGTCGGTGAGGGCGTGGGTCAACTCGTGCACCAGCGTGGCCTGCTGCACCACGCTGAAGCCCTCTGTGGTGATGGGCACCACCAACTCCCTGGTTTCGCCGTCGTAGTAGCCGGCCACCTGCTCGCCGTACAGATCGGTGATCATGGTCTCCAGATCCACGTCCTCTTCGAGAAGCCCGAGCAGCTTGTAGAGGGCGGCATCGGCCGGGAAGTCGACAGCATCCTCCTCGATCTGGGCGCGGACTCTTGACTCGAGCTCCTCTGCGGTGACGACCGTGACGGTTGGCATTTCGAGGAATTGCAGCTCACGAATCTCCTCGGTGACCCCGACCAGCCTGACCATTTCCTCTCGCACCTCGTCGCTGAGCTCCTCGGTGCCGGGGAGGGGCCCGTTGGGGATAGTGGTGGTGGTGGTCGTTTCGGTGGTGGTGGTGGTGTCTTCGGGGGCCGAGGTGGTGGTCGCCACCGACGTGGTCGTGCTCCCGATGGTGGTCGACGTGCAGGCGCCGACAGCCAGCGCGAACGCGACCAACAAAAAGAGACGGCGGGTCATGTCGTCAGATTATCGGACAGTCAAAGCTTTGAATTGAACTCCGAGGAACGACCTCTGCCCAGGAGGGAGCGTGCGGGGTCAGGTCATTCTCCAAGTCCGTCTGCGACGAGGAAGAGGTCGGCGAGGAATCGCTGCCCGACGGCGCTCATGTGCAGCTTGTCGGACAAGACGAACTTGGGGTCTCGTATCTGATCTCCCTCAGGGCCATTGAGAGCCGCGGCGGAGTCCACCATGATCGCCCCGTGAGCTGCAGCGGCTGCCTCGATACCGTCCCACCACACATCGAAAGCAACAGCTTTCATCTCTGGCCAGAACGGCTCCGAGCCCCAGCGCTCGATTTGCATCGGGGCAACCGCCTGGTTGCCAATCATGACCACGGTGTCCTCGGCGACCAAGGCCTCGACCTCGCCGAGAAGCACGTCGAAGTCGGCGGGCATGGTGGCGGTTGCCTCTTTGAAGCATGCTTCTAACTCGTCGGACCACTCGTAGCCACAGGACCCAAACAGGAAGGCGGGCACCACGTTGTGGTAACCGATCCACACCATGACCACCTCCGCCGACTCGAGATCTGACCTCAGGGCCTCATCGGCGGCCAGCACCTCGTTCCACTCGGCCACGGTGCGGATGTCATTCGTGGTCTGGCTGGGGAAGTAGGAGTGCAGTTCGACCTCGATCCCGAGCTCATCGCCCAGTGAGCGCGCATATATGCCGGGAAAGGCCTCCTCGGGCGTGTTGACCTCGCCTGGGCTGAGTCCGTATCCGGCTGCAATGGAGTCGCCGATGGAGACCAGATCCCAGCTTTCGCCGCTTCCCGCAGTCGTGGCGAGCGCGATGGTGGTCAAGCTCTTGACCGGCGCGGCAGTGGATGCTGAATCGACCGATTGAGACGTGCCACACCCGGAAACGAGTAACACGGCAGTCAGCAACGAGAGCCAACCAGAGGCTCGGGGGCTCCTCTGTGAGATGCCCGCGCCCATCATTAGCTCGCGGCTGGACGACCGCACCATTGTTCCGCTCTCTAACACCCAGGCAAGCCGACTCGGGGTTTGCCGGGTAGGGGCGAACTTCCCTTTCCCTCAGCAGCCGCGAAAGCGTGACAATTGACCGGTCGCGCCACTTGAGCCAAATTTGGCTCTTGACTGGTACACGAATGGTGCCATTATGGCTCAGATGAATCTCTCGCTGTATGTGGACACCCTTCGCCATCAACTGGCGATAGCGGCCGACGCCGGTGGTGACGATGCCCGCGCCCTCGCTGACCGGCTCACCGCTCCACTCGAATCCGCCACCCGCCTCGTCCTACTCGACGCGCTGTCGGAGGCAGCCGACGAGATCACACGTGAATTGGCGCCGGGCGCGGTCGAGGTACGCCTTCGGGGTGGCGACCCGGCCTTTGTGGTCACTCCCCCGCCCGGTGATGAGATGTTCGATGACCTCGCGTCAGGGACAGGGTCAGGTTTCGGCGGCACGACTACTCCGGCGGTTGGCCCGACGGAGGGGGAAGAGGGGGGCACCTCGCGTCTCAACCTCCGTCTCCCCGATGCCCTCAAGGTTCGGATCGACGACGCCGCCCGGATGGAAGGGCTCTCGCTCAACGCCTGGCTGGTCCGTGCCGCCGCCGCCGCGCTTGGCCCGGACAGCCATCCGCAACGCCGCGGCGCCAGCGGAGGCGAGAGTTACACAGGCTGGGTGCGCTGATGACCGTGTTCGATACTCCCGAGCCGATCTCAGTGACCATCGAGCTGGCCGTGGGTGATGTTCACCTCATAGCTGGTGAGCGAAAGGACACGGTTGTGGTGGTGAATCCCAGCAATCGGTCGCGCCGGGTCGACGTCGAGGCCGCGGAGCAGACCCAGGTGAAACTCACCCCTGGCCGGCTGCTGGTGAGGGCCCCAAAGGCTCGCGGGCTGAGCACCTACATCGGGCTGGGCAGATACGGCTCGGTGGAGATAACCCTCGAGTTGCCCGAAGGCTCCCATGTCGAGGCCACGGGCGGGTTGGCCGATTTTCGAGCCGATGGCCGGCTCGGAGACACCCGGATCAAAGACGGGGCCGGCGACGTCTTGCTCGACGAGACCGGGCGGCTCGACGTCGCCACCGGCGCTGGGCGGGTGACTGTCGACAAGGTGACAGGACACGCCGAGCTGACCACGGCTGGCGAGATGCGGATTGGTCTCATCGATGGCGATGCCGAGATCAAGAACCAGAGCGGGAAGACCCGGGTCGGCGAAGTGACCGGCCGCCTCCAAGTGAAGTCGTCCAACGGCGACATTGTCGTCGACCGGGCTCACGCCGACGTCGCCGCGAAGACAGCAAACGGCAGCATTGAGATCGGCGAGATAGCCAACGGCTCGGTCACGCTCGAAACATCAATGGGAAGTCTGGACATCGGGATCCGCACCGGAACCGCAGCATGGGTCGACGCGAGAACGCGATTCGGCCGGGTGCACAACAGCCTGGAGTCAGCCGCTGCCCCAGAGTCATCGCAGCAGGCGGTCGAAATCAGCGCCCGCACCTCGTTCGGCGACATCGTGATCCACCGTTCGTGACGACTCTTGAGCCAACCAAGGAGGAGACATTGACCGCCTCAGCCCCGGCAGCGATCCTCACGAGAGGACTACACAAGTCCTACGACGATAAGGTCGTACTCGACGGCATCGATCTCAAGGTGCCTGTGGGAACGATCTTCGCGCTGCTCGGCCCGAATGGCGCCGGCAAGACCACGATGGTTCAGATCTTGTCCACGTTGATCGGCGCCGACGGCGGCGAGGCGCGGATTGGAGGTCACGACCTGAACGCCGATCCCGACGCTGTCCGCACGGTGCTTGGCGTCACCGGACAGTTCGCGGCGATTGACAACTATCTCACCGGCGAAGAGAACCTGATCCTCATGGCGGACCTGCACCACCTCGGCAGACTGGAAGGCCGTGAGCGGGTGGCCGAATTGCTCGTTCAGTTCGATCTGGTCGAGGCTGCCAAACAGACGCCTGCGACCTACTCCGGTGGGATGCGCCGCCGGCTCGACCTCGCCATGGGCTTGGTCGGTGCCCCGCGGATCGTCTTCCTCGACGAGCCGACCGCGGGTCTCGATCCTCGCGGCCGCCAGGTCATGTGGCAGATCATCCGCGACCTGGTGGCCGGCGGGGTGACGATCTTCCTCACCACCCAGTACCTGGAAGAGGCAGACAAGCTCGCCGACCGGGTCGCTGTGCTGGACCGCGGGCAGCTGGTTGCCGAAGGCACCCCTGACGAGCTCAAGAAGCTCGCCCCCGGTGGTCACATCAGTCTTCGGTTCAACGATCCAACGGAGCTCGAGGCGGCGGCGAGCGCCCTCGGTGAGGTGGGCCATGACGTTGACAATCTCATCCTCCAGATCCCCACTGACGGCGACGTCAAGTCGCTCCGAGCCCTACTCGACCGACTCGATCATCTGTCGATCGAGGTCGAGACTCTCACCGTGCACACCCCTGATCTCGACGACGTCTTCTTCGCCCTAACCGGCCACTCCAAAACAGAAAAGGAAACCGCCTCATGAGCACCTCCTATGCGGTGCGCGACTCGATGACGATGCTTCGGCGCCAGTTCCGACACATGCAGCGCTACCCGGTAACGATCTTCTTGGTCGTGGTGATACCGATCGTCATGCTGTTGCTGTTCGTCTACGTCCTCGGTGGCACCCTCGGTGCTGGACTGGACACCGGTTTGGGAGGTCGCGCCGAGTACGTCAATTACGTCGTTCCCGGAATCCTCTTGGTCGCGGTGGCCCTCTCGGCCCAGGGGCCGGCGATAGCGGTCGCCATGGACATGAGCGAAGGCATCATTGCCCGGTTCAAGACCATGGCCATAGCCCGGGTCTCGGTACTCACCGGACACGTCCTCGGCAACGTGATCTCGACCATGCTCGGCCTGGTGGTCCTCCTCGGTGTCGCCTTGCTCGTCGGATTCCGGCCCAATGCGAGCCCGGCCGAATGGATTGCGGCCATCGGAGTCCTCGCCATGATCAGTTTCGCTGTCACCTGGTTTTCGGTCGGGTGCGGTCTGGTGGCCAAGAGTGTCGAGTCCGCAAGCAATCTCCCGACCCCGCTAATACTGCTGCCCTTCCTCGGCAGCGCGTTCGTACCAACCGAGTCGATGCCTCCCGCACTCGGCTGGTTCGCCGAGTTCCAACCGTTTACCCCTTGGATCGAGACCGTGCGAGGTCTGCTCATGGGAACCCCGATCGGCAACAGCGGCCTGATCTCCGTCGCCTGGTGTGTCGTGATCACCCTGGTCTGCTATGTGTGGTCGAAAAGGCTCTACAACCGCGGGCCTGTGCGGTGACGAGACACACTCCCCGATCAGGGTTGCGGGAATCTAGCCCCGACGTCACCAAGGAGGCGCCACGAGTGCAGCGCCTCCTTGGGTCAGGTCGTAGTGGCCCTAGATCCCCGGGATGCGGATCAGCAGCAGCTGCCCCCCTTCCCGCTTGTAGGTGAAGTCGGGCCCGGCCGGGGCGAAGTTGTCCTCACCGTCTGCCTTCTCCACCCAGAGAGTGTGCGCCTGGACGTCGATTAGGAAGGCGCCGCGCCCGAAGGCGCCCGCCGCGATGGAGCTGCTTCGCTCCTTCCAGACCCGTGACCCCCTCATTGCGACCGAGACAGGGCATTGATCGCCCACATCCGCTTCTGGGCTTTGAGAACCCGAGCGGCTATTTACGACTCGATCGTAACCGTGCCTCGCATCCCCTCAATCCCGTCGGAGTGGAGTGAGCAGAAGTAGTCATATGTCCCGGGCGCGGCGTCACTCAGGTCTACCAGGGCTTCGCTTCCCGGTCCGACAGTCAATTTGATGTCGAGAGCATCGAGGGTGAAATCGTGAACAAAAGCGTCAGAGTTGTGGATTAACAGCTTCCCTTCTGCTGCTACCGATGATGAAGAGGGCTCGAACTCGAAGTTTGTCATTTCGAGCGCGACCGCCCCGGCCGCTTCAGCATCGCTGACGCCTCCCTTCGTGAAGAAGAACCCGACGATCGAGACCACCGCTGCGGCACCGATGACCGCCAACACCCGGGTGCGAAGACGAACTTCTCCTTCCGTCGGCCCGTTTTCACCCCTTCGAGCAGCCATGATGGCTCTGATACCCCCGATCAGCGCAAGGAGCACACCGAGCACGAACACCAGGCCGACGATGAACTCGACCGGACTGAAGACTCGGAACAAGCCCAAAGCTAGGAAGAAAAGGAACCCAGCAGCGGTCAGGGTAAATACGAGACCGAGCACCCTCGCCCAGGTTTTGTCAAAGCGCCACACGACGAAAGTCACCACGACCAAGATCGCCACGACCGGCGCAAAAGAAACCGCATCCTCTCCGCCGAACAACACAATGTCCAGGGTCATCAAAGTCAGTAGCGCCGCCGAGATGAGGGCCAGACCAAATACCTGGGTCGCTGAATTTGCTGTGCGTGCCCTACCCGCCATGAAACCCTCCTGCCTCGCCCCGGGCATGCTGTTTGACATGTCTCGACAATCCTATATACGACCGCTCAACCGATCGCGGCCGCTTCCTCACGGTGCCTCGCCATTCGGGAAGTGCCGACCGGGATGTGCGGCTGGAACCCTGATGGGCACCCTGGGTCGGCGTCGAGTCGAGAGTGGAGCTGACGGGACACTATTTGAACTTTTTGAACTCGGTGCTGGAGCGAAGAACCGAGGAGCTACAACGAAAAACGGCCAATCTCGAGAAGCTCCTACGTCGCACAACATGAGCAGATCGGGCCACGCGGAGCCACCCCACCTAGTAATCACGGCAAACTGGAGACTCATCGTCGCAGGTGGAGCAATGTCACCATCCCATGCTCGCCGACCAGACTGTCCACCGTCCCCTTCGACACACCCCCAATCAGCGCTGCTTCCCTATAAGTGGCACCCCAGCCACCGCTCCCAAGACAACACGGGCTCTCGCCCACGCGGACGTCCCACAGACCCTCCTCAGTCATGACTCGCGACCACCAGTTGAACCAGCCGGTCGGATCCGATCGTTGACGTCCCGCTTATGGATAGACTCGCCTGGATGTGAACGAGTCCGAGGCCTGATGGCCAAGATCTCGACGACCCTGGAGATCAATCGCCCGATCGACGAGGTCTTCGAGTACCTGAGCAATGTCGACAACGCCCAGGAGTGGTCGACGGGTTTGGTCGAGGTGACTCGTGACGGGCCGATCAGACTCGGCGCGACAGGGACCGACGTTCGCATGATGGGACGAAAGCGGCTCGAGTTGCCTTGGACGATCACTGTATTCGAGCCGCACCACCGGGTATTGGTCGAGTACACGAAGCCGTTCCCGATGAGCGCCGGCTTCACCTTCGAGGCCACCGAGGCCGGAACCCAGGTCAGCTGTGAAACGACGATGAAGCCGACCGGGTTCTGGCGCTTGCTGGTACCGCTCATGGCGCGGATGGCGGCCAACACCGACCGCGCCCAGTTCGAGAAGGCGAAGCAGATACTGGAAGCTCGGGCCGTCTGAATCGGCTGGTTGAATCGGTTGGTTGTGAAGTCTCTGTACCCGTGTCTCGTTTCGGCTCCGGTTGCTATGCGATATTCTGAGCCCTTCGTAGTTTCCCGTGGGGTCTGGATAGTGCGCCGAACTCTTTGCTCTTGTCGTGTCGTGCCCGGTGGGTGCGCAGAAGCATCCCGCCCTGGGTGATCTGAACCGTGTCGCCAACGACACGGACTCCTACGGTCTGACCGATGTGTCGGTTACCGATCCGGTACCCCGGTCCCGACGCAACGACACGATCATCGCCTCCACCTCAGGAGAAATCTGATGCGGGCAACGATCCGGCCTAGAACTGCGGTCGGCCAAAGCGGCCAGACCCCCGTTGGCGTAGCGGACCAGCCAACGGTGGATGGTGCGGCGGTCGACCCCATAGCGGGCACCCACGTCACCGATTTTGGCACCCGAATCCAACACCTCCCTCACCGCTAGATAACGCTGCTCAACCACAGTCACCTCCGCAAGCATCTCCGAGACCTCCTTGGGCGCGTTCAACCCAAGTGAAGATCAGAACGGGACCCCAGACGTGGAGCGAATAGGACACAGGTACCGGAGCCAATGTCGCCCAGCAGCCGAAGCCGGGCCACAAAACGAGACACACGTCCCGGAGCTAAGGTGGTACAGACCCACCGGACTTTCACATTTGGTGAGGAGTGGAGCTGACGGGATTTGAACCCGTGACCCCCTCGTTGCGAAAGATGCGGTCAAAACGCTGTGACCAGGGGGAACGGTTACGGATCGGACCGTTGTGGAGCGGCTCTGGGGCAAGGCGGCGTCTCGATCCGTTCATCCTCACTATCCCCCGAGGTGGTCACTCCCTCTCGTCATCTAAGAGCCCTGTTTCATGAGCGAGGACCACCGCTTGGACCCGGTCCCGAAGATGGAGTTTTTGCAGGATGTGGGTGATGTGTGTCTTGACCGTGGTCCCGCTGATGAAGAGCTGGTGACCTATCTCGGCGTTGGAGAAGCCCCGTGCCATGAGACGAAACACATCGAGTTCGCGCTCGGTGAGGTCCTTGAATCCCGCAGGCGGGGCCCGTCGCGGGAGGCGGGTGAATCTGGCGATCACGCGTTGTGTCACGGCCGGCGATAGAAGGGCATCCCCGGCGGCGACGATGCGAATGGCCGAGATCAGTTGCTCAGGAGGATCGTCCTTGAGGACGAACCCACTGGCTCCCGCCCGCAAGGCCTCGTATATGTACTCGTCGAGGTCGAAGGTCGTCAGGACCAGAACCCGGATTCTCTCGTCGACGGCGAGGATGCGTCGCGTGGCTTCGAGTCCGTTTAGTTCGGGCATGCGTATGTCCATCAGCATCACGGTGGGATGCAGGCGGGCAGCCTGTTCGACCGCCTCGACCCCATTGCTCGCCTCGGCAACGACTTCGATGTCGGGCTCGCCGGCCAGCAGCATGCGAAAGCCGGCCCGGACCATCGACTGGTCGTCGGCGACGACGACACGGATCGTCATTGTTTGTATCCCTGGACCGGAAGTCGCGCCTCGAGCCGAAAGCCACCATCGGGACCGGCGCCGGCCGCCATTTCGCCGCCATAGATCTTCACCCGCTCCCGGATGCCCATGATGCCCCGGCCGAACCCGTCACTCGTCGTAGGCCCGACGCCATCGTCGAGGACTTCGATCTGGAGTTCGTCGAGGGCATACCGGAGCGTGACATCCGCCCTTGTGGCATCGGCATGCTTGAGGCAGTTGGTCAGCCCCTCCTGCACGATCCGATAAGCCGACAGGTCGATGGCGCGGGGAAGCGAGAGTGGTTGCCCCTCTCGACGCACCCTGACCTCGAGCCCGGCGAGGCGGACCTCCTCCACCAGGGAGTCGAGCCGATCGAGTCCGGGTTGTGGCGCGAGCTCCGCCTCCTCGTCGCCATCGTGTATCACGCCTAGTAGACGGCGCATCTCGTTGAGGGCAGAACGTCCCGTGTCCTCCACCGCCCTGAGCGCGTCCCTATCCCCCCGCAGCGAGTCCGGGAGCCGGTGGCGGACAGCCCCCACCTGGAGGACCATGACGCTCACCGCGTGCGCCACTACGTCGTGGAGCTCGCGGGTGATCCGGGACCGCTCCTCGGCCACGGCAACCCGAGCCGCCGACTCTCGCTCCCGTTCGGCGGTCGCCGCGCGCTCTTCCGCCTCTTCGGCCCGGTCAGCCCGAGAGCGCAAGGCGAGTCCGGCAAGCCAGGCGATCGCGAAGGTGGCGGGAATCGTGACGAAATCCGACATGTCCCGGGTCGGGTCGTTATAGACCACCACGCTTGCGCCGATGAGGACGACGAACAGGCCGATCCGTGCCCGCGATGGTTCTGGAAGGTTGCCCAGCAGATAGGCGGCTGCGGCACCAGCGACATAGACGCTGAAACTGGTGACGACCAGTTGTCCGTCGACAAAGGAGACGGCCGTTCCGAGGAGCCAGACTGCGATCGGTGCGGCAAACGGATAGCGGCGACGGGCAAAGAGGGGGAGCACGACAAGGATTACGGCCGCGCCCGCCCACAGTGGCGAGAGCATTGTCTGCGCGTCGGTGTCCTGACGGGACACCTCGACGACACCTGCGATGACGAGCAGCACGAGGACCAGGTCGAACCCGTGCCGTTGCAAGATGGGGCCGACGCGCTGCACATACGCAACGTAGTTCATTGGCCTCCGGCCCGCCTCCTACCGAGGTAGGAACGCCAATCGTCGGAAGGTCAGAGACCGAAAGCGGCCTGCGGAGGATGCCAACCGTTGCGTCCACTCGTACCTTCGTCATCGTGTGAAGGAAGACATAAGGAGTGCGATATGACACACGACATCAAGAAGAGATCGTCACGGACGGCAGCCGAAAGCGTGCCATCACGCGAGCTAACCCAGTACTCGGCCGGCAAGACCCTCGCGGTCTGGGCTGCAGCAGCGGTGCCGATGGGGATCCTTTCCTGGGTTGTCGCGCCAATTCTGGCGACGATGCTGGACGGACCGGCCCCCCTGGGCGAAGCCCTGCTCATCTTGCTCTCCATCGGGCTCGCTTGGCAGTTCGTCCTGGTGATGTGGCTGGTCTGGCGTGAACAGGGCAGCCTCCGCTGGGGAGTGCTGCGAGAAGCTCTCTGGCTCAATCCCCCGAGAAGTCCACGCACTGGCCGTTTCGGCGGCCGAGTCTGGCTGATCCTGATCCCGTTGGGATTGCTCTTCTTCCTCGAAGGCTTCATCCCCCGAATCGCCCCACCGGCAGGCCGTGACTTCGGAGCCTTCCTCGGATCGCAAGCCGGGGAAGCCTTCTTCGACGGCGCCTGGGGCTGGTACGGGCTGATGATCGCCCTCTGGGTCTTCAACACCGTCCTCGGAGAAGAGCTGCTGTTCCGAGGGCTGCTGCTCCCGCGGATGAACCGTGCCTTCGGCCGCTTCGACTGGTTGGTGAACGGCGTCCTCTTCGCCGCCTACCACCTGCACATGCCTTGGGCCATCCCGACGATCCTGACTGATGCGTTGGTGCTCGCCTACCCGACCAAGCGCTACCGCAGCGCCTGGATCGGCATCGCGGTCCACTCGACGCAGAGTGTCTTCTTGGCGGTGATCGTCCTCACACTCGTCCTTTGACGAGACAGAGAGAACGCATCCTCGATGGCCATGCAAGACGGCCTGAACAATCAGAAGGCCCCCGGTTAATGGGGGCCTTCACGTTGTGCAGATGATACAGGTGACATTCCGTCAGCTGACCAGCTCCACAGGCGCCCCCGTGGTCAGATGACGAATTCGACCGTTGCCCGGGTAACCGACGGATAAGGGATGGCGGCGTTGTTATGCGGGACCACCTCGCCTCCAGGGTGTGGTACGCGGAGGATCATCCAATGCCTCTGGACGAGCACTTGCGGCGCGCAAGATCCGAGACGCCGCCTCCGGCGGAACGAGGAGCGGACACTTCGCCAACTACTACTTGAGGATCAGTGGAGCTGACGGGATTTGAACCCGTGACCCCCTCGTTGCGAACGAGGTGCTCTGCCAGGCTGAGCTACAGCCCCTTGCGGGAGACAGGATTGTACCGAGGGACCGATTCGCCGCCGTCGCCCGGAATCTCAATGCACCGCGTCACATATCCGTGACGCCCTGCATTAGGAAGGTCGTCTAGCAAGGTCCTGGCGGAGCCGTTCCTGCACCACTGTGGCGGTGAGGTCGGAGCGGGAGCGCTCGACGAGAGCACGTGCCACGTCGGTGGTCCGGCGCAGACCCGATGTCATCCCGTCGGGATAGTCCATCAACGCCAACAGATCCACGATCTCGTCCATCGACTCGAGCGCCTTTTCGGCCGAGACCAAGTCACCGTCACGCAACAGGTCGAGCAACCGGCGCCGCATCTCGCCGACTGCCTCCCCCAAGCCGTTGAGATACGGAACCGGGTCGATCCCGAGCTCGGAGAATCCGGGCACCCGATCCTGTCTGAACAGGGCTTCGGTGATCCGGGCCTCGGCGTACTCCTTGGCGGCGTCCCAGACGAACCCGGCATGGAGAACATCCGGGTGAGCGGAAAGGGTGTCTGTGATCTCGGTGAGGAGGGCCCCAGCTTGTTGAATCAGCCGGCCTGCCTCGTCCCACTCGTTGCGATGAAGGGCGCGAATAGCGTTGGCCGAGGCCCGGATCACCTGACGGGAGCCGGAGAATCCTTTTTCTCTGGAGACGAATCGCTGATCGAGGATGGACCGTGCGTCGTCGGCGAAGTCGAACTGCATCGGTCAGTTGGCGATGACCCGAACCTTGGGGGCTTCCTCCCACTCGGGTTGCTCCGCAACGTGGCTGACCTTGAGTCGCCACTGTCGGCGCTGCTTCATCTGTGCCAGCGCCGCGATGTAGAGAGCGATCAACGAGTCGACAAACAGATGCACCAACAACAGGGCCCACGAGTTCTGCCACCAGGCAAGGGCAGCCGTGGCCAGGGCAAGGGCAATCAACGCCGCCATCGCCCTCCGCCTTCTGAGTCGGATCACATCACGCTGACCGACCTCGCCCTTGCTGTAAGGACGCTTCTGCACGTCTGCGATGAGATGGGTCCAGCGATCGAACTCCTCGGTGGAGTTGAGGGGGGCGTTTCTGCGGTCACCGAAGAGAGAAGGGAGAAGATAGACACTCCAGATTGCGGCTATAACCAGCAAACCGATAATGACGCTTGTTGCAGGCATACCAGCGATCACTCCGTCCAGGTCGGAGAGTAGTGGGATGACCGGCCCTCAATCAACGACTCACGCCTTTTCCCACGTTCCGGATCTTCCTCCGGTCTTCCTCAGCAGTCTCACCGATTCCACCGTCACGCCCCGCTCCAACCCCTTGACCATGTCGTAGATGGTGAGCGCCGCAACAGAAACCGCAGTCATCGCCTCCATCTCGACACCGGTTCGCCCGGTGGTTCGAACCGTAGCAACCACCCGTATCCCATGCCCACTTGCCTCGAGCCCGATCTCCACTCCGCTGAGCGGTATCGGGTGGCACAACGGTATGAGGTCCGCAGTCTTCTTGGCGGCGGCGATTCCGGCCACCCGCGCCACGGCGGCAGCCTCGCCCTTGGGGAGATCACCGGCAAAGAAGCGCGACACCAGTTCTTCGGACATGGCGACATGAGCCTCGGCCACAGCCTCACGATCGGTGACTTCCTTGTCCCCGACATCGACCATGTGGACCTCGCCCGCTTCGTTGAGATGGGTCAGATCGCGTTCAGTTTCCATCCGTCCACTCCCTCGTCTCCGGCGCCTTGAATCTTTCGATGGTCACATCCTCGCCCACTTCGACAACCGAGATCCCCTTCGGGACCACCGCAAAAGCGTCCGCCGCGGCCGCCGCGGTGAGAACATTGGACGACTGGCCTCCCGATGTCACGACGACCGGGCGGCCCGACTTCTCGCCGCTGATCCTCACCCTCAAAAACACGGTCTTGTCCGGATCCGTGACCATTCGCTCCCCTGCCACTCCCGACCCCTGATCGCGCAGGATCCTGGTGGCCCCTTGCATTCTGAGCAACGCCGGTCGTAGGAACTGCTCAAAGGAAACCAGAACCGACACCGGGTTGCCGGGGAGCCCGAAGAACAACGCGCTGCCGACCTTTCCGAAGGCAAACGGCTTGGCGGGCTGGATCGCGACCTGCCAGAACCCCACCGAGGAATCACCCCCGAGAACCATCTTGGTGATGTCGTAATCCCCCATGGAGACACCACCCGTGGAGACGATCACATCCGCACTTGAGCCGGTGTCGAGGGCGGCGCCCAAAGCCGCCTCGTTGTCGGGGATGATGCCCAGGTCGATCAGGTCTGCGCCGACCTCCTCGAGCAACGCTTTCACCATGGGACGGTTCGAGTCCCGAATCATCCCCGGCGCCAGTGGCCCACTTTCAGGAGGAGTGAGCTCGTCCCCGGTCGACATGAAGGCGACCCGGGGACGGCGATGGACCAGCGGTGAGGCGACGCCGATCGTTGCCAGGACTCCCACATGCATCGGGGTCAACCGGGTACCGGCCTCAAAGACGAGGCTGCCGCTCTCCACATCGCCACCGGCGGCCCGCACCGAGGTCCCCGCAGCCACCGTCGGGATCACCGTCACCCGACCCGAGCCACCGTCGGTGTCCTCGACCCGCACCACGGTGTCGGCACCTTCCGGCATCGGGGCCCCGGTCATGATCTTCAAGGCCTGCCCAGGGCCGACCCGAGCCGCCGCCACGAATCCGGCGGGCAGATCCCCGATCACCTCGAGCACCGCTCCCGGCTCGGCGACATCTGCACCCTGTACCGCGTATCCGTCCATGGCCGAGTTTTGGAATGGGGGGACGCTCTCGCCGGCAACCACGTCCGTGGCAAGCACCCGGCCCAACGCTTCCCAGATCGAAACCGGTTCCGCTCCCAGGGTCTCCACGGCTCCCAAGACCTC
This sequence comes from Acidimicrobiia bacterium, assembly GCA_035292685.1. GTDB lineage: Bacteria > Actinomycetota > Acidimicrobiia > Spongiisociales > ZC4RG35 > JALYNX01. The sequence goes on from DATDPP010000002.1 coordinate 21,131, forward strand.
GGAGCGGGCTTCCTCGAGCGACTTCACAAGCCCGCTCGACCCTCCAGCCAAGCCGTGAACTCGCGGCCGAACTGGTGCGCCCCCAGTTCCACCGAGGCTTCGAGCAGACCGATGGGGGTTCCCACGTCGAGGAGGTCGACATCGGCCACAAAGCCGCGGAGTCGCCCTGCTCTGCCCAATCCGTCGATGGCATCGGTGAGTTGGATCTCCCCCCCGCTCCCCGGCAGGGTCTTCTCGAGGAGCCCGAAGATCTCCGGGGTGAACAGGTAACGACCGACAAGCCCGAGCCGCGATGGAGCCGCCTCGATTCCGGGCTTTTCCACTGCTCCTCCCAGATCCAGGTACCCGCTCTCGATTCCGGAGGTGGGGACCACCACACCGTACCTGGAGAGGAACTCGTCGCTGAGCTCGCGAAGACAGACCACCGAGACCGTCCCATCAGCGCTTCCCGCGAACAGGGATCCCAGGACATCCGCGCCGGGCCGCACGATGTTGTCGGCCAGAAGACAGAAGAAGGGCCGGTCGCCCACCACCTCGGCCGCCTCTTTGACCGCGTGGCCAAGACCCAGGGGCTCTTCCTGCACGATGGGGCGGAACAGGATCTCCTCCAACCCGGGTAGCGGCCCCTCGAGATCGAAGTGCTGTGCGACCAGATGGCCGACATCGAGGTCGACGATCACCACTGCCTCCCGGGCTCCGGCCCGGGCCGCTTCCTCCACTGCATATTGGATGGCGGGGCGGTCCACCACCGTGAGCAGCGCCTTGGGCACTACTCGGGTCGCGGGGCGCATTCGTGTCCCCCGTCCCGCGGCTGGGATCACCGCCACCTCGATCATGTGGTCACCTTCGGCTCCCTGCCGGCCACCATGCGCTGGATGTTTCCCCGGTGGCGCCAGACGATCAGGGCGATGATCAGCGCCACCCATACCAGAGAGGCGCCCTCGACACCCTGCCAGATCAGGACCGGGATGGTTATCACCATGATCACGAGTGACCCTATCGAGGCGGTCTTGGTCAGTTTCACGATCACTCCCCAGAGTGCCAGTTCCAGCACCGCGGCCAACGGGACCGTGAACAACAGAACCCCGGCCCCGGTGGCCACCCCTTTGCCGCCCCTGAACCGGTAGAAGATGGGGTAACAGTGGCCGACCACCGCGGCGAACCCGGCCGCAAACGCCCACGGGCCCATGGGGTCGGCGACGCCCGAGGCCACCATTCCCATTGCCGCCCCCACCGTGCCCTTCAACATGTCTCCCACGAGCACCATCGCCGCCGCGAGCCGGCCCACGGTCCGCAGCACGTTGGATGTTCCCGGGTTGCCACTCCCGGCCTGGTGGATGTCGACGCCGTGCATCCGGGCGACGATCACCGCGAAATCGATGCTTCCCACGACATAGGCGGCAACGAGCGCAATCGGTATCGCCAGAACCTGTGACATCGCCTGCGATCATATTGCCCGGGCCGGAATGGAAGTGAGCCGATGGCGGTTGTACGATCGCGGTTCCACCCCCTCCAAGCGGTCAGATCTCGATGCCTACCTACGAATACGTCTGCAAGTCGTGTGGCGACACCATCGAAAAGGTCCAATCCTTCTCAGAGAAGCCACTACGTCGCCATGAGGAGTGCGGCGGCGATCTGCAGAAGGTGTTCCATGCCCGAGGGGTGGTTTTCAAGGGCTCGGGGTTCTACAGCACCGATGCCCGGGCTTCTCCCGTTTCGATGAAGAAGAGCGACCGGCAAAAGACCAGCGACGGATCGAAGGCCAAAGACGGGGCGGCGTCCGGCTCGCCGGAGAAGTCGACGTCAACTGTGCCCGCTCCGGCGCCCTCGACTCCCACCGACTGAGGATTCACCCCTCTTCCCGTAGACGGATCCCCACCGTACGTTCGGTACGTGCTCTGGTTACAGACACCCCCCTGGGGCCGCTGGATCGCGGCGGGGCTGATCACCGCGGGTGCGCTGTGGGTGGAGGTGGGGCCCGAACCGGCAGTCGAGCACCCCTTCGCCACGGAGGCCATCGCAGCCGGTGATGAGATCGGTGACTGGAACAGCCGGCTGCGAAGTGTCCCGGCCGGGATGCTGACGCCGGTCAGTCTCGATGGGGTGGCCCTGACCGACATCGCCTCCGGGGAGCCGATCCTCGCCTCCTCGGTTGGAGAACGGGACGAGAGCGTCCCAGACGGGTGGTGGGCCATGGAAATCGCCCTTCCGGCGACTGCCCGAGCGGGCACCGGGGCGCAATTGGTGCTTCTCGACACCGGGTCGCTGGTGCCGGCAGTGGTGGTCGCCGAGGTGGCCCACGACCCGCTCGGCTCGGGCCTGGGCAGCGTCGCCGTGTCAGCAGACCATGCCGCGGACGTGGCGGCAGCTGTTGCCAACGGCCGGGTGGCGGTCATGATTGCGAGCGGATGAGCGTTACCGTGCCGCCGTGCTCGCCGTTGTCATATGGGGAATCATTCAAGGTGTAACCGAATTCCTCCCGGTTTCCTCGGACGGTCATCTGGTAGTCATCCCCGCCTTCCTCAACGAGCTCGGGTTCAACGTGGAGCCGCCGACACTGGCTGCGAGCGCCGTGCTTCATTTGGGGACCTTGACCGCGATGTTTTTCTATTTCCGGCACGATCTGGCTCGGGTCATACACTTCAGAACCGATCCCGAAGGGCGCAAGATCGCGATCCTCGTGGCGATCGGGACCATTCCAGCGGTGATCTTCGGCTTTCCCCTCGCCGACGACCTCAATCGATTCCAGACAACGATCTCCAACGTGGGCTGGGCCTTGATCGGCAACGGCGTGATCCTCTTCTTCGGTTACAAGCTGGCCTCGGGGGCCCGGCGCATCATGGACATGAAGGTTCCTGATGCCATTGCCATCGGACTTGCCCAGGCCCTGGCTCTCATCCCCGGAATATCCAGATCGGGGACCACGATCTCGGTCGGCAGCGCACGTCGCATCGAGCCGGTGGAGGCTGCCCGGTTCTCATTCCTGCTCGGGATACCCGCGGTCACCGGAGCGGGCCTCCTCGAGCTGTATCGGAGCAGCGACGACGGAAGCTTCGAGCCGGTGTGGCTGGCCGGAGTGGTGGTGGCGGGGATCACCGGTTACCTCGCCATTGGCTGGCTGATGAGGTCTCTGAAACGGGTCGGGCTGCTCCCGTTTGCCATCTACTGTCTGGCTATAGGGACGTTGACAGTCGTGGTGTTCTGACTATTGCCGGCCGGCTTCGCCTCGGCCAACCATCATTCCAGTCGATCAGGTTCCCCGGTCGCGCCACACAGCCTCGGCGAAGAGACACCGTCGGCCGGGGCTGCCGCTCCGTGGCTACACCACCACATCTAGCCCCAAGTGCACACCCGGAGCGAGATCGCGCACCTTGCGGATGGCGAGGAGAGCGCCCGCCGCAAACGACTGGTAGCTGGTCGACATGTGCTCGATCGAGAGCACCTCTCCGGCGTTGGACAACGCCACCTCTTGTTGTGAGATCAACCCGGGGAGGCGGAGGGCATGGACCCGGATTCCCTCCACCAAGGCGCCACGAGCCCCCTCCACCAACTCCTTCGAGCCCTCGATCGAACGGCCCCCGGCTGCGGAGACCCCCATCGCAGATGCCAGGGCGGTCCCCGAGGGGGCATCGGGTTTGTCCGAATGGTGTCGTTCCACTATTTCCACGGCCTCGAAGTGGGACGCGGCCTCGGCCGCGAACCTCATCATCAACACGGCGCCGATCGAGAAGTTGGGCACCACCAGACACGGTGGCCCGTCACTGCCCCAGCTTTCGCGGAGACCTGCCAGACGCTCCGGGGTGAACCCGGAAGTCCCGACCACTACGGCCTGCCCTCGCGATCGCCAATGACCGAGGTTGGCGAGCACGACGTCGGGAGGCGCGGTTTCCACCACCAGGTCGCCGTTCACGGCGTCTGGATCGCCGCTCACCGTCACCCCGTGCAGTGACTCGCCTGCTCGGTTGGGGTTGAACAAACCAGACAATTCGAGATCGTCGGTGGCGACCACCGCCTGGGCGATGGAGGACGCCAGCTTCCCTCCCGCGCCCGAGACGACCACCTGGATCATTCGCTCACGTTAGGTCGAGTGGAACCTGCCCAATGCCCAGAGCCTCCCCCTCGTGGTCATCCGCATTGACCAGCCACCACCGGGCCGCCGCTCCGAGCACACCCAGACTTATCGCAAGCGAGGCCAGGGCCTCGCCCCAAACGATGGTGTCGGAGGTGCACCAGCTACCGCCAGGACCGTCAGGTCCTCCTAGTTGACTCCCGATATCCACCTAGGGCTCGGGTGGCCTTGATGAATGTGTCCTGCATCAGATCCTCCGCCACGCTCCGGTTGTGACACAGGGACACGACGTAAGAGTGGACCGAACTGGCGTGGAGCCGGCAGAAACTCTCGATGTCGTTGTCTGCGGCCACCCCGGTTTCCGTGGTCCCGTCGGTCGAGTGGTCATGTCATCCACAAGGACGACACCGACGCCCGGATTGTTACGGGCGATATTTCACGGGGCCCGGGCAACCGATCACGTTAGGTCGAGGCTCATCCACACCGAGTCCCCGGACACGAAGCCGTGTCGCGCATAGAAACGGCGAGCTGCTTCGTTGGCCTTCTCGGTCTCTAGCACCAAACGGGGAAG
>DATDPP010000003.1:0-32517 GCA_035292685.1 Acidimicrobiia bacterium
TCTGCCGAAAACATGGGTTATGACCGCATCTACCGCCGAATTCTTCAATGACTGGACGACCCATCCGGTCGGCAAGGTGACGAGGGCCCTGATCGCGGTGGTCGGAGTCATGCTGGCCACCTTGGTCCTGCTTTTCACCACGCTTGGAGCCCAGAGCGTTTGGCTGCTAGTCCTGCTTGGCGTCGCCATTGCCGCTACGTCGGTTCGGGCGGCCATGGAGCCGAGCGCCATCCGCCTGACCACGCTCGCCTTGACGATCTTGGCCATCCCCATCGTCGGCCAGATCATCTGAGCCTCCCTGGCGGAAAGGTCTCAACGACCCGACGCCCACCAACACGGCCACCGGCTAACGGTGGCCGTGTTTTGTAATGGACCTGAGCACCACGTTCTCGCGCGGGGATCGCGGCCTAAGGGCCGCGATCCCCGCGCGAGAACCGTTAGAACGCGTCGCAGTGGTGGGCTCAACGGCCTAGATTCGCAACCGGCTTCGGAGAGGCAGGGAGAAAGACATGGCATGGAGATCTAAGTCACCCCCCGCGTGCGAGCACCTCGACCTGATCCAGGAAGTGGAACCGAATGGCACCGGATGCGGTGAGTGCCTCGCCGTCGGGGACACCTGGGTCCATCTCCGCCTGTGCCTCACCTGTGGCAATATCGGGTGTTGTGAACAATCGAAGAACACACACGCCCGCAAGCACTCCTTCGCCAGCGAGCACCCGATCATTCGCTCCCTCGAGCCCGGCGAGACCTGGCGCTGGTGCTATCCCGACTCCCAATACGTTTGAGTGAAGTGACCGTTTCAATTCAGTTGAGCCGGCTCGACTCCCCGGGGACGTTCTGATGCCGAAGCCGGTGATCCTCACCGTCGACGACGACCCGGAGGTGCTGCGCGCCGTGCAACGCGACCTCCGGCGCCACTACAGCGAGGAGTTTCGGGTGGTGGCCGCCAGTTCGGGGACCGAGGCACTCGAGGCCCTCAGGGAGCTCAGCCTTCGCAACGAGCCCGTCGCCTTGCTCCTGGTCGACCAGCGCATGCCCGAGATGACCGGGGTCCAGTTCCTGGCCCAGACCCTCGAGCGCCTTCCCGATACCAAGCGAGCGTTGTTGACCGCATACGCCGACACCGAGGCGGCCATCTCCGCCATCAACGAGGTCTCGCTCGACCATTACATAATGAAGCCCTGGGACCCGCCTGAAGAGCGGTTGTATCCGGTGCTCGACGACCTTCTCGAGGATTGGTGGAATGGCTTCACACCGCGGTTCGAGGGAATCAGCGTGATCGGGCACAGATGGGGGCGGGCCACCCACGAGGTGAGGGCGTTTCTCGCCCGCAACCAGGTTCCGTATCGCTCCCTCGATCTCGGGACCGACGACGAGGCGGAGGCCCTTCTCGCCGACCTCGGCGGGGACCCGACGCTGCTCCCGGTTGTCCTCATGCCGGATGGAACCGTCCTGGTGCAGCCGACTATGGCCGAGGTCGCCAACCAGATCGGTCTCAAGACCCAACCCACAGAGCGCTCCTATGACCTGGTGATCGTGGGGGCCGGGCCGGCCGGTCTCGCCGCCGCGGTGTACGGGGCTTCGGAAGGTCTCGCCACCCTCCTCGTGGAGAGCGAGGCACCCGGTGGCCAGGCGGGCCAGAGCGCCCGAATCGAGAACTACCTCGGATTCCCGAAGGGTCTCAGCGGAAGCGACCTCGCCAGAAGGGCGGTCACTCAAGCCACCCGATTCGGGGCCGAGATTCTCACCCCGGCAGAGGTGGTGTCCGTCACCAGGCATGACCCGTTCCGCACGGTGACTCTCAACGACGGCACGGAGGTCAGCACCAAAGCCTTGCTGATCACCACCGGGGTCTCCTACACCAAGCTCGACGTACCTGGAATCGAAGCCATCACCGGAGCCGGTGTCTACTACGGGACTTCGCGAATCGAGGGGGCGGCTCACCGAGACGAGCCGATCTTCATCATCGGAGCGGGGAACTCAGCAGGTCAAGCCGCGATGTTCCTTTCTCGATTCGGCTCCAGTGTGACGATTCTGGTGCGCAGCGACTCCCTTGAAGAGTCCATGTCCCAATACCTGATCGACGCCATCGCGGCAGAGGACAACATCTATGTCCGCTACCGGACCCAACTCCTCGAGGCCCGAGGCGACACCCATCTCGAAGCGCTGGTGCTCAAGGACCGGGACACCAGCGAGACCGAAGTAGTCGAGGCGGGAGCACTGTTCATCTTCATCGGCCAGTCGGCGCGGACCGACTGGGTCGGGAACGACGTGGATCGTGACGAACGAGGGTTCATCCTCTCCGGCGCCGAGTGCGGCCCGCATCCAAAGGGGTGGAACCTGCAAAGACCGCCGCTGCCGTTCGAGACATCGGTGCCTGGCGTCTTCGTCGCCGGCGACGTGCGACACGGCTCGGTGAAGCGGGTCGCCTCGTCCACCGGGGAGGGGGCGATGGCGGTCCGCTTCATCCACGAGCACCTGGCCGATTTGTGAACACGATCTTCGAGCAGCTCAAGCGGCTTCCCTACTTCGCCGATCTCCCCGACCCACTACTGCAGCGGGTGTGCGTCGCTTCCGAGGAGCTCGAGGCGGTCCCCGGTGAGACGATCATCGAGGAGGGCTCGCCCAGTGACGGTCTCTACGTCGTCACCGACGGGGAGCTGGAGGTGACGAAGTTCAGCGGCGGCCGTTCCGTCCCTCTCGCCCGGGTCGGCGCCGGGGCGGTTCTTGGGGAGATATCGCTTCTGGATGACGTACCCAGAATCGCCACGGTCACCGCGATCACCGATGTGGTGTACATCAAGGTGCCCTCCGACACCTTCGCTGAGCTGCTGGAGGACCCCAAGATGGTATTGCGGATGCTGCGCACCGTTACCTCCCGTCTTCGGGAAACCGAGGGCCTGATGCGGAGTGAGGAGCGCATGGCCGGACTGGGTCGGATGGCGGCCGGCCTCATGCACGAGATCAATAACCCGATGGCGGCGGTGCGACACGGGACCAATTCGGGCCACGCCATCATCGAGGCCCTGGGCGATACCGCCCGTCGGCTCTCCCTGAATGGCGTCGTCCTGCCTGACGAGAAGCCGTCGAACCCGCTGCCTGAGGAGATGAGCCCTCTGGCCCGAGCCGACGCTGAGGACTCCCTCGGGGAATGGCTTTCACGGCAGGGGGTCACCGAGGGCTGGGAACTCGCCCCGGCGCTCCTCGATGCCGGTTGGGGGGAGGCCGCCCTCGAGGAGATGGCCTCAAAGGTCGAGAGTGAGAGCCGGGCGGATGTCCTGCGCTGGCTCGGTCTCCGCCTGCTCGGAATCCAGGTCGCCAACGAAGTGAAGATCGGCGCGGACCGAGTCTCCGAGTTGATACAAGCAGTGAAAGAGTTTTCCTACATGGACCAGGGCTCGATACAAAACGTCGATCTCCGAGCCTCGATCGAGAACGCCCTCGTCCTCCTCAAGCACAAGTTGAAGACCGGGGTCACAGTGATCAAGGAATACGACCCGGACTTACCGGAAATCGAGGCTTTCGGGGCGGAATTGAGCCAAGTGTGGATCAACTTGATCGACAACGCGATTTTCGCGATGGATGGGGAAGGCGTGCTGACCATCACGATCGGCCGGGACGGGGATGGGGTGCTGGTGACGATCGGGGACACCGGAAGCGGCATCCCCGACGACGTCGCATCCCGGGTGTTCGACCCCTTCTTCACAACCAAGGAGCCCGGTCAAGGGACGGGTCTCGGCTTGGCCACGGTGCACTCGATCGTTGCCCGGCATGGGGGCAAGCTCGATTTCGTCACGGGCCCCAACGGGACCACCTTCAGGGCCCGGCTCCTGCTCGAGCTTCCGGCTGTGGCCCATGGCTCCGAGGTGGGAGCGGAGAAGGGTTGACCCTCAGCGGCTCCACAGGTTCTTGACGCGATAACGCTCGAGGATGGCTGCCGTCTCATCGAGGGGCAGGGCATGAGCGATCCGGCCCAATCTCCCGGTTGTCGTCTCGGCGGCGAACAGGGCGTTGACGATCGACTCCTCGGTGGCATCCACGACTGCGTGGAACAACAGGTCCAGGGCCTCGTTGGGCAGAGAAGCCACCATCCGGGGCTTGCCAGGATGCGGCTCGAGGTGGTTGGCGGTGGCGAAGGCGAAGAAGAGATCGCCACTCGAGTCGTGCCCGTAGCCACCGACCCGGCCCACACCCACGGTTGCCCGCTGCGCAAGACGCTTGCATTGTCCTGGCAACAGAGGGGCATCGGTGGCGATGATGACGATGACCGAGCCTCCGTCCACCGGTTCGTCCCAGGGTGAGGGGACCAGGTCCGTGTCGATCAGGGCGCCTACCGGCACCCCATCGATGCGGAAGTCTTCTCTCGCGCCGTAGTTCGCCTGCACCAGCACACCGAGCACATAGCTCGCGCCGTGGATCTCCACCATCCTCGACGAGGTACCGATCCCCCCTTTGAACGCATGACAGATCATCCCGGTGCCACCCCCAACACATCCCTCGGCCACTGCACCGGCGGCGGCCGTGGAAAGCGCAGTTGCAGCATCTTCCTCGGTCAGGGCAAAGGCCGCGGCGTCGTTGAGCCTTCCGTCATCGGTCTCACCAACCACGGGAAGGTGGAAGCCTTCGATCGCCCCGGCCCGGACCGTTTCCTCGACCAGGAAGTCCCGGACCATGCCCAACTGGAACGTGTTGGTGATCCCGATAGGCGAGCCGAGCATCCCGGACTCCTCGACCCAGGCCAATCCGGTCATCTCGCCATTGCCGTTGAACACATGGGAACCGGCGTACGTGTAGTCCTCCCAGATCCCGCCGGCGCGGGGGACAACCATGGTGACCCCGCTCCGGATGACATGAGGCTCGTCCCGGACCACGGTGGCATGCCCCACCAAGACATCGGGGACGTCCGTTATCGCATTGGCCGGTCCCGGCGGCAGTCGCCCGATCCCGTCACTCAATTCCCGCAATCTCGCCCTCAAAGACGACCCCTTTCAGGGTCGGACGCTACCTGGAGGCGTATCGTGCCGTCCTCGATGATCCGGGTCGCCACCAGATGAGCTCTGTCTTCCAGCGGGCCGGCGGGCCGCTCCCCACCGCCGTCTCGGCGACCGGAGCGTGGGTGACCGACTCCGACGGGCACCAGTATCTGGACGCCGCGGGAGGCGCGATCGTCGTCGGGATCGGCCACGGTGACCGTGCGATGGCGGAGACGATGGCGGCTCAAACCGCGACTCTCGCCTATGTCCATGGCTCCGCCTTCACCACCCAGGCCCTGGAGGACTATGCCACCGAGTTGGCAACCGTGGTCCCGATGGAAGGTGCTCGGGTGTTCCCGGTTTCCGGCGGCTCAGAGGCGATGGAGACCGCACTGAAGATGGCCCGCGCCTATCACCTGGGCAAGCGCCGGCCGGAGCGGACCGTCATCATCGCCCGCGGGGCGTCTTACCACGGCAACACGCGTGGCGCCCTCGATGTCTCCGGGCGCGAGCCGTTACGCCGGCCATACGAGCCGTGGCTGGGCCAGACCCGCCGTGTCCCCGGGGTCAACGAGTACCGATGCCCCAACCCCGGTCACCCCGCGGGCTGCGCGGCGTGGCACGCCAGCCGTCTCACAGAGGCAATCGAAGAGGAGGGGCCGGAGCGGGTGGTGGCTTTCGTCGCCGAGCCGATCGGAGGGGCGGCCAGCGGCGCCGCAGTGCCACCCGACGCGTACTGGGAGTCGATCAGCGAGATATGCCGTCGCCACGACATCCTGATCATTGCCGATGAGGTCATGACCGGGTTTGGGCGAACCGGCGAGTGGTTCGCCAGCGACCATTTCGGGCTTCGCCCCGACATCCTGGTGGCGGCCAAGGGAGCCTCCAGCGGCTACTGGCCGCTGGGGTTGGCCATCGCCTCCGGTGTGGTCCATGACATCATCGTCGAGGGCGAAGGCCTGGTGCACGGGTTCACCTGGTCTCATCACCCGGTGGGCGCCCGGGTCGGTCTGGCGGTCCTGGACCGCATTCGTGAATTGAGGCTCATCGACCGGGCACGTACTCAGGGTGCGCGGCTTCATTCCGCTCTCCGCTCGACGCTGGCCAATCATCCCCGGGTGGGCGACGTCCGCGGCATCGGTCTCCTCGCCTGCGTGGAGCTGGTGGCCGACCGGGAAACCCTGGAGCCCTTCCCCCGGCAGGCCCAGATCACAGAGAGCGTGGTCCTCCGGGCTCGCCAGAGCGGGCTCCTCCTCTACCCATCCACGGGCAATGTGGACGGCATCAACGGTGACTATCTCCTCATCGGCCCGCCACTCACCGTTACCGATGACGAGGTCGATCTGATCGTGGACCGCATGGCCATCACCCTGGGAGCACTCGGATGAGCCTCACGGCAGTGTGGTCCGACGGATACCTGGCCCACGACGCCAACTGGCTGGTCTGGATCGGTGTCAGGCTCCCGGGTGACGAGGAGGCGGATCGCGCCATCATCCTAAGGAGCGCCCTCGAGCAGGCCGCGGTCCCGATCATCGAGGCCGTGGAGCATGACCGGAGCCACATCGAGGCAGTGCACGACCCGGGGATGGTCGACTACCTGGAGACGGCGCACGAGCTTTGGGTTGAAGCGGGTTACCCCGAGGAGCCGGGGGTGGACAGGGTGGTCCCCTACGTCTTTCCCCACCCTGCAGCCGTTCGACACCAATCGAGGATCCTCCCTGCGAGTCGTGCGGCGATGGCCGGGGTCTATTGCATGGACACCGCTACGGTGATCGGGCCGGGGACTTATCGGGGTGCCCGTGCCGCCGCCGACGGGGCCCTCACCGCAGCCAGCCTGGTGCGAGAGGGCGCCACCGCGGCCTACGCACCGGTCCGTCCTCCCGGCCATCATGCCGGGACGTCCTACTTCGGCGGAGCCTGCTATCTGAACAATGTCGCGATTGCCACCGAATGGCTGGTCAGGAATGACACCGGTCGTGTCGCCATCCTCGACATCGACGCCCACCACGGGAACGGAACCCAGGAGATCTTCTATGAGCGTGACGACGTGCTGTACGCCTCGGTGCACGTCGACCCGGGACGAGGTTGGTTCCCTCATTTCTGCGGTTTCGAGCAAGAGACCGGCGCAGGCCCGGGCCGAGGGTGGAACCTGAACCTCCCCGTACAGCCGGGGAGCGGTGATCCGGAGTTCCTCGCCGCCCTCGAGCGAAGTTGTGAGGCAATTGCCGACTTCGAACCGGCAACCGTCGTGGTCTCCCTGGGTGTCGACTCCGGAGCTGCAGATCCCGAGAGCCCGCTCCAAGTGACCAACGAGGGGTTCGCCGCCGCCGGCCGGAGCATCGCGGCACTCGGGTTGCCGACGGTCCTGATCCAGGAGGGCGGGTATCACCTCGAATCCTTGGGCCCCGACGTCATGGCTATCTTGTCCGCCTTCCGTTAGCCCGAAGGGGGGTGCGGTGACTGAAGGCATGTGGGTAGGTAAGGATGTCCATGGCGGAGCTCCTCGCGCGGAGCTCGCCGATCGACCCGAGCCCACCCGATGGCATCTCGAGGATGTGTGGGCCACCCCAAGGCCACATCATCCAACGGTCTCCCCTGACGGCTCCACTGTTGCCTTCATCCTCGACCAGGACGGAACCACGGATCTATGGACGGTGGATCTCGAAGGGCGGCTCATCCGGATTACGACGGATCGGGTCCCCACCGCCTACTGGGCGGATGCGACTCCGGTGTGGTCACCGGACAACGATCACGTCGCCTATAACAGCGGGGGATGGCTGCATGTGGTCAGCAAAGCCTCCGGAATCGACCAGCGACTGATCGAGGGATCGGCCGGTGCCTGGCTCGACAAGGAGACCCACCTGGCCATCCTCGAAGGAGGTGAGCGGTCCTGGCTGTCCGTCATCGACATCGAAGACCCCCAGCCGCAGCCATTTGGCCCGGTCGACGGTGACGTGATCGATCCCCAACTCGTCAGCGGCGGCAGGGTGTTGGCCACCTTCCTGCCCAAGGACGATCTCAACCGATCGGACATCATCCTCATCGGGTCGGATGGGTCCTGGGCGACTCTGGTTGGCCATCCTGATCGCCGGGCGCAGTTGGCTCGCCCTCATGGTGGCCAGATCGCCTACGTCTTCGAGGATCGGGATCGGTTCTCCGTGTATCTCACAACTCTCGATGGAGGCGAGCCCCGTCGTCTTGCCACCGGAGAAGTCGACTTCGGGGCTCCGGCCTGGTTACCCGATGGGAGCGGATTGGTCGTCACGGCCGCCAATCGGGGTCAGACCGATCTGTGGACCGTCGACCTCGATGGGGCAGTCGCCGTCCTGGCGCGAGGCGGGACCTGGGGCGCACCCAACCCCGTGTCGACCGGGGTGGTGGCTACCCACGAGTCCTGGGGATCGCCCCCTCGATTGAAGTTGGTCACCGCAGATGGGGAGGAAGAGTGGCTTTACGACGAAGTGCCGACCGCCATCCGGGAGGCCAGCACCGTCGTGCCGGAACGTGTCACCTACAAGTCCCTCGACGGTTTGGAGATCGAGGGGTTTCTGTTCAAACCGGCTGACACCTCCCGTCCGGTCCCCGCTGTGGTCTACGCCCATGGTGGGCCGACGGATCACTACGGCGATCAATGGGACGGGGAAGCCCAGCATTTCATCGAGAAGGGATATGCCTGGCTGGCCATCAACTTCCGTGGGTCGACCTCATACGGTCTCGGTTTCGAGCGTGCCAATCATGGCGTCTGTGGGGTTGAGGACACCGCCGATTGCGTGGCGGCCGGCCTCTATCTCCGCGGCCTGGATTGGGTCGAGCCCGATCGAATCGCCATCTTTGGCCCCAGCTACGGCGCCTACCTGGCGGTCGCCGCCCTGGTCCATCCCGAGAACCCGTTCGTTTGCGGGGTCGCCAAATACGGGGACTACAACATGATCACCTCGTGGCAGCAGACAGATAGGGTCGGCCACGACGAGTTTCTCAGATTGTCCGGCCATCCCGATCAGAACCCGGAGGTGTATCGAGCGGGATCGCCGATCCACGGTATCCCCAACCTGAAAGTGCCTCTCCTTGTCGCCCACGGGGAGAAAGACCCCAGGGTGCATCCCAAACAGGCGGAGGAGCTCGTGGAGGCTTTGGAACGCAACGGGAAGACCTACGAATACGTGACCTACCCCACTGAGGCACACGGGTTGCTGCGTCGGGAGCCATATCTCCATTTCCACCGTCGGCTGGAGCGATTTCTCGACTGGCACACCAGATAGAAGGCTCCGCCCTAATCGGCGAGCTGAGGCCGGTTCCCTCAAGGCAAGGCCCAAGACAGCCGATTTTCTCTTGTGGTGACCCGCGCCCCGAAGCGGACTCGACCATCCCGGTGGTGGATCACGTTGGCCGCAGTCTTCGTGGTCTTCTCCCTCGCCGCCGCCATTGCCGCGGCGGTGCATCAATCCAACGCCAGCCATCCCATCGGAGAAGGCCAGCTGTTCTTTTCCGACGCCCGCTCGGGATTGGGCCAAATCGACGACGACATCTCTTCCGGGGTCACCCCGGATGAGGCGGTGCGCCATCTCCGTAACATGCTTGGCATAGAGGGTGCGGCCCTCGTTGACTCCGAAGGCGTGATCACGGCCGCTACCTCCAGCCCGCTGGTCGGAGCCAATGTCGAGAACCCGGTCCTCCAGTTTGCTCTGGGCTCCGGGCGATTCGCCGCGGTGGCTGCGTCGATCGACCGGGATCTCGAAATCGACGGGGTTCCCGAGTGGCAACGCGGCGACGTCCTCTACCTGGCGCTTCTCCCGGGTGAACCGGGAAACCCGTCGCTGCTCCTGTATTACGACATCTCAGAGCTGCTGGCGCGACGTGCCGGCGCCGCCGGCATCCAAACCGCCACCATGCAACTGGCTGCGGTTGCCATCCTCTTCGGGGTTGGCGGGCTGGCAGTGCTCATCGGCCGCTCCCACTCCGCCCAGAGATATCGGGAAATGGAGCTCGAAGCCGAGTTCCTGCGCAAAGACTCGGAGTCACTCCAGATCCACAACGCCGAACTGGACGTGGCGCGTCGCAACGCCGAGGCGGCCCTGGCGCTGGCCGAGGAGAAGAACCGAATCCGAGCCGAGTTCGTCCTCATGATCAATCACGAGCTGCGAACACCTCTGACCAGCGTGGTCACCGGAGCCGAGCTGCTCCTAATTACCGATCCCGACGGAAGCGAACGGTACGAGATCCTCGAGGCACTGGTACATGACGGCAGACGATTGCAGACGATGATCGACCAGCTGCTGGCAATGGCCAGAGTGGAGAATCGGGGCCTTTCCTTCACCCCCCAGCCGTTGGAATTCTCCAAGGTGTGCGACGCCGTTGCTCACTCTCATTCCAGGGTGGTCTCGAGTCATTCGCCTGACTGCCACTCTCCGGACCCCTCGGTGATAACCGATCTCCAAACGCTGAGGAACCTGGCCTCTTCTCTGGTTGACAATGCCTTCACCCATGGGGCTCGCAACGTCAGGATTCACTGCAGCACCAGCGAGGTGCACGAGCCGCACTTCGTGGTAGGCACCATCCCCGAGTCCGCCGTCTACATCTCGATAAGCGACGACGGCCCAGGCATTCGCCTGGAGTTCCTGCCCCACGCTTTTGAGAAGTTCGAAAAGGACAGTAGAAGCTCAGGAACCGGGCTCGGCCTCTATATGGCTCGGCTGATGACCGAGGCGATGGGCGCCTCGCTTGGAGTTTGGACTTCTTCAGAAGGGACCACGTTCAGCATTGCTCTGCCTATGGCGAGGGTCACCTCGAATCTGGGGGCGGCATGAGAAGTGTGGCGCTCGCCTTGCTCATGTTGGTGGCGGCCTGCCAAACCATCGCCGGGTCCTCAACAGAGGTTCATGTCTACGAGTTCGGGGTCGATCTCGAGTCGCGGACCTACAAGGCAGGGGAAGTCACCCTCGAGGTGGAGAACGAAGGAGAGTTCGGTCACACCCTGGTGATAACCGCAGCCGGCGGACATGTGGTGACGGCGGCTGACCTCCTCGGTCCCGGAGAGACGGCTGAGATGTCAGTCGAGCTAGCGCCAGGCCAGTATTCCTTCACCTGCAGAATCGTTGCCCAGGACGGCGAGGGGAAACTGATCGACCATTACGAGCAGGGGATGAGGGCAGACGTGGTGGTCATCGCCGACTGAGATTCATCGGCAACGCACACGCACCCCCCGCTCGATCGGTACCTTCGAGGGGTGACCTCTCCACCCCGCGTCGCTCGGAGCCTGTTCCAACCCATCGCCCGCAACTATGAGCGATGGGCTTCGATTCTGAGCCTGGGACAGGACGGTCGATGGCGTCGGGCCCTGGTGGGCGGCCTCGGGGTCCAACCCGGCTCGCAGATCCTCGACGTCGCCGCCGGCACCGGCTCCATAACCAGGGCCCTGTTGGCGAATGGCCATCACGTGGTCGCCCTCGATCAGAGCGAGGAGATGATCGCGGGGCTCGACGCGATCAGGGTGGGTCGCCTGCTGGCAACCGCTGAGCGGCTTCCCTTCCGAGAGGGGGAATTCGATGCCCTCACCGCGGGATACCTCCTTCGATACGTCGAGGATGTGCCGGCCGCCATCCAGGAGCTGGCGCGCGTGGTGCGACCGGGGGGCACGGTTGCCATGTTGGAGTTCGGGCGGCCTAAGGGTGTCTGGGGCCCGCACTGGTGGCTCTACACCCGGGTTGCCTTGCCGGTGGCCGGGAGCATCATCGGAAGCGGCTGGGGTGAGGTAGGACGGTTCCTGGGACCCAGCATCGACGGGCTTTGGTCCAGGAACTCCCCTCAAGGCCTGGCCCGGATTTGCGAGGAGGCCGGTCTGGGTCAGGTGCGATGGCAGCTGATGTCTCTGGGCGGGGGCTTTCTCATTTGGGCGATCAAGAAATGACCGAGCCACGCGCCTTCTATGCCCGCTCGGGCTCGACCCGGAACGACTTGATCACACTGCTCCATCTTCCCTACACCCTCTGGCATCTCTCATACGTTGCGATCGGAGCCGCGATGGCACCCGACGTCGATTGGCAGATACTGACCGGGACGCTCCTCGCCTTCTTCTTCGGTCTCGGCATCGGGGCCCATGCCCTCGACGAGGTCCACGACCGGCCGCTCCGCACCGGGCTCAGCGACGGGACGTTGTGGGCGCTCGCTGTGGGTGGGATGGCGGTCTCCGCTCTTATCGGAACCATCGGCGTCTTCGTCGTCTCTCCCCTGCTGCTGGTGTGGGTGGGCGTCGGCTTGGTGCTGGCCGCGGGTTACCCACTGGAATGGTCACCTGTCCTTCACTCCGACTGGGGGTTCAGCGTGGCGTGGGGCGCCTTCCCCGTGCTGGTGGGGTATTGGGCACAGACCGAGACACTCTCGCTCGCCGTGATCCTGGTCGCCGCCGCGGCAACCGTGTTGAGCCGGGTACAGCGGGAGTTGAGCACACCGGCGCGGCGGATCCGGAGAACAAACGACCCGATCCAGGTGTCCGGTTGGGACCGCGACGTGTTGTTGTCGACCTGGGAGAGACCGCTGCGTCTGATGTCGGTGGCGATGCCGCTCCTGGCCCTCGGAATGCTGGCCAGCCACCTCTGAGCTGCCCCGCGGAGACGCCGGCTCCCAAATCCTCAATTTCATGGAGTCGAAACCGACCAGGTAGATTCGCCCCCCGTTGTGAGCAACGAGGTCCGCAAGAACACCGATTCGGACCGACCGCGGCCTGGGGCCGTAGCCTCACCTCGCTGATCAGCGTCGCCAACTGAAAGGACCAACCGACGATGCCCATCGTCCTCGCCGCCGAGGGTGGCTTCCAGGAATTCACACTCGGGCCGACCGAGTGGTGGTGGCTCGGCTTCGCTCTGGCCACGTCCCTCCTGGCCATAGTCGTTGGTCTGTTGCTTTCCCGGGGCGTCCTCCGTGCGGATCAGGGCACGGAGAAGATGAAAGAGATCGCCGGCGCCATACAGGAAGGCGCCATGGCGTATTTGAAAAGACAGTTCAAGACGATTGCCCTGATCCTGATCCCGCTGTTGGTCGTGGTCTTCCTCACCTCGACGGTGGTTCTCCGGCCGGACGGCACCGAGGCGCTTTCGCTGTTCGAATCGGGCAGCTATCGAACCCTTGCGTTCGTCGCCGGATGTTTCATGTCCGGTCTCACCGGCTTCATCGGGATGCGGCTCGCGGTGCGAGGAAACGTCCGAACCGCGGCCGCGGCGCGCAGCGGTTCGCTTCCTGCCGCATTGCAGATTGCGTTTCGCACCGGCGGCGTGGCGGGGATGTTCACCGTAGGGCTGGGCCTGCTCGGCGCCACCGCCATCATCATGATATTTCAGAACACCTCGGCGGCGATCTTGATCGGATTCGGATTCGGAGGGTCGTTGATCGCCCTGTTCATGAGGGTCGGTGGCGGCATCTTCACCAAGGCGGCGGACGTGGGCGCCGACCTGGTGGGCAAGATCGAGCAGGGAATCCCCGAGGACGACGCTCGCAACCCGGCGACCATCGCCGACAATGTCGGCGACAACGTTGGCGACTGTGCCGGGATGGCCGCTGACCTTTTCGAGAGCTACGAGGTCACCCTGGTCGCTTCGATCATCCTCGGTGTGGCCGCCTTCTCTTCGATAGGTGCCAATCCCGCACTCGGGTTGATATTTCCGGTGATCGTTCGAGCCATCGGGGTCCTCGCCTCGATCGCCGGGGTGTTCCGGGTGCGCGCTACCGACAGGGACACTTCGGCACTGGCCCCCATAAACCGCGGGTTTCTGACTGCCGGGATCCTCACCGTCCTCGGAACGGCCGCAGTGGCCTTGCTCTATGTCGGCAACGAGCACGGGAACGAGGGGTGGCGGGTTCTTGGCGCGGTCGTGGCGGGCCTGGTCCTGGCTCAGGTCGTGAGCAGGCTCACCGAGTACTTCACGTCCACCGAGGACAAGCCGGTCCAGGAGATCGCAAGCGCCACCAGGACCGGGCCGGCCACCACTGTCTTGTCGGGCATCTCCGCCGGCCTGGAGTCGTCGGTGTGGGCCATCGTGGCGATCGCTGGTGCCATCGCAGTTGCCATCGGGCTCGGGAACGGCAACATCCAGTTCTCCCTGTACCTGGTGGCTCTGACCGGGATGGGGATGCTGGCAACCACCGGCGTCATCGTCTCCGAGGACACCTTCGGCCCTGTCGCCGACAACGCCGCCGGCATCGCCGAGATGTCCGGTGAGTTCCACGGCGACGCTCGGAAGGTGATGGTGAGCCTGGATGCAGTGGGCAACACCACCAAAGCAGTCACCAAGGGGTTCGCCATCGGCTCGGCGGTGATCGCCGCGGTGGCCCTGTTTGCTTCCTTCATCGAGACCATTTCCGTTCAGCTCGGTCTCGGCCTCGAAGGCTCCGCGGTGTTCGAGGCACCCGAGACCTCGATCAACGTCGCAAATCCAACGATTTTCATCGGCCTCCTGATCGGTGGGTCGGTGGCGTTCATGTTCTCGGCGTTGGCGATTCGGGCGGTGGGTCGAACCGCCGGAGTGGTCGTTGAGGAGGTTCGGAGACAGTTTGCCGACGGCCAGATCATGGCTGGTCTTCGTCGCCCCGACTATGGGCCGGTGATCGACATCTGCACCAAAGCCTCGCTCCGGGAGCTGGCCACACCGGCTCTGCTCGCGGTGCTCACTCCCCTGATCGTCGGGTTCGGGATCGGGTATCTGGCGCTGGGCGCCTACCTGGCAGCAGCGATCCTCACCGGCCAGTTGATGGCCAACTTCCTGTCCAACTCGGGGGGTGCCTGGGACAACGCCAAGAAGTACATCGAGGACGGCCACTACGGCGGGAAGGGCTCCGAAAGCCATATGGCGGCTGTGATCGGTGACACCGTCGGGGACCCCTTCAAGGACACGGCCGGCCCGGCGCTCAACCCTCTGATCAAGGTGATGAACCTGGTGTCGCTCCTGGTGCTCCCGGCGGTCATCGCCCTCAAGGACAACACCACGGCGCGGATGGCCATCGCCGGCGTTTCGCTGGTCATCCTGCTCATCGCCATCGCCTATTCGAAGCGAGAGGCGTCGGTGGCCGGCTCCACCCCGGTGCACACCGAGGTGTGACCGCTCCTGAATCCCCGACCCCTCTCCGAATTCAGCGTCCTCAGCTTCGACTGCTACGGCACTCTCATCGACTGGGAATCCGGCATCTGGGAGGCCCTGCAGCCGCTACTCGAGCGCAACCAGGCCGCCGACCTTTCGCGTTCCCTGGCCCTCGAAGTCTTTGCCCTCTCCGAGAGCCAACAGGAGGCAGCCAGCCCCGAGCTCCCGTATCCGGAGATCCTGGCTCAGGTTCACAGCGATCTGGCCCACCTTCTCCAGCTCAGGACTGACCGCGAGCTGGATCGCGGATTCGGAGCGTCGATCCCCTACTGGCCGGCCTTCCCCGACAGCGCCGGCGCCCTCAGAGACCTCGGGGCCCGTTTCCGGCTGGTGATCCTCTCCAACGTCGACCGAGCCAGCTTTGCCGCCTCCAATGCCAGGCTCGAGGTGGAGTTCGACGCGGTCTACACCGCCGAGGAGATCGGTTCCTACAAACCGGATCCACGCAACTTCGAGTACATGCTGGACCACCTGGCAACCGATTTCGGGATCGAGCCGCAGGGTGTGGCCCACGTGGCACAGAGTCTCTATCACGACCACGTCCCCGCGCAGAGCCTCGGCCTGGCCACCGCCTGGATCGACCGTCAGCGTCTCTCCGAAGGCGGCGACTGGGGGGCAACGGCTCGGATCGAGCACCTCCCGATCCCCGACCACCACTTCTTCAGCATGGCAGAGCTGGCGGAGGCGGCTTTGCGCTGACCTCGGTGAGCCGCAGATGCCCGTCCCGGATACGATGCCTCCGGTGGCCACTGCTCTGATCCGCCCCATCCCCGACACCTTCGACCAGGCGCTGGCCCGTCATGCCCGTCCCGGGATCGACGTCGATCTCGCCAGGGCCCAGCACGACTCCTATCGGATGCATCTCGAAACCGCCGGGTACGAGATCGAAGAAGTCCCCACAGATCCTGAGTATCCCGATTGTGTCTTCATCGAGGACACGGCCGTGATCCTGGGCTCCACCGCGGTCATCACCAGGTCCGGCGCCCCGTCCCGTCGTGGCGAAACTGGACCGGTGGCCACCGCGCTCCGAAGGAATTTCCCACTCGTGGAAATCGAGGCTCCGGGGACCATCGATGGCGGCGATGTGCTCATCATGAGGGACACCGTCTACGTAGGCAGGTCGGAACGGACCAACCAGGAAGGGATCGACCAGTTGGAACCCATCGCCGCCGAACATGGCCTTGGCCTCGTTGCGGTGGGGGTCTTCGACGCCCTACACCTCAAGTCGGTGGTGCTTCCGGTGAACGACGACACCGTGGTGGTGACGCCACACGCTGTCGAGGAAGCTGGTCTCGGCGATCTCCGCCGTGTCTACGAGGCCGACTCCGAGCGTCACCGCTTCAGCGCACTCCCCCTGCGCGACGGTCGCCTTCTGGTGACAGCCGGCGCCCCGGAGACCGCAACCGTCCTCGCCACCCTGGGTCATGACATCGTGTTGATCGATGTGTCTCAGATCCAGGTGGCGGACGGTGGCCTGACCTGTATGTCGATCCTGTTCTGATGGGTCGCCGGAATGGTCGCTATCAAACGTCGATCGAGCCATCGGCCGCCGGGTGGTAGGCACCCGGTGTGCGGCGGCTCCGAATCACCTTCTGGAATGGCCGCGTCAGGTAGCCCAAGGGGAGGGTGACGATGTGGACCAGCCGTGAGAAGGGAAACAGGATCAGGAACAGGAAGAATGACAACACATGCAGCTTGAGGATTACCGGTAGCGCAGCAATCAGCTCAGGTTGAGGCTGGAGCGTGATGAGAGAGCGCACGTAGGGAACCAACACCGCAACACCCCAGATCGACCCCCATCGGTAGCCGACGGCGACCCAGACCCCGGTAATGACCTGGAGCAGGATCACGCCGAGCACGACGAGATCCATCGGCGTGGTGACGGCTCTGATACGGGGAGACCCCAGCCTCCGGGAGACGAGCACCACCACCCCGAACAGGGTCCACAGACCCATGGCCAGTCCGGTCCCCTCGAGCAGATAGAGCCGGAGCGACTCTCCGTTCCAGAGCTCGAAGCCACGGGGAACGACGAGAGCAGCCAGGTGTGCGATCAGGATGATCCCGATGCCCCAGTGAAACGAGATCGAGCCCCAGCGCAAACGGCGGCTCTCGAGGAGCTGGGACGACAAAGCCGACACCGTGAAGGGGAACCGCCGCCACCGGATCACCGAGACCACGATCGCCACCGTGAATGCGACGTAGGGGAGCACGACAAAAAGCATCTCGTTCATGTTCTCGCTCCTGGCATGGGGGCTGCCGTTGCCGCTACGACGTCGTCCACGACGTGGGCGACCGCGGCGAGGAGGTGCCGGTAGGGATTGTCGGATTCGGCCTTCTTCAGCTGTCCGATCATCGTCTCCACCGCCGCCGGGAGCACGTCGAGGAGGTCAGGCAACGGGTCGGAGACCGAATCGAGATAGCGGAGGATCGGCTCGATGTGATCGGGGAGCTCGCCGGCGGGATCGATCCCTGCCTCTCGCTGAACCCCCTTCAGCTCGGCCATGAACTCGCCACGGCGGTAGTTCTCCCCCCACATTGCGTGACCCACGTAGGGCACGAACAGCGGCGACAGATCGAGGGTCCGGGTATGGAGCTCTTCCCACTCCCCAATGTCGAGCCCGGCGATCGCACCCACAAACCGGCCCATGTCGTTGCGTGCCGCGCTCGGCGACATCCCTGCCACCTCCCCCTGTAGAGCGGCAAATGAGCCCGGCCCGGGGTAGCGAAAAGCGCCGGAGACGACGGCCGGGTTGCCCATCACGCCCCCCTCAGGGGTGGCTGCAGATACCCGAGGCCGGCCTCCCCCTTGTGACCCAATGGGTCCTTCATGTCTTCGATCGCCATCTCCCGGTGGTACGGGGGGAACACGAACCGCTCGTCGACTGTCGGCAGGGTGGTGAGGCGGTAGATGGCCTCGACCTCTCCCTCGCTGGTGCCTGCGGAGTCGAGGAGGGCCAGCGTGGACGCGTCGATCAGTCCGTCGACGCTCTGACGGCGCTTGTAGATGCGCACGGCGAGCATCTTCCTGAGCACCCGCCGGATGACCTCCTCGTCCCCGGCAGAGAACAGATTGGCCAGGTACTGGAGGGGAAGTCGGGCTTTGTCGAGCTCATCGAACAACTCGAAGTCGACTCGTTCCGGGGGCAGGTCCAACCTGACGAGATTCCTCTCGATTGTCGACACCACCGGGGACAGCGGTGGGATGTAGAACATCATCGCCATGGTCCGGTACTCGGGGTGGAGAGGCAGGGCGAGGCCCCACTCCTTGACGAACTTCCACGCCGGCGAACGACGAGCGGCGTCGATCGACCCCTCGTCGATTCCTGCCGCCTTTGCAGCCGTCACCACTGTTTCGTCCCAGGGGTCGAGAATGGCATCGAGTTGGGCGGCCAACAGTTCGGACCTGGGGGCGGAGGCGGCCGTTGCGATCCGGTCCTGATCGTATAGGAGAACCCCCATGTACCGGATCCGTCCCACGCATGAGTGTGCGCATGCCGGAGCCTGGCCGATCTCCATGCGGGGGAAGCACAGGATGCACTTCTCGGACTTGCCGGTCGCCCAGTTGTAGTAGACCTTCTTGTAGGGGCAGGCGGCCACGCACATCCGCCAGGCCCGACACTTGTCCTCGTTGACCAGGACCACACCGTCCTCGGAGCGTTTGTAGATCGCACCGGACGGGCAGGCGGCCACACACGCCGGATTGAGGCAGTGGTTGCAGATCCTGGGCAGATAGTTGAAGACCACCCGCTCGATCTCCTCCATCTGCGCCCGCACCTCTTCGCCGACCCCCTCCATCGAGAGGTCGTTGCGGGCATAGATGTCCGAGCCACCGAGGTCGTCGTCCCAGTTGGGCCCGGTTCGG
The DNA here is from genome assembly GCA_035292685.1 of Acidimicrobiia bacterium. Classification (GTDB taxonomy): domain Bacteria; phylum Actinomycetota; class Acidimicrobiia; order Spongiisociales; family ZC4RG35; genus JALYNX01. The sequence goes on from DATDPP010000003.1 coordinate 18,960, forward strand.
ATATCGATGTCGTCGCCAGTGATCATCGAAATCGGCCGTGCCGTCGGCTGCTGGTCACCCTGGGGAGAGTCGAACAGATCCTGGTAGCGGAAGGTGAATGGCTCGTAGTAGTCGTCGAGCTCGGGCAGGGCCGGGTTGAAGAACAGCCTGGAAAGCGCCTGGGGGCGTGAGTGGAGCACGAGCTTGAGCCGTCCCTTCTCGTCCCGATGCCATCCCCCCTGGTAGTGCTCCTGGTCCTCCCATCCTGTCGGATAACCGGTGCCGGGGCGGGTCTCGACGTTGTTCCACCACATGTACTCGGCGCCCTTGCGATCGGTCCACAGGTTCTTGCAGGCCACGGAGCAGGTATGACACCCGATGCACTTATCGAGGTGGAAGAGCATGCTCATCTGGGCTCTGACACGCATGGCATCCCTCCTCAGAACTCGGGCCGGTCGATCCGGCGGACGTAGACGAAGGTGTCTCTGTTGACCCCGGTCGGGCCCCAATAGTTGAAGGCATAGGTGAACTGGGCATAACCCCCGCTCATCAGCACCGGCTTGAGACGGGCCCTCGTCAGGGAGTTGTTCATTCCCGCTCGCTTCTGACGGCGGGGTGAGATCGGGATACCGACCGTCCGCTCCGTGGCGTGATAGACGAACACCGTGCCCCGCGGGATCCGCGCCGACGAGATGGCACGTTGCACGAAGACCCCGTTGTCGTTGTAGAGCTCCACCCAGTCGTTGTCGGAGATCCCCAGACCGGCGGCGTCCTTGTCGTTGAGCCAGATCGGATAGCCACCTCTCGACAGGGTCATCATCCGGTTGTTGTCGGAGAATGTGGAGTGGATCGACCATTTCCCATGGGGGGTGATGTAGTTGAACAGTTTCCCGCCCTGGCCTTCGGCGAGGCTCTGCTCGGTCTCCGAGAGCATCGTGTGATCGGGCCGCGGCTTGTAGACCGGCAGGTGCTCACCCCACTGGAGGTACCGCTCGTGATCGAGGTAGAAATGCTGACGGCCGGTGAGGGTCCGCCAGGGCACCAGATGCTCGACGTTCAGGGTGAAGGGGGCGTACGGCCGTCCCTTGGAGACGATCGCCGACCAGGTGGGCGTGGTGAGAACCCGTCGCGGCTGGGCAACGATCGAGGCGAAGTCGTAGCGCACGTCCCGCTGGCCGTCTGCGAGATGACGGAGCATGCGACCCGTCTTCATCTCCTCGGCCTCGAAGGCCCGGTAGGCAAGCTCGCCGTTGGAGGCCGGGTCGAGCGCGAGGATTGCCTCGCACACATCGCGATCACGCTCGAGGGACGGCATCCCGACATCCCCACGAGCCTGGCGTCTGACCAGCTCGTCGTACATGTCCTCGACCGGGATCTTGAGCCCGTGGGCGGCAACGCCATTGGCGCGGACTCCCGGTCCCAGCGATTTCATACGCTCTGCGATCTTGGTGTAGTCGCGGGTCACGACCCGGAATCTGGGCATCGTCTTGCCGGGAACGGCATCGATCTCTCCATTGCGCCAGTCCTTCACCGTCGGCTGAGCCAGCTCATCGGCGGTGTCGTGAACCAGTGGGAGCATGACGATGTCCTCGACAGGATCTGGGAGGTGGCGTTGTGCCAGTTTCGACACTCGATCCGCCAAGGCGCTGAAGATCTGCCAGTCCGATCGCGACTCCCATGCCGGTGGCACCGCCGCCTGCATGGGGTTGATGAACGAGTGCATGTCGGTGGTGTTGAGGTCGTCCTTCTCGTACCAGGTGGCGGCGGGAAGGACGATGTCGGAATACAGCGCACTGGTGTCCATGCGGAAGTTGAGATCCACGACCAGGTCCATCTTCCCGATCGGAGCTTCGGGTGGCACCGAGACCTCTGCCACTCCGTGATCCTCGGGCTCGTCGGCAATCGCAGTCGAATGGGTGCCCAGATAGTGGCGCATGAAGTACTCGTGGCCCTTGGCCGAGGTCCCGATGGCGTTGCCTCGCCAGATGAACCAGGTGCGCGGCCAGTTCTGCGGGGCGTCCGGGTCGTCGATCGAGAACTGGACCTGGCCCGATTTGAGGTCGTCGACCACCCTGTCGACCACGCCGGGCTCGTCGGCCACTCCCTCCCGGCGGTAGCGCTTGACCAGGTCCAACGGATTCTGGGTGAACTGGGGGAAGAAGGGCAGCCAGCCCATCCGCACCGCTCTCGCCTGGTGGTCGATGGTGTGATCGAACCGTCCTGCCGTGGTGGACTCGGGCAGCGTGTCATAGGACCGGTAACCGCGTTCGTAGCGCCACTGGTCGGAGTGCACATAGTGAAATGAGGGCGTGTTCTGATGCCGTGGCGGCATTCCCCAGTCGAGACCGAAGGCGATGGAGCTCCAGGAGGCCTGGTTGACCAACTTCTCCTGACCGACGTAATGGGCGAGGCCGCCGCCGTTCACACCCACCGACCCGGTCAGCATGAGGCTCACGATTGCCGCCCGGTAGAGCAGGTTGTTGTGATACCAGTGATTCGCGCCAGCCCCGATGATCACCAGGTTCTTGCCCTCGGTGAGCTCGGCGTTTCGCCCCCACTCGCGAGCAAACGAGATCAGCGTGTCACGATGGATCCCCGTGTATTGCTCCTGCCAGGCGGGGGTGTAGGGGTTGTCGGCGTCGTCGTAACCCTCGGCCTCCTGGCCCCCAAGCTCACGAGCGACACCGAAGCGCGCCATGACCAGGTCGAATACCGTTGTCACGGCGACGCGGCCTTCTGAGGTCTCGAGGTGTCGAACGGGGACGCCGCGCCGCACCCCACTGCCACCGCCGAAGTCGTCGAATTCGACCTGGACCACGGCATCGTGCTCGTCCACAAAGCTGAGATGTGGCTTGATCTTGTCCCCGACCACCGCGTCCGACAGCTCGAGATTCCAGAGTCCCTTGGCCTCGTCGGCCCATCGGTAGCCGATGGTGCCGTTGGGGGTCCGGGGCTCGTCAGAGTCCTCGTCCCACATGAGGAGCTTCCAATCCCCGTGCTCGACGTCTGCGTACCGATCGAGTCGGTTCGCACGGAGCATGCGGCCGGGGCCCTCCTCGCCGACCTCGACCAGGAACGGCAGATCCGTGTACTGGCGCACGTAGTCTTGGAAATAGGGAACCTGGCGGTCGCGGTAGAACTCGGTGAGGAGCACGTGGTCGACGGCCAGCCAGAACGCCGTGTCCTGGCCCGGATTCGACGGGATCCACCAATCGGCGTACTTGGCGACCTGAGAGAAGTCGGGGCTGAACACTGCCAGCTTGGCGCCGGCGTGCCGCACCTCCGAGATGAAATGGGTGTCGGGCGTCCGGGTCATGTTGAGGTTGGAGCCCACCACCGCCACAAACCGGGCGTTGTACCAGTCCGCAGACTCGTGGACATCCGTCTGCTCACCCCAGATCTCGGGTGAGGCGGGGGGCAGGTCGCAATACCAGTCGTAGAAGCTCATGATGACGCCGCCAAGCAGAGACATGAACCGGCTTCCCGCGGCGTAGCTGATTTGGGACATGGCCGGAATCGGTGAGAACCCGGCCACCCGGTCGGGCCCGTGGGTCTTGACGGTGTGGATCACCGATGCCGCCGCCATGTCGAGGGCCTCGTCCCAGGAGACACGCCGGAAGCCGCCCTTGCCCCGCGCCTCCTGGTAGCGACGACGCCAGTGGGGATTCTCCTGAATGAGCCGCCACGCCTCGACCGGGTCACCCAACGCCTCCGCCTTGGCCTGGCGCCACATATCCACGAGCACACCCCTGGCATATGGGTACTTGACCCGGATCGGGCTGTAGAGGTACCACGAGTAGCTGATCCCGCGCTGGCAGCCACGTGGCTCGTAGGGGGGAAGCCCCTCTTCGAGCTGGGGGTAATCCGTGGCCTGCAGCTCCCAGGTGACGATGCCGTCCTTGACGAACACTTCCCAGGAGCAACTCCCGGTGCAGTTCACGCCATGGGTGGTCCGAACCCGCTTGTCGTGTTGGAATCGATTCCGATACATCTCCTCCCACTGACGAGCTCCCGGGTCGACCTCCTCGGATATCCAGTTCTCATTCATCGTCGGCTCCTCAGGCGATCGGCGTAGGTCATGCGGTTTCCGGGGGCGATCACCGCGACCACAGCCACCAGCGCCACCAAACCGGTCAGGCCGCCGAGCAGGAACCAGTCGGGGCCGCTCGTAGCTGTGGCTCCCTGGGTTCCGGCCAGGAAAGCGGTCAGGTCGGCGATCTCGGTCTCGGTAAGGGGACGGTCGGCGTAGACGGGCTGCATCGTCGGCGAGACGGGGTTGGCCAGCCAGGCGGTGAGCCCGGCGACCCCGCCCAGCCGAGCGAAGGCATCGGTCAGGTCGGGACCGAAAGTCCCGCCCCCGGAGTCTGAGCCGGCGACGTGACACGCCCGGCACGCCGGCCCCCCGGCATCGAGCGTCGTCGAGCCCACGAAGAGCTGCTCCCCGTTGGCCGCGTCGCCGGGGATAGGCCCGGTCAGAACCGTGGTTGACGTCGCCGTACCGTCAGGCGGCGGGCTGCCCAGGCCCTGCACGTAGGCGATGAGGGCTTCTACTTGGGCATCGGACAGCTGGGGGAAGGCCGGCATGACCCCGTCGTATGTCACGCCATTGACCTCGATTGGACCGGTGAGGCCGTTGCGCAGAACGTCCCTGACATGGGCGTCGTCGTCGACGTTGGGGTTGCCGGCGAGTGGCGGGAAGGCTCCCTCGATGCCGGTGCCGTCCGGCTGATGACAGGACTGGCAGTTCTCCTCGTAGGCAGCGCGGCCCTCGTCCTCGGACTGGGCCATGGCGGGAACCTGGGCCGCCAGCACGAGGCCGCCGACGGCGAGGAGAATCAGGTGCCGACGGCGGCGGCGGAGACCGGGGTGGCGGCCAGTCTCTCCATCAGGGCGGCGCGAGCCGGGAGCCAGGCGTCGTGCAAGGCGCAAACGTCCTCGGATGGGCAGGGCTCTCCCCGGAGCACGCATTTCCCCGTGACCGTCGGCCCCTCTATGGCCTCGATGAGCTGAAGAATCGACAGCTCGCCCAACTGCACGTAGAGCTCGTATCCCCCAGTGGGCCCCGGATCGGAAGTCACCCAGCCTCGCCGCACCATCGGCGCCATGACCTGGGTCATGAATGCCGGCGTCGACCCCAGCGCCTCGGCCAGTGCCGAGGACTTCAATCGGCCCGACTCCCGGAGCTGGCACAGGGCGCGTACTGCAAGGTCGGCCGTTCTGGTGATCTCGAGTCTCATGGTGCGCGGCCTCCAGGTTGGTAATCAGCACGGTTTCTCCGCCCCCTTTCGGGCGTAGAACCACCAGTTGATGAAGATGTTGATGGCGTAGAAGACGGCCACTGCCACAAAGAAGGAGGTGGGCTCCCCGCTGGCGGTGATGGTGGCCCCGATCAACGCAGCGAACACGAAGGGCCCGTAGGCGGCGATGGCGGCCGTCCACCCGATCACCCCACCGGCCTGACGAGGGGGGAAGATCATCGGGATCTGCTTGAAGGTCGAGGCGTTGCCAACTCCGGCGAAGAAGAAGATCCCGAGCATGCACCCCACGAACCAGGGGAACTGATCGATCGACGTCGGGTCGAGGAACGCCAACACCCCGACCGTCGAGGCCAGGATGCCGATGCCGGCTACCTGGGTGACCCGGGCACCTCCAACCTTGTCGGACACCGGCCCTGCCATCACCCGGGCTGCGGAGCCGACCAGAGGACCGAGGAAGGCGTAGGCGAGCGGATCGGGCGCGTTCTCGAACGACCCGTACACTTCTCGGATCAGCAGCGGAAACGCTGCCGCGAAACCGGCGAACGAGCCGAACGTCATCACGTAGAGCGATGTCATCAACCAGGTGTGCTTGTCCCGGAAGATATCCATCTGCTCTTTCACGTTGGCCCGCACCGGAACGCTTTTGAGGACGAACCACGCCGTCACCGACAACACCGCCACGATCGGGATCCAGATGAGGGCGGCGTTCTGCAGCCAGATGTCCTTCGACACCCCGTCCTTGGTGTAGGTCTCGGGAGCGCCGGCGACAGCACCAAAGGCGGCGAACCCGATGATCCATGGGGTCACGAACTGGACGAGGCTGACACCGAAGTTGCCGATGCCGGCCTGGAGACCGAGAGCGGTGCCCTGTAGCCGCTTCGGGAAGAAGAGACTGGTACTTGGCATGAACGAGGAGAAGTTCCCTCCTCCAAGGCCGGCGAGAAACGCCAGCAGCATCAGCACCCAGAACGGGGTGGCCGGGTCCTGCACGGCGATGAACAACCCGAACAGTGGAATGAGAAGCAGCAGGCTGGAGACGCTCACCACCTTGCGCGTCCCGAACAACGGCACGAGAAAAGTGTGGATGATCCGGAGGGTGCCACCCGCCAACCCGGGCATGGCCGCGAGCCAGAACAGCTGTGAGGTGGACAGGTCGAACCCGACGTTGGGCAACCTGACCACAAGAGCGCTCACCACGAACCACGTGGCGAAGGCCATGGTCAGGTTGGCGGTGGTGATCCATAGCGTCCGCCATGCGATCCGCTTCCCAGTCGTCTCCCAGAAACTCTCGTTCTCCGGTTCCCACGTTTGGAACCAGTCGGGTCTGGTCCTGACATCCGTCATGGGGCCATCTCCTCAGAGGGACGCTCGAAGAGGTGTCCCATCTGGGGAGCCGCCTTGTGCATCATCGAGTGGACCACCAGGTGCATCCACCCCAAGCTGACCATGGTGAACACCAACAACACCCAGAACGTCGACTGTGGCAGCCCCGACCGAGCCGCCGCCCAGGCAAACATGAGCGGCAGGAAGAACCCACCGAGACCACCCACCGCCCCAACCAGACCACCCACCGCCCCAACGTCGTTGGGGAAGTACTCCGGGATGTGCTTGTAGACGGCTGCCTTCCCGATGCCCATCGCCACCCCCACGATGACCATCAGCACGGTGAACAGGACGGGGCCCATCTCGAATCTCATGACCTCCCGTATCCCGTCGGGCTCGACGTTCGGGGGCAGATACAGGGTGATATGACCACTCGGTGCCGACAGGACCAGCAAGGCGACCCCCATCACGCCGAACACCCAGTACATGACCCGCCGAGCCCCGAATCGATCCGAGAGATGACCTCCGAGCGGTCGGAGCAGAGAAGCGGGGATGATGAACAGGGCGGTCAGAAGACCCGCGGTCTGCAGATCGAACCCGTAGACGTCGACGTAGTACTTGGGCAACCACAGCGCCAGAGCCACATAGGCCCCGAAGACCACCACGTAGTAGAGACCGAATCGCCAGACACGAAGCACTTTGAGCGGCCGCAGCAGGGCGGGCCAGGAGCGACCTGCTCCGGGCCGATGGTCCGGGGTGGGGGACATCACCCACATGACCGCGGCCATGGCCACCAACATCAAGGCGTACACGAAAGGCACAAACCGCCAACCGCCCGGGACGAGGCCACCCAGCGCCCCCTCGACCGCCACCACCGTCACTAGCCACGGCGCCAGCAGCTTCGTGATCGACGCACCCACATTCCCCGCCCCAAATGTCCCCAGCGCAAAGCCCTGGCGGGGTCTCGGATACCAGGCGGAGACCCATGCGATCCCCACGGCGAAGGTGATTCCCGCCATCCCAAGAAAGAATGCGTACACCAGAAGCTCGGAATATGAATTGGCCCGACTGACGAGGTAGGTCGGGACAGCCGTCATTGCGAGCAAAAGCGTGAACATCGCCCTGCCGCCGAATCGATCAGTCCAGATCCCGAAGGGGACCCGCAACACCGATCCGATCAGAATCGGGATTGCCACCAGGAGGGCGAATTCACCGTCGGTGAGGCCGAACTCCTCGCGTAATGGGACCCCGACGATTGCGAACATCACCCATACCGCAAACGCCACCGTGAACCCGATCGTCGAAATGACCAGAACCCGGCGGGCATTTGCGCTGGTTTCGACCGTCTTGGGCGCTTCCTCGACCTCTGAGATCGTCATCGCCCCACCGTCCGCAACCTGGGCATGGGTAGAAGAGTCCCCGAGTCTGTGACTCATGGATACGGACTCAGGTCCCAGCATCCGGGGCACAAAGACCCTTTCTCCTTAAACTTCCACGGCCGACCATGCCGTGAGGTCAGAAATAGGGCGGGCGTCCGGGCGATCGAGGAGACGCATGGAAACAGACGGTCAGGGCCCAAAGGGGCCACGGGTGGTCAGGGTCGTTGATCGCCGCAACCTGCCCTGGCTCGACGCCTGGTTGAAGACAACCGTCATCGTCGTCTACTTCATCGTCTTCACGGTGTTCCTCCCTTCCTACGTCCTCCAGATGCCGGTGGTGTCGGGGTCTGCCCGTTTTACCCAGGAGTTGATTGGCTCGGCGGTATGGGCTGTCGGTCTCGGCTTTGGATTGTGGGCCCTGGACTACGCACAACGGACCAGCCGGATATGAAGCCGCGGCACCTCACCGGAGTACCCGAGCCCGAGGAATGGTCTCGATGAACCTCACCTTCTACGACGAGAACATTCCCTGTTTGGCTGCGTGCCCGGTCCACACCAACGCCGGGATGTACGTGGCCGCCATCGCCGACGGTGACGACGAGCTCGCCTACCTCACAGCCCGGCTCCCCAATCCTTTTGCATCGGTGTGTGGCCGGGTATGTGCCGCCCCTTGTGAAGACGCCTGTCGGCGGGGCCAGATAGACCAACCGATCGCCATCAGGGCCCTCAAGAGATTCGTCACCGAGCAGTTCGGCACCGAGTCCGGCAATGGCAGGGCGTGGGAGGCGGTGGCGGCGGCGCCCGTCGAGGAGCGACCACAGAGCATCGGTGTCGTCGGCGGTGGGCCGGCCGGGATGGCCTGCGCCCATGACCTCCGCAAGCTGGGCTATAGAGTGACCGTTTACGAGGCCACCGAGCGCCTCGGTGGCGCGATGTGGCTGGGCATCCCCGAATATCGCCTCGACCGGGGTGTGCTCGCTGCCGACATCCAGGCGATCCTCGACCTCGGCGTCGAGGTGGAGTACGAGACCCGCCTGGGATACGACGTCACGCTGGGCGAACTACGAGAGCGCCACAACGCCTTGTTCCTGGGTATCGGCGCCACCCTTGGACGAGGCCTCGACATCGAAGGCGGCGACGCCGATGGGGTCTTCAAAGCGATCGAGTTCCTCATCAACATGAACCGAGGCTTCGAAGTGGCGGTCGGCGAACGTGTGATTGTCATCGGGGGAGGAGACGTCGCCATGGATGCAGCCCGCACAGCTATTCGGGCCTCCGAGTACGCATCCTCCGCCTCTTCCACCTCCATCTCCGGGGAGTACGAGGACGCCGATGAGCGTTCGGCGATGACCGAAGCCTTGGACGTTGCCCGGTCCGCTGCTCGCGCCGGGGCCCGCCAGATCACCGTCATCTCGCTGGAATCCCGGGAGGAGATGCCTGCACACGAATTCGAGATCGATGAGGCCGAGGCCGAAGGCATTCGGTTCCTGCACCGCCGCGGCCCAGCCCGGATACTCACCGAGCAAGGGCATGTGATCGGTCTGGAGACGATCGGTGTCACTTCGGTGTTCGACGAACAGGGCAGATTCGCCCCCACCTTCGACGAGACCGACCGGCTGGAGTACGACGCCGACACCGTGATCCTCGCCATCGGCCAGGCCATCGACCTCGACGCCCTCGGCGAGGAGGGGCCGGATATCAGCCCGCGGCACACGATCCATATCGACCCCGACTCCGGAGCCACGTCGATCGAGGGGATCTGGTCGGGTGGTGACGCCGCAAAAGGGCCCCGCACCCTCATCGACGCCATCGCCGATGGACGGCGCTCGGCCGCGGACATCCACCGCTTCTTTGGGGGCGACACCGCCCTCTCCCGACCCGGGCGAATGGTCCAGCTCGAGCAGTTTCACCGGCTCGACGACCTCTACGACCGCTGGCAGAGGGTAGCGGTCCCCACCCTCGATACCGGGCGCCGGATTGGTTTGGCGGAGGTGGAGACGGGTTTCACCCCCGAGCAGGCTCGCTGCGAGGCCGCCCGATGTCTCCGCTGCTTCGCCAACATCCTCCTCGACGTCCAACGCTGCGTGCTCTGTGCCCTCTGTGCCGACGTCTGCCCGGTTGACGTGCTCTCGCTCGTTCCCTCAGAGGAGGTCTACCCCCAACGCACCGGGGGAACCGTGCTCCTGCTCGACGAGACCAGGTGTATCCGCTGCGCCCTGTGCATCGAGCGTTGCCCCACCGACGCCCTGTCGATGGGAGTTTGGGCCGGGATCGGAGTGCCCGCATGAGCGTGTCCGACCCGGGCAAGACCGGACTCTTCGATCGGCTGCGTCGCACCACGATCGGGCGGTCGATCTGGCGTGTTCCCGACCGCGTCACACCGCGTGACCGGGCGGCCGCCCACTGGGCCAGCTTCTTGCTCCACATCTACCCGGTCAAGATGCGCCGGCGCGAGATCGGCTTCAGGTACTCGTGGTACCTGGGTGTCGTCTCCGCCGTCCTGTTGGGATCCCTGATCGTGTCCGGCATCTACTTGATGTTCTTCTATGTCCCCGCCCCCGTTTCGGCGTATGCGGACATCCAGACGATCCAGACGGACGTGGCGTTCGGTCAGTACATCCGCAATGTGCATCGCTGGTCGGCCCATCTGATGGTGCTTGCGGTTTCGGCTCACATGGCGCGCGTCTTCTACAGGGGGGCCCACAAGCATCCCCGCGAGTTCAATTGGGTGATCGGTGTGGTCCTCCTCATATTCACCCTCCTTCTCTCTTTCACCGGGTACCTCCTCCCCTGGGACCAGCTGGCCTACTGGGCGGTGACGGTGGGCACGGAGATGGCCGGATATGTCCCCTTCGTCGGAGAGTGGGTGCGAGAGATCCTTCTCGGAGGTGCCACGGTGGGCTCGGAGACCCTGCTGCGGTTCTATGTCCTGCACGTCGCCGTCCTCCCCACCCTCATCGTCCTCATGCTCATGTTCCACCTCTGGCGATGGAGAAAGGACTCCATGCTCGACGTTGACGAAAGCAACCCTGATGTCTGACTCCAACCCGGTCGACCCCAACATCCAGCCCGACATCGTCGAGGGAAGGCGGGTCCTGGGTGTGGTGCCCGGGAAGCCGGCGGTAGGAGAGCGCAAGGAGGTAGCCGAGCAGGATGCCGTCATGGTCTGGCCGCACCTCCTCGTGAGGCACGGCCTGGCGGCGATCGTCACGCTGCTGCTGGTACTGCTCCTCGCCGTCTTCTTCGACGCCCCACTGCGGGACGTGGCCAACCCCGCGCTCACCCCGAACCCGGAGAAGGCGCCTTGGTACTTCGCCGCCCTCCAAGAGTTGCTGTCTCACTTTCATCCCTTGGTTGCCGGGGTTCTGGTCCCAACCGCCATCCTGGTGGGTCTGGGCGTCCTGCCCTACCTCGATCGCAGCCCTTATCTCGAGCCGAGACATCGCAAGGTGGCGGTTACCGCGTTCACGGCCTTCCTGGTCATCTGGATCGTTCTCACCCTGATCGGCTTCGCCTTTCGAGGGCCAAACTGGGACTGGGTATGGCCCTGGGTCGAATGGCACGGTGAGTTGTGAGCGACTTGATGCGACGGCGGGAATTCCTATCGAGATCCTGGAAATGGTGCCTGAGTCTGCTCGCCATCGCCGGGGCATGGACGACCTGGGATGTCCTCCAGCCATTGCCGGCAAGCGGCTTTGGAGGCAAGGTGCGCACCGTGCCGCCCGAGGCGGTCCCCGAAACGGGCGTGGTAGAGGTTCCTGCAGCCCGCGCCTATCTGGTCCGAATCAACGGCGAAATCCGGGCGCTGTCACAGAAGTGCACTCACCTCGGCTGCCGGGTTCCCTTCTGTGAATCCTCCAGCCAGTTCGAATGCCCGTGTCACGGATCGGTCTTCAACCGCGCCGGCGAGTACCGGGCCGGGCCGGCGCCAAGGGGAATGGACCAGTTCCCGGTCGAGGTCGGCGACGACGGCCTCCTCTACATCGACACATCCGATGACATCGCCGGCCCCCCACCCGGCACCCCGGAGTCCATCGATGAGCCGCCTTCCGGACCGTCGTGCACCGGCCACGGCGATGGGAGCGCCTGATGCCGTATGGCTTCACCACCGACCCAGGGCTCAACGAGTCCACGAATCGGGTCATGTGGTGGGGGGTCGTGCTCATGGTTGCGATGGCGCTCGCTTTCCCGCTCTACCGCTGGTTCGAGCCCCAGGCACGCGCCTCTGCTCGGGAAGCACAATTGGCGTCGCTCGCCGAAGAGGGCGGGAGCATCTGGAGCTTCAACTGTGCGTCGTGCCACGGGCTCGAAGGGGAAGGAGGCGTGGGACCCGCCCTCAACTCCACACAGTTCCTCCGGTCGGCCACCAACGATCAGATCGCGCTGCTGGTGGGGGTGGGAATCCCGGGAAGCCAGATGGGAGCCTTCTCCCAGGACCACGGCGGACCGTTGACGTCTGAGCAGATCCGGGCAGTAACCGCGTTCATGCGATCGTGGGAGCCCGACGCCCCCGACCGACCGGACTGGCGGTCGATGATGGGCGGGTGACCACAGCCCGCAACCCGAATAGCATTGGCTCGTACCGTCGGTAGGAGACGCCATCTCATCTGAACCAGTCCTGGAAGTCGTTGAGCTGGGCTTTCCCTGGCACGGATTGGACCCCTTCATCTTCACCGTCCATCACATGGACCACTATCCCGAGGGCAACGACGAACTGGGGCCGGCCCAACCGCTGCACGGACGTCAGATCGGAGCCGACTTCTCCTATCTGGGTGGCTGGAGCATGTACCACGGCGACATCGTTCCGGGCTTTCCCCAGCATCCGCACCGCGGTTTCGAGACCGTCACCGTGGTGAGACAAGGTTTTGTCGACCACTCCGACTCTCTGGGCGCCACCGCGCGCTACGGCCAAGGGGACGTGCAATGGCTGACCACGGGCAGCGGGATCATGCACTCGGAGATGTTCCCTCTCCTCGATCCAGAAGGCCCCAATTCGCTCGAGTTGTTCCAGATCTGGCTCAACCTCCCGCCCCAATCGAAAATGGTTCCCGCTTACTTCGGGATGCTGTGGGACGAGGAGATCCCGACCATCACACCCGCCGCCGGGGTCGAGGTCGAACTGATCGCCGGTCCCATAGGTGGTGTCATCCCACCATCACCTCCGCCGGACTCCTGGGCCTCGCGTGAGGACTCCGATCTCGCCATCTGGTTGATCCGACTCGAACCCGCTGCCGTTTGGGACATGCCCCCGGCCCATTCGGGAATCAACCGGATGCTCCATTGCTTCCAGGGGGACGCGGTCCGGATTGGCTCCACCAGGTTCGAGGCGCAGGTCGGGGTCAGGCTCGACCCCGACACCCCGACCCGCATCGTCAACGAGGGTGGCCCCGCGGAGCTCCTCATGCTCCAGGGCCGTCCCATAGGGGCCCCTGTTTTCCAGATGGGTCCCTTCGTCATGAACTCGGCGGAGGAGTTGCGGACCGCGGTCGAGGATTATCACCGCACCCAATTCGGCGGCTGGCCCTGGCCAAGCCGGAGCCCGGTGCATGACCGGTCCGAGGGGCGTTTCGCCCTCCACGCCGACGGCCGGGTCGAACGACGCGACATGCAACCGGCGCG
>DATDPP010000004.1:0-29592 GCA_035292685.1 Acidimicrobiia bacterium
ACCAGCCGACGTGTCATCGAAACTCGAACTTACGGCCTCGACCACCCTGAGTGAAGAGGTTTGGCGCGGAGCGCGAAAACCTCCGGTTGCGCCATGTGTAACGTTGCCTCAGGAGGTGAAGTTGTGAGCAACGGAGAACGAGAACGACATCCGTTCCGATTCCTCGTGAAGTTCCTCATCATTGCCGGGGTACTGGCCGCGATCGCCAGGGTGATGGCTTCCAAGAGGGCGGAGTACGTCGGTCTTACTGACGCCGAGGCAAAGGCCAAATTCGAGGAGCAACTCGGACCCTGGATCGGAGAGGACAAGGCGGCCGAGATGGCCGAACAGGTCGTCCCGAAACTGAAAGACGCCGGTCTTTTCGACGCCAACCCAACCGAGAAGGCGATGGGCAACGTCAAGGATGCCGCGGGAAAGACGGCCGACGCGGTGAAGGACACCGCGAAGAAGGCCACGAACACGGTGTCTGACGCCGTCGATTCGGCTTCCGACGCCATCGGAGATGCGGTGGACGAGGCCGTCGAGAAAATCGAACAAGTTTCCAAGAAAACTCGCAGCCGCTAGCCGAATCTGTCACAGCCCGCTCGTATGTTCGAGAAGCGGACGCCCAGCAATTGGCCACCGCCGATGGCTGCAGATCGATGCGGGAATGGGTGGCGGGCCGTCTCGACGTCTCCGTTGACACTGCCGCCCGATTGACCACCACCGCCCGGCGTCTCGAAGCAGCAGGGCCGAGGCGATGTCCCGGCCTGTTTGTCCCCCCCTTTTGAAGGGGGGACCGGCGTGGCGACAGCTGCGCCGAGGGGGGTTTGCACTGTCCCCCCCTCGCCCGACCCCGAGGTCGGGCGGTCCCCCCGCTTCGCGGGGGGACAAAGGGTCCCAACAAACTCCGCCGTTTTGTCCTCCATCGTGACGCTTGCTGCACCGCCGACGGGTGCCTCAGCCGCTACCGACTGGAGCCACACCACAAGATCCCGTGGTCCCGGGGTGGGCCGACCGATCCTGAGAACCTGACGACCTTGTGTTGGTTTCATCATCACGTGGTGATCCACGGCTGGGGGTTTCGAATCGACCCGACACTCGGACCGGGCCGGATCAGGTTCATCAAGCGGGGCGTCGATCCTCCCTGATTCTCTCGACGTCCATTTCCACGCACTCACAACAAACCCTGGCCAGTACGCAGTCAACGTTTAGCCTGCCCAAGCGCTGTCCTGCCCTGGAGAAAAGTGACCGACGAAGTCCAGAACGCTTCTGACTCGAAACGTGTGATGATGGTTCTCGTCGTCCTCTTCATCGCCCTGGTTGCGATCTGGGCGGCGTCAAGCATCGACAGCATCCTGGCGGCCGATGCGAACGCCTCGGTCCGGCTGCTTCGCTTCTAAATCAGCCGCACCCGCATCGACACCTTCCTAGCGTCAAACGCGTCATGGCAACCCGTGTCGAACACGTCGATACCGTCACCGCGCCGGAGCGGATCCTGGCCGCGATGCATGAGCTCTACCTCGAGATCGACGAGGAGGAGCTTCCCGGCGATCCGCCCAAGCCCTACGAGCAGCGAATGGTCGACTGGCGCCATTTCCCTGACTTCGACATGCTCCCGCAGTGGGTCTTATGGGAGGGCGACCGATTGGTGGCCACGTCGGCCGCCCATATGAATCGCACTCAGAACCTGGACAACGCTTTCGGATGGGTCCATGTCCGGCGAGCCGAGCGGGGACGTGGCTTCGGTCGGATCGTCGCCACTCCCATGTTCGATGCAGTCCAGCATGAGAACCGAACCCGGTTCGCCTGTGCCATTCCGCAAGGTTTCGACTCGGCGGCGCTGGCGGAGCGGGCCGGGATGAAGAATGCCTTCCAAGCCCGGAGGAGTCGTCTCACCCTCGCCGAGGTCGATTGGGATCGGGTGGCCGAATGGGTGGACAAGGCGCCGCAACGGGCGTCGGAATACGAGGTCGTGTTCTGGCCGCCCCCGATCCCCGACCAGTATCTGCAGGCCTACTGCGATCTTCACTACGTGATGAACACTGCCCCGCTGGAGGAATTCGAGAGGGACCCGGAGGTGATGACACCCGAGATGTGGCAAGGACTCGAGGAAATCGATCGGAATCGTCACACCGATTTCCTCGTCTATGCAGCGCGTCACAAACCGACCGGGTCGTTTGTCGGACTCACCGAGGCCATCTATCAGAGACTGAATCCTCCACAGGCCTGGCAGGCCGACACTGGAGTGGAGGCGGCTCATCGCGAGAAAGGCCTGGGCCGTTGGCTCAAGGCCGCCATGTTGCAGAGGCTTCGCTCCGACTATCCGCTCGTGGAGAGGATCGATACCGACAACGCCGGATCCAACGAGCCAATGCTGAACATCAACATCGCCCTGGGGTTCAAACCGATCCTGATGAACCACATCTGGCAGGGCGACGTGGCGACGATCAGGGAACGTCTAAGGGTCTAAACCGCCCAGGTTTCAGGCGCGAGCCATACGGACGATCGCCCGGACGCTCCGCTCCACCTCTTCCTCGTTGGTCTTGAAAGACGAAACCGAGATCCTCATCGCGGTCCTTCCCTGCCAGACCGTGGGCCCGGCGAACAAGGTGCCCTCCTCCTGGATCGCCTTGACGATGCGATTTGTCTCCTCGGGCTCTCCGAAACTGACCAGAACCTGGTTGAGCACCACTTCGTTGAGGATCTCGAATCCCTCTTCGGTGAGACGGCGCGCGAAGAGTTGGGCCATGCGGACTGTTCGCTCCACCAGGTCGGTGAGACCTGTTCGACCCAGTGTCTTGAGAACGGCCCAGGTGGGGATGCCGCGGGCCCGTCGTGACATCTCCGGGGTGAAGAAGAACGGGTCCCTACCTTCTCCGATGAGGTAGGCGGCCGAGATGTTCATCTCACGGGCCAGGGCTTCGGGGTGTTTCACCAGAGCGACGCCGGCGTCATAAGGGACGTTCAGGTATTTGTGGGCATCGGTCGCCCAAGAGTCGGCCAACTCCTGGCCTTCCGTCAGATGGGAGAGCTTGGGGGACACCGCGGCCCAGAATCCGAAGGCGCCGTCGACATGAACCCAGGCCCCCATCTTCTTGGCGGCCGGGATTATCTCGGACATCGGGTCGAAGGCGCCGCTGTTGACGTTGCCCGCCTGAACGCAGACGATCGCCGGTGGCTCGACCAACGGCAGGGCGTCGGCCCGCATCCGGCCCTGATTGTCGACCGGGACCCGGACTACCCGCTCACGACCCAACCCCACGATGCCCAATGCCTTGAGCAGGGAGGGA
Organism: Acidimicrobiia bacterium; assembly: GCA_035292685.1. Lineage (GTDB taxonomy): Bacteria > Actinomycetota > Acidimicrobiia > Spongiisociales > ZC4RG35 > JALYNX01. The sequence continues at coordinate 3,273 of DATDPP010000004.1, forward strand.
TGCACCTCGTCTCCCACCACCACGGTCACCTCCGGCGCCCCAAACAGGCCTCGAGCTCGGGCGTCCCAACCCACCTCGGAGAGGACCTGGGATCGGGCCGTGGCGAGAGTTGTCACATGAGCCACCGTGGTGCCGGTCACAAATGCGCCCCAGGTGGTTTCCGGCAGACCGCCGGCTTCGATGATCCATCGCAAGGCGCTGTGTTCGAGCGCAACCGAGCCGGGTGTGGCCTCGGCCGCCGCGGTGTTCTGATCCCAGGCGGAGGTGAGCCAATCGGCAGCCAGGGCCACGGGATATACGCCGCCGATCACCCAGCCGTAGAACCGTGGTGACCCCATGGCCATGGTTGCAGCAGGCACCAGCCGGTCCATGAGGGCAATCGTTTCGTTGGGGTCGGTCGGGCCCTCGGGGAAGGGCCCGCCCAGCGGGCTCAGGTCGACGTTGTCGGGACGGACAGGTGCTTCGTCGAGTTGCTCCAAGTAGGCGATGGCGCGCTCGGCGGTAGAGCGGAGGAGATCATCCATCGCAGCAACTTTAAGCCTCGTCCCAGCTCTCGGCCGACCCGGCGCTCTCATGCTCACCGTCGATGCGAGCGACGTAGGCGGCCGCCTCGCTGCGACGGCTCATTCCCATCTTGGTGAGAAGGTTCGACACGTAGTTCTTGACTGTCTTCTCGGCGAGGAACATCTCCTCGGCGATCTGGCGATTCGTCATCCCGGCGGCGATGTGCTCGACGATGGTCCGCTCCTGCTTGGAGAGCTTGGAGAGAAGAGGGTCATCCTTGGGGCCGGAACGGAGCCGCTCGAAGAGCCGTTCGGTCATCTCGGGGTCGAGCAGCGATTCTCCTGCTCCCACCTTGCGGATGCTCTCGACGAGGTCTGTGGCCTTCACTCTCTTCAGGACGTAGCCGGAGGCACCAGCCAGGATCGCCGCCATCAACGCCTCCTCGTCTGCGAACGAGGTGAGCATCAGGACTTTGACCTCAGGAAAGCGCGAGCGGATGTCCCGGCAGGCCTCGACGCCACTGCGATCCGGGAGACGCACATCGAGGACGACGACATCGGGCTCGTCGTAGCCGACCCGTCTCAGCCCTTCATCGGCGGTGCCGGCCTCGCCGACCACCTCCATATCGTCCTGAGCGTCGATCAGGCCTTTGAGACCTGCGCGAACTACTTCATGGTCGTCCACCAACAACACACGCAGCTTCGACATCGGCCTGACGGTAGCCCCTTGGGTAACGTCGCAGGGGATGCCGCAACATGAGCCCATCGCTCGACTTCCTGCCCTGATCGAGGCGGCCGCTTCGGTCATCGAATCCGGGGACCTTCAGCAGTTGTTGCGCCGATTGGTGTCCGAGGCTCGATCGGCAACCGGGGCGCGGTATGGCGCACTGGGTGTGATCGGAGAGCACGGTGTGCTCGTCGAATTCATCCATGAGGGAATGACCCCGGAAACGGTTGCCCGAATCGGCTCGCCGCCCAAAGGGCTCGGGGTACTCGGCATCGTGGTGCGGGAGAGGAAGACGATCCGGCTCGATTCGATCGGGGATCATCCGGATTCGTACGGTTTTCCCCCGAATCACCCTTCGATGGGCTCATTCCTGGGAGTGCCGGTGGTGGCCGGTGGCAGGGCTTTTGGCAATCTCTACCTATCCGACAAGGAAGGGGGCTTCACCGACTCCGATGTGGTGATGGTCGAGGCCCTGAGTCGCATTGCTGGATCGGCGCTCACGACGGCGCGCCTCCAGGAACGGTTACGCGGCCTGGCGGTCGTCGAGGATCGGGAGCGAATCGCACGCGACCTCCACGACTCGGTGATCCAGGACCTGTTCGCAGTGGGTTTGGGGCTTCAGGGAATGTCGGGCCGGGTCACCGATGAGGCGGCAGCGGCCACACTGGAGAGCTCAGTCGATCGACTCGATGCGGCCGTTGAGACATTGCGGAGATATGTGTTGCAGTTGCGTGGTGGGCCGCACCGTCCACTCCAGCTCGAGGATCGTCTCCAGGAACTGGTGTCGCGGATGGGGTCGGCGTATCCCAGCGAGCTGCGTCTCGAATTGGCGATCGTGCATACGGGGGAGGAAGCCCTCAATGACGAAATCCTCAGCCTGGTGACCGAGGCTTTGAGCAACGCACTTCGACACTCCGAGGCTGCTCGTGTGAACGTGTTGGTCGAATCGGATTCCACCGGCTGGCGGCTGCGGGTTCAGGATGACGGCATCGGGTTCGACACCAGTACGGTCAGACAGGGCATGGGGCTCGGCAATCTCAGGGCTCGGGCCGAACAGATTGGCGGGACGACCAAGATCACGAGCAGTCCCGGCGTGGGGACCATGGTCGAAATCGAGATCCCGATCAGCTGATCGATTCGGACTCGAGAGCGTGGGCGATTCGATCGACCCAATCCTTGACCGTGGAATCGGCGAACCGGCTCAGACCGGTCCGGTCGATCACCCTGCCCAACGGCCCCATTGGCGGCTCATAGGTGCCTTCGAAGCTGATCCGTGTTCGGCTGGGGCCCACATGGGATAGGACTAAGTCTGCGGTCATGGTTGGAAACAGCGCACTGGCATTGGTGGCGACCCACTTGATCGGATAGACCAGCCCCTGGCGATGAATCTCGTGGGCACCGATCTGTAGACGCACCTCTTTGGCAAGACCGTCCACACCGGGCCCCACCTTGGCCCGCAACGACTCGCCCTGGCGGTATGCGATGCCCGCCCACTCGGCGAGATCGCCATGGAGGGCGTCAAGTCTCTGCTCGACCACGCCGAGCGGCACTCCGACCACGGTTTCGTACTTGACAAACATCTAAAGCCGACCTGGCCGGGTCCGCACCGAGAACTCGCGTCCAGACACCATGCCGGTGATCTCGTCGATGGAAACCTCGACGACGTGGGGAAAGCTCGCCATCGCCTGAAACCCGGTTCGACCCAGGGGCGAGCCGAGCACCTTGGCGTATTTCTCGAAGAGCATCTCTACCGCGAGAGTGGCGGTCTCCGAATCGGTCCGCTCCGCGGCTCGTCCCCGCACGATCACGCTGATCCAGTCGCCGGTCTCATTGTCGAAGTGAGAAGATTCGATCGAGACCGTCGGATGAGCGACGATGGCTTCGAATCGCTTTCCTGGCTTGGTCCTGAAGAGGATGCGATTGCCGTCGAGCACGAACGACATCGGGCTCACATAAGGATCACCCTCGGACACAACCCCGATGTGCGCCACCATCGCCTTGGAGAGGAACTCCCGGGCCTCGCCTTCTGGGATGGAATCCATGACTCAAGTCCTTGTGGGCTCTGACATTGCCCAGAGCACATCCTTGATCGAGATCATCCCGAGCACCACGGGCCCGTCAACAACCGGTATATGCCGGTAGCCGCTGGCGAGCATCCAATCTGCCGCCTCAGGCACAGGCATGTCGGGGTCGATCGAATCGGGGTAGGCGGTCATCCAATTGGCTACTCGTGCCCGATCGAGGTCGGCGCCTTCCGCAACCGCGTCCAGGAGGTCTCGTTCGGTGAAGATGCCTTCCAGTGCCCCGTCGACTTCGACGGCCAGCGACCCCACACCGTTGTTCTTCATCGCGACCGCGGCGCTACGGATCGTCGCGTCTGGCGCTATCCAGATCACGTCACCACCTATCAGCTCTCGAACAGTCATCGGCTTCCTTTCGTCGCCTCACCGCAATTCTCCGTGTCGCGATCGAAAGGAGTCAGCGTCTTAAGTCCCTAGATCTAGGGACCTACGCGCCTACGGGCTGATCGAGGCGCCACGTATCTTGGCCGGATGACAACGCGACCCAATGAAACAGGTGACCGGTCAACGACGGCCACTCTCGACAAACTGCTCATCATCGTGGCGGTGATGGGAGCGGCCTTCGCAATCATGGCGGCAGTGGTCGCGATTCGGGGTGGCGGGACCGCCGGCGCCGTCCAGGCTGCACAACAGACCGGGCATCTGACCCTCACCGAGTTCGCAATCGATGGAGAATTCGAGTTCGCCCCGGGTCCTCTGGTCTTGGAGGTGACCAACGAAGGTACCCAGATGCACAACCTGACTCTCGAAGAGGGACCGGCTACTGCCGATCTCAACATCGGAGATTCGGCGAGCCTGGACGTGGGCGAGATGGGGGAGGGGACCTATCTGGTCTTTTGCTCGATCCCGGGCCATCGCGCGGCCGGAATGGAAGCCAGCCTGGTCATCACCCCGTCAGGCAGCCCGGATCAGACGGAAGCCCATGAGGACACCGAAGCCGATTGGGCTGAGATGGACCGGCTGATGACCGAGTCGATCCTGGCCTTCCCGGCCGAAACCGAGGGCAAAGGCAACCAGCTGCTTCAGCCTGAGATCTTGGCCGACGGCACCAAGGAGTTCCACCTCACGGCCGCCATCACCAAATGGGAGGTTTCTCCGGGCAAGTTGGTTGACGCCTGGACCTACAACGGGATGGTCCCGGCGCCAATGATCCGGGTGGATGTAGGCGACCGGGTCCGAGTCGTCCTGGACAATCAGCTGCCGATGGGAACCGACATCCATTGGCATGGTGTCAAGGTCCCCAACAACATGGACGGCGTGGCACCGATCACCCAGCCCTTGGTGGAATCCGGTGAGACCTTTGTCTACGAATTCACCACTCGTGAGTCGGCGATCGCCATGTACCACGCCCATCATCACGCCCAGATGCAGGTGCCCAATGGCCTCTTCGGCGCCTTCATCGTCGGGGAAACCCCGATTCCCGATGGGCAGACGGTTTCCGGGGTGGAGATCCCTCGGAATCTGGAGATCGCCCAGGAGATCCCGATGGTGCTCAACGACGCCGGCGTGATCGGTCTGAGTCTCAATGCCAAGTCGTTTCCTGCCACCGAGCCGTACACGGGGAAGGTCGGTGATTGGGTGGTGGTCCATTACTTCAACGAGGGTGTTCTGGTGCACCCGATGCACCAGCATCAGTTTCCCCAACTGGTCTTCGCCAAGGATGGGATCCCGCTCGACCATCCCTACTGGGCCGACACCGTGCCCGTCGCTCCCGGGGAGCGGTACTCAGTGCTGTTCCAGCTCGAAGACCCCGGGGTCTGGGTATGGCACTGTCATATCTTGAACCACGTCGAGAGCGAGACAGGGATGTTCGGGATGGTCACGGCGTGGATCGTCGAGGAGTGATCGCTACCTTTCGCTGGTGATGTTGAACTGGCTCTTTCCGGAGACCGGTGTTGTTGCCGACCTTCTGGGTTTGGTTATGGGGCCGGGTCGCGTCGCTCCCGGCCGTCCCTGGGTGATGCTCAACATGGTGGCTTCGATCGACGGCGCAACCACAGTCGGCGAGCGGTCGACCGGGTTGGGCGACGAGGATGACCTGGCGATGTTCAAGGCTCTTCGGGCCGTTCCCGACGTCATCCTGGTGGGCGCCGGCACCGTGCGGGCCGAGGATTACGGGCCGGTTCGGCTCGACGATGAGCGTATCGAGCGACGGAGGGCCATGGGCAAGGCGGACATGCCGCGACTGGCAGTGGTGTCCGGGCGCCTCGACCTCGATCCTGGGGCCAGGTTGTTCTCGAAGACCAACCTGCCGCCCCTCATCCTCACCGGGCCCGAAGCCGATCGGGATCGGCGACTCTCGCTGGAGTCGGTTGCCGAGGTGGTGGTGCTCGAGAACCTGAACATGGAGACGGTGATGGGACATCTGAGCGAGGCGCAGGTGATCCTTTGCGAGGGTGGTCCGAGTCTCAACGCACAACTGGCGGCGGCGGGGATGATCGATGAGATGAATCTGACGGTTGCCCCGTTGCTGGTCGGGAGCGCGTCAAAGCGAATCGTTGAAGGCGCATCCGTTGACCCGCCTCTGGCTATGGATCTCGATTGGATTCTGGCCGGCGATCGCTCCCTATTCTTCCGCTACCTGTCGAAGAGAGCCGGGTAGCCATGGGCCGAGCAGGCGAGATCATTCAAAATGTTGCAAGGTGGGTGAACCCGGTGATCGGCTCGCCGGCCGGGCCTCTCGAGACGGTTGTGTTTGTCGACTCGTTCGGGCCCTCACTGATGCCTCGGACCTCGGTCCATCAGGGTGTGGCCACCGGTCTCAGTGTTCTCGGGGCGAGAGCTGTCACCAAGATTGCCGACGTTCCGTTCGCTGCCCTGGTCCCGCCTGACGCCGGCCTCGCACGTCGCCTCGTCATGCGTGGCGTGATGGGAGGCACCGGGAACGCCCTTGGGACTATTCCAGAGATCGAGGGCGAGACCATGTGGCGGTCTACTGCCCGTGCCTCAGGACGCATGGTGCGGGGAGCCGCCATCGGCGGCGCCATCTACGACGTTGCCGTCTGGCTGCGAGAGAAGAACCAGTCGAGACCGGCTCTGCAGCCGGTGGTGGTCAGCGCCGCCGCGGTGGGAGGCGTCATCTATTGGGCCCGGCGTCGGTTGGCCATCAGGGAGAACGAGGTGGGGAAATGGCCGATTCCCCAGACGGAAAAGATTCCCGCGGCACTGGGCACGGCCGTTGTGGTCGCCGCGGCCGGTTCGGCGATCTCCCGGGGATTCCGGATTTCGAGGGACGCCTGGATCGATTATCTCGGCCCCGGCTGGTCGAAGAACGTCATGGGCAGAGCGCTCAACGCCGCAGTATGGACCGGCGCCGGGGTGGCCCTCTACAACGCCGGGGTCAGTTACCTGACGAAGTCAAACGACAAGGTTGAGCCGGGCTACGCCACCGCCCCCAGTGCCCCCGAGGTGTCGGGGAGCCCCGACAGCGTCTCGACGTTCGAGGAGCTGGGTCTGCAGGGTCGGCGCTATGTGGTCGACGTGCTCACTCCTGAAGTCATCGAGGAGACCCTCGGCGAGCCGGCCAAGGCGCATCCGATCCGCACTTTCATCGGGTTCAACACCGAGCCTCTGTACATGACGGGCCGGGCCGAGATAGCGCTCGAGGAGTTGGAGCGCACCGGCGCCTTTGATCGCTCCTATTTGTTGCTGGTATCTCCCACCGGCACCGGATGGGTGGATCACACCATGATCGAGGCCGCGGAGCTCCTGACCAGAGGCGACATCGCCACTTGTTGCATCCAGTACGGCCGGTCGCCCTCGTTTCTCGCTGTGCAGAAGGTTGCTCTGGGCCGGGGCCAATTCCGTCTCCTGCTGTGGGGCATAAGAGAGCGGCTCCGGGAGCGACCGGCCGACCAACGGCCCAAGGTCCTGGTGTTTGGCGAGAGCCTCGGAGCATGGACCTCCTCGGATGTGGTCATGCACCAGGGGATCTCTGGCTTCGATCACTACGGGATCGATCGCGCCCTCTGGTTCGGCCTGCCCTGGTTGGCCAAATGGTCCCGGTCAGGGATGGCGCGGGGGGCCTCCGACACTGTTCCCGAAGGCACCGTGGGGGTCTTCGATCGTCATGAGCAACTGGCGGCATTGAGCGACGAGGAGAGGGATCGCATGCGCGCGGTGATCCTCTCTCACGACAACGACCCCATCGCCCGATTCGGCCCCGACATGTTGGTGCGCAAGCCGGAGTGGGTGGGTGCAGAGGGGCTCCGAGGGGTAGCTCCGTCGATTCAATGGATTCCCATCGTCACCTTTTGTCAGACGGCTCTCGACGCGGCCAACGCCATGGTCACCGTCCCCGGTGTCTTCGAGTCATTCGGCCATGACTATCGAGCCGATACGGCCCGATTCGTTCGTGATGCGTTCCACCTGCCCCCGGTCAGCGACGAGCAGATGGAGCGAATCGAGACAGCCCTGCGCGCGCTGGAACTGGACCGTTCGGAGCGAATCAAGGCTGCAGACACAGCGACGGCACCTCCGGCGCCTTCGGAGCGGGACGAGAGAGGACGAACGGTCAGTGCCGGGGTGCCCTTGAAGGTGGAGAAGACCCGCGGTGCCAACTGGCGCCGAAGCCTTCGGGGGAGACACAACCAACACAAATCCGGGACGTGATCCGCGGGACCGGCTCGGTAGTCTTGGGCTGATGGGAAAGCACGCCGATCTGTACGAGAGGCACGTGAAGGTCTTGCCCGGATGGGCGCCCCTCTACTACGAGCAGCCGATCTCGATCGTTGATGGCGATGGTCGACACGTGGTGGATGCCGAGGGCAATAGCTATCTGGACTTTTTCGGGGGGATCCTGGTCACCATGACCGGGTACCGGGTGCCGGAGGTGGTCGATGCCATCAAGAGGCAGGCGGATCGAATGCTGCACACATCGACCCTCTATTTGATCGAGTCCCAGATCGAGCTGGCCGAGAAGGTGGCAGAGCTGTCCGGTATCCCCGACGCCAAGGTCTTCTTCACCAATTCGGGGACCGAGGCCAACGACGCCGCGTTGATGCTGGCCACCACCTACCGCAATTCCAATCAGATCCTTGCCATTCGCGGCAGCTATCACGGGAAGTCATACTCCACGATCGCCATCACCGGCCAGAAGGCCTGGTCGGGAACCAGTCTCTCCCCATTTCAGGTGACGTTTATCCATGGCGGTTACAAGCTGCGCAGCCCGTTCGGCCATCTCTCCGACGACGACTTCATCGCCGCCTGTGTGGCCGACCTTGAAGACATGTTGCGGGTGGCCAGCGCCGGTGAGCCGGCCGCGATGATCGCCGAGCCCATTCAGGGCGTTGGTGGCTTCGTGACTCCACCGGACGGGTTCTTCGGGGCCATGAAGGAGGTGCTCGACGCCCACGGGATCCTCTTCATCTCCGACGAGGTGCAAACCGGGTGGGGTCGGACCGGCGAGCACTTCTGGGGCTATCAGGCCCACGGGATCACTCCCGACCTGCTCACCTTCGCCAAGGGTTTGGGCAATGGCCTGAGTATCGGTGGGGTGGTGGCACCGGCGGAGATCATGGAGTCCTATCCCGCCTTCGGGATCACCACATTCGGAGGCAACCCGCTGGCGACGGCGGGCGCTCTGGCAAATCTCGAGGTCCTCCTCGACCAGGATCTGCAGACCAACGCCCTGAAGGTAGGCAACCGCCTGATGCAGAATCTGATCCCCCTCTCCGAGGAACTGGAGTTGATCGGTGAGGTTCGAGGCAAGGGTCTGATGATTGGCGTCGAGCTGGTGGGGCCCGGCGGCGAGCCGGCCCCGGAAAAGGCGGCCGCCGCGCTGGAAGCGGCCCGTGAGGAAGGCTTGTTGATCGGCAAGGGTGGGATTTTCGGCAACTCCTTGCGAATCGCCCCGGCGCTTTCAATCACCGAGGAAGAGGCAGACGAAGGATTCGCCAGGCTGGAGCGCGCACTGAGGCGGATCTGAGCCTCCCCCCTCGCCCGACCTCAGGTCGGGCGGTCCCCCCGCTTCGCAGGGGGACAACGCGATTCATGGCAGTCCGCAATCTCGGCCAGGGCCCCTTCCAGGTTGGCGACGATGTCCCACGCCCAGAAACGCAGGACGACCCATCCCAGCGACCTCATATAGGCGTCTCGACTCGCGTCGTAACCCGATCCTCTGTGTTGAGATCCGTCGACCTCGACCACGATCCTGTGGCCCAGGCAGGCGAAGTCGGCGATGTAGGGGCCGATCGGATGCTGTCTTCGGAACTTGACACCAAGGCGGTTGTGGCGAAGGTGGCTCCAGAGCAAGCGCTCTGCATCACTCATGGACTGACGGTTGACCCTGGCATACCGGATTAGTCGGCGGTCTCTCATCCGATGACTGTTGGCACGGGTTGTCCCCCCTTTCAAGGGGGGACCGGCGCAGTCGATGGCTGCGCCGAGGGGGTTGCTAGAGCAGAGCTTGTAGGTCGATGTCGCAGCTGGGGTGGCGGAGTTTGGCCAGCCCCCGGGCCTCGATCTGGCGAACTCGCTCCCGGGTCGAGCTGATCACCTTGCCGACGTCGGACAATGTCCACGGCTCGTCACCATCGAGCCCGAAGCGCAGCCAGAGCACCTGTTGCTCCTCCAGATCGAGGATTTGGAGGGCCTTGATGAGACGCTCCCGTCGCCACGCCGAGGCCGCTCGGTCTTCGGGGTTGGCCGCCCCGGTGTCCTCGACGAAATCCTGGAGCGAGGCGTCCCCGTCCTCACCAACAGGCCGATCGAGGGAGACCGTCTCTGCCGGTGCCTCGAGGGCAGCCAGCACCCTCTCGGTGTCCAAACCGGATGCCTCGGAGATCTCCTCGAGGGTGGGTGCCCGGTGGTACTTGTCGTGGAGGCTCTGTTTGGTGTCCTGAACGGTGCGGACCACGTCCACCATGTGGACCGGGAGCCGGATCGTCCGGCCGTTGTTGCCGAGCCCTCTGGTGATCGCTTGGCGTATCCACCACGTGGCGTATGTGGAGAACTTGAATCCCTTGCGCCAATCGAACTTTTCCACAGCTCGGATCAGCCCGAGATTGCCCTCCTGAATGAGGTCGAGCAGGTCGAGCCCGCGCCCGGTGTAACGCTTCGCGATGGAGATGACGAGTCGCAGATTGGACCGGATGAAAGACATCTTGGCCTCTTCGCCCTCGGCGATGAGACGCATCAGTTGGGGTCGCTCGGAAGGTTGGAAATCGCCAGACTCGAGCAGCGACTTTGCCTTCTTGCCCCGCTCCATGGAACGGGCCAGATGGACTTCGTCTTCGGCGGTCAGGAGGAGATGCGCGGATACCTCATCGAGGTACAAGCCGACCGTGTCGCTGGGGCCTGAGCCCCGCTCCGGTCTCGCATCACTGGCCCTGATGGGCTTCCCCAATCTGACCTCCTCAACAACCCCTGTTGAAAACTAACCCTCCTGGCTGAATCTGGCAAACCAAAATCTCGGGTAACCCATTCACCCTGGGTAACCTCCTTTTCTCAGTGTCGCGCCGAACCCAGTTCCGTTTGCTGGTGGCGTTCACAATTGTCTGGGCAGTGTGGGCTGGATGGTCGCTGCTTGGTCGAGCCACTCCCTACACATTGCGGGTGCTCGACGATTCCGGTGCGCCAATCGCATCGGCGTTCGTCGATGTCGATGGGAGGCAAGTCGGGACCAGTGCCGACGACGGATTGATCGAGATGGAGTGGAATTCGTCCCAGACTGTCCTCGAGGTGAGCGCCCCCGGCCATGTTCCACTCGTGCTCACCATCGCGGAGCCGCCCGACGATTTGGTCGATGCTGTCCTCAAGGCTCGGATCCTCAGGGGAAAGGTCGTCGATAGCTCGGGGGTGCCGGTGGAGTCCGCACATCTGGTCGCCGGCCCCGCAAGTGGCCTCAGCGACGACGAAGGCGAATTCACCATTCGGGGGGCCGAACCGGGGACGGTCCTGGTCACCCGCCCCGCCTGGATCGACACCAGCTTTGTCTGGGACGGGGGCCCCGGTGAGACCTCGGTGGAGTTGTTGCCATTCGCCGCTCGAGCGGTGCACATCACGGGTGAGGCCGCCGCCTCAAATCTGGACACGTTCATCGAGATGGCCGAGACCACTGAGCTCAATGCCCTGATGCTCGATCTCAAAGACGAGACAGGCCTTGTTTCATACAACAGTCAGAATCCGATTGCAGGCGAGGTTGGCGCCATCAGGAACCTGTTTGACCTGACCGAGGTCTCCAGGCGGGCCGAGGAAGCCGGGCTCTATCTGATCGGGCGCCTGGTCATCTTCAATGATCCGACAGCTGCCATCCGGAAGCCTTCGATGGCAGTGTGGGACTCGGCGACGGAAGCCCCGTTCGCGTCCCGGGGTCAGTACTTCCTCGACCCGACCGACGCCGACGCCCGCGCCTACGCAATGGGCCTTGCCGAAGAGGCCTGCGCCATGGGTGTGGATGAGATTCAGTTCGACTACGTGCGCTATCCCGACGCCCGATCGGAAACTGCCGTCTTCGATGGCGGGGTCACCGAGGATGTCAGGATCGCCACCATCACCTCTTTCTTCGACGAGGCGATTGCGTTGCTCCATCCGATGGGATGCGCGGTGGGCGCCGACGTCTTTGGGTTCACCACCAGGGCGGAGGACGATGGAGGCATAGGCCAGCGCTGGCCAGACATACTCCAGATCGTGGACGTCGCCTCACCGATGGTCTACCCGTCGCACTACGACACGGGTTGGTACGGATTCGACAACCCCAACGACCACCCGGGCCCGATGGTCACCAACGCCCTCCAGGACGGCCTCGAGCGCATGCCGCGAAATGTCGTGGTTCGCCCCTGGCTGCAGGATTTCGGCTACACCTCTGATCAGGTCCGGGCACAGATCGAGTCCGCGGAGCAATACGGGTTGGGATGGATGCTCTGGAACGCATCCTCGAATGTGACCACCGAGGCCCTTGGCCCCGCTGAATAATTGGCACTATCGCCATAGGTGAAATACGATCCGCAGGTCCCACCCGGAGAGGTATTTGCCTTCGTTCGACTCCGAGAACCTCGACAGGCTGATCGCGGCCGCCCCGCCCTGGAGGCGCGACCAGATGCTGTCTGCCTTTCGCGTTTTCGAAGCCCTCGAGGAGCCGACCGGCGCCGAGGAGGACTGGCGCTACGTCGAGTTCGCGACGCCATTCTCAAGCCTGGCGGCGGTTGATCAACCCGGTAAAGCGCTAGGCGCCGGGCCCTTTCTCAGCTCTGTCGCCCGAACCTCGGGGCGGGTCCTCATCGTCGACGGGGCCGTACTCGAAGTGTCTTCGGAGGGCGATGTGGCTCGACCATTTGCCGAGCTCGGTGACGATCCTGGTGTCGGTGGGCTCGTCCCCATTGACCACAACAAGCTGACCGCAGCCCATTCTGCCTTCTCCACCGACGGGGTCGTGATCGAAATCCCCCGCGGATCGGTGATGACCGATCCGCTGGTGGTGGAAATCCAGGCGGTGACCGAGGGATCGGCGTCGTTTCCCCATGTGGTGGTTCGGGTAGGTCAGAACGCCGAGGCCAGTGTCCTGGTGGTATATCGGTCTGCCGAGGGCGCCCGGCTGCTCATGGTGCCCGAGATCGATCTCGAGGTCTCCGCTGGTGGCCGGCTTCGGTACCTGGCGGTGCAGGGTCTGGACCATGCCGCCACCTCCGTTGTCCACCAAAGGGTCGTGCTCGGCAGGGACGCAACCGCCCGGATCGGTGAAGTGGGGTTGGGCGCAAAGCTGGGGCGTCTCGATCTCGGGGTGAGGCTGAGCGGAGACGGCTCGTCTCTGGAAGTGGTCGGGCTGTATTTCGGCGAGGGCCAGCAGGCCCTCGACTACCGGATGGTGATCACCCACGAGGGCAAGCACACCACCTCGGATGTCTTTCTCAAGGGGGCGGTGGAGGACGACGCCCAGAGTGTCTTCAGCGGCCTGTTGCGCATCGAGAAGGACGCCAAAGGCACGTCGACGTTCGAGACCAATCGCAATCTGGTGCTTTCCGAGAATGCCAAGGCCCAATCGGTGCCCAACCTGGAGATTCTCTGCGACGACGTGGTGTGTGGCCACGGCTCGTCGGTGGGCCCCCTCGAAAAGGAGCATCTCTACTACCTCCAGAGTCGGGGGCTGAATCGAATCCGCGCCGAGCGTTTGTTGATCAGGGGGTTCTTCCAGGAAGTCATCGACCGACTCCCGATCGAGGCGGTCGGCGCTCCGATCTCCGAGGAGGTCTTCCGCAGGTTCGTGACCGCTCAGGAAGAAGGTCGGGTGGCATGAAGGTCGAGTTGGGCGCCCTCGACACCCTGCCCCGGGACCGGGGGGTCAGGGTGACCCTCGGTGAAACCCGAATCGCCGTGTTCCGCGTGGCCGACGAGGTGTTTGCCATCGCTGATCGATGCTCGCACGCCGAAGCGTCGCTTGCGGAAGGCGAGGTTTATGGCACCGACGTCGAGTGCCCCCGGCACGGTTCAGAGTTCGATCTCCGGACGGGCGAGCCATCGTCATTGCCGGCCACCAGGCCGGTTCCGGTGTACGAGGTCAGAATCGAAGACGGAAACGTGTATCTGCTGCTGGAGGACCTATGAGCTCCGCCCTGCAAATCCACGGCCTGTCGGCGGCGGTGGCCGGCAAGCAGATTCTCGAGGACCTGGATCTCGAGGTTCCCTACGGGGAGATCCACGCAATCATGGGCCCCAATGGGTCGGGCAAGTCGACGTTGTGCCATGTCCTGACCGGCAAGTCCGGGTACGAGGTCGGCGGCTCGGCGACCTTGGACGACGTCGATCTCTTCTCCTTGAGTGTCGACGAGCGCTCCCGGCTCGGCCTTCTTCAGAGCTTCCAGTACCCGACCGAGGTGCCTGGCGTGAGATTGAGAGAGTTCCTGCTCGAGGCTTCCGAGGAGCGCGGTGTCGACCGTGAGGAAGCCGCGCAGCGGATCGAAAAAGAGGCAGAGCGGTTCGATACAACCCGTTTCCTCGACCGCTCCCTCAACAACGACCTCTCGGGTGGCGAGATGAAGCGGTCCGAGATCTTCCAGATGGCGGTGCTTCGCCCCAAGCTGGCCCTGCTCGACGAAATCGACTCGGGTTTGGACATCGACGCCGTGAGGCAGGTGTCAGAAGCGGTCGAAGGCATGCGTTCCCCTGACCTGGGAGTGGTGATGATCACCCACTACAGCCGGATACTCCGCTATCTGATGCCTGACCGGATCCACGTGATGATCGACGGCCGCATCGTTGCCTCCGGTGGGGCGGAACTGGCCGAGGAACTCGATAGTGGCGGTTACGAGTCGGTGCGGGACCGTCTTGGAATCAAGAGAGCGGCCGGCGAGCCGGAGCGCAAGGCTGCCGACTTCTTCACCGACACCCCGTTCGACGTCTGATCCATCATGGCGGACCGGTCGACAACCGAGCGCTGGCTGTCCGATCTCACCATCCTGCCCACCGCTTCGGGCCGGGAGGACGCGGTGATTGCCTGGGCCCGGGCCTGGGCACGACGGCGCGACGATCTCAAGGTCACCATCGACACTGGGGGAAACCTCCTGATCACCCAAAAGGGCCGCCGGACCAGGCCGGCCGTCGTCGCGGTGGCACATATGGATCACCCGGCCTTCGTCGTCACCTCCGTTGATGGTCGGGACGTCAACTATGAGTTTCGAGGCGGTGTCCGGCCCGAATACTTCGCCAAGGCCAGGGTGGAATTCGTCACTTCCAGGACCGTTGTCAAGGGCACGGTGGTGGCTCACGATCCGAAGACCGCGACCGGTGTCATCCGGGTCGCCGATCCCGCTCTGGCTCGGGCGGGCGACATCGCGAGGTGGTCCTTCCCGAGGCGCCAACCCGCCACAGGCCTTTTCTCGGCTCCGGCTTGCGACGACCTCGCCGGATGTGCCGCCGCCCTGGCCGCCCTCGACCGGGCCCGTGACAAGCCGGCCCTTCGCAATCTCGGGGTGCTGCTCACCAGAGCCGAGGAGGTCGGATTCTTGGGAGCGGTTCACGCTGCCAAGGCGGGCACCATCTCCAAGGACACCCGCCTCCTGTCGATCGAGGCCTCCCGGGCCTCCTCGGAGGCTCCGGTTGGGTCAGGGCCGGTGATCAGGGTGGGCGACGCCTCCACCGTGTTCGACCAGGAGATGACCAACTTGATCAGCTGGGCTGCGGCCGAGCGAAGGGTCCCACACCAACGCCGGCTCATGGCGGGCGGATCCTGTGAGGCGACTGCCTTCGGGGTGTACGGATTTCGAGCAGCCGGGCTCTGCCTCCCGCTCGGCAACTATCACAACATGGGCAACCTCGATGAGGTGGAGGCAGGGACCGGGAAGGCAACCCCGATGCTGGAAAACGTCGCCCTCGACGACTTCCACGCCCTCATCGACCTCGTGTTGCTGGCAGCGCAGGCAGTGGACGGTGAGGGAGGATTGAGACCCCGGCTCGATCGGCTCTATGAGGATGCCGGGCACCTCCTGAAGCGGAGACCGGTACCGTAAGGCCCGACGCCGGCGAGGGAGCAAGGACAGGCGTGGAACGCAGGATCGAACATGACTCGATGGGGGAAGTCGAGGTTCCGAGGGACGCTTATTACGGTGCCTCCACCCAGCGCGCCGTGGACAACTTCCCTATCTCCGGGCTTCGCTTCAGCCGGCGCTTCATCTGGGCGCTCGGGTTGCTCAAGGGCTCAGCGGCGACTGTGGCAGCCCAACTCGGGTACCTCGACGCTGAGCGAAGCAGGGCCATCCGCCAGGCGGCTGATGAGGTCATGGAGGGGACGCTCGATCAGCATTTCGTACTCGACATCTTCCAGACCGGATCTGGCACCTCAACCAACACCAACGCCAACGAGGTGATCGCGACCAGGGCTAGCGAATTGCTGGCTGCCGGAGCCGACCCGGTCCACCCCAACGATCATGTGAACTTCGGCCAGTCGTCGAACGATGTGATCCCGGCCGTCATCCACACCGCAGCGGTCGCCGCCATCCGCGAGCAACTGATCCCTGCGCTGGATCGACTGGGTCACTCCCTGGAAGCCAAGGCGACCGAGTTCGCCGATGTGGTCAAGTCGGGCCGCACCCATCTGATGGACGCCACCCCGGTGACACTCGGTCAAGAGTTCGGAGGCTGGGCCACCCAGGTCCGGCACGGCTCGGAGCGTCTGACCAGGGTCCTCCCCGAGTTGGAGGCGCTCGCGCTGGGCGGAACCGCAGTGGGGACCGGGATCAATGCTCCCGCAGGGTTTGCCTCGGCGGTGATTGCCCTGATGGCTGATCGCAGCGGCTATCCGTACCGGGAGGCGGAGGACCATTTTGAGGCACAGGGAGCCAAGGACGCCGCTGTGATGGCCTCAGGCGCTTTGAAGACGGTGGCCGTGTCGCTGTTCAAGATCGCCAACGACATCCGGTTCCTGGGCTCGGGCCCCAGCTCGGGTTTGGCCGAGATCCGCATCCCCGCCTTGCAGCCCGGCTCATCGATCATGCCGGGGAAGGTGAACCCGGTCATGTCCGAGATGGTGATGCAGGTCGCGGCCCAGGTCATAGGGAACGACGCCACCATCACCTGGGGTGGGGCCAACGGCAATTTCGAGCTCAATCTGATGATGCCGGTGATCGCCCATAACCTGCTGGAGTCGATCGAGATCCTGGCCGCGGCCGCGGAGACCTTCGGTGCCAAATGTGTCGAGGGCATCGAGGCCGATCGGGATCGGGCACGGGCCCTGCTGGAAAGGAACGCGATCATCGTCACCGCCCTCAACCCTCATATTGGCTACGACAACGGAGCGCGGATCGCCAAGGAGTCGCTGGCCACGGGACGCTCGATTCGCGACCTGGTGTTGGAAGCGGGTCTGATGACACCCGAAGAGCTCGACGTGGCCCTCGATCTCAAGAAGATGACCGAAGGCGGGATTGCCTAGTTCGTTCTCGTATTCCGTACTCCGTAGTCGTTGTTCGTTTCACGGAAAACGGATCACGGATAACGGATCACGGATAACGGATTACGGCCCTGCAAGCGCCTCTGCCAGCACGTTCCAGGCCAGGCTGGCGCACTTGATCCGAACCGGGTACTGACGCACACCCTGCAGTGCCTCGAGGTCACCGAGGGCCGCCCCCGGCCGCTCGGAGTCGAGACCCGGGTCGGTGCCGTCCTCCAGTGACATCAGGCCACGGAACTTGGCGGTGAGATCCTCGATCTCGGCGCGGCTCTTTCCTTTGATCGCCTCACTCATCATCGAAGCCGACGACAGGCTGATGGAGCATCCCTGGCCGTCGATGGCCACCGCCGCAACTTTGTCGTTCTCGAAGGCGAGCTCGATGGTGACGTCGTCACCACATAACGGGTTCACACCCTGTGCTTTGGCATCGGGTGAGTCGAGGTGCCCCTTGTTACGCGGGCTCCGGTAGTGGTCGAGGATCACCTCTCGGTAGAGGTCTTCGAGGCTCATACGCCCCTTCCGAACAGCTCACCGGCTCGACGCAGGCCCAGCACCAGGGCGTCGATGTCCTCTTCGGTGTTGTAGACGTAGAAGCTGGCCCGGGCGGTGGCGGCCACGCCGAGCTTGCGCATCAGCGGTCTGGCGCAATGGTGCCCGGATCGAACCGATACCCCCTGCTCATCGAGGATCGTGGCGAGGTCGTGAGCATGGACTTGGTCCATGGTCATGGACAACACCCCGCCACGATCGACGGTGTTGGGCGGGCCCTGGATGTTCAACCCGGGGACGTCGCCAAGGCGGTCGAGTGCGATCTCGGTGAGATCGCGGTCATGTTCGAAGATCTTGTCCATTCCGATCGCCTCGAGGTAGTCGATGGCGGCATGGAGCCCGATCGCTTCGATGATCGGCGGCGTTCCCGCCTCGAACCGAGTCGGTATCTCCGCCCAGGTGGCGTCCTGCAGGGTGACATCGGAGATCATCTCGCCGCCGCCTTCGAACGGCTCGGCCTCTTCGAGGGCCTCCATCTTGCCCCACAGGATCCCGATCCCGGTCGGCCCCAACATCTTGTGAGCGGAGAAGGCGACGAAGTCGGCGCCGAGGTCGACCACGTTGACCGGAGCGTGCGGGATCAATTGGGCGGCGTCGACCACCACTCGGGCCCCGTGGGCGTGTGCCAGATCCGCGATCTGACGGACCGGTGGCATCGTGCCCAACACGTTTGACATCCCGGTGACGGCCACGATCTTGACGTCCGGGCCGAGTTTCTGGCGATAGACGTCGAGGTCGAGCCGGTAGTCGTCGGTCACGGGGATGTGATCGAGGATCGCCCCGGTGCGCTTGGCCACCATCTGCCAGGGAACGAGGTTGGCGTGATGTTCCATCTCGGTGGAGATGATGCGGTCCCCCTCCTCGAGATTCTCCAGACCCCAGCCGAAGGCGACCGTGTTCAGGGAGGTGGTGGCACCCCGGGTGAAGATGATTTCGCGGGAGTCCTTGACCCCGAGGAACTCGGCGACCCGGTTGCGGGCAGCCTCATAGGCATCGGTCGAGGCCACGGAGAGTTTGTATGCGCCGCGGTGCACGTTGGCATAGGAGGTTCGGGCGAATCGATCCATTGCCTCCAGTACGGGGATCGGCTTCTGCGAGGAGGCCCCAGAGTCGAGGAAATGGACCCCGTCAGCGAGGACGGGAAAGTCGGCTTTCAGGTGCGATAGATCGATCATGCTCAGGTCAACACGCTCCGGAACGAATCGTATCCCTCCTCTTCGAGACGGGCCGCCAACTCGGGCCCGCCGCTT
Source organism: Acidimicrobiia bacterium (assembly GCA_035292685.1). Taxonomy (GTDB): domain Bacteria; phylum Actinomycetota; class Acidimicrobiia; order Spongiisociales; family ZC4RG35; genus JALYNX01. The sequence continues at coordinate 22,259 of DATDPP010000004.1, forward strand.
TCGAGGATCCGGCCGTCCATGAAGATGTGAACTCGGTCCGGGGTCACGTAGTCGAGAAGCCGCTGGTAGTGGGTGATGATGAGGAAACCGCGCTCGGGCCCGGTGAGCTTGTTGACACCGTTGGCCACGGTGCGGAGGGCGTCGATGTCGAGCCCGGAGTCGGTCTCGTCCATGATCGCCAACTCCGGCTCGAGCACGGCCATCTGCAGGACCTCGTTTCGCTTCCGCTCCCCGCCGGAGAAGCCTTCGTTCAGGTAGCGGTCGGCGAAGGAAGACTCCATGTCCAACTCCTTCATCGCATCCATCACCTTGAGCCGCAGCTCCAACACGGTGAGATCCACACCGGTTCGATTGGACAGTGCCTGACGGAGGAATTGGATGACCGAGACTCCTGGTATCGCCTCGGGGTGTTGGAAGGCGAGGAACATCCCGGCGGTCCCCCGTTGATAGGAGGGAGCGGTGGTGATGTCCTCACCGCGGTAGAGAATCCGTCCCTTGGTGACCTTGTACCCGGGATGGCCCATCAAGACCGATGCCAGGGTGGATTTCCCCGAGCCGTTGGGTCCCATCAGGGCGTGGATCTCACCGCGATTCACCGCCAGATCGACACCGCGCAGGATCTTGACGTCTTTGGCCGAGACATGAAGGTTTTCGACTTGGAGGAGAGGGGTGGGATCGGTCACGAAGTCAATGGTATTTGCACTACGGCTGTAGGGGAAATAATCCGTCTTCCGTTTTCCGTTTTCCGTTTTCCGGATTACGGATTACGGATTACGGGTCACGGATTACAGATTACGGGTCACGGGTCACGATCTCCGCCCACACCGGCCGGGCGAGTTGGTCCAGTTCCGCCAGGGAGATCGGGAACACGGTGGTTGGCGTGCCGGCCGCGGCCCATACCGGGTCGTGGCGACGCAGGGCCGGGTCGGCGAAGACCCGCAGTGGATTGAGATGCCCGAACGGAGGGGTCCCTCCGGCAGAGAATCCGGTGGCCTGACGCACCTCCTCCAGCGATGCCCGTCGGGACTCGACAGCACCGGCAGTGGCTGCCAGGGCCGCGGGGTCCAGTCTCAGGTCCCCGGGGACCAGGGCCACCACCGGCTCCTCATGGCCCCCGGCGTCCTTGACCACGAACACCAGGGATTTCACGATCGCCGCCACCGAACAGCCGATGGCGGCGGCGGCGTCCTCAGCGGTCTTGGTCCCCTCAGGAAAGACCCTCACCTGCATGGCACGCTCCGGCATGCTCGCCATCAACCGTTTGCTCGCGTCGGGAAGCTCCATCAGCCGCACACCAGGTCGACCGTTTCCGCCAACCCGTCATAGTCGGCGAGGTCGAGCCACTGCAGATAGATGCGCTCGACGCCGGCTGCTTCCAGGGCGGCCACTTGTTCTGCCGCCTGATCGGGGACCCCGAAAATCACTCCGGAGCCCCTCCACTCCTCCTCCAATTCGACCGGCGTGCTCCCGCCACCGAAGCGCTCGGCGAAGGCCCCCAGCCGGCGTCGGTACTCGGTCTCGGTGGCGCCCACGACCGCTGCGCCCATAACAGTGGCCTCCACCTGGCGATCGCCGGCGGCCTCCCTCATCACCTCGATCTTGAGACGGGCCTCGGTAGGCGAGCAGATGAAGAAGTTGTATTCCTCAGCTCGAGCGCCAGCGAGGCGAGGGGTCCGATTCATCCCGTCACCGCCGATCACAACCCGAAGACCGAGCGGCTTTGGCCTCACTTCTGCGTCGAGCCGGTAGTACTTGCCCTCGAAGCTGGATCGGCCAGGTCCGAAGGCGGCCGCCAGGTAGTCGAGAGCCTCCTCGAATCGTGCCCAGCGCTCGGTCGAGCCCGGGAAGGGGAGCCCCAGGGAGGCATGTTCGTAGTCCATCCACCCCGTGCCCACGCCCAGGTCGAATCGGCCTCCAGACATCTGGTCGATGGTGGCGGCGTTCTTGGCGATCACCGCCGGGTGACGGAAGGTGATCGGGCTCACCAGGACACACAGGCGAATCGTCGACGTGTCTCTGGCGAGGCCGGCGAGTGTGGCGAAGGCGTCGGTTGCATCGGGGGTCGGCTCACGCCTGGACAGGTAGTGATCGCAGCGTGCGAATGAGACGAGGCCTTTGCGCTCGGCGAGCCGGGTCGCGGCGAGCATCTGGTCGTAGGTGCCCCCGAGATGAGGCTCGGTCATGATGGAGAACATCAAGACTGCTCCTCCACTTCGAAGCCTTCCCGGGATAGGGCCTCCCTCAGAGTTTCCACCTCACCCGGTCGCACCGAGATGGTGAGGATGCCTCCTCCACCGTGGACTGCGTGCCGAAGTTGGAGGTCGCGCACATCGACACGGCTCGTCCTCAGAGCATGACCGACCCTGCCGATCTCGCCCGGGCGGTCGGCGAGGATCACCTCGACGCCGGCCACCGGCGGCGCCATCGCCGCCCTACGCAGCCTGGCCCCGTCGAGGCTTTCGGCCAACGGGACGAGATCCCCGCGGTCGATGTCGTCGCGCAGCTTCTCGAGACGTTCGATGAGATCGGCCAGGGCCTCGCCGACCATCGACGAGTTGGCGGCGAGCACCTCCGGCCACCAGGCCGATTCGGCAGAGGCGACCCGGGTCAAGTCACGGAAGCTGCCTGAGACGAGATCGACGGTGTCGGGGTTCCCGGCCACCAGATCGACCAACGCCACCGCCAGCAGATGGGGAAGATGGGAGATGGCGGCGACAACACGGTCATGATGGTCGGCTGACATGACCACCGGGTTGGCGCCGACGGACGCCACGATCATCCTTAACCATTCCAGGTCGTCTGGTGTCCCGGTGTCGTCACAGAGGATCCAGGCCGCACCCCGGAACAGGGAGCCCGAAGCCGCCCCGGGGCCGGCGTGCTCCCTTCCAGCCATCGGATGGCCGCCAACGAATCTGAGTTGGGCCGGGGCCCACGCGACAAGCGGCAGTTTGACACTGGTGACATCGGTGACCAGAGCGCCGGTATCGAGCACTCCCAAAGTTTCGAGATTGGCGGACAAAGGGCCGGAGAGAAGCACCAGATCGGCATCTCTTACCGCCTCCTCTATCGAGGCTGCGGGCTCAACCGCTCCTCTTTCGACGGCGACCGCCATCGCCTCAGGGGAAGGGTCCCATCCTGAGGTGGCCCATCCCCGTTCGCGGAGGGCCAACCCGATCGAGGCCCCGATGAGCCCGGTACCAATGATGGATGCGTGTGACATGCTCGATCAACCCCGGTATGCGTCGAGTACGACGTCGAGATCCTGGGTGTCTCCCAGGAACATCTGCATGTAGAAACGTTGACAACCCGCCTCGCTGAGGGCGGCGAGCATTTCCGCGGCCTTGTCGCCCGGCCCGTGCGGATAGCCCCGTGTCTCGTACACCGCTTCGATCCGGGTCGGGCTGGTATTGGTGCGCTCGGCGTAGAGACCGAGGAGACGGCGGTAGTCGGCGTCCTTGCGGGCGGCGAGGCCCGGCCCCGCCGAGGACAGGAAGATGGGGTGGGGATCGAAGTCGCCCAGCTGATCGTGGGCACCCTGGAACGATCTGGCCTCGGGTGCCAGCGCCGCCAGATGGATCAGATGGTCATATGCGGGGCGCTGGGGATCGTTGCCCCGTTCGAGATAGTGGTCGGGCAGAGCGATCGCGCTCAGACCACGCTCTTCGGCCCAGCGAGCCGTGTCCTGGATCACGTCCCAGGATCCCCGGGTTTGTATGGCGAACTCCATCGAGGTCGAGACTAGGGACTCACCCCTCGCTTCTCGCGCGGGGATCGCGGCCTATAGGCCGCGATCCCCGCGCGAGAACGGAAGGACCATCAGCCGACGGCCGCGGCGTCCTCGAGGAGAGCCCTGGCGTGCGCTGCCACGTCGAAATGGGGATCGAGCACCCGGTGCAGGGCGATGCCGTTGAGGGCGAGGACCAGCGTCTCGGCCCGGCGAGTGGCGTGCTCCTCGGCGATCTCCGGGGCCTGGCGCTGGATGGCGGCTGCGAAGCGGCGGACCCTCCCTTCATGATGTCTCAAGAGGCGACCGCTCAACTCGGGGTTGGTGGCTGCGCCCGAAACCGCGATCCGTATGTACACCCGGGCCAGAGCCGGCTGCTCCTCGAGAAATCGCTCGTAGGCAAGAACGAGGTCATCGAGGGTGTCGGTGCCCTTCCCCCCGGGGTCGGGGTCGACGGCGTCGATCGCCTCGCGCACGACGGTGAGGATCGCCTGCTCCTTCGATGGGAACAGGTTGTAGAAGCTGCCCGGGAGGACACCGGCCTCGTCGCAGATCGCCTTGATCGTGGTCCCTTCGAGACCCTTGCCCGCGATCAATGATCTGGTGGCGCCCAGGATCCGATCCTTGGTCTCGAGGCCCGCCTTGTAGCGCATCTGGAAAACGCTAGCCACTCACCCTCTTATATTGAGTGTCCATATAAATTAGAGTTATCACTCAAATTAGGGGAAGGTGGTCGGTGAGTCATTACAGGTCGAACCTCCGTGACATCGAGTTCAACCTCTTCGAGGTTCTCCGCATCCAGGACCATCTCGGAATGGGCGATTGGCCCGACCTCGACGTCGACACCGCCCGGGACGTGCTTCACGAAATCGAACGCCTCGCTCGCGAGGATTTCGCCGCCTCCTATGTGGACCAGGACCGCATCCCGCTCGAATTGAGCGACGGCAGGGTCGTCTTGCCCGACTCGGTGAAGGCCGGGGTGCGGGCCTACAAGGACGGGGGATGGGATCGTTTCGGGGCTCCTGCCGAGTTGGGCGGGATGCCTGCTCCGCCCACGCTGATGTGGGCCACCCAGGAGATGTTGCTCGCCTCCAACACCACGGTTACCTGGTACGCCGGCGGGTCGTTGTTCGCCAGGGTGCTCTTCGAGGAGGGGACCGAGGAGCAACAGGCGCTGGCCAGGTTGTGGATGGAGAAGCAATGGTCCGGCAGCATGATCCTCACCGAGCCAGATGCCGGCTCTGATGTCGGCGCCGGGACTACCAAGGCGATCGACATGGGCGAAGGCAGCTGGCATCTGGAGGGGGTGAAGAGATTTATCACCGGCGGCGAGCACGACGCAACCGAGAACATCATCCACCTGGTGCTGGCCCGGCCCGAGGGCGCGATAGCCGGTTCCAAGGGCCTGTCGCTGTTCGTGGTGCCCAAATACCTGGTCAATCCGGACGGGAGTCTCGGGGAGCGCAACGGAGTTGTCGCCACCAACCTCGAGAAAAAGATGGGTTTGAAGGGATCGACGACGTGCGAGATGACCTTCGGGGGGGATCGACCCGCCATCGGCACCCTGGTCGGAAACGTCCATGACGGCATCCGTCAGATGTTTCTGGTCATCGAGGGGGCTCGGATGATGATCGGCACCAAGGCGATGGGGACACTGAGCACCGGGTATCTGAACGCCCTGGAATACGCCAGGGAACGTCGCCAGGGTGCGGACATGACCAAGGCCGGCGACAAGACTGCGCCCAAAGTCCCGATCATCGACCATCCCGACGTGCGTCGGATGCTGATGTTGCTCAAGTCCTACAGCGAGGGGCTGCGCGCCCTGGTGCTGTACACCGCCTGGGTTCAGGACCAAGCCCGGCTTCATCCCGACGACGATCGCTGGCAGCGACGCTCTGATTTCCTGCTCCCACTGGTCAAGGGATACGCATCCGAGACGGCATACCACCAGCTGGCCGATGCCCTCCAGGTCCTCGGCGGCTCCGGGTTCACCCAGGACTATCCCCTCGAGCAATACATCCGGGACACCAAGATCGACACGATCTATGAGGGGACGACCGGCATCCAGGCGCTGGACCTCTTCTTCCGAAAGATCGCCAAGGACCAGGGCACCACCCTGGCAGATCTGGTCTCGGAGATCACCGAGTTCGTCAAGGGTGGGCTCGGTGAGGATCCACTGGCAGTCGATCGGGAGCGATTGGGATCGATGCTCGACGACGCCCAGGTCCAACTCGGGTCGATGGTCGAGAACCTGATGGCGTCGTTGGTCGGGGAGTCGACCGAGATCTACAAGGTGGGTCTCCACACCAACTCGTTGCTCGAGACTCTGGCCGAAGTGATCATCGCCTGGCAACTGCTTCGTCAGGCCGAGGTCGCCATCACCAGGGTCGACGAAGACCCGTTTTACGCGGGCAAAGTGGAGTCGGCCCGGTGGTTTCTCCGTCAGACCGCTCCCCGGGTGGCTGCCCGGCGGGAACGGGCCACGACCGAGGACGGTTCATTGATGAAGATGGCCGTCGAGGCCTTTTAGGCGTCGACCCGTTTTCCGTTCGGATACGGATTGCGGATTACGGATTACGGATAACGTCACGCGATGTCCGGTCCTGCCGTCTTTGCCTTCATCGCCCTTCTCATCGGCATCTTCCTGATCATCGTGGCGCTGGTGGTGTGGCAGGAAGCGCGACGACGTCCCAGTCACGAGCCTCTGACCTATGTGGTGGAGGACGCGGTGAGACACGTTGAAGCCGGTCTGCTCGAGGAGGGCAACCAACGTCTGACCCGTGCCGACATCAGAAGGATCCTGGAATGGGAGGTGTTCTACCTCCAGGGCTTGGCTCAGGACGACCGATCGAACCCGGTGGAGACGGTTGCAGGAGGGCATGACGCCTCTATCGACTACATCATCGGCCAGATCGCGACTAAACACGGGGTGTCCTACTCTCGGGAAGACGTGGAGAATGTGCTTCGCCTGGAAGCCGATTACCTGTTTGAGATCGGCGCCGTGGGAGAAGCAGTCGAGTTCGAAGGAGACGAAGAGGGATGATCGTCCGTTGTGGTGCTTGCCGGACGCAGTTCGAAGTAGCCGGCGCCGGCAGGTTCTCCTGTCCCGCCTGTGGCTCGGTGAACGTGGTACGCAATCAGACAGCTTCGGGCCCGGCCCCGGCCGGTGCCTACCCGACCGCCCCCGGTGCCCCGGTGGCCCCTGGCGGGCCTCCTCCTCCGCCGCCACCCGAACGTCCCTCGCCACGGATCAGTTGCCCGGATTGCGCCTTCACCTTCATCGTGGGTGACGTCGCAGTCGCCACTTGTCCCAACTGTGGCATAGAAGTGCAGACCGGCAGAGGCGTTCCGCCGGGGGCGACGGAGCCACCCGCCGGCGGCGACGTCGAGATCGACCTCGAGGCCGAGGAAGACCGGGAGTACACGGAGGAGGAATGAGCCGTCTCACTCGCTTCGAGCACTACCGCTACCTGGGCGCCCGCGACACCATGTCGTTCTACGACTGCGATGACGAGGGGCAATTCGAGGAGTTGAAGAGCAGGGTCGAGGACGAAGACCTGGTGAACCGCAACCGTTTGCAGGCTTTCGCCCCCGACACCCCCGAGGAAGC
>DATDPP010000005.1:0-2863 GCA_035292685.1 Acidimicrobiia bacterium
CATCCTGAATCCCTTGCTCCTTAGTCCTTCGATCGGCGCCTTGTGGCTGGAAACCAAGCCTATACGGTTGTCAGGAGGGTGTGTAGTGTCACTGATCGGTCAGCTGATTGGGAGTCAGATGTCGAGACACATCGTCAAGAAAGCCGAGGACGGCGACTACCACGTGCCGACGGAGTTCATAGGGCGAAGCCACGGCTATTCGACGGACCGGATAGTGAACGAGGCCGAAGGCGCAGTGCAGATGGGATTCCAGGTCTCGCGTATCGAGCCGGATGGTGCGGTGGGCCACCATCTCCATTCGTTCGAGGAGACCATCTATGTGATGGACGGCAGCCTCGTCGTTGACCTCCCGGAAGGGAGCTTCGAACTTGGCGGCGGCGATTATGGATTGATCCCGGTCGGTGTGACCCATTCGCTACGCAACCTGTCTGCAACCACGGCGAGCTTTGCCGAGATGAGGGCTCCGTTGCCAAGGGAGCGACACGGGTTCGATACCTACTTTCCCGGTCCGTTACCGGTCGGCAAGGTGACTCCGATCGACGTCAGGGACCCGAGGAACCGCAGCTTCGGGCACATCGACCCCGAGAACATGGAACCGGCTATGCAGACCCAGGACCGTCTCGCCTTGAGCGCCAGCATGCGCACTGCGCTTCTCGTCTACAGCGGGATCTCGGTGAAGATGATGATCGACGCCGACCTCGGGGCCGATCTGTCAACGATGTTCATGGTGCAGTACGTGCCCGGCGGCTTCGCCGGGGCGCATGACCATCCACTCGAGGAGGCGTACTTGATACTCGAAGGGGAGGTTGAGGCCAGATTCGACGGAGTCGTCTCTCAAATGGTGCCGGGTGACGTGGCATGGGCTGGCGTCGGATGCGTCCACGAGTTCCGCAACGTCGGAGACGGTGTGGTGCGTTGGCTGGAGACCCAGGCGCCGCAACCGCCCCCGCGCCATTCGTACCGCTTTCGGCGGGACTGGACCTATCTCACCGAAACATTGGCGGCCTCGGATTGAGAAAGAGATCTGAGCAGGCCTCTCGTGAGACCTCTAGACCTTTTACCAGGCTGAACTTGGTGCTAGATGTGTAGTGTGACTTATCAGTGAGTGGCCCCAACGACCCACTTCCGATCTCCGTCGCCGCATCGACCGGGAACGTCGACTTCTCGAGGCGCGGATGACCGCCAAGACCCTGATCCGCGGAGGGTGCGTCCTCACCATGGGGAGGAACAACTTCGCTGAAGCCGACGTCCTCATCGACGGCGCCGTCGTCGCCGAGGTTGGCCCTGGATTGCGCGCCCGCGACGCCGAAGTGCTCGACGCCACTGACACCATCGTCATGCCCGGGTTCGTCGACACGCATCGCCATCTGTGGCACTCGTTATTCAAGAACGGCGGAGACGCCTCGTCGGCTATGACTTTTGGCCCCCACTACGGACCAGACGACCTGTATGCCGCCACCCTCATCGGACTGCTCGGGGCCATCGACAGCGGGATCACCACAGTGGTCGACTGGCTCGATGTCGGCACCGACGACAGCCATCTCGAAGCCGCCATTCAGGCCCATTCCGACTCCGAAATTCGCTCGGTCCTGGCATATGCCCACCCGACGTGGGATCCGACACAGGATCGATGGCGGCGTGGCCTGGAGGGAATAAGAAAGAGACAGGACCCGGGACCACGACTCACATTCGCCGCCGGGGCTTCGAGCCCGCATCCGGACCATATCGACAGGGTGGTGGACGATTGGGCGTTGGCGCGCCACCTCGGTCTCCGGCTCCATGCCCACATCGGCACCGACGTCGACGGCCCACATGGGTGGCTGGGGGACATGGCCGCCAAGGATCTCCTGGGTGGCGATGTCACCCTGGTCGGGGGGACCTATCTCGACGATGCAGACTTCGACGCCATCTCGTCCTCGGGGACCTCGGTCGCGCTCACACCGGCCAGTGGCATGTCTGATGGAGATGGGCGCCCATCGGTGCAGAGACTCATCGATCGCGGCATCCGTCCCGGGCTCGGGGTGGGTTCGGAGCAGACGGCGCCGGGCGACATGTTCGCCCAGATCCGCGCCCTGATCTCGGTGCAGCACGCCACGTATTTCGACCTCAAGCTCGCGGGCAAGGGCAGCCTTCCCAGCCTCCTCAACACCCGTGAGGTCCTCCGCTACGCCACAGTCGACGGGTCACGGGTAGCCGGCTTGGGTGACACCGTCGGGTCCCTGGCAGCGGGTCGCCAGGCCGACCTCATTCTGCTCCGCACCGACCGGCCCAACATCTGGCCGATCAACGACCCGATCGGAGCTGTCGTCTGGGGGATGGACACTTCGAATGTGGACTGGGTATTCGTGGCAGGGGTCGCCTTGAAGCAGCAAGGGCAACTCCAGGGAGACTTCGGGAGGGCGAGGGACCTCGCCATTGCCGCCCAGGCCCGGGTACTCGACGCCGCCGGCTCCTACGCCACCGGAGGTGTCGTGTGACTGCGGCCCGCGCCCCATCCTCGGCACTCACCTCGCTGGTCGTCGGGTCCCGCTACCTCCCGGTGTACCTCGCCCTGATCCTCCTGGTGATCGTGGCATCGATCTGGGCGCCTTCCGCTCTCGGTCGCGTCGCCTTGTCCGCCATCGCCCCCTTTGGCGCTCTGCTCGGGATCATGGCCTTGGGCCAGATGTTGGTGATCATGACCGGGGGCATCGATCTCAGCGTTCCCGGGACCGTGACCTTGAGCGCGATCCTGATAGTCGGTGTCGGGCAGCAAGCAGACGAGCGCATCGGTATCGCCCTGATGACCGCGATGGGGGCCGCGGCCGTGATAGGGCTGCTCAACGGGATCCTGATTGGGGGTCTCAAACTGAACGCGTTGATC
>DATDPP010000006.1:0-39420 GCA_035292685.1 Acidimicrobiia bacterium
AGGGCGCAGAGGTGATCCCGGGGGGCGCCGATGGGATGCTTTTCGTCCACGAGCCCCCAGGACAGGTCAATTACGTGATGTTGGAGGTCCCGATTGCGCTCGACATCTGGTTCTTCGATCCGGACGGGGTGCTGATCGGGAGTGAGGAGATGTCGCCCTGCCCCGCAGAGCCTTGCCCGCGTTACCCCTCGCCCGGTGTTGTCGCCTGGGTGTTAGAGACCGTGGCCGGCACTGACGAGTTCAAAGAGGGCGCCGTGCTCACTGGCGCCCCGAATGGGGAAACCGGCTGAGTACGGATACACTTCGGGTGACCGCTCCGACGTCACGCGCCGTTGGATGCGTGCTACCCCTGCTCCATCAACGAGATGGGGCCTTCCAAACGGATGTCCACAGGAGGTCGAATGCGCGACTATGAACTGATGACGATTCATCGTCCTGATCTCGTGGAGGACGACATCGAGGCCAAGATCGGCGAACTCGAGTCGTATCTCTCCGAGCACGGGGCGAGCGTCAAGGGCAAGGATCTCTGGGGCAAGCGTCGCTTCGCCTATGAGATCGAGCATCTCTCCGAGGGTTACTACTCGGTGGTGAACTTCCAGGCTGAGGCGGGAGCCGTCGACTCACTTGATCGGATGCTTTCCCTGGCCGACGAAGTTGTTCGACACAAGATCGTCCGACTAGGCGGCTGACTGGAATACGTCACACCGGCGCGGCATGATCGTCGGTGGACGTGAGAAGAGGAGATCTCAATGTCGAACAATGTCACACTCATCGGCAACCTGGTTGACGACCCGGAGCTGCGTTTCACCCCATCGGGTGTCGCCATGGCCAAGATCCGCATGGCGGTGAACCGCCGTTGGCAGAAGGATGGTGAGTGGCAGGAAGACACCAGCTTCTTCACCGGCACCGTGTGGAGGGAGCAGGCCGAGTCTGCCGCCGAGTCGCTGCAGAAGGGGGCCCGGGTGATTGTCACCGGCCGGCTCGAGCAGCGGACTTGGGAAACCGACCAGGGGGAGAAGCGGTCCGTCGTCGAGATTCAAATCGACGAGATCGGCCCATCGCTGCGGTGGGCCACCGCCACGGTGAACAAGACGGCGCGATCCGGAGGTGGTGACTTTGCCGCGGCTCAGGGTGGCGACGTTCCTCCGGCCCCGGTTGCCCGTGACAGTTATGGGCCCGACGAGGCCCCGTTCTGATTTCAGGAGTTTCGAACCAGATGGCACGCAAATCCACCAACAACCCACGACCCAAGAGACGGCGTGGGATGGAAGTGCGCCGGGGTCGTCCCAAACCCTGTGCGTTCTGTATGGCAAAGGTCGATCACATCGACTGGAAGGACGTTTCGGTTCTTCGCAAGTACATCTCGGATCGGGGCAAGATCCGGGGTCGCCGGATCAATGGCAACTGCCCTCATCATCAGCGTGAGGTGGCAGTAGCCATCAAAAGCGCCCGCGAGATGGCCCTTCTCCCCTATCTGAACACCAGATGAAGCTGATCCTCATTTCCGACGTCAATGAGTTGGGCAAACGTGGTGACGTGGTCGACGTCGCCGAGGGCTACGCCCGCAACTTCCTGCTCCCCAAGAAGAAGGCGGTCAAGGCCAGCGAGGGCTCGATGGCCCAAGCCGAGGCCACCCGTGCCGCCCGCATCGAGAGCGAGCAGCGGGCCCGGGAGCAGGCCGAGAATCTCGCAACCCAGTTGGTGGGCACCCGGGTGGTCCTCGCTGCCCAAGCGGGTGACGAGGGCCGGCTCTACGGCTCGATCTCGGTCCACGACGTGGTCGAAGGGATCAGACGGTTCACCGGCCTCGAGTTGGATCGTGACGCGGTGTTGATCCCGTCGCCGATCAAGGCCATCGGGCTCCACGAAATCCAAATCAAGCTCCATCCCGATGTCGAGTTTCCCCTCCTCCTCGACGTGATCCCCGCCAGCTGACTTCCCAACGCAGCCCGTCACGAATCCCGTGACGGGGCACATTCAGAATGCCGACTACGGGCGGATTAGGGACCGATTTCGCGGTTTTTGGGAAGGTTTCGCGTCTTTTGACAGTGTTTCGCGGAGTTTTGGAATGAAGCCCAATCCGGTCTAAGTTCCCCTTTGCTTCCCCAGAAGCTGGCTCGATCTTCCCCCAACTCCGTCAGGGTTTGGCGCGCCGGTTCGCGAAAACTGTCATACGGCGTTGGTAGAAGAGAGTAGATGAGCGGTTTCACCGAACAGACCGAGATGAGGCCCGGTTACCGGACCCCTCCACATTCCCGTGAAGCGGAGGAGTCTGTGATCGGGGCGGTGCTCCTGTCTGAGGATGCGGTGAACGAGGTGATGGACCGACTTCACCCCGAGGACTTCTATATCCCGGCCCATCAGGCCATCTTCGAGTCGATGCGACAGTTGTTCGACGGCAACCAGGCAATCGACGCGGTCACCGTTTCCGAGGAGTTGAGGCGGCGCGGGGAACTGGAGAAGGTCGGTGGGGTCAACTACCTGACTCGATTAGTCGACATCGTCCCCTCGACCTCCAACATCCTCTACTACGCGGGGATCGTCGAGGAGCACGGCAAACGGCGGGAGCTGATTCGTGCCGGGGCATCGGTCACCGAGGTTGCCTTCAATATCGACGAGGAAATCGCGATCATCCTCGACCGCGCCGAGCAGACGGTTCTCGGTGTCGCCGAGCGACGCAGCTCACAGACCCTGCTCGAGGTCGGGCCGCTGTTCAGCGACGTCCTCGAGCAGATCGAGGCCCTCGAACAACGCGGGTCGGAGATCAACGGGTTGGCCACAGGGTTCGTCGACCTCGACCAGAAGCTCGCCGGGATCCAACCGGCGAACCTGGTGGTGGTGGCCGGGAGGCCGGGCATGGGCAAGTCGGCCATCGCTCTGAACATCGCCACCAATGTCGCCTCCAAGGGTGACCCGGTGGCCCTTTTCTCATTGGAGATGTCCAAGGAGGAGATCGTGCAGAGGATCCTCTCCTCGGTTGGCCAGGTCGACTCCAAGAAACTTCGCAACGGGCAGCTCGGGCCGCTGTGGCAACGGGTGGTCGATGCGGCGGGCAAGATGTACAAGGCGCCGATCTTCATCGACGACTCCTCGCTGGTCACCGTGACCGACATCCGGGCCAAATGCCGGCGTCTCAAGCGGAAGCACGGGCTCGCTCTGGTCATCGTCGACTATCTCCAGTTGTTGCAGGCATCGACCCGGGAGAACCGCCAACAGGAGATCTCTGAGATCACCCGAAACCTGAAGAACCTGGCAAAAGAGCTCGCAGTTCCGATCATCGCTGTTTCCCAGCTCAATCGTTCGGTGGAGTCCCGGGAGAACAGACGACCCCGGCTTTCCGATCTTCGTGAATCCGGCGCCATCGAGCAGGACTCGGATGTGGTGATGTTCGTTTACCGCCACGAGTACTACCACCCCGAGGATCAGGAGAAGAAGGGGATCGCCGAGCTGATCATCGAGAAGCACCGCTCCGGCGCCACCGGGACCGTGGAGATGACCTTCCAGCCAGAGTTCACGCGCTTCGCCAATCTGGGCCGGGACGTGAGCTGAGTCGGGAACTGGTGGCGATCGGCCCTGGCGCGCGGCGACCCAAAGGGTCGCCGCATTTTGGAGGGGTTGCCACTTGCCCTGTGGAGCCGGGGAAGCTCCTGAGGGGGACTCAATAGGGCGTGGCGCCTTACGCCCATTCTGTGCCTCCCGAACCCTTATGGTCGAGCAGAACGGACCCAAATCGAACTATACGCAAGTGCGCTAGTCCGCGCCCGGTTGGTCGAAATCCTGATGCGATCGGCTGGCGGTGGGCCCGCTCTGGCCCTGGTACTTCGAACCCAGCTCGGGTGAGCCGTAGGGAAAATCGGCCGCTGTGGTCATGCGATAGAAACTGATCTGGCCGATCTTCATCTCCGGGTAGATGGCGATGGGCAGGGTTGCCACATTCGATAGCTCGAGGGTGATGTGGCCTTCGAACCCGGGGTCGATGAACCCGGCGGTGGAATGAATGAGCAAGCCGAGTCGCCCTAGGGATGACTTGCCTTCGAGACGGGCCACCACGTCGTCACCGAGTTTGACCCTCTCCAACGTGGAGCCGAGCACGAACTCGCCGGGATGGAGCATGAACGGCTCCTCGGCCTCTACCTCCACCAGCTGAGTCAGATCCGACTGTGGGGCCCGGGGGTCGATCTGGCTGTAGCGGTGGTTGACGAAGACCCGGAACCCGTTTCCCACCCGGAGGTCGATCGACGAGGGCTGGACGAAAGAAGGCTCGTAGGGGTCGATCTGGATCAAACCCGAGTCGATGGCTTCCCGAATGGATCGGTCAGAGAAAATCAGGGGAGGGCTCCTGGGCGCGTGCCCGATGATCGTAGGGCGGCCGATGACAGAGAGTGAAGGAGCTCCGGGATGGGCTGTTCAGGTCTGGGTCAGGTTGCTGCGACCATTCTGAACCGAAGCAACGACGACTTACGTCATTCGGCTCAACCAGAGAGGACAGGAATTGTGGGACCAGCACGAAAGAATCGAGGCAGAGGCGGTCTCCGGCCGACAGCCGGTTCACTGACCCTGGCGGTGGCCATGTTGGTCACAGCCTGTGGCTCCTCCTCCGCACTCCCGCAGGGTGACGAGCCCGTTGAGCTCGACCCCGCCGACTTCACAACCGAGATCGACAATCCCTATTGGCCGATGGCGCCCGGAACCCGCTGGACCTTTCGGGAGATCGACGCTGAGGGCCAGGTGACGGAGATCATCATGGTGGTGACCACCGAGACCAAGGAGATCGCCAACGGGGTCGTCGCCCGCGTCGTTCGCGACACGGTTACCAAGGACGGAGAGATCATCGAGGACACCTTTGACTGGTACGCCCAGGACTCGGAAGGAAACATCTGGTACCTCGGTGAAGACACCGCCGAGTTCGAAAACGGCGAGATCACCTCCAGGGGCGGCTCATTCGAGGCTGGGGTGGACGGCGCCCTCGCCGGGATTGTCGTCCCTGCCAACCCGGAGCCTGGCATGAAGTACCGCCAGGAGTACTACAAGGGTGAGGCCGAAGACAACGGTGAGGTGCTCAGCATCCAAGAGATGGCAGAGGTGCCGTACGGCCTGTTCCACGATGTGCTCCTCACCAAGGACACGATAACGATCGAGCCCGACATCCTCGAGTACAAGCTGTATGCCCCGGGCGTTGGACCGGTTCTGATCCTCGACGTCTCAGGCAGCGCAGGCCGGGAAGAGCTGATCGAGGTGGATCAGGCGCCGGAGACCGCGGGAACGGGACCACTCGGTAACCCCAACCCGTGATTCATGTGTGCAAGGAACCACCGATGTGGTAGGCGGGTGCACACGAGAAGTCAGACCGTCGGGGAGTGTGCGATCCGCCACCCCTACGGTGGTTGCCTGCACACGGGAGAGCGGGTGAAGGGAATCGAACCCTCGCCCCGAGCTTGGGAAGCTCGTGTTCTACCATTGAACTACACCCGCGAAGCCGCGTGATCCACCGTCAGGGCAGGACGATACCGGCTACCGGGGCCAGGCGAAACCTCACTGCTGGGCTGCTTCCCCGGTTCCTTGGGCAGCGTCCGGAGTGGGGACATGACCGTCCTTCCACACGTCTGGCTCCAGATAGATCCGGCTCGCATAAGGAAGGGCTCTCCGAATCGCAGCCTCGGCCACGTCGATGGCCGCCGCCACCTGGGGAGTCGTCAGGGTCTCGGTGAACTCGATCTTGGCGGCCACGAGAAGCTCCTCGGGCCCGAGATGCTGGGTGCGGAGGTCGATTACTCGCCTTACATGGGGGCTGGCGAGCAGCACCTGGTCGATCGCCATGATGTGCTCCTCCAGGGCAGCTTCCCCGATCAGAAGCGACTTCATCTCGACGCTGAGGAAGGTCGCGATGATCAGGAGCAATGTGCCGATGCACAGAGTCCCGATGGCGTCCCAGATCACGTCACCGGTGACGACATAGAGCCCCAGTCCTATCAGGGCGAGGCAGAGCCCGAGCAGCGCACCGGCGTCCTCCAGCAGCACCACCGGCAACTCGGGGGAGCGCGAGGTCCGTACGTACTCGACCCATTCTCGCTCTCCCTTGACCTTACGCGCCTCTCCGACGGCGGTCCTGAAGCTGAACGACTCCAGGGCCACGGCTACCAAAAGCACTGCGAACGCCCAGCCGATCGAGGTCAGTTCGTGGGGGTGGAGGATCTTGGAAATCCCCTCATAGATCGAATAGAGCCCACCCAACGAGAACAGGACCAGCGCGACTACGAAGGACCAGAAGTAGCGCTCCCTTCCGTATCCGAACTGGTGGTCCTGATCAGCCACCCTGCGAGATTGTCTGCCCCCCAACAGGAGCAGGCCCTGGTTGGCGGTATCGGCCACCGAGTGAATCGATTCGGCCAGCATCGCAGCGGATCCGGTGACCAGATAGGCGACGAATTTGGCCAGGGCGATTCCGGCATTGGCCAGCAATGCGGCGATGATCGCCCTGGTTCCACCACCGGCTGACATGATCCGATGCTAGGTGAACAGGGAGACGGCACCCCAGGTGGTCATCAACACCCCGACGACTGCCAGAAATGCCACCCGACCGGCCCGGTATTCCGCGCCCTCGATCCCCTTAGGGGGCTCTCCCCGGCGATGTTTCCACCAGGCGAGACCGTTGCCGAGCACCAGGGCGAGACCGAGGCCGAGGACCAACTCCGGCAGCAGATTCTGGATGTCGAAGAACTCGGCCACTTCGGCCAACGGTAACCCTGCGTAATCTCCGACCGTGAGTCAGGATCAACCAGTGAGCTTTGCCTCGGCGCCGGCCACAACGGCCAACCTGGGGCCGGCCTTCGATTGTCTCGGCCTAGCCCTGGACATGAGATGCAACGTGAGTGCCCGGCTCTCCGAGACCTGGGCGGTGGACCATATCGGGCCTTTTCGACCGATCCCGGGCGAGGGCGATGGTGTGCTAGCTGCAGCTCGGCGGGCTGTCGGTGAATCGCGCCCGTTGGCCCTGGAGGTGGAGGCCGGCATTCCAATCGCCAAGGGATTGGGGTCCTCGGCCGCGTCGTTTGTCGCCGGAAGCGCCGCCGCTCTGCGGGCGGTTGGGGACGACGCCAACCCTGACCGTGTCTTCCGGATAGCCGCCGAACTGGAAGGTCATCCGGACAATGTGGCGGCGGCGGTATACGGCGGCCTGGTCCTGGTTCCGGCAGAGGGGATGCCAATTCGACTGCCGATCCACCCCACGCTGAGAGTGGTGGTGGCGATTCCGGAGCGGAATCTCCCCACCGACGACGCCCGTCGTGTCATCGATGAGGTCCACGCCCATGAGGTGGTGCGGCGCAGTCTGGCCCGGGTGGCAGCACTGACCGCCGGTTTGATCACCGGAGACCCCCAAACCCTGGCCGCGGCCCACGGTGACGAGATCCACGAGGCGCCAAGGGCGGAGTTGTCTCCGGAGGTGAGTGGCTTGATCGAGCTGGCGAAACGGGCCGGGGCCCTCCATGCGGCTCGATCGGGTGCCGGCCCTTCGGTCCTGGCGCTGTGCACCGCGGATCGGGCGGCTCAGGTGGCCGGTGCGTTGCGAGAGTCCGGTGTCGAGGTACTGGAGCCCACCATCGCCACCAGCGGGCTTGTTTGCCGCTGAGGGCCGCTAAGTGCCCTTGCGCTCCCGCTCGTACCGCTCGCTTTCTTCCTTGCGCTCCCGCTCGTCCTGCTCGCCCTCTTCCTTGCGTTCCCGCTCCTGGCGCTCGGCTCGCTCACGTTCGGTTTCCATCTCGACATCTCCAGACCTGGGATCTTCGGTATGCCGAGGCTACCCCTGGTGTGACGGTTTCTCACCGGCGCCTGACAGAATCATTCCCGTGCCGGACAGAAACATCCAGTGAACTCCGACCTCGAGCGGCGTCATCGTTTCGAGCTCGTCGCCGCCCATGTGTACGAGCCGCTGCAACATTATCTGCGCCGGAGGGCTGCTCCCGACGATGCGGCCGATGCCCTCAGCGAGACCCTGCTCACCGTCTGGCGGCGTCTCGACGATGTGCCCAACGACCTTCCGTTGCCCTGGTGCTATGGGGTGGCGAAACGCTGCCTGGCCAATCAACGTCGAGCTGCTCGACGTCATCTCCGCCTCGTGGAGCGAATCAGGACCGAGGCTGCCATCTCGCCTTCCCATGAGACCGACGATCCTGCCCTGGAGGCGGCCCTCTCCGAGTTGTCGGAGTCGGATCAGGAGCTACTCCGACTCTGGGCCTGGGAGCAGTTGGAGCCACGTGAGATCGCCCTGGTGCTGGAGACCACCCCCAATGCGGTGAGTCTTCGCCTCAGTCGGGCCAAAGCCAAGCTCGAATCAAGACTCTCCCGACAGGATTCCTCCGTTGTCGGACAGAAACGGGATAGACACACCGAGGAGCATCGACCGTGACCGACGAATTGCGCAATCGCCTCAGCCGGCTCGACCCGATGGCTTCCGATGTGCCGGCGGAACCAGTGACGACCGAATCGTCCCGACAACTTCTGGAGGACATCATGACCACCCCAACTGTGGAACAGCCCGAATCGGGCACCCTAAACAAGCGACCGTGGCTGGTCGCGGTGGCGGCAGTCGCTGTCGTCATCGTGGCCATCGGGGCAGTGGGCCTTCTCGCCCGTGACGGAGGCGGCGATCCGATCGCAGCGACACCCCCGCTCGAGCTGAACGCCGGTGGCGAGGACCCGATGGCGATGTGCATCGCCTTCAGCGTCGAGGAGCTGGCCAAGATGCAGACGGCCTTCGAGGGAACCGTGACCTCGGTCGACGGCAATACGGTCACCCTCGACGTTGGCACTTGGTTCAAGGGTGGAGATGCCGGCCAGGTGGCGCTGAACGCACCGCAGGGTCTCGAGGCGCTGATCGACGGATTCCCCTTCGAGGTGGGGAGCCAGTACCTGATCACCGCCTGGGAGGGCAACGTCAACTACTGCGGTTTCAGCGCGGCGAGCACTCCGGAGATGCGCGCCGCCTTCGAGCAGGCCTTCGGCAGCTGAGCTCTGAGGAGTTCCATTGAGAAGAGGAGAGGCCGGTGAGGCCCTCTCCTCTTCCGCGTCTTGACGATTCGACAACTCCCACCCATACTGGCCTTTCCGATGAGCGGAAGAAACCAGGCAACAGCGCACATCATCATTCCCTAGGGGGTTCGCGCCTCACGAGAGGCGCCGCCCCATCACGGACCTCCGCAGATTGCGGGGGTCTTTTCATTGGCAAGGCGTAACCATGAATCCGACAGCCGAGATCTACGACACCACCCTCCGGGATGGCACTCAGGCCGAAGGGCTCTCCCCGACCGTGGGCGAGAAGCTCCGGGTCGTCCATCTACTCGACGAGCTGGGGGTCCATTTCATCGAAGGGGGATGGCCCGGGGCCAACCCCAAGGACGACGAGTTCTTCCGGAGGGCGAAAAGCGAGCTATCGCTCGAGCGGTCGATCCTGGTTGCCTTCGGCTCAACCCGACGGCCCCGGGGCCCGGTGGCCAAAGATGCCCAGCTCCGGGCGCTGCTCGCTGCCGACACCGACTACGTCTGCATCGTGGGCAAGGCCTGGGATCGTCACGTGACCGGGGCCCTCAACGCCTCGCTCGAAGAGGGGTTGGCCATGGTCGGCGAATCCATCGGGTTCCTCCGCGAGCAAGGGAAGCATGTCTTCTTCGACGCCGAGCACTTCTTCGACGGGTTCCGGTCCAATCCCGAATATGCCCTGTCGGTATTGGAGACGGCCGCCTCGGCCGGCGCCGAGCGAGTGGTGCTTTGTGACACCAACGGCGGGGCCTTGCCCTCCCACATCATCCCGGCCTTGGACGCGGTATCTGCCCGGATCGAAACCACGCTCGGGGTCCATTTTCACAATGACTCGGATTGTGCGGTCGCCAACTCGATGACGGCGCTGGCCCATGGGGTGCATCAGGTGCAGGGTTGTGTCAATGGGTACGGGGAGAGAACCGGCAACGCCGACCTGTGCTCGGTGATCCCCAACCTCAGCCTCAAGTCCGGCGTGGAGACCATTCCCGCCGAGTCGCTGGCCCGGCTCTACCCGATTGCACAGCAGATCGCCGAGATCCTGGGCGCCCCCATCGATGCCCGCCGCCCCTATGTGGGTGCCTCCGCCTTTGCCCACAAGGCCGGGCTGCACACCTCGGGACTGGCGCGTCTCGAGGGCGCCTATGAGCACATCGACCCGAGTGCCGTGGGCAACTCGGCCCGGATGCTGTTCAGCGAGTTGATGGGGAGGTCGACTGTGCTGGCTGTGGCCGGGGAGAAAGGATGGGATCTCGACGCCGAGAAGGCCCAGGACCTGGTCGACCAGGTCAAGGAACTGGAACACGCCGGGTACCAGTTCGAGGCTGCCGACGGCTCGTTCGAGATGCTGATGCGGCGGGCCACGGCCGACTTCGAGGAGTTGTACGAGGTGCGGTCGTTGTCGGTCAACATCCAGACCAATGAGGCCGGGAAAGTGACGGCTCGCGCCCATCTGGTGGTGGCGGTGGATGAGGACGAGATCGAGGTAACCACCGAAGGGGACGGTCCGGTGAATGCCATGGATGAGGCCCTGCGCAAGGCGTTGGAGCCCTCCTACCCGGACGTGAAACGTCTCCGGTTGACCGATTTCAAGGTACGTGACCTGGATTCATCCGACGGGACGGCGGCCCGGGTCCGGGTTCTGATCGAGACCACCGACGGCGATTCGACCTGGGGAACGGTCGGGGTTCACCAGAACATCATCCAGGCCTCGTGGCAGGCGCTCAGCGAGGGGATCACGGTCGGGCTGCTGCGGGCGGGGACATCGTGAGGGCAAAGAGCTGGGTTTGACCTAGTGGTCGGATCACGCGACCATTGAGCCGTCGTCCCCCTTCTTCGTGAGGTTTCTGCATGGGATCGTTGGTCAAAAAGCGTCGTAAGAAGATGTCGAAGCACAAGTACCGCAAGCGTCTCAAGGCGAATCGCCACAAGCGGAAGTGACTTCGTGGAAGGACCGGGCATGGCCCGGTCCTTTCTTTATGCAGGGCGTCACGGATGCGTGACGCCCTTCGCCAGGAACGCGGGCTACTTGCCCTTCAGGAAGCGCTCGATCTCGTCAACGAGATGTACGGCCTCGTCGGTGTCGGCTTCCTGCTCCAGACGTTCGACGTACTCCTCCAACTCGGCGTTGCCCTCGATGGCGGCGTCCACCGTCGATAGAAAGGCACGGGAGGCGGTGGCCAACTCGTCGATGTCGAGGGTGACCCCCACCAACTCGGACGCCTTGATCGCCAGCGCTTCGGCGGCCGGCGGGTACTCCTGGTTGGAGAGATAGTGAGGGACCGCGGCCCACACCGAGATCACATCGATCCCCGCGTTGCCCAGGGCGTGATTGAGGACACCGACGATCCCGGTCGGGCCCTCATAACCCGAGGGAAGCAAACCGTGGAAGGTGAGGTCATCGGGACGGTTGGCCGAGCCCACCAGCGGCACCGGGAGAGTGTGCGCCACCTGGCCAATGAACGCCCCCATGGTCACCGCCCGCCTCACTCCGACCGCGCGCAGCATCTCCACCAGGTCGTTGGTGAAGGTCTTCCAGCGGTAGTGCGGCTCCTCACCGAGCACGATGACCAGGTCGTGCTCCGACCCGCGCACCGCATAGATCTCGTTGCGGGGCCAGGTGATGGAACGGATCCCGGTGGAATCGAGCTCGACGATGGGGCGGCGCACCTGGAAGTCGAAATGGTCGTCGGGGTCGATGATGGCGAAGATCTCGGCGTCGAGCTTGGTGAGGAACTCCGTCGCCGCCTGGCTGGCCGACTCCCCGGCGTCACCCCAGCCCTCAAAGGCGATCAGCGCGATCGGGTCCTCGAGGACCGGTCTCTCAAGCCACTGCAGCGAGCCCACGCCGCCAAGCTACACGTCGGCCCCGGATAATTGTCACGACCAGGAAGGGGTGAACCTCTTCAGACGGAGGGCGTTCAGCACCACCGAAAGTGACGAGAATGCCATCGCCGCGGCGGCGATCATCGGATCGAGAAGCCCGACTGCTGCCAGGGGGATGGCGGCCACGTTGTACCCGAAAGCCCAGAACAGGTTCTGGCGTATGACACGGAATGTTGCGCCGGCCAGATCGATGGCGGCCGGCGCCAGGCGCGGGTCGTCGTTGAGCAGCACCACGTCACCGGCCTCGAACGCCACCTCGGTGCCCGAGCCCACCGCCATCCCCAAGTCGGCCTGGGTCAACGCGGGCGCATCATTGATCCCGTCGCCGACGAAGGCCACGGAATGGCCCTCGGCCTGGACTCTCCTCACCAGATCGACCTTCTCCCCGGGCATCACCTCGGCGTCGACCTCGGTGATGCCGATCAGATCGGCGATCCGCGACGCGGTCCGTTGGTTGTCCCCGGTGACCATGCGGGTGGAGATCCCGGCCGCCTCGAGGCGGGTCACCGCATCCCGTGACTCACTCCTGACCGTGTCGGCGACCGCGATGACTCCTTTGACCTCTCCACCCCAACCGGCGAGGAAGGCGGTCTTGCC
The DNA here is from genome assembly GCA_035292685.1 of Acidimicrobiia bacterium. Taxonomy (GTDB): domain Bacteria; phylum Actinomycetota; class Acidimicrobiia; order Spongiisociales; family ZC4RG35; genus JALYNX01. The sequence continues at coordinate 12,514 of DATDPP010000006.1, forward strand.
CTCCCCCTCCAATCGAGTCAACGACTCACGCCAGCGGTCGGCTACCAGGAGGCCCCGGTCGGCCACCAGTTTTTCTTTGCCCACCACCACCTCGTGACCGCCGAGAGAACCGACAACCCCGAGCCCGGCCAGGCTCTCCACCCGATCGGGGTCGCGGAGTTGGATGCCGCGCTCGTCGGCCCCGAGGGCGACGGCCTTGCCGATGGGATGACCGGAGGCCGCCTCGACCGATGCCACCAGGTAGAGGAAGTCGTGCTCGTCGAAATCGCTGAGGACATCGGTGAGGTTCATGACCCCGGTGGTCAGGGTCCCGGTCTTGTCGAAGAGGACGGTGTCGACATCGCGGGCCCGCTCGAAGATCTCGGCCTGCTTGAAGAGGATCCCGAGTTCGGCGCCACGGCCGCTGCCGACCATGATCGCGGTCGGCGTGGCCAGTCCCAGAGCGCAGGGACAGGCGATGATCAACACCGCCACCCCGGCTTGCACCGACTCGGAGACCTCGTTTCCGAGAATCAGCCAGACCCCGGCGGTGACGATCGCCAAGAGGATCACGATGGGCACGAAGATCGATGAAACCCGGTCGGCCAGTCTTTGGATGGGCGCCTTGGAGCCCTGCGCTTGCTCCACCATCCGCACGATGCCTGCCAGTGCGGTGTCAGCCCCGACTGCGGTGGCCCGAACGCGGATCAGGCCCACCTGGTTGGTGGTGGCCCCGAACACCCGGTCGCCGACCATCTTGTCCACGGGAAGGGACTCGCCGGTGAGCATGGACTCGTCGATCGAGGTGGAGCCGAACTCTATGACGCCGTCGGTAGGGACCTTCTCCCCGGGGAGGACCACCATCAGGTCCCCTGGAAGCACCTCTTCGATGGGGACCGATCGCTCCCCGCCCTCGACCAATACCCTGGCCTCCCGGGCGCTGAGCTCGACGAGACGGTGCACCGCGGTCGAGGCCCGTCCTTTGGCCCGGGCCTCGAATGCCCGGCCCAATGTGATAAGTGTGATGATCACTCCGGCGATCTCGAAGAAGACCGGGAGGTCGGCAAAAAGGGCCCAGATCGAGTACAGGTAGGCGGCGAGTGAGCCCAACGAGATCAGGGTGTCCATGTTGGCGCTGAGATTGCGCGCCTGTTTGATGGCCACCCGGTGGAACTGCCAGCCGCACCAGAGGACCACGGGGGTCACCAGGGCACCCTGGAGGGCCCGGTTCCAGAAAGTCTCCGGCCCGAGCATGGCGAGCAACATTGCCGGGGCGGTGAGGGCGGCGGCGATCCAGAAGCGGCGCCACTGCACGTTCTCGTCGTCGTGGTAGTGGTCCAAGAGGTCACGACCGTGCTCCCCGGATTCATGAGGCGAGATGCGGTATCCGATCTTGTCGACGGCGGAGGTCAGCGAAGCGAGGTCTGCGCCCTCCGTCACCCGGACCAAGGCCGAGGCGCCCGCCAGGCTCACCGAGGCGTTCTCCACCCCTTCCTGGCGGTTGAGGACGCGCTCGATCCGCACCGCACAGGTGGCGCAAGTCATGCCGTCGACGTCGAAGAGGACGGTTTCGGCGTGGCCGGTGTGGGTGTCAGCCGAAGACGGCGTAGCCCTGCTCCTCGATGGTGAGCTTGATGGCATCGAGATCGGTCCTGGTGTCGTCATAGGTGACGTCGACCGTCGCCTCGGGGATGGCCACCTCGACGGAGGAGACCCCGTCCAGGGCCCGGACCGCGCCCTCGATGCTCATCTTGCAGTGATCACAGTGGATCTCGGGAGCTTGGAGTGTTACCTGTTGCATCTGGATCAAGTGTACGGCCGGACCGGGTCGTTTATTCCGTTGCCGACGGCCCCATTAGAGAGAGCCCCGGTCGAAACCGGGGCTCTCTGGTTGTCTGGCTTGGGACTGGGAGGGGGAGAGGACCTGTCCCGGCCAGAAGGATCAGGCGTCCTGCTCGTCCATGATCTTGCCCCGGACCCGCGGGAAGCGGACCGGCGCATGGGCGTGGCAGTACTCGGCCTTGTTGTACTGGGAGAGTTTGGTGTTGCAGCCCGGCTTCGAGCAGATCCGATCCTGGCTGAAACGCCGGGACGGTCTGGTGACTCCCTTGATGGCTGCCCCTTTTACGATGTCTGTCATGTTCATGGCCCTCCTGGTCGTGGGCCGGTTCTCCAATTAATACGTTGAAATGTCTTCTGTGGTTCTCGAGAGACGGATCGCTGAGAACTCGTTGTCGTTCCCAACTCTGCGACCTGGTCCCTAAAACGAAGGTAAACAATCCCCCGTTTTGTCTGTGATAAGACGTTGCGGACCGGTCAATCGGTTCCCGTGATCCCTAGTTTACGCAAGAAAGCGCTGTTGTCAGGTTCGCGGCCGAGAAAACCGACCAACATCTGGTCGGCGTCGATCGAACCACCCTTCTCCAACACCTCGCGGCGGTAGGCCATGCCCACGGCGGGATTGGTGGCACCTTCCTCCTCGAAACGGCCGAACATGTCATCGCCGAAGACCTCGGCCCACATGTAGCTGTAGTAGGCCGCGTCGTAACCCCCCATGAGATGGCCGAATGAGGCGAGGTCGAACGTCCCCTCGTGGAGGGGGAGCAGACTCAACTCCGCGGCCTGACGCGAGATCTCGTCGAGATCCTTCTCCGTGCCCGGCGCGTGGATGGCCTGATCCGCCCATCCGTACTTGAGTTGGCGCAGTTGATGAACGGCGATGTTGAGTCGGCGAGCCGCCACCAGTTGGTCGACCAGCGAGTCCGGGATTCTCTCGCCCGTTTCGTGATGCCGGGCGAACTTCTTGAGGACATCGGCTCTCCACACCCAGTTCTGCATGATCTGGCTGGGGGCCTCGACGAAGTCTGTCTCGACATTGGTGCCCGAGAAACGGGCCAGCTCGGTCCGCCCCAGGTCTTGATGGAGGACATGGCCGAACTCGTGGAACAAGGTCTCCACCTCACTGTGCTGGAGTAGGGAGGGCACATCGCCCGCCGGTTTGGTGAAGTTGGCGACCATGGCGCACACCGGGTTCTGATAGCTGCTGTCCTCCAGGCGCCTGCCTGGCACCAGTGGGAACACGGCGGCGTGGGAGTACTTGCCGTCCCGGGGGAAGAGGTCGAGGTAGAAGTGGGCCAACTCCTCCCCGGTGGCGTCGTCATGCATGGCAAACAGCCGCACATCGGGGTGCCAGACCTCGGGGTCGGCCACCTCGCGGAATTCGAGGCCGAACACTTCCTGCACCATGTCGAACATCCCGGTCAACACTGAGTCCAGAGGCAGGTAAGCGGCGACCTCGAACGGGTCCACTCCGAAGTCGGTGCGACGTTGCTTTGTGTCGTAATAGCGCCAGTCCCAGGTGCGAACCGTGGTGTCTCCGGTGTCGGCCACCAGCAACTCGCCCATCACCGCAAGGTCGGCCCGGCCCTGTTCGGTGAGAGGTGGCGTCAGGTCCTCAAAGAAGGCGGCCACCCGCTCCGGGTTCTTGGCCATGCGGTCTTCGAGCCGATGGTGAGCCCAGCTCTTCTCGTCGAATGCCGTGGCGATCTCGTCGCGGAGGGTGAGGGCCTCCTCGAGAATCGGCCGGTTGACCTCGACCGCCTGGTTGTTGAACTTGAAGAGCAACTGCTCGCGGAGATCGCGTCGTCTTGCGTTCTCGGCGAACGGGATCACATGGGGGTAGGCGAGGGTCACTTTGAGCTTGCCGGTCTCCTCATCCACTTCCAGCGAGTCGGCGAAGCTGTCGGGCAAACCTTCGAGGTCTGCCCGTTCGACGAGTAACCAGTCGTCCCATTCGTCGATGTTGCTCTGGAAACGGACCCCCAACTCGACGAGACGCTGGGTCCTTTCCTTCACCGAGGCCCTGACCTCTGGTGGCAGGTCGTGGCCTGCCCGGCGCAGGTCACGAAGGACGAATTCGAGATGCCGCGCCCTCTCGCCTTCAAGATCCATCGCCTCTTCGGTGGCCGCGTACTCCTTGACCGCCGCGTTCAGGTCATCCCTGAAGATGACCTCGACCGCGAAGCTCTCGAGCTTTTCCTCCGCGACCTTGGCTGCCATTCGCACCTCTTTGTCGGGATGGACGTATCCCATGAATGCATACCGGGCGAAGGCCTTGCCCATGAGGTCGGCGATCCGGTCCAGAGGCAAGAGGGTGTTCTCGAAGGTGCGCATTTCCTTGGCAGACACTGCCTCGTCGATGACACGTCTTGCCTCATCGAGGGCGAGGTCGACACCGCCCTCGACCGCGGCGACATCCACCGTGGAGAAGCCGAAATCCAGATCACTCATGGCGAGAGACGGTAGTGCAAGGCGCCACTTTCGCTCCAAGCCATCAGTGAGATGGAGGGGCGAACAGGGCGTTGGCCTGTTCCACCGTCAGCGTTTCGGCGGGGCTGAATCCATGACGTTGCACCGCGGCCCGGATCCCGACCTCTGGGTCCGGTAGCTCGACCGGAGAATCGCTCCCGCCCAGCAGGGGTATGCCTGCTTCCTGCAAGGTGTGAAACGGGTACACCCGTTGCATTCTCTCGTCCCCCAGCCGCTTGTGGAGCCAGGAGGCCTCCGACGCCAGAAAGGCAGGCTGCACCGAGGCGGTGACCCCGAGTCTCGCCATGCGCTCGATGCCAGCTTCGGTGAGAAGGGAGGCATGCTCCACGCGAAGCTTCGATGGGTCGGCGCCATCCCCGATCAACGATTGGAAGAGATCGAGCACGACGTCGTTGGCCCGGTCCCCGATGGCATGAACGGCGACCCCGCCTCCGATGTCAAGGGAGGCGTCGGCCATGGTCAACGCCTGCCTTAGGGAGAGACGTAGAGTTCCGGTGGTGTCGGGGCGGTCGGAGAAGGGCTCGTACATGGCTGCCGTATGACCCCCGAAGCTGCCGTCCGAGAATCCTTTCCAGCCCGAGAAACGAAGCCGGCCATCGGCTTCCGTGAGGCGTTGGGCCGCGGACACCAGGTCGCCCGGGTTCTCCGTGATCACATAGACGTCGATGTCGAGCGGAAGGTCGGGCGCAAGACGGCACAGGGTTTCCAACTCGTCGCCAACCCCGCACCAGATCGGCTCCGTCGCCGAGACCATCCCGGTCACCGAGCCCAGCCCGTAGTCGAGGAGGCCGGCCAGGGCATCGAGCACATCTGCGTCGGATGGGGGCTCGGCAAGCGGCGCAATTGCATTCCCGATCACCAGTAGGGCGGTCTCCCTGAGCACCCCGGTGGGGAATCCTGTGCGATCCCGGTCGAAGGCACCGCCCGGTGGATCCGGGGTATCGGCGTCTATGCCGGCCAGTTTCAACGCCGCGGTGTTGGCGACCGCGATGTGCCCGCAGTAGCGATAAAGGACGACCGGCCGGGTGGGGACGGCCTCGTCGAGATCGAACCTGGTGGGAAGTCTGAGCTCGGCCAGCCCTTCGTCGTTGAGCCGCTGGCCGATGACCGCGCCTGTCGTCTGTTCCGTCCTGGAGGCAACCCGGGTCTTGACCTCTGCGATGTCCACGGAGTCCATCAACTCCAGACCGGTCACCATCTGGGAATAACCCAGAGGATGGAAATGGTGATCGTGGAACATCATCGGAGATGCGCCGGCATGTGCTCGTCGATGATCACCCGGAGATCCTCATGGATCTTGCCGTTGGTGACCACAAAGGCTGCCGGCTCCAGATCGTTGACAACACCCTTGTTGTCGGTGGCAGTCCCCCCGGCCTCGGTCACCAATAGCATTCCGGCCGCCGCATCCCAGGGCTTCACTCCTTGAGGCCCTCCGTGCTCCCAGTAACCGTCGAAGCGCCCGCACGCTACCCAGGCCATGTCGAGCGCCGCAGCGCCCATGCGCCGGGTCCCTCGGGATCGGGTCATCACCTGCTCCATCACGCTGAGATAGGCGCCAGCATGCTCATGATGGTCGTAGGGGAAGCCGGTCACGAGGACCGAGCTCTCCATTGATGCGGTGTTCGAAACGTGAATCGGCTGATCGTTGCAGCGCGCTCCCTCTCCCATTGCGGCCACGTACTCCTCCTGGCGGCTGACGTCGATGACGACCCCCACCAACGGCTCCCCGTTGTCCCAAAGCGCCACCGAGACCGCCACCTGGGGGATCCGGTTCACGAAATTCACGGTCCCGTCGAGAGGGTCGATGATCCACACCCGCGGGCCACGCCAGTCGGCAACGCCGCCGCCCTCCTCGGCAAGGATCGAATCGTCGGGGAAGTGATCGGCGATGACGTCGGTGATTGCGAGCTCGGCCTCGCGGTCGATGTCGGTCACCGGATCGACTGTCCCCTTCATCTCGGTCTCGAAGGGCTCATCGAAGCCGCGCCGGACCACTTCGGCTCCGGCGCGTGCCGCTCTCACCGCCACCCAGAGATCGCCTTCCCACATGCCCGGCACTCTACGGAACAGGGAGTCCCTACCCTCTCGACGGTGACTGGCCTGTTGCTGGTTGTTGGTGGGGCTGTTCTTTCCGTCCTCGCCTTTCCCCGAATCGGCCCCGGGTGGCTGATCCTGCCTGGCGTCGCCCTGTTCCTGGCCGGGTTGCGCACGGCAGCCAATCGCAAGCAGGGTCTCCTGTTGGGGGGTGCCTACGGTCTCGTCTTCTACGGCGGCTTGCTTTGGTGGTTTGTCGAGCTGGGCCTGATCGCGGTGATCCCACTGGTGCTGCTGCTGGCGTCGTTCGTGGCCGCCTACGGATGGTGGTTGGCCAAGTACAACCACCATCCGTCGGGGACCTGGTTCCTGCTCGCCGTGGGTGGCTGGGCCCTCATGGAGTTGATCCGCTACCGGTTCCCTTTCCACGGATTCGAGTGGGGGGCGGTGGGGTACGCCCTGTCGGACCAGTTCTGGGCCCGCTTTCTCGCACCGGTGGCCGGAACTACGGGGATCACAGTCTTGGTGGTTGCAGTTTCAGCGCTGGCGGTGCTCGAGGTGACCAGGCGCTCGTCGGGAGCAGCCCGAGCCTTTGCCCTAATCCCGATCGTGGTGGCGGTCGGTTTCTCGCTTCCAACCCTCTTCACCAGCTACGACTTCGGCCCCCCCTATCCGGTGGCGATCGTCCAAGGTTCCACTCCCTGCCCCTTCGAGCATTGCCCGCCCGACGAGCGGCTCCGCACCTTCGAGCAACATCTGGAGTTGACCCGGACCATCGCGCCCGGATCGGTGGAGTTGGTGGTGTGGTCCGAGGGGTCGACCGGCGGTTTCAACGCCGACCCGGTGCAGAACCCCGAGATCGGGGAGGCAATCGGGGCCGAAGCACGAAGGATCGGGGCCTGGTTCCTGGTGGGCAGCGATCGCCCGCTCAACGAGACCCATTGGGTCAACGCAAATGTCGTCTTCAACCCGGAGGGAGAGATCGTCGGCGAGTACCGCAAGCAACATCCGGTTCCCTTCGGGGAGTACATCCCGTTCCGACCCCTGTTCGAGTGGATCCCTGCCCTGGATCAGGTGCCCCGGGACATGATCCCCGGCACGGGGCCGGTGGTGTTCGACCTCGGCGATGGGGTCCAACTTGGCTCGGTCATCTCTTTCGAGGGAGGGTTCTCCCGTTACCCCCGCCAGCACTCGGAAGCCGGGGCCAACCTGATCGTTGTCGCCACCAACGAGGCCTCTTACGGCCTCACTCCCGGCTCGGATCAGTTCATCGGGATGACCCGGATGCGGGCCGCCGAGCTCCGGTTGCCAGTGGTTCACGCCGCGGTCACCGGCAAATCTGTGGTCATCGGATTCGAAGGCGAGTTTCTGACCGAGCCCAGCGGGCTGGGCACCACGGAGATCGTCTATGGGGGAGTCCAGCCGAGGTCCCCCTCTCTCTACGCCCAGATCGGCGATGTCCTGATGATCACCGCCGCCGTGGTGGGGCTGGTCACCTGGTGGCGAGCCCGCAAACCGCTGGTAGCTTCCCCCGACCGCACCCTCGAGGAGGAGTAGCACCGATGTCAGAGACCCTGGAGAACCTGCTTTCAGAAGAACGCGAGTTTCCCCCTGCACCTGAGTTCACCGCCCAGGCCAATGCCCAGCCCGGGATCCACGAGAAGGCGGCGGCCGACTATCTGGCCTTCTGGCTGGAACAGGCGCTGTCCCGGATCACCTGGGAGACCGAGCCGACGGTGGTCCTCGACGACTCCAATCCCCCGTTCTACAAGTGGTTCTCGGACGGTGAGTTGAATCTCTCCTACAACTGTCTCGACCGCCATCTCGAAGCTCACGGCGATCAGGTCGCATATCACTGGGTCGGGGAGCCCGGAGACGATCGGGTTCTCACCTACTCCGATCTCCACGCCGAGGTGTGCCGGTTTGCCAACGGGTTGAAGGGCCTGGGTCTGGCCAAGGGCGACCGGGTTGCCATCTACATGGGGATGGTCCTCGAGCTCCCCATCGCCATGCTGGCCTGCGCTCGGCTCGGCCTGGTCCACTCGGTGGTGTTCGGGGGCTTCTCGGCGGAGGCACTCTCCAGCAGGATCATCGACGCCGACGCCCGGCTGGTCATCACTCAGGACGGAGCCTGGCGTGCCGGCAATGTGGTGCCACTCAAGGCCAACAGCGACCTGGCAGTCAGCGAGACCCCGGGGGTGGAGCATGTCGTCGTGCTCCAGCGAACCAATCACGGCGTGGAGATGACGGATGGCCGCGACATCTGGTGGCACGATCTGGTCGAGGGCCAGTCTCCGGAGTGCGATCCGGTGATTCTCAATGCCGAGCACCCTCTGTACATCCTCTATACCTCGGGCACCACTGGCAAGCCCAAGGGAATCGTCCACACCCAGGGCGGGTACCTGACCGCGATCACCACCACCCATTCCTATGTCTTCGACATCAAACCCGACCACGACGTCTTCTGGTGTGGGGCCGACATCGGATGGGTCACCGGCCACAGCTACATCGTCTACGGCCCGCTGGCCAACCGGACCACCTCGGTCATGTACGAGGGGGCGCCAAACTTCCCCGACTTCGACCGGTTGTGGCAGATCATCGAGGACCACAAGGTCACCATCTTTTACACCGCGCCCACCGCTATCCGCACCTTCATGAAATGGGGCGAGCAGCATGTCAAGAAGCACGACCTCTCCTCGTTGCGCCTGATCGGGACCGTCGGCGAGCCGATCAACCCCGAAGCCTGGATCTGGTACCAGCAGAACATCGGGGGCGGGAGATGCCCGATCGTGGACACCTGGTGGCAGACCGAGACCGGGTCGATCATGATCACCCCACTCCCGGGTGTGGTGGCGACCAAGCCTGGCTCGGCAACCATCCCCTTCCCCGGGATCTTTGCCGACGTGGTCGACGAGAGCGGCCAGTCAGTCCCCCTCGGTGGGGGTGGGTTCCTCACCATCGACCGCCCTTGGCCGGCGATGGCCCGCACAATCTACGGCGACGACCAGCGTTTCATCGACACCTATTGGACGCGCTTTCCCGGCCGCTACTTCCCCGGTGACGGCGCCAAGCGGGACGAGGAGGGCTACTTCTGGCTGTTGGGAAGGGTCGACGACATCATGCTGGTCTCAGGGCACAACATCTCGACCACCGAGGTCGAGTCCGCCCTGGTCTCTCACCCCGCGGTGGCCGAGTCGGCGGTGGTGGGTCGCAAGGACGATGTGACCGGTCAGGCGATCGCGGCGTTTGTCACGCTCAAGGGAGGGGTGGTGGGTGACGAGGCTTTGATCACCGAGCTCCGCGACCACGTCGCCGTGGTGTTGGGCCCGATCGCCAAGCCGAAATCCATCGTGTTCACCGACGATCTTCCCAAGACCCGATCCGGCAAGATCATGCGTCGTTTGCTCCAGGACATCTCGGAGCATCGGCATCTCGGGGACGTCACAACGCTGGCCAACGAAGCTGTGGTCCAGGAGATCGCAGAGAAGGCCACGGCCTCGACCGAGGACTGAGGGTCCCGTGTGCAGCAGCCCACTTTGAGGGTGGTTAGGCACACACAGGACGCGACGCAAGATCCCGTGTGCAGCACGCCACGCTGACGGTGGGCGTGAGCACACACGGCGAGTCTCAGCCCAAGATCACCGCCCCAAACCAGATCCCGGCGACGAGGAGGCCGGTGGCGAGTTCGATCCCCACCGAGGCGACGACGGCACCCAGGGAGGTCTTGGTGGCCGACCACGCTTGCTCAGGGCCGACCCGGATCCGCTCCGCGATGTAGACGGCGGCGACGAACCCGATTGGCGCCCCGATGATCGGGATCACGAACAGCCCGACCACCCCGGCGGCGATGGCGATGACCAGGGTGAGGGTCGGCATACCGGTCTGCTTGAGACGCCGACCGGGCACCAGGTATTTGAAGACTGTGCCCAGCGCTCCGAGAGCCAGACAGACAATGCCCACTCCCCAAGCCAGCACGCTGCCATCGACGGCCGCCCAGATCAGGATCGCAACCACCTCGAGCACCAAACCGGGAAGCAACGGCACCACGATCCCGAAAAGACCGGCCAGGATCGCCAGTGCGACCAGGAATGCGCCAAACTGGCTCACGCCGGGATCGTAAGGCCGTTCCCGGGTGGGGCGCTCCCAACATCCCCCGCGGCCGAGGGTGTAGGTTCAGTCTCATGGACACCAAGATCACCCTGCCCGAGTCGGAGATTCCGACCCATTGGTACAACATCATCCCGGACCTGCCGGTGCCGCCGCCTCCTGTCCTCCATCCGGGCACGCACGAGCCGGTGGGACCGGACGACCTGGCCCCACTGTTCCCGATGGACCTGATCCTCCAGGAGGTGAGTCAGGACCGCTTCATTGAGATCCCTGAGGAAGTTCGCGACGTCTACCGGATGTGGCGTCCCTCCCCGCTCTATCGCGCCAAGAACCTGGAGAAATCGATCGGCGGTTCGGCGCGGATCTATTACAAATACGAAGGGGTCAGCCCCGCCGGGTCGCACAAGCCCAACACCGCCGTGGCTCAGGCCTATTACAACGCCAAAGCCGGCGTCAAGAAACTGTCGACCGAGACCGGGGCCGGCCAGTGGGGGTCGGCGCTCTCGTTCGCCTGTGCCTTGTTCGGCCTCGAGTGCCAGGTCTACATGGTCCGTGCTTCGTACGATCAGAAGCCATATCGGCGGGCCATGATCGAAGCCTGGGGCGCCAGCGTCTACCCCTCACCGTCGGACCGCACCGGAGTGGGGCGCTCGATCCTCGAGATGAGCCCCGACTCGACGGGGAGCCTCGGTATCGCCATCTCCGAGGCCGTGGAGGTGGCTGCCACCAACGACGACACCAACTACTCCCTCGGCTCGGTCCTCAACCACGTTCTGATGCATCAGACCGTGATTGGCGAGGAGGCGCTGAAGCAGATGGCCTTGGTAGACGAGACGCCGGACGTCATCATCGGTTGCGCCGGTGGCGGCTCCAATTTCTCGGGGTTGACCTTCCCGTTCATCCGCGAGAAGTTGGCCGGCACGACCAGCCCGACCGTGATCGCCGTCGAGCCGGCTGCAGCACCGTCGTTGACCAGGGGCAGTTATCAATTCGACTTCGGGGACGCGGTGGGGATGGCTCCGATAGTCAAGATGCACACCCTGGGCCACGATTTTGTGCCCGACCCGATCCACGCTGGAGGGCTTCGCTATCACGGGATGGCGCCGTTGGTGTCGCTGCTCCACGACCAAGGGGTCATCGAAGCCGAGTCGAGGCACCAGACAGAGACCTTCGCCGCGGCGGTCAAGTTCGCCCGGACCGAAGGCATCCTTCCCGCACCGGAGTCGGCCCACGCGATCGCGGCGGCGATCGACCAGGCCGAGCAGGCCAAGGATGCCCGTGAGGAGAAGGTGATCCTGTTCAACCTATCGGGGCACGGTCACTTCGACATGAGCGCCTACCAGTCCCACATCGACCTCACCCTGGAGGACTACGAGTACCCCGAGGAGCGGATTGCCGCCGCCATGGCCAAGGTCCCGGTGATTGCCGGCTAGGCCGGTGGTTGCTGGTTGGGGGAGCCGAAGCCTCATACGTTGATCGTCGCCCTGGCGACGACCATGGATCCCAGCGCTTCACCCCAGTGGTAGGCCCGGTCGTACTCGCCGGCGAGTAACGGCCCGGTCGTGCCGTCGACGAAGAAACTCTGGGGTTCTGTCAGAAGAAGGAATCCCAGCTTGCGCAGCCTTTTCTGGGCAGCAGCCGCTGCCGAGCCAGGCACACGCGGCTTGTTGATCCTGGTGTCGAAGGCTGCGGCTGACATCGAGGATACGGGCGCGCCCATAACGCCTATCCATTCCCGGATCCCGATTCCCCGGGAGACGAGATCCTCCTCCGTCTGCTCGGAAGCGGACTTCCTGGTGCCGGGTCGGGTCATGCCGAAGGCGTGGGTGGGTCCACCGACCACCATGAGGTCAACCCCCGTTCCGAAGCCCGGCTTCTGCCCGACCTCGGCGATCTCCACCTCGAGGCGGTTGGTCAAACCCCCAGCTATCGCCTCGGCGATCAACTTGGTGTTTCCGAACATCGACTCGTATACGACAAGAGCTTTCATGACGACCCTCCTGGTCGGCTGAAGGACGATTTCTTTCAGATACTCGATCTTGCGCGCAACAGACCAACACGGGTAGAGGACAATTGCTCGATGTTCGGCGCCGTCCTGGGGCGTTTGCGGTCAGGGGGACCCGAGAACCGGGCAGCCCTCCTCACCGGGCAGGAGCTGGCGGACCACGAGGGTGTAGGGACCGCCGTCTCCGCTCGGCGCCGTCCATCGGGTGACCTGGGTGGCATCGGCGAACAAACCCAGGGTGTCGCCGGGGTAGACGCGGCACTTCCAATCGATCCCGCTGAACCCGCTCCATTCCTGGGGGTCGTCGGGAAGCGGCCAGGGGCGGACATCCTCGAAGCCCGGCTCGGGGCCGATCATGCCGGCGCCGGCGAAGACAATGACCTCGTCGGCCACATAGGTCTCGGACTCACCTGAGGACAGCTCCAGCATCAAGGCGTCGAGTTCGAGGGCGAGCCGGGTTGCATCTCCATCCGGCTCAGGGTCCATGCCAAGTGCATAAACCGAGTACTTGTGCTGGCCTTCTTCGTCCCAGTAGGTGATCACCGTTGTGGACGCATCGGCAACGAAGTTGGCCCGGGAGTCGTCTCGCTCGTCGACCATGTCCGGGAGCCCCATCTCGTTGATGAGAGCGAGCACCCGGTCCATGTCCGGCTCACTCAGTTGCACCTGCTGGTAGGGCACGACCAGCGGTCCGGGGTACAACATGATGGCCACGCCCGGGAACACCAACCGTCCGTCGCTGAGAAGCTGATAGGAGGGCCCCATGCCAAGGCTGGTTTCCACCGGGACGAAGCCGCCTTCGAAATGGATGCGGACGAGCGGGGCGTCCGGTTCGTCCGGTGGCTCGAGAGGGCCTCCTCCGGTCCCACATGCAGCCAGGGCCACTGTTGCTGCGGCCAGCATTCCGATGGTTCTTCTTGCCATATGGCTTAGATGGCGGCTGTCCGGTCGGCGGTTCCCGATTGCCCCGCCCGGAGTCAGGCGATGGGAACGGTCAGCGGGATTGGCGTTCCCAACTCGTCAAACCCTCATCCACCAGGTCGAGGGCCCAGTCGAGCTCCTCCTGGGTGGTCACCAAGGGCGGGACGAATCGAATGACATTGCCGTCCGGCCCACACTTGATGATGATGAGCTCGCGGTCGTAGGCGTGCTTCTCGACGTGTAGGAAGGCCGCGTTGTCCGGGGTCCTGCTTTCCCGGTCGGTCACCAGCTCAACGCCGATCATCAGACCCAACCCCCGGATCTCACCAATGGTGGGGTGGCTCTCGGAGAGCTCGTGGAGACGCTCGAAGGCCCGCTTGGACAGCTCTCGGGCGTGGGGGAGGAGCCCCTCCATGGTGTCCATCACCGCAACGGCCGCGGCCGTGGACACCGGGTTTCCCCCGAAAGTCGTGCCATGGGCGCCAGGCGGCCAGTTGTCGATGACCTCACGTGAGGAGCCGTAGGCGGAGAGAGGAAGCCCGTTGGCGATCCCCTTGCCCATCGCCATGATGTCTGGCTTGGCATCGAGGTGGTCGGCCGCGAACCACTCGGCGGTCCGTCCGAACCCGCTCTGCACCTCGTCGTAGATCAGCATGATCCCGTGCTCGTCCGCCAGCTCGCGAAGGGCGTCGAGGAATTCGGGCGGAGCCGGGTAGTAACCGCCCTCACCCTGGACCGGCTCGATCAAGAAGCAGGCGATGTTCTTCGGGGTGACAACATGTTTGAACATCATCCGCAACTCGTTGAGGGAGAGCTCTACGGCCGCCTCTTGGGTCATGCCCCACCGGTAGGGATGAGGAAACGGAGCCACGAAGACCGAACCGAGGACCGGGTGATATCCATCGCGGTACCTGGCGTTCGAGGTCGTGTAACTGATCGAGCCCATGGTGCGACCGTGAAATCCGCCACGAAACACGATCACACCCTGCCGCTCGGTCGAGTACTTGGCCAGCTTCACCGCGGCCTCGACCGCTTCTGCTCCCGAGTTGGCGAAGGCGAACTTCTGAATGCCCGGGGGGGTGATGTTCCGCAACCTCTCGGCGGCCTCGACGATGGCGTCGTAGCGCACGATGCAACCCGAGTGCATCATGATGTCGATCTGCCTGTGGGCGGCGGCCACGACGGCGGGATGGTTGTGACCGAGGTTGACCACCGCGGTGCCACACGCGAAATCCGCCCAGCGTCTCCCTTCGATATCAGTGACCCATATCCCTTCGGCCTTGACGGCGTGGATGTCGGTGTCGAAAGCGATCACTGGCGCGATCACGTCTTGGTGACGGGTGACGAGGTCGGTCATGGGCCGCGATGCTACCCAAGCCGTCCCAGCCTGAAAACCGAGGTCAGTGAACTGGCGGCCATCTCAACACCCTCCGGGCCAGCGAAGGTGCTGGTCAGCGGTGATACCGGGAAGCTCGGCGACGGTGCCATCGGGGAGGGTGATCGTGATGTCGATGACGGTGTTCGCGCCGAGGCCGAAGTGGGCCACCGGCAGGCGCCCTGATGAGTAGCCGCCTCCAACGCCGATCTCCTGTTGCCCGATGAGAACTCCTTCCGGGGTCGACACCACGATGAGGCTTCCAACACCCCGCCCCGGGCCGCTCACCGACACCTCGACCCAATGACCGCTCTCTCCGGCGTTGCGAAACATCATCGAAGGCAGGGAAGGCTCCCACTCGACCGCGAAAGCATCCAGTCTCCCGTCACGGTCGACGTCGACTACCGGCGCCCCGATCCAGTATTGGTCGGATCCGAGGCCACTGGAGACCTGGAACGAGAGCTCGCGTTCGCCCAGATTCCGGTAGACGGCGAGGGTGGTCCCGTCCCCGGCTGAGGCGGAGGTCACGATGTCAAGCCATGAGTCGTTGTCGATGTCAGCCACCTGGACATGGGGGGCGAGGGTCGGGAGCGGGGTCAGCCCGGCCGTCTCGGTCACATCCTCGAACGCGGGATCGTCGCCGCCATCGTTGAGAAACACTCGCACCGGGATTTCGGAGTCGAACTCGACCGTGGCCCGGTAGTGCTGGCCGATGACGATGTCGGTGAACCCGTCCCGGTTGAGATCACCAAGTGACACCCCGGCCGCCTCGTCCTCCTCTCCGACGGGGATTGCTGCGTAGTCATCGGGAGTCACGTCGGTGAACGTGAGATCACCCTGATTCAGAAAAACCGCGGTGGAGGTCGCCAGGTCGGGCGAGCCGTCGCCGTTGAGGTCGCCGGCGGCCGCGCTCAGGGCAAAGACCCCTTCCAGACCGGTTCCCTCGGTCACGTCGGTGAATTGCAGAGACCCCTCGTTGTGCAGGAGAAGACCTCCCGTCTCCCCCGAGTTGTCCTCTGAAACATACAAATCGAGCAAACCGTCGCCGTCGTAGTCGGCCACAGCCGGGGTGCGGCCCCGAAAGTCAGAGGGGAGGATCTCGCTGTGCGGCTCGAGGGCACCGTCCACGTTCTCATAGAGACGGCTCGGTGTCTCCGACTCTGCAGAGCGGCCGGCATGACGCACGATGAGGAGGTCGTCGTCGCCATCGGCATCGAGGTCGGCGAACACTGCTCCGGAAGTCCGGCCCAACTCCGTGCTCCACCCGGTTTCGGGCTCGAGTTGGGGCTGGCTCAGCAGCAGTTGATCGGGCGCCGGACCGTCCGCACCCCTGACCTGGTAGGCCTCGGGCTCCCGGTCGGCAAAGGTCCCGACCACCAGATCGGGGTAATCGTCCCCATTGACGTCGCCGAAGGCGGCCGAATGCCCGTACATCCCGGTGAGGGGCTCGACGAGACCAAGTTCCTCGGTGGCGTCATCGAAGACGATCTCACCCGGGGCCCCCGAGTTCGCGGCCGACCAACAAGCCAGATCCCCGGTGGGTGCGGCCTCATCGGTCGTGGGGCTGGCTCCGGTGGGATCACTCGCGGGGGTGGCGGAGTTGGTGCAGGCGGCGAGAACCAGTGCCGCGAGAACAGGCGCCAAAGGGCGGTTCATACGCCTTCGATGACCACAAGCACCGGGGTGCCGAAACCCGAGTCGTCGTCGAGCGGGGATGCGTTCACTCCGAGGATGAGTCTTCCGTCGTCGTACACGATGGAGTAGGAGCCTCCCGGCAGCAACCCCAGTTCCTCGCCAAACGGATCGAGGAGCGATGTGATCTCTGTCGTCTCGCCGGTCGCGGTGTCCATGGACATGACGACCGCTCCGATCTCCCAGGCACCGCCGTGCGCTTCCGGCATCCAGAAGATCCGGGACCCATCGGGAGTCATCGCGATCGACGTGGTGGTCCCACCCGGATCGCCGAGTTCGAGCAGCCCACCATCGGGCGACATGGCGAACAACCCCGGTTCGTCGTCCGAGGTTCCATACACGGTCCCATCTGGAGCGGGTCGGGTGACGGATCGCAGCCACCAGCCGGGAAGGGTGATGTCCAGGTCGGTGAACTCTTCGGATACCGGGTCGAGCGAGGCGAGCCGGTTATCGCCGATTGAGTAGAAGACCCCACCGTCGACCGGGTCGATTCCTAGGGCCCGAAACCCCTCCTGACGCGGATCGTCGACCTGGTTGACAGTTTTCCGGGTGGAGGTGTCGTACACAGTCAGCATTCCGCGGTCGGTGTCACCAGACTCGACATCGACGGAACCGGCCACCAGGGTCCTCCCGTCACGGGCGATGGTCATCGTGGGGATGCCGAACTCCCCTGCGAATGCTCCTCGATCGCTGATGGTCTCTGTGCCCGGCTGGATCTCGAGAAGGCGGTCACCCTCATACCCGTTCTCGTAGGTGAGGTTGTCCCTCGTCCCCCAATACGTGGCGGCCCAAATCGACCCGCACCCGTCCAGGACCATCTGGGCGTGGATCTTGCCGTAGCCGAACGCCCCGTCCTCGTGAGGAACCACCGAGAGGACGTCGCCGAAGCGGGTGAGAGCTCGCTGATTCGAGTCGTAGACGAAGAGGTAGGAGTTGGCGTCGACGCCGAGGTGGTCGCCAACGGCGGAGAAATGCCGTCCGTCGCCGAGGGCGATCCCCTGACCCCATTGTGTCCAGAGCCCTGTGGTGGGCCCGGGAAGCGGGTACTCGGCGGCGTACACCTCGACCCCGTTCCCGACTGAGATTTGCTCGAGCCCAACGGTGGCGTCATCCCGCCAGGCGACGCCGTCTGTGGCCGGCTGGCAGTCTCCGGAGGTCGTGGCTCCCGGCTGGTCTCCGCTGGAACTGGTGGCGGCGTTGGCGTCAGTGTCGCCGGGCGCAACGGTGTCGTTGTTTGCGGTGCCAGCGTTGACACACGCGATCAACATGGTCATCGAGACCAAGATCGTCGTCTGGAAAACCCGACCGCTTCCCGCCATGGCCACCCTTCTCCGCGGTCAGATTGTACTGACAGTGAAGACGAGGGATCCCGGCCCCGACGACCCGTTCGGTGACGGCTACGTGGTTTTGATCCCCATGTACATGCCGACCACCCCTTCGATCAGGAGAAGGGCCCCAAACAGTGTGATCAGAAGAGTGGTCGTGAACTCAGCGTTGAAGAGGATCAGCACCCCGATGATGATGCTGACTGCTCCAAACACCCCGGCCCCCAGCCCAGCGCCGCGAAAGGCGCCGACGAAGGCGGCGATGCCAATCAGGATCCCGAGGATGCCGAGGTAGACACCGAACAACCCTTCGAAGAGCTCGACCGCTCCGGTGGGATTGGAGAGCACCAGGACCCCGGCGATCATGCCGAGCACCCCGACGACGATCTTCCATCCCCAGTCGGTGCGGTCGACGAACACACTGAACACCAGGAAAGCCCCGTGGATCAGCCACCAAAGTCCGAGGATGACGGCGAGCAGCGCCAGAGCCTCCTCCTGACGGATCAGAAGGATGAGGCCGAAGATGACACCGGTGATCCCTCCCAGGAGGAAGGCGTAGTTCACGGATCGATCGGGCGTTGTGGTTATTGCCATCTCGCATTCCTTGTGGAGACCAACTCAGATCTGGGGATGACACGCTAATCAAGGGGAGGCAGGTGGTGCCGGCTCGATCCGATTAGGTTCGGGTGGTGCCTTCATTTCGCAGCCGGCGTGTGGTCTTGCCTGACGGCCTTCGGGCGGCGACGGTGCACCATGAAGGCGGCGTCGTCGTCGACATCGGGCAAGGAGCAGCCGACGAGGACTTCGGGGAGTTGGTGGTCATGCCGGGCCTGGTCGACTCCCACGTCCACGTCAACGAGCCGGGTCGGGAAAGCTGGGAAGGCTTTCGAACTGCGACCAGGGCGGCGGCCGCGGGAGGCACCACCACCATCGTGGACATGCCTCTCAACTCCATCCCGCCAACCGTGGACCCGGAGGCGCTCGCTGCCAAGCGGACCGCGGCGGCAGGCGGGATCGCAGTTGACGTGGCCTTTTGGGGTGGCCTGATCCCCGGCTCGGAGCCCTGGGTGGAGAGTCTGGTCGGCGCAGGGGTGTGTGGTTTCAAGTCGTTTCTGGTCGATTCGGGGGTGCCGGAGTTCCCCCCGATGACCTTGAGCGGCCTGGAGGCGGTCCTCCCTGAACTGGCACGTCTCGGGGTCCCACTCCTGTTGCATGCCGAGGACCCAATTCGTCTTCATCAAATGTCTGGTGATACCCGCAGCTACCGGACCTACCTCGAGTCGCGTCCTCCCGAAAGCGAGGGGGAGGCGGTTGGCCAGGCCGTGGGGCTCTCGGCCCGAACCGGTGGTCAGATCCATGTTCTCCATGTGTCATCAGCCGATGCGACCGACATGCTTCGTGGGGCCGGGCCCGAACTGAGCGCTGAGACCTGTCCCCACTATCTCACCTTCTCCGCCGAGGAGATCGGGTCGGGGGCCACCGAGTTCAAATGTGCGCCGCCGATCAGGGCCCGGGTGCATCGTGAGGCCCTCTGGGAGGCGCTCGCCGACGGCACCCTGGTGATGATCGTCTCCGATCACTCACCGGCGCCTCCCGAGCTCAAGGCGGCCGAGAGTGGTGACTTCAGCACGGCGTGGGGCGGTATCAGCTCGCTGCAGATCCGGCTGCAGGTCATCTGGACGGAGGCAAGCCGCCGAGGCTTTGGTTTCGAGCGTTTAGTCGAATGGCTTTCCACGGCCCCTGCCCGTCTCGCTGGTCTCGACCGGAAAGGCTCCATCGAGAACGGAAAGGACGCAGACTTCCTGGTTTGGGATCCCGACGGCGTCACCCAAGTGGTCGGCTCCGGTTTGGAGCATCGACATTCGCTCACCCCTTACGAGGGCATGCGCCTTCGGGGGAAAGTGGAGAAGGTGACGCTGGGTGGGCAGACTCTTTACGAGGCGGACACCGGAGTCCTCGGGTGTGGAGGCAGGATGCTGGAGCGCGGATGGTCGACCTGATATCGAGCCCCGTTGGGGGAAGGATCGTCGACTACAACGACGAGTTCTTTGCCCCGGCGTCGAATCTGATCTCCCCAGGTGACCCGATCTCGAACTCGAAGTACACCGATCGGGGGAAATGGATGGATGGATGGGAGACCCGGAGGAGGCGGGAGCCCGGTCATGATTGGTGTGTGATCGCGCTCGGGGTGCCGGGACGCATCGAGAGGGTGACGGTGGACACTTCGTTCTTCACCGGCAACTACCCCGAATCTTTCTCCCTCGAGGGTTGCGGGGATGACGACGACACCCACCTTGCCGATGCGGATTGGGAGGAGATCCTTCCCCAGACCCTGTTGTCGGGCGATTCACTAGCCAGCTTCGTGGCGGGCAACCCTCACCGTTTCACCCATGTCCGGCTCAATATCTTCCCCGACGGCGGCGTGGCCAGGCTCCGGGTCGAGGGAGCGCCGATTCCCTCTCAGGCTCAGCTCTGCCCCGGCGAAGAGCCGATCGACCTGCTTTCGATGCTGGTTGGCGGGGAGGCGATGGACGCCTCCGATCTTCACTATTCGCCTCCCTCCAACTTGCTCCGACCCACCGAGCCGGCGGGGATGTGGGATGGCTGGGAGACCAAGCGAAGAAGGGGCCCTGGCAACGACTGGGTCGAATTCCGGCTGGGGCTGCCCGGAACCATCGAGGGCGTCGTCATCGACACCCGGCATTTCAAGGGCAACGCCCCGGGATGGGTGTCCATCCTGGTCTCGGAAGACGGAACCTGGTGGGCACCGGTTCTGGATCGGGTGCCAGTCGATGCTGATGATGTCGCCCTGCTCGACCTGGCGGCTCCTACCCATGCCGGCTACCTGCGGGTGGATATCCATCCCGATGGGGGCCTGGCCAGGGTCAGGGCATTGGGTCGTCCCGATCGCCGAGCAGTCGTCGAGAGGCGGGTGGGCTATCTGAACTCACTGACCGGGTCGGCTTCAGGGCGGTTCTTCCAAACCGCCTGCGTCTCGAGTTCCTGGGTGGAATCGATGTCGGCCGGCCGGCCCTTTGAGGATCTGGAGGGGGTCCTCGCCGCCGCCGCGACGGCATTCGATCTCATGGTGGAGACCGACTGGCTGGAAGCCTTCGCCGGGCACCCCCGGATTGGGGAAGAGGGGGACGACACCGCCAATCGGGAGCAGGCCGGGGTAGTAGGTGCGGAGGCGGAGACACTCGCAGCCCTCACCGAGGCCAACCGTCGCTACGAGGAGCGGTTCGGTTTCACCTATATCGTCTATGCCTCGGACAAGACAGCCGAGGAAATGTTGGCCCTCGCAGAATCGCGGCTCGCAAGCACCCGGGAGCAGGAGCTCGCAGTCGCCGCTGACGAGCAAAGGGCGATCACCGCCACCAGACTTCGAACAATGCTCTGTGAAGGAGAACAAAGGTGACTTCCGTCAGTACCCATGTCCTCGATACCGCCACCGGCGAGCCGGCAGTGGGCATCAGCGTGACTCTCGAGCGGTCCGTCGATGGCGGATGGCAATACATGTCGGAGGGCAGCACCGATGTCAACGGTCGAATCGTGATGCTGGCCGGGGCCGTGTTCACCGGCGTCTATCGGCTGGTGTTTGCCACCGGGGACGCCGGTAGTGTCTTCTATCCCCAGGTCCACATCGTGGTCGCATTGGACGAAGAGCAGGATCACTACCACCTCCCACTCCTTCTCAGCCCCTATGGGTACACCACCTATCGGGGTGCCTGACAGTGGCCCGTCTAGGCGCGAACCGGTGGGGCAAGTCCGAGATCCGGGTCTCGAAGATCCACCGGGGCGACACCAGCGACGATTTCTCAGATGTCACCGTTCAGGTGCTGCTCCAAGGTGATGTCGAAACCGCCCACACCGCCGGGGACAACCGGGTGGTTCTCCCCACCGACACCATGCGCAACACCGTCTACGGCCTGGCCCAGGAGCATCTTGGTCGGGATCTCGAAGGTTTCGCCGCGATCCTCTGCGAGCGGTTCCTGACTCGCCCCGATATCGGAGTGGCGACCGTCACCGTGGCCGAGCGACGGTGGCAGCGGGTGTTCGAGACCGGTTTCGTGGGCGGTGGCTCCGAGCGCCGGGTCGCGAAGGTGTCCGTCGGCCCCGGGGAATCAGGGACCTGGGCAGGGATCGAAGGCCTGGTGGTGCTCAAGACGAGGGGCTCGGCGTTCACCGGCTTCCCTCGAGACGAGTTCACGATCCTGCCCGAGGCCACCGATCGGGTCCTGGCCACCTCCGTTTCCGCCAACTGGCGCTATGACCCGGTTCCCGGCGACACCACGGAAGCGTGGGAGAAGGTCCGGCGAGTCCTGGTGGAGAGGTTCTTCTCCGACTGGTCGGCGTCGGTGCAACACCAGGGATGGTTGATGGGCGAGGCGGTGTTGGCGGCGGTCCCCGAGATGGCGGAGATCACCCTGCATATGCCCAACCAGCATCATCTTGCCTTCGATCTCACCAGATTCGGGATGACCGACGAAGGCGTCGTGTTCCAGCCAGTTTCTGAGCCGTACGGTGACATCAGCCTCACCGTCGAGCGGTAGACATCGATGGACCTGTCCCAGGACCTGGCGCTGATCTTCCTGCTGATCGGGCTCTTCGCCTTTTCGATGTTCATCTCGGCCGCGGAGACGGCCTTCCTTCGGATACCGGCGGTCCGGGTCCACACCCTGGCCGAGGAGGGGAGCCGTTCGGCCAAGAAACTCGCCCAACTCACCGAGAAGCTGCCGGAGGTGCTCAACGCCATCCTGTTGGCCGCTCTCCTGTCCCAGATCGGGGCGGCCACCGTGGCCGGGATACTGGCGGCCCAGACGTGGGATGCGGTCGGGGTCACGATCGCCTCGGCGGTGCTCACCTTCCTCCTCTACATCTACGCCGAGGCCATTCCCAAGACCTACGCGGTCCATCACCCCGATCGGGTGGCCCTCGCCCTGGCCTATCCGCTGGCGGTGGTGGTGACCGTGCTTCGCCCGCTGGTCAAGATCCTGGTTTGGGTCGCCGACATCCAGATGCCAGGAAAGGGGGTGGTCACCTCCCCGACCATCACCGAGAACGAGTTGAGGATGCTCGCTTCGAGAGCGGCCATCGAAGGCGAGATCACTTCCGACGACCTGGAGTTGATCGAGCGGGCGTTCAGGATTGGTGATCGCCAGGTAGACGACATCATGGTCCCCCGTCCCGACATCGTCGCAGTCGACGGAAACTCGTCGGTCGCCTTCGCGCTGCAGGCTGCCCTGACCGCCGGGCACCGCAGGGTGCCGATCTTCGAGGGCAGCATCGACAACATCACCGGGGTCGTGAAACTGCACAATCTGATCCAGGTGCCGGAGGATCGCCGCGCCGACCTTCCGGTGTCCCGGTTGAGCGAAGAGGTGCTGGTCGTCCCGGAGTCCAAACGGGTCCTGGGGTTGCTCACCGAGATGCAGGAGGCGGGCACCCACCTGGCGGTGGTGGTCGACGAGTATGGGAGCACGGCAGGCCTGGTCACCATCGAGGACATCGCCGAGGAGGTGTTGGGCTCGATCAGTGAGGGCCCCGACGAGGCAGATGTGGTGGTTGTGGCCGAAGGCGAGTGGTTGATCGACGCCTCCCTGCCCGTCGAGGACCTTTCTGAGATCCTCGACGAGGATCTCGACGACACCGACTGGAACACGGCGGCTGGGTTGGTGTTGAGCCTGCTCGGGCGTCTGCCTCACGTCGGCGACGAGGTGGTCTACGGCCACCATGTGCTCCGGGTGGTGAGCGTCCGTGGGCGCCGGATCACCAGGATTCAGGTCAGGCGAATCCGCAAATCGTGATCAGCGCTCAGCTTCTGCCTTCCAGGATCCTGAGAAAGGACCTGGTCCGCAGCTCTTCGAGGGTCAGGCCGGACCTGGCGATCGCCTCATCCTCAGTGACCGCCCCGCAGTTGATGGCGCGCAGGAAGTAGTTCAAGAGGCCTTGCCCGGTGGCGGCGTCGTCGAATACCTCACCGACCAACGTGGCCTTCGCCGCCGAGTCGACGAAGTTCGACAGCCGCTCCCCGGCCTGGTCCAGGCCTTCGAGGAAGAACGAATAGACCGCGGCATAACGGGTCGGGAGTTGTGCCGGGTGGAGGTCCCAGCCCTGGTAGTAGGCGTGAGTCAGCGAATGGCGGATGTGGTCGTAGTGGAGCTTCATAGCCCCATGGACACTCCGCTCGTTCTCCTCCCTGTCGGCCTCGGTCAGATCGTCGCCACGATGGATCGGCACCGGCATCATGTTGGTGGCGCCGTCCGAGAGCCAGACCCCGGAACCGGCCAGGCTCACCTGAAGGGCGTGTCGTGCGAAATCACACGCCGGATGGGTCATGGTTTGGTAGGCGGCGGTGATGCTCATCGAGGCGGTGTAGTCGTAGGTGCCGAAATGCGCCCCTCTCACCCGACCCCCGCCGGCGTCGACGAGCTTGCGGACCCCGCTCCTCCCGTCCTTGTCGATCACAGTTTGTGGGGTCTCCACCATCAGTTCCATCGGGATCGGGTCGAGTCCCAGGCCCTGCTCCAACTCCGCTAGGGCCTCGGCCAGGACGATCACCTGCTCGGAGTGCTGGATCTTGGGCAGAGTGACCACGAAGCCGTCGGGCAGGCGGCCCGAGCTCTCGGCCAGGGTGGTCACGAAGATGTCGAGGGTGCGAAGGGCCCTTCGTTGCAGTTCTCCGGACAGTGACTTGATCCTGATCCCGATGAACGGCGACAAACTGCTGTTGGCCATCCCGCTCGCCACCTCGAGGGCTGACGTCCGGGCGTGACCGTCCTCCTCATCATCCGGGCGGTGGCCGTACCCGTCTTCGAAGTCGAGTCTGAAGTCCTCCACCGCCTCCGTGGCGAGCTTCTCCCCGACCTGGGTGTGGATCTTCCCGCTGAAAGCGGGGTCGATCCCCAGGACCCGGACCATGTCGTCGGCACCGGGCATCCAGCGGTCCAATGCCGCCCGCGCCAGCTCACCCAGCCGTCCCGGTGTGGTGGCGGCGAAGAGATGGGCTCCGCCGTACACGGTATGGACCGGTTGACGATCCGGTCGCTCACCGGGGAACTCGGTCCTGACCTGGGTGGCGACCCGGTCGAGGCGGGCGCCCCAGTTCGTCAGGGAGTCTTCATGCAGTGTCATTGTGGGGGCGACTCTATGGCCGCCGGTAGCGTGGTGATGATGGGAACACTGCTGGTTCACCACGCACGCGTCCTGGTGACCATGGACGATGCGGAGATCGAGGACGCCGCCATCTTCGTGCGTGACGGTTGGATCGAGGCGGTCGGGCCCAGCGCGGATCTGCCCCACAGCGCCGACGAAACGGTAGACCTCTCGGGGCACGTCGTCCTTCCCGGTCTGGTCAACACCCATCACCATCTCTATCAGACCCTGACCCGGGTGGTACCGGGAGCCCAGGACGCCGGTCTCTTCCAATGGCTGCGGACGCTGTATCCGATCTGGGCCCGGATGACCCCGGACCACGTTCGGGTCGCCACCACTGTGGGCCTGGCGGAACTGGCCTTGAGCGGATGCACCACGGTCTTCGATCACCAATACCTCTGGCCCAACGGGTCGAGGGTCGACGACCAGATCGAGGGCGCCGAGCCGGTGGGGCTCCGGTTCCATGTCTCCCGGGGGTCGATGAGCCTCGGCGAATCTGGTGGCGGTCTACCGCCCGACTCGGTCGTCGAAGCCCCCCAACAGATTCTCGAGGATTGTCAGAGGGTCGTCGCCTCCTATCACCAGGCGGGGAGAGGCGCGATGACCTGCGTCGTCCTCGCCCCCTGCTCTCCGTTCTCGGTCACCCCCGATCTGATGCGGGAGACGGCCGATCTGGCACGGCACCTGGGCGTCAGCATGCACACCCATCTTGCCGAGACCGCAGACGAGGAAGAGTTCTGCGGCACCCGTTTCGCCCGCCGACCGGTGGAGCACATGGAGGACCTGGGCTGGGCCGGTCCCGATGTGTGGTACGCCCATGCCGTCCATGTCGCTCCCGACGAGATCACCCGGATGGGCCGTGCCGGCACCGGGGTGGCCCATTGCCCCACCTCGAACATGAGGCTGGCTTCGGGGTTGGCGCCGGTGGTCGGTTATCTCGACGCTGGGGTGCGGGTGGGCCTGGGGGTCGATGGCTCGGCTTCGAACGACTCGTCGAACATGTTGGCCGAAGTGCGTCAGGCACTGCTGTTGAACCGTCTCGCCGTGGCTCCGGGTGTCGGCGAGGGGGCGCAAATGACGGCCCGGGACGCCCTGCGGTTGGCGACCGTGGGTGGCGCCGAGGTCCTGGGGCGGGACGACATCGGCCGTTTGGCACCGGGGATGGCAGCGGATTTCATCGCCATCGACTTGGAACGGATCGAGTTCGCCGGCGCAATTCACGATCCGGTGGCCGCGGTGGTCATGTGCTCCCCGGCGATGATCGATCACTCCTGGGTAGGAGGGCGTCGGGTCGTCGAGGACCGCCAACTGGCGGGGGTCGATATCGGGGCTCTCGTGGCCGAGCACAACCGGCTGGCCAGGGCCCTGGTCGGGTAATTTCTGGTGATGGAAGTTCGACACCCCACATCTGTCGACCAGGCGGTCGCGGCCATGGCAGAAGGCGCGGTGGCCCTGGCGGGTGGGACGGATCTCATGGTCGAGGTCAACTTCGGGCATGCCCGCCCCATGGATGTCGTCGCACTGCGCCGTGTCGGTGAGCTGGCCGAATGGGAGCCCACCCGGATCGGAGCCGGTGTCACGTGGAGCCGCTTGGAGCGGCATGGCCCGATAGCCCTGGCCCAGGCTGCCCGGACCGTTGGCTCCCCCCAAATCAGGAATGCGGGAACCCTGGGTGGCAACGTGGGCACCGCCAGCCCGGCCGGGGACGGGCTCCCGTTTCTGGCCGCGGTCGACGCCTCGATCGAGCTGGCGGCACCGACTGCGACGAGAACTGTTCCGTGGCATGAGTTCTTCGTCGGTGTGAAGAGGACGGCCCGGGTTGCCGGCGAGCTGATAACCGGGGTGCTGCTCCCCGAAGCCATGCCCGAGCGACAGGCGTTCGGCAAGATCGGTGCCCGCAACGCGATGGTGATCGCAACGGTTTGCTGTGTGGTCACCCGGGACACCTCCGGCGCAACCAGGGTGGCCCTCGGCTCGGTGGCCCC
>DATDPP010000007.1:0-22702 GCA_035292685.1 Acidimicrobiia bacterium
GGAAGGGCCGGCCATCGGCCGACTTCTCTTCACCGGCCCCGGAGCCGGCGGGCAGCCGACCGCGTCGGCACTGCTTGGGGACCTGATCCAGGTCGCCTCGCGGCGGAACTGGCAGGGCAAGGCGCCCAGCTACCGGCGACCCCGACAGGTCCTACACCGATAGCCCGAGGTTGGCCGCCCCCCGCGCCACCCAGCCCGCAAGACTGGCCTCATCGAGGCTGTCCTCGGGTATGCACACCCACCCCTCAACCGCTCGCCCGGCGAACTCGAACGGGATGGCCGCAGTGTTTGTCAGGGCAACGCCACCCTCGGTATCACCGACCCAAAGGCACAACCGGTCGTCGAGGACGGCAATTGCCATCCTGTCGTCGACGAAAAACCCGAGACCGTTCATGACAGGTCGCTCGGTCAGGCCTTCGAGGTGCGACATCCGGGTACGGACCCGTTCCGCCAGGTCGTCGGAAGCAGCCACGATCCGAATCTAGGACGGATCGGGGGGTGAGGGCTCGATCAGCACCACCGGGATCAACCGCTCGGTGCGGGTCTGATAGACCGCGTAGTCGCCGTATGCATCGACAACCCGAGGCCACCACCAAGCTCTCTCCTGGGGATCGGCGGTCCGGGCCCGGGCAGTGATGTGCTGCTTCAACAGCTGGACCTCGACCTCGGGATCTGCGACCAGATTCAGGTACCAGGACGGATGCCGGTCCCTGCCGCCGTAGGAGGCAATCACGACCAGGGTCCGTCCCTCTCGGAGAAACAAGAGAGGCACGGTGTGAGGGCGTCCCGAGTGCCGGCCGGTCGTGGTCAGCAGGAGCATGTCGTTGCCCACCAATCGTCTCCCCAGATGTCCTCCGGTGAGCCGATACAGCCGGCGGTGGAGCCGGGACAGACGACGGACCTGGCCATCCTTCATAGCCAAACCCTACGGCTGCGGCTGGGCTTCAGGCCCTTTTCCTCTAGTCAATCATCACCCCGAACGGCACGGTGGAACCCACTGCCACCTCAGATCAAACCACCTCGGGGAACCGTTTGACACCGACTCTCCGAAGTTTGTATGTTTAGTGAACTTTCATGCCCAACCTCGAGCCCCGTAAGGGCCACCCTGACCGCCCGACCCGCCCCAAAGCCACCAAGCACGACTCGCGGAGATCCAACCTGCAGACGACACTCGACCTGGTGTCGGAACGACGTGCCACCTCCCGTGCCGAGTTGTCCCGACTCACAGGGCTCACCAGGGCCGCGGTCTCCAGTCTGGTGGGTGAGTTGATCGATGACGGCCTTCTATGCGAAATTGGACAGGGGACTTCTGCTGGCGGAAAACCCCCAACAATTCTCGCCCTCAACGCCGGCGGCCGGGATATCGTCGCCGTCGACCTCGGCCACCGGCCCTTCCAAGGTGCATTGGTCGACCTGAGCGGTCACATCCGATGGCGGCTCGACTCTGCGGCCACCCATGTCACCGGCCAGAACGCCGTCGAAATCGCAATCGAGTTGATCGGCTCGCTCCTCGACCATGCCCAAGCACCGGTGCTCGGAATCGGCGTCGGGACACCAGGAGTGGTCGATGCCGGCGGATTGGTTCTCGAGGCGGCCAACCTGGACTGGCACCGACTCGACCTCGGGAAGGATATCGCCGCCAGATTTGGCGTTCCTGTCTCGATCGCGAACGACGCCCAGGTGGCAGCTCTAGCCGAGCTCCGGCGACATCCCGGCGCGGGCGAGGACGTGCTGCTGGTCAAGCTGGGCCGGGGTGTTGGCGCCGGCGTTGTGTTGGGCTCCCGCCTACTTCGCGGAGAGAATTCGGCCGCCGGGGAGATCGGGCATATCCAGGTCGTTCCCGATGGCGCTCTCTGCACCTGTGGCAACACGGGTTGCCTGGAGACCGTGGCGAGCGTCCCCGCCATTCTGCGCAGCGTCGGGGCGGATCCGGACCGCGATCCATGGGACGCTCTGGCCCTGGCGCCGGTCTTCGGAGAAGAGCCGTTGCGAAGGGCGTTGCGCGAGGCGGGGCGGCATCTGGCCGGTGTGTTGGCACATGCCGCCGCACTTCTCGGGATCACACGAATCATCATTGCCCCCGAGATCCGCAACGCCGGCGAGGAGTTGATCGATAGCGTCCGACAGAGCTTGATCGGGCGCGTCTTGCCGGCGACCGCCGGGATGATCGAGGTCGAGCTCTCAACGCTTGGAGGCGACCTTGTTCTCGCTGGGGCCGCCGCCGCGGTGTTGGCGGATCGTCTCGGAGTGGTGTTGCGATGACCACAATCATTGGCGTTGACGTGGGTGGGACCTCTACCGAGGCAGTCGTCATCGATTCCAATGGCAAGGTTCTGGCGAGCTCTCAGGTCGGCACCAGCACCCCGGGTGGCGACGAAGTGCTCGGCTCCATCGAGGCTGCCATCGCTCGTCTGGCCTGGAGGGACCCAGTTGACAGCCTCGGCGTAGGGATGCCGGGACAGGTGGATACCCGAGCCGGATCAGTTCGTCACGCGGTCAACCTCGGGATGGATGGTCGGCCTTTTCCACTGGCGGACCGCCTCTCGTCGGCCCATGGGATGCCGGTCCTGGTTGAGAACGACGTAAGAGCCGCCGCATTTGGCGTCTTCGACAAGCTGCAACGGGCGGGCGAGGAGCCTGGAGACCTTGCCTTGTTGAGCCTTGGCACCGGCGTTGCGGCAGGTGTGGTGATCGATGGTGCGATCCATCGCGGGGCCACGGGCATGGCCGGGGAGATCGGACACGTGGTCGTCGACCGTTGGGGCCCGATCTGTCGCTGCGGGCAGACGGGTTGCCTCGAGACCATCGTGAGTGGTCCGGCGATAGCCAGCGCCTGGAAATCTGCCGGGCAACACACCCCGGCCTCATCTCTTTTCGCTGCAGCTGCCGGTGGTGACGGCACCGCCATGAAGCTCGCCAACGAGGTACTCGGCCACCTCGCCACAGCAATCCACTGGCTGGCTGCCGCCTACGACGTCAACACAATCGTGTTGGGTGGCGGCCTGGCCGGAGCCGGCGAGGCCCTACTGGATGCCGTGCGGTACGCTCTGATCAGGACCGCGGGATCGTCGGACCTTGCTACACGCACCCTTGATCCCAACCGGATCCGGCTCAGCCCATCCGGAGGGCCTCATGGAGCCCGTGGGGCGGCTCTCTTGGCCGCCCGACGATTTGATCTTGCCCTCGCGACCGAAAGCAACCCAACAGGAGGAGAAACATGAAGAAACACAGATGGTCGATTGCCCTGGTCGCCTTGGCGCTGCTGCTGGCAGCGTGTGGCGACACGGGTGGCGAGACCACGACGACTGGCGGTGACGAAGAGCCGACAACGACTGCCGGTGAAGAGCCCACGACGACCGCAGGGGCACCGGCCGGCGAGACGCCTTATACCGAGCTCAATGCGGCAATAGCCGGCGACTACGAAGGCACCAGTGTCGAGATCGTCGCCCAGTGGGCGCCCGACGGGGCCGAGGCTACGTCCTTTGACCTGGCTCTCCAGCCGTTCCGGGATGCCACCGGGATCGAAGTGAACTTTGAGCCGACCGTGGAGTACGAGACCGCACTCCAGGTGCGGGTCGACGGCGGCAACGCCCCCGACCTGGCCCAGATCGCCCAGCCCGGCAAGATGCAGCAGTACGCAGACGCCGGTTCACTGATCAATCTGAGCGAGTGGTTCAACGTGGACCAGCTCACCCAGGACCAGGTTGCCGGTTTCGTCGAGCTCGGGTCACACAACGGGGATCTGTACGGCGTGTATTACAAGACCGACGTCAAGTCGATCGTGTGGTACCCGATTCAGGGATTCGCCGACAACGGCTACGAGCCGCCGACCACATGGGAAGAGATGATCGCTCTCAGCGATCAGATCGTCGCCGATGGCAACGGAAACCCGTGGTGTATCTCGATCGAGAGCGAAGCGGCCGACGGCTGGGTCGCCACCGACTGGATGGAAGACATCCTGCTGCGCACCGCGCCGCCGGAGATCTACACCCAGTGGTACAACCACGAGATCCCGTTCAACGATCCCGAGGTCCTCGAAGCCGCCGAGTACATGTCGCAGATCTGGTTCACCCCTGATTACGCCTACGGTGGCAACACCTACATCAACGCGACATTCATCGGCAACACACAGGACCCGATGTTCGACCCGGCCGGGCCTCAGTGCTGGATGCAGAAGCAGGCAGCATGGATCCCCGGCTTCTGGGGTGAGAACAAGGACTTCACCGATCCCGCCGATTGGCCCAACAAGCCTGGTGAGGACGTGGGGTTCTTCTACTTCCCGACGATTGAAGAGGAGTTCGGACAGCCGGTGCTGGGTGGCGGGGACATGTTCGTCATGTTCAACGACCGGCCCGAGGTGAGAGCCCTCCTCGAGTACCTGGCCACAGCCGAGTCTTCGGCGGCGTGGATCGAGCGGGGTGGCTTTGTCTCCCCCAACGTGAATGTTCCGTTGGACTCCTACACCACTTACCCGGAGACCGAACTGTCGACGATGGTGGCAAATGCAACCACCTTTGGCTTCGATGCCTCCGACCTGATGCCCGCCGATGTCGGCGCCGGCACCTTCTGGTCAGGCATGGTCGAATGGGTGGCCGCCAACGGTGAAGGCACCGAAGAGATATTCCAATCAATCGAGGACAGCTGGCCGGCTGGCTGACCTCCCGAGTTGGTAAGGTCCCCAGGGGTAACCCTGGGGACCTTTCCTTTTTGTAGGAGGCCGCTTTGTCGGAAGCCGTGGAGTTGCAGGCACCGGTCCAGAACGGTCGCAGGTGGGGTGTACTGCGCGATGTGGTCATCTCGGTGGGGGTCATCGGCCTCATCTGGCTGGGCCTCCGAGTCCTGCGAGACCCTGAGGCCTTCTCGGAGTGGGGGGACCTGACGGGCAAGCTGGCCCAAGCGATGCTCGCTCTGGTTCTGGGTATCGCCGGGATCTGGGCCCTATTCATCGTGGTCAACTCGCTGGTGGAGCATCTTCCGGCTCGAGCAGCAGAACTGGTCCGGCCCTGGATCTTCGTGCTGCCGGCGCTGGCGGTGGTCGCGGTCTATCTGGTCTACCCGGCGATACGGACCATCATCCAGAGCTTCACCGAGGTCCCCGAGGGCGGCGGGATCTTCTCGAACTACATCGAGGCCTTCACCGACCCCGCGGTGCAAATCGCGATCCGCAACAACGTGATCTGGCTGCTGCTCGCCCCGGCCGCCGCGGTGGTGATTGGGCTGGCGTTCGCCGCTCTGGCCGATCGGGTCAAACACGAATCGCTGGCCAAGACCTTCGTCTTCGTTCCCCTCGCGATCTCGATGGTGGGAGCCTCGGTGATCTGGGGGTACATGTACGCCTGGCGGGTCCCCGGGACTGACCAGGTCGGGTTTATCAACGGCGTGATCCAATTCTTCGGCGGCGAGCCGATACCGTTTCTCTTCGAGATCCCGATCAACACCTACGCCATGATCGTGATAATGATCTGGCTTCAAGTGGGCTTTGCCATGGTCATCCTCTCTGCGGCGATCAAAGGCGTGCCCGTGGAGTTGACCGAGGCTGCCCGGATCGATGGTGCCTCCGAGTTGCAGAACTTCTTCAAGGTGCTGGTGCCCTCGATCCGCGGGTCGATCATCACCGTGTTCACCACCATCGCCATCGTGGTGCTCAAGGTCTTCGACATCGTGTACACGCTGACTGGGGGAAATCTCGAAACGGAGGTGGTGGCGCTTCGGATGTACGACGCCATGTTCCGCTTCCGCAACTTCGGACAGGCCACGGCGATGGCGGTGATCCTGTTCTTGGCGGTGGTCCCGATCATGATCGTCAACGTGCGCAACCTCCGGAAGCAAGGGATCGAGGCATGACCGCCAGGACATTGCGTCGGACAGGAATGCCCAATCGCGGCGGCTGGCCAGTCAAGCTCTCGGTGTTCCTGATCGTCGTGTTATGGACGATCCCCAGCCTCGGTCTGCTGGTGAGTTCGTTTCGGCCGGCGTCCGAAGCTACCGCCACCGGCTGGTGGACCGCCTTGTTCAGCCCTCTCGCCACCGACTGGACGTTTGCCAACTACGCGAATGTCCTCGGCAAAGGTGGCATGTTCGATGCCTTCGTCAACAGCCTGATCGTCACCATCCCGGCAACGGTGATTCCCATCACCCTCGCCGCCTTCGCCGCCTATGCGTTTGCCTGGGTCAAGTTCCGGGGTCGGGCCTTCCTCTTTGCGGTCGTGGTCGGTCTGTTGGTGGTTCCTCTCCAGATGTCGCTGGTGCCCCTGTTGAGGATCTACCAGGCGACCGGTCTGACAGGCAGCTTCTTGGGGATCTGGCTGGCCCACACCGGATTCGGCCTGCCTCTGGCCATCTACCTGCTCTACAACTACATCTCCCAGTTGCCCAAGGACATCTTCGAGTCGGCCTACATCGACGGGGCGACCCCATTCACCGCTTTCACCCGACTGGTGCTTCCCCTCTCCTATCCGGCGCTGGCGGCGTTCGCCATTTTCCAGTTTCTCTGGGTGTGGAACGACCTGCTGGTGGCTTTGGTCTTCCTGGGGACCACCTCGGATGTCTCAGTCCTCACCATCCAGCTGGCCACGTTGGCGGGAACCCGGGGCGAATCGATTCATCTGCTGTCCGCGGCCGCTTTCGTCTCGATGGTCCTCCCAGTCGTCGTCTTCCTCGCACTGCAGCGCTTCTTCGTACGCGGCCTCCTCGCCGGCTCGGTGAAGGGCTGATCCGTCTTCCGTTTTCCGTTTTCCGTAGTCCGTACGGATAACGGATTACGGATTACGGATTACGGATCACGGATCACGGATCACGGATCACGGATCACGGATCACGGATCACGGATCACGGGCGAGTAAAGCGAGCCTCAGTGACCGACCGACTTCGGCTCGGTGCTCGGGTCGGGAAACCCGGGGCGGGGGACGACAAGCTCCGTGGTTCGGTCGAGTCGCCGCGCTTCGGGATAGAAGCCCAGGGCAAGCACGCCGACGAACGCCCCGGCAAGCACAAGTGAAGGCTGCACCCCGAACGCCTCTGCCAGCAACGGCGCAAACGCCAGGGGGATGAGGTGAGCCACCTCGGAGTGGACCTGCGACACGCCGGTGATCCGCCCCATCATTTCCTCAGGTGAGTTGATCTGGATCATCGTTCTCAGCAGCGGCGCCATGGTTCCGATGATCAGACCCCAGGTCATCCCGGCCACCACCACCACCGGGAGACGGTTGGTGCCGACATACAAGAGGTCCCCAACCGAATTGAGGGCTACCAGGATCACAAGAGTTCGGGCAGTCCTGAGGTGTTGAGGGAGTCGGCCCGAGATGATGGTGCCTGCCACGAGGCCGACACCGAACAGCGAGTTCACCCAGCCCAGGGTCTCCGGTGCCACCCCGAGCACGTCGCGATAGAACAACGGCTCGAGGGCACTGAATGTGCCGAAGAGGATCCAGACCAGGGAGCCAAGGATCAAATAGAAGCGCAAACGACGGCTCCCATACGAGTAGCGGAAGCCCTCCCGCAACTCCTGGAAGCCGTGCGAGCCCTCTCGCTCCTGTTTGCCCAACTGGCGAACCGTTACCGGAACCACGATCAGCGCTGCGATCGCCGATGTGGCAGCGTCCAGGACGAATATCCCGTCGAGGCCGACGGTCACCGTGATTACCGCTCCGATCGCCGGGCCGACGACGAATGCCGCCCAGGAAGCCCCCTCTATGTAGCCGTTGATCCGGCCCAGACGCTCGGGGTCATCTGTGAGGTAGGGGGCGAACGATGCGATCGCGGTGTACACCGGCGTGCCCACAAGCCCGAGCAGGAACGTGGCAATCACCATCGAAGGGATGGTGTCGGCAAACACCATCCCCAACGCCACCGGGATGAACAACAACTCGCCCGCGATCAGCACCCGGCGCGGGTCGAAGCGGTCGACGAGGACCCCGGCCACCGCCGAGCCGATCAACGAAGCCACGCCGAGCGCGGCCATGATGGCCGCCAATCCGGTGGCCGTCGCCTCCAACTCGAACGCGGCCTTCCCCCAGATGCCGACGAAAAAAGCGGCTTCCCCACCGATTCGGGAGATGAAACGGGCGGAGACGACCCGTCTGACGTCTCGATCAGCCCACATGCCGGCCACGGTACCGGCCGTGAACCCTAGATCAGACCCGAATAGTCGCTCTCGAGTCGGGTCCAGTCCAACTTGGCTGTGAAGCCCCCGAGGCTGAGGGCGACCGCCAGGGCGGGAAGGTCGTTGAACGGTGGCGGCACGAACGCCGGCTGATCGACCAGGCCCTCTTCCTCGAGTTGATGCAGGACCCCCATGTCCAACAGATCCACCTTTCCGCAGAAAAGCAACGGGATCCGATGGGCCCTACCGCCCTGAATTGCCAACCTGACATAGAGGAGGGTCAACACCAGCCCCTTGCCATATCCGAGGTCCTTGGTGAACGGGCCTGCATCGGGCAGGCTCCCCCGGTAGATCCGATGCGCCGCCGACCACGACTCCTCCTCATCGAGCCCCTCGGTTCGGAATGCCTCAAAGACCTCCACGAACGATGCACCCTCGGCGGCGCGTCCGATCCCCTCGATGCGATGCATCAGTCTGGCCAGCCGGCGCGGGTGGCTGCGCATGTTGATCATCTCGGTGAGCACCGCGAGCCCCTCCTGGGTCACCGTCGAGCGGGGGGCCGCCTTGCCCAAGAAGGTGCATACCGGCTGGGCCAATCCGTTCAGGGTGGTCCCGACATGGACCCAGCCTTCGTGCGCTTCCAACAGGTCGAGGTCGCGCTGAGAGAAGAAGCGGTCCTCGTTGAGCTTTATGTAGTCGCCGCCGGCGGCGGCGTCGGCCGCGATCCCGTCATCGGCCTTGACATCGATAACACCGGGGCCCATCGAATCGTCCAGCTGACGTTGCAGGATCTTCACCGCGGTTGGCCCGTCGATCGAACGGTCGTCCTCCATCTCCATGACAGGGCCGGCCAGACCTTCGAGAATGTGACGCATCTGTCCGGCCAGATCCGCGATCGTCGGCCCCCCGACGTGGAACACGTCGAACGGGGTGCCGTAGAGCAGCCCGCTGATCGGGGAGAAATGTTCGGTGCCCCTGGCTTCGAGCAGGTCGACCACCGTCCGGTACTGCTCACACATGAACCTCATCATCACCCCGGCCGGGGCCACTGGCCCCAGGCGAGCCAGGATGTCGCCCTCGATGGCACGCAGCTCGCCGCGGGTCTCATCCGGGTTGATCCGCAGATCCATGGCTAGGTAGTACTCGCGGTCGACCTTGGGCTGTTCCTTGAACCCGGCGTCGAAGAAACCCTGCTTGACCCGATCGTCCCAGTTGATCGCGCCGAGGACCCTGATCGGGCGCTGCGCCTCGACGATTCGATCGGAAAGCTCTCTGATGGCCTGGGTATATGCTTCGTTCCCGCTCAAGGGCCCTCCTGACTGTCGGAGCCGTGAATCTAGACAGTCAGTGCTCGAGACCGAGAACCTGCTCGGCGGTCTCGATGCCACTGCGGATGGCGCCATCCATCGAACCCGACCCGTTGCTGTGCTCACCGGCTATCACCACACGGCCCCATGGCCGCCGGAACATCTCGAGAAGGGCGCGTTGTCCGGGCCCGATCACCGAATAGCAGCCACCGGCCAATGGATCCGCGGACCAGTCGACAACAGTCGTCGCTCCGATCAGGTCGACCTCAGGGACCGCCCGTCGCAGCCGGCCCATCGGGTCGGCGACGAGTGCCTTCACCCCCGTCTCCGAGCCGGCGAACCCGGTCACCGCGTTTCGGATCGAGCCACCCTCGGCCAGACCGGTCCAATACCAGGCCGGGATGTCGTTGTCCTGACGACGGGTCAGGGGCGGGGCCGCTCCGGTCGCCACCACCACCTTCGCCGCCGACCCCATGCGTAAGGCGTGCAAGGCGGCCACCACAGGTGGAGAAGGCACCGGATCCAGATCGAGCCGCTGCAGGACAGGAAGCGGGACCGCCACCACCGCGGCTTCCGCTTCGAAGACCGCGTTGCGAGCGACGATCAAAACGCTGCCTCCTCGCTGGGCGATGGCCTGCACCTCAACCCCGAACTGGAGGTCGAGACCCTGGGCCAGGGCATTGGCAATTGTCGAATT
The DNA here is from genome assembly GCA_035292685.1 of Acidimicrobiia bacterium. Taxonomy (GTDB): domain Bacteria; phylum Actinomycetota; class Acidimicrobiia; order Spongiisociales; family ZC4RG35; genus JALYNX01. The sequence continues at coordinate 10,106 of DATDPP010000007.1, forward strand.
GCCCCCCGCTATCCGGAAACAGGAGTGCTCGCCGAAGCCGTAATCCGGGCCGATCTCGGCCGCCGACACCTCCTCGAGGGGAGCGCCCATGGTGCCCTCGAGACGGGATCGGAGAACATCGAATGCCGGGGTCTTCTCCGCCGATTGCTCCAGCACCTGGGCCGCGGTCATCAGATCCAGCGTTCTGGCGGGGATGGTGGCCAGGAGATCGCCCAACGCCTGGTTGACCCTTCGATGCTCCTCGACCGGGATCGTCTCACCGCCGACCGGATCACGACTCACGAAGTCGATCCCGGGGTCGATCAGCCCCACCCCGAGTTCGGAGGCGAGATCGAGGACCGCGGTCTGCCCAGAGGCGATCCACTCCCCTCCCATCTCCACGATCTCCCCGTTGTCGAGAGCAACCGACCACACCCGGCCTCCCACCCGGTCTCTCGCCTCGATGACGACGACCTCGCAGCCGGCCGCGACCAGACTTCGGGCGGCTGTCAGCCCGGCGAAACCGGCGCCAACGACCACGACCCGGGGAGGGACCGCCATGGCACCGACAGTAGACCCGCTATCGAGGGTTTGGCCCCGACAACCGGTGTCACGGGTAGCCTCCGGCCGTGCCAGAACCCACCCCCGAATACCCGGTCCGCATCGACCGCCGGGTGTTCGTCGAGATGGGCGACGGCACCCGGATCGCGCTCACTGTCTACTCGCCGGATGCCGACGGCGACGGGCCCTTTCCGGCGGTCGTGGAGTCGCTTCCCTACCGGAAAGACGACGACTGCACCTCGCGCGACTGGACCACCTATGCCTATCTCGCCAGTCATGGCATCGCCGGGGTAAGGATCGATATCCGCGGCACGGGTGCCTCAACCGGCGTGATCGAGAACGAGTACACCGGACAAGAGCAAGCCGACACTGTGGAGGTCATGCGATGGCTGGCTGATCAGGCTTGGTGCACCGGCAACCTCGGGATGTGGGGTATCTCGTGGGGTGGGTTCAGCTCTCTTCAGACCGCGATGTTGCGGCCACCGGAGCTGAAGGCAATCGCTCCCATGCACGCCACCCACGACCGGTTCGCCTGTGATGTCCACTACACCGGAGGGTCGCTCCACGCGGCTGAGCAAGTCGACTGGCCCACCTCGATGGTGGCCACCAACGGCCTGCCACCGGATCCCGATATCGTGGGTGAGAGATGGTTCGAGGAATGGATGGAGCGGCTGGAGCGGACCCCGCAATGGCCGTTCGAGTGGCTGCGACACCAACATCGCGACACCTACTGGCTCCACGGCTCACCCTGCGCCGACTACGCCTCGATCCAGTGCCCGACCCTTCTCATCGGAGGCTGGCTGGACGGCTATGTGGATGGGATGCTGGCCATGGCCGAGCATCTCACCTGCCCGACGCGCACCGTGATCGGCCCCTGGGGGCACTATCGGCCGGCGACCGGTGTCCCCGCTCCCACCCTCGATCACCTGGACCTGCTGTCACGCTGGTTCGGGCATCATCTGCGGGGCGACGCCAACGACATCATGGACCTGCCTCAGGCGGCGGTCTTTGTCCGTACCGAACCCCCATATGACAGCGACCGGGTCGCCGGATACTGGAGGGCGGAGCCATCGTGGCCCCCGGACGACCTCCGGACGCTGGATTTCGGGCTGGCTGACCTCGAACATGACTCCCTGATCTGGAGTGGTCCGCAATGGGTGGGAGCCCACGCCCCGGCTTGGGATCGCGCAGGCATTGGCAGCGCCGGCTCGGATTCCGACGATGCCGTCTCACTGTGCTTCGAAACCTCACCGCTGACCGAGCCGATCGAGATCCTGGGCCAACCGGAAGTGGAGGTCACGGTGACATCGGATCGGCCGATCGGGATGGTGGCAGCCCGTTTGCTGACAGTCGCACCCGACGGTGGGACCGATCTCATCTGTCGTGGGAACCGCAACCTGGTGTTCCCGACGGATCTTTCGACACCGGCGAAGCCCGAGCCCGGCGTCCCGATGACGATTCGCTTCCCGCTGCTGGCCGCTTCGGCCGTCATCCCCCGCGGCTGGCGCCTGCGTTTGGCGCTGGCCGGCGCCGACTTCCCGGTGGTCTGGCCGCCCGGTGAGCCCTTCACACTGACCGTCGACCCCCAGACGTCGAGGCTCCTGCTGCCCGTGGTTCCCTCCCGCTCGAAGGACCATGACCTGGAGTGGGCGGAGTCGGCTCCCCCGCCCCCGCCTCCCACCTTCGTGGCCCGCTCCGAGCGCACCTGGACACTGGGCCGTGACGGAGGCGTCACTACCTTCCGCCGCGAGATCGCGGGCACCGAGGAACAGCCCGAGCGGGCCGAGCTCACCTATCGCTCGAATCAACAGTGGGAGATCGTCGTTGGCGACGACGACCCCTCCTCCACCCGGGTGTGGTCGCGAAACGAGGTCAATCTCGAGCGACCAGGTTGGCGGGTCGGCACGATCGGCTCACTCGAGATGACCGCCGACGAACAGGCCTTTCGCCTGATCGTGGAGTTGAAGGCGCTGCACGATGGGGTGCAGATCTGGGAGCGTCGTTGGGACGAGGTCATACCGAGGGAATGGGCCTGAGCCAGCCCACATGATCTGAACGGCAGCTCAGGTAGTCTCGTCGTCGTGATACCCACCCTGGAACGCGATCGCTATGTGACGCCCGAATGGTTCGTCATGGAGCAGGATCGGGTCTTCGAGAACCAATGGTTCTGCGTCGGTAGAAGCGAAGAGATTCCCGAAGCCGGCGACCACCTGGTGTGCCAGGTGGTGGGCGAGTCCGTGATCGTCACCAGGGCCCGCGACGGCAGCCTCCACGGCTACGTGAATCTGTGCCGTCACCGCGGCTCGGTGCTCACCGACGCCGGGGGCAAGCCCGCTCAGGTCGAAGTGGGCCCGACCGGCACGTTCCATGGATCGATTCAATGCCCATATCACGCTTGGACCTATTCGTTCGACGGCCGCCTGAGGGCGGCGCCTTTTCTCGATGAGGACGACGGCCTGCGCAAAGAGGATCTTCCTCTCCACCATGTCGGTGTCGAGGCCTGGGGTGGGTTCCTGTGGGTCCATCTCGCCCCCGAGGGCGCCGCACCCCTCGGCCGGCAGTTCCAGGAGACCGAGTCCTACCTGGCCAACTACCCGTTGGAGGATCTTCGCACGGCATTCAGGATCGTCTATCCGGTGGCTTCCAACTGGAAGGCGATCGTGGAGAATTACAACGAGTGCTACCACTGCGGCCCGGTCCATCCCGAGCTGGTGGAGCTGGTGCCCGCCTTCAAACAGCGAGGCGGGTCCGACCTCGACTGGGAGCACGGCATCCCGCATCGCGAGGGGGCATGGACGTTCACCGCCAGCGGCACCACGAATCGACGCCCGTTCCCGGGTCTCTCCCCGGAGGAGACGGAGCGTCACAAGGGACAGCTGGTGTACCCAAACCTGATGCTGAGTCTCTCCGCCGACCACGTGGCCGCCTTCACTATCTGGCCTCACACCGCAGACATGACGACGGTTGTGTGCGACTTCCTCTTTCATCGCGACGAGATGGCCGCGCCCGGGTTTGACCCGTCGGACGCGGTCGAGTTCTGGGACATGGTGAACCGCCAGGATTGGCGGGTTTGTGAGTTGGTCCAGAAGGGAATGAGATCGCGGCGGTTCAGCACCGGGTTCTATGCCCCCATGGAGGATTACTCGATGGACATCCGCCGCTATCTGGGTGACCTCGGGCTGAAGTGACCGACCACCGCCTGATCATCCTCGGGCTGGGCGGGATCGGGAGCGCCGCCGCCTACTGGGCATCGCGACGGCTTGGGGACTCGGTCCTGGCTTTGGAGCAGTACGGGATGGGCCACTCCAATGGAGGTTCCGAAGACCACAGCCGGATCATCCGCCTCTCCTATCACACCCCCGGCTACGTGGAGCTGGCCAAATCGGCCTATCTCGCCTGGGAGCAGGTCGAGGTCGACTCCGGGGAACAACTGGTGCTGCGAACCGGTGGCCTGGACCTGGCTCCCGCCGGTGCGTCAATCGGTCTCCGCGACTATCGAGACTCGATGACCGCGGCCAGGGTCCCATTCGAAGAGCTGGATGCCGACGAGGTCATGCGGCGCTGGCCGCAGTGGAGGCTCGGTGACGACGTCACCGCTCTTTATCAGGATCGGTCAGGGCTGGTGATGGCATCACGCGCCAATGCCGCCCATCGCCGACTCGCCAGGGAGCAGGGGGCCACATTGATCGACGACTCGGAGGTGACCGCGATCCGGGATACGGGTGACGAGGTCGAGGTGGTGCTGGACGGGGCTTCGCACCGGGCGGAGAAGGTCATCATCGCCGCCGGAGCCTGGACCAATCGGTTGCTGACCCATCTCGGAGTCGAGTTCCCACTCGAGGTGACCCAGGAGCAGGTGGTCTATCTGAAACCGACCGACCCGATCTCTTTTCACCCGAATCGCTTCCCGATCTGGATCTGGATGAACGAGCCCAGCTTCTATGGTTTCCCCATCTTCGGCGAGCCGGCCGTCAAGGTGGCCTGGGATCGCTGTGAGATCGTGACCGATCCGGATACCCGCAGTTTCGAGCCCCGCTCCGACGTCAACGATGCGGTGCGCGGTTTCGTCGCCAGTCATCTGCCCGGTGCCAACGGCGGAGTACATCTGGCCAAGACTTGTCTCTACACATTGACGCCCGACCGGGATTTCGTGGTCGACCGGGTGCCCGGCCATCCCAACGTGTTCACCGCGGTGGGGGCCGGACACGCCTTCAAGTTCGCCTCTTTGCTTGGTCAGATCCTGGCCGATCTGGCGGTCGACGGGTCGACTGCCATGGACATCGCGCCGTTTGCCGCCGATCGGGCCATCCTCACCGAGAAAGAACCAGTTCGGTCGTACATGGTTTGAACAGCCGCGCCGCCATGCGTTTTGCGCATTGCGTATTGCGTATTGCGTTGATCAAGTAGTCGTGGTTGCTTGACGATTCTCTTCCAATGGACAGCCTGGCCGACAAACGCGGGCAAGTAGACGCCGCCCGGAACGACCGCGAGCGGTTGGCCGCCTTGATCGTGCTCTCTGCCGCCCTCTATGAGTTTGACTCGAACGAGGCGGTCGAGGTGGCCAATGAGGCGCTGGTACTGGCACAGGCCAATGGCGACGCCCTGAATCGGGCCTGGGCCCTGCACAACCGGGGCTGGGCATTCAGCTCGCTGGGACGCCTCGACGAGGCGCTTGACGACCAGCTGTCGGCCCGTGCCCAGTTCGAGCTCGAAGGGGACATGAGTGGTGTCGCCAACGCTTTGATGGCTATCGGCGACCTGTATGGGGATGTGGGGGACAACTCGACCGCCCTCGAGTACCTGGAGCGGGCCCGGGCGCCACTGAAACTGGTCGATGACCCGTTGGGGACAGGGCTGCTCACCAATCTCACCGGGATCGCGCTCAGCCGCGAGGGCCGACACAGCGAAGCACTCGATCTCTTCGAACAGGTCGAGGCCACCTACAGGTCCCTGGACGACACCTTGCGCACCGGGACCGCCCGAATCAACCAGGGATTCGAGCTCCTGGTCATCGCCGAGGACAGCCACGAACCGGAAAGAGGGGAGCTGATCGCACGTGCACGCGAGCTGGCGATCGGGATTGTCCAAAAAGGGAAGGAACTGGGCGAGGACGGACGTCATACCCTTGCTTACGGCAAGTCACTGATGGCACAAGTCCACGCGGCGGCCGGGCAACGCAGCGACGCGCTGCTCTTCTCTGCCAAGGCAGAGGCGGCCGCCGCCGCCGGCGGCCTCGACCAGTTGTCGGTTGGCATCGCACTCGATCGGGCCGGATGGCTGATCGAGGACGGTCAGCTCGACGAAGCGGGTTCCGTGCTCGACCAGATAGTCGCCACGAGTGAGAAGCTCGACATGAGACGGGCGGTGGCCAAGGCGACCGAATTGCGCGCCGACCTCCTCGAGGCCCTCGGCGATGATGCCGGGGCATTGGCCTCTCATCGCGAGTTCCACCGGCTCGACGGGGCGTTGCACACCGATGAAACCGAGAAGAGGGCGCGTCTCTCCGCAACCCGCTTCCAGGTCGAGCGCGCCCGCCGGGAAGCAGAACTGGCCCAGGTGCGAGTCTCGGAGTTGGAGGTACTCGACAACGATAAGAGGGATTTCCTGGCCAGCGTTAGTCATGAGCTGAGGACCCCCCTGGCCGCGGTGCTCGGATTCGCCACGGAATTGACCGAATCCTGGGATGGCTTTGAGCCGGCAGAGGCCCGTGCCCTGGTTCGGCTGATCGCCACCCAAGCCGCAGACATCTCGAGCATCGTCGACGACCTGTTGACCGTCACCAGACTCGAAGCCGGGACCATGAGCATCTTCCCCACCGAGGTCAGCCTGCCACAGGATCTGGCAGACACGTTGGAGTCGGCCGGCCGAAACGCCTCGCGGGTCATCGGTTGGGAAGGCGACCTCAACGTCTGGGCGGATCGGACACGCTTGACCCAAATCATGCGCAACCTCATCACCAACGCCATCCGTTACGGCGGTGAGCAGGTAAGAGTGGTGGTCGGTGTGTCCGGGTCAACGGGGGTGATCGAGGTGCGTGACTCTGGAGGGCCGATACCGGAGTCTCGGGTGGCCACCATGTTCGACCCCTTCGACCACGAGGACAACGGCGGGCACACCCCGAATTCGGTGGGTCTGGGCCTGGCGGTGGCCAGGAGTCTGGGCCGGGTCATGGACGGCGACCTGACCTACGACTACGACGGCGAGTCGGTGTTCCGTCTGGTGCTGCCCCTGCCGTAATTGGGACCGTGAGGGGTCAAATACGGACCTGTGGATCCCAATTACGCAACCGCCCAGCAGGCGGCGCCCACCAGGGCGCCGACCGCCAACGGGCCGGGATCGTCAACCGGGCATCTGGCTGCCAAATCTGGCGCGAGGGTGCCCGACTGGAGCAGCGGGCAGCGGGGGTGGAAACGGCACCCAGACGGGATCCGGGTGGGGTCGGGGATCTCGCCGACCAGGATCTGTTGCTCCCTCTCCTCGGTTTCGGGGACCACCGAGAGCAGTGCCTTGGTGTAGGGGTGTTGCGGGTCACTGAGGATCTGCTCCGTGGGCCCGGTCTCCACGATCCGACCCAGGTACATCACCGCCACTCGATCGGCGATGTTCCACGCCAGGCCGAGGTCGTGGGTAACCACCAGGATCGACAGATCCGTCTCGTCGACCAGATGCCGCATCAGGGCCAGGATCTCGCCCCGAATCGAGGCGTCGAGACTGGCAACCGGCTCGTCGGCCAGGAGAAGGCGGGGCTCCATGATCATGGCCCCCGCGATGACCACCCGCTGGCGCTGGCCACCGGAGATGTCGTGCGGGTACATCGGGAAGAATCGCTCCGGTGGGCGGAGACCGGCCCGGGACAGCGCCTGGCCGACCTTTGCCGCCTCGTCATCGGGTTGCCCCTGGATGCGCAGGCCCTCGGCGACGATCTCATAGATCGTCTGCCGTGGATTGAGAGCCCCGGTCGGATCCTGGAACACCATCTGCACCGCGGGGTTCTGGAAGATGGTTTGGATCGCTTTCTTGGTCTTGGCGTCGATCGGCTTGCCTTCGACGAGAATGCTCCCCGAGGTCGGTTTCTGGAGACCCTGGATGGCACGGATCAGTGTCGTCTTCCCCGATCCCGACTCCCCGACCAGTGCCAGGACTTCGCCCGGGTCGACGTGGAGTGACGCACCGTCGACGGCCCGGGCCGGCCCAAAGTCGACGTGGAGGTCTTCGATCTCCACAAGCGGAGTCACACCAGGATGCACGCCGCGCTCCTCCCGGGTCCGGATACCCGCAACGAAGGCTCCTCGACGAGACAACCATCCTCGGCCAGCGGGCAGCGGGGATGGAAGGGACAGCCCGACGGGAGGTTTCCCGGTGTGGGCGGGTCGCCACCCAGGCCGGAAGGCGCCATACGAGAACTCCGATCCCCGATCGTGGGAAATGCCGCAGCCAGGGCCCTGGTATAGGGGTGGGAAGCATTCTCGAATACACCCCAAGCCGGCCCCTCTTCGACAATTCGACCGGCATACATGATGGCAAGCCGCTGACAGGCGTAAGTCAGGACGGAGAGATCGTGGGTGATGAACAACAGTGTCAACTCCCGCTCCTGTTTCAAGTCGTCGAGGAGGGCCAGCACCTGGGCCTGGACCATCAGATCCAGGGCGGTGGTCGGCTCGTCGGCGATGAGAAGAAGCGGGTCACAAGCCAGGGCCATGGCAATCAGGACTCTCTGACGTTGACCACCGGACAGCTGGTGGGGATAGGCGGTGGCGCGCGGCCTAGCGAGACCCACCCGTCCCAACAGCTCAATCGTACGAGCCCGGGCTGCGTCCTGGCTGTCGGCGGTCTCGTGGACCAGCATCGGCTCGGCGATCTGGTCACCGACGGTTTGCACCGGGTTCAAGGCATGAAGTGCCCCCTGGAACACGATCGCACCCGAGGTCCAACGCACCGCCCTCAGCCCGCCCGGCGACAAAGTCAACACGTCCTTGCCATCCAGTGTGATCTCGCCCGTGACCTCGGTCTCAGGAGGAAGCAGACGGAGCAACGAATTGGCCAGCGTCGACTTGCCACAGCCCGACTCCCCGGCGAGTCCCAGCGATCCCCCCTTCTCGATGTCGAGGCTGACCCCGCGCACCGCAGGCACGGACCCGCCCTGACGGTGATAGGTGATGTGAAGGTTGCGGACCGAGAGCAACGGCTCACCCATTACCGGCCACCCAGTCTCGGATTGGCGATCTCCTCGAGCGTACGTCCGATCAGTGTGAACGCCAGCACCACAGCGAGGATCCCGAGACCAGGCGGCATGAAATACCACCAGGCGTTACGGGTCATAGCGCCGTTGACGAAGGCCTCCTCGAGCATCTTGCCCCACGACGCAGCCGTCGGGTCTCCCAATCCGAGAAACGAAAGGGTGGTCTCGGTGAGGATCGAGATCGGGACCGCCAGGGTGGCGTTGGCCAGGATCAACCCGCTCACGTTGGGCAGGATGTGATGACCGACGATGTGGGTGCCACCGCCGCCCAAGGAGCGGGCGCGATCGACGAACAGCCTCTGTTTCACAGTGAGCACCTGAGCCCGCACCAGACGGGCTGTCGACGGCCAGGAGGTGATCCCGATGACGAAGATGATGTTCCACACCGAACGGCCCAGGATCGAGGCCAGGACGATGGCCAGGGGCAGGAAAGGGATCACCAGAAACCACTCGGTGACCCGCATCAGGATGGCGTCGGTACGACCACCGACGAAACCGGAGAGGATGCCCACAATCGAGCCGATGAGGATGGTGAGCACCGTGGCGGCCAGGCCGACGAACAGGCTGACCCGGGAGCCCCAAACGAATTGGGCCCATACCGAGCGTCGGATGAAATCGGTCCCTAGAGGCGGGAACTCGCCCGGTGGCGCCCATTGCGGGTTGCCCGCGGCCCGGGCATACACCGGGCTCAGCTCCCTGACATCGGCCAGCAGCGGAGCGGCCAGCGCCATCATTATGAAGATCGCCAGAACCGATAGCCCGATCATCCCCTGACGCGAACCGCGGAATTGCTTCCAAACCCGGCCGGCAGTGGCCCGGCGCCGTTGCATGGCGAGACTCATATCTCCTCCACCCTCGGGTCCAGCCAGCTGTAGGTGATGTCGGCGATCAAGTTGAAGAAGATCACCGCGGCGCTGAACAGCAGGAACAAACCCTGGAGCATGGGGAGGTCCGGGCCGCGGATCGCGTCAGCCGTTGCCTTGCCCAAACCCGGCCATGAGAACACCGTCTCGACGGCGATCGCCCCGGAGAGCACGAAGCCGAAATTGATCGCGGTCAGGGTGACCACCGGGAGCAGTGCGTTGGGCACGGCGTGCCGGTTTCGGACCACCACGTCCCTGAGGCCCTTGGCCCGGGCCACGGTCAGATAATCCTCACCCATGACATCGAGCAGCGAGCTGCGAGTGACCAGGGTGTACTCCCCGAGATAAGCCAGGGTCAGGGTCAGGGCCGGTAGGAACATGTGATAGAGCTCATCGAGGAGCAGGGCCAGACCGGTTTCGTTCGAGCCCGCATCAGTCATCCCTCCAACGGGGAACCACCCCAGGACCACCCCGAACAGGACGAGCATGATCATCCCCAACCAGAAGTCGGGCATCGAATAGAAGACCATCGTCCCCGAAGTGATGCTTTGGTCCTTCCAGGTGTTGCGGCGCCAGGCGGCGATCACACCCCCCAGGGTGCCGATCACAGCCGAGAGAACCGCCGACACCCCGACCAGGGCCACGGTGGGCGGGATGGCCACCACGATCTCATCCCATACCGATTGCCGGGTCTGATAGGAGATGCCGAGGTTGAGCTGGGCCGTCTCCTTCAAGTAGAACAAGAACTGGGTGCCAATTGGCTTATCCAGCCCAAACGAAGTCCGCAAGTTCTCCAGTGTCTCGGCCGGGACATTCCGACCCCGGAACAACGACCCGATGGGGTCGGTCTGCACCACCCGGAACAAGAAGAAGTTGAATACCAGGACGAAGATCAGGGTGAGGATCGACCCCAGCACCTTGCGCAGGATGAGCCGCCTGCGGCCCCGCCTTCTCGCATGTTCGCTGGTCAGCCGGTCACTCCCGCTCATCCTTGGTCCCGCTCCGGCGCGAGGCCAGGAAGATCCCGACCAGAACCACCGCTCCTGCCGCGATCCCACCCCACAGCAGCCAGTTGGTGTCCGAGCCGGCCGCGCCACCACCGACCGGGGTCAGCAGAACGTAGCTGGGCGAGGTCTGGGAGAAGACTATCGGGCCGATATCGGCCGGTTGCTTCACCCAGCCTTCGAAGGTGTCGGCCCGGTACGCCTGGAGGTCAGGTCCGAGGTACATCGGCAGGTACACCGCGGCGTCGTGGAAGATGGTCAGCATCTCATGGACGATCTCGATCCGACGTTCGGGGTCCAGTTCCTGATTCTGCTCGACGTACAGCTCTTCGTATGTGGGATCGGTCCAGTTGGAGTCGTTGTAGTTTCCGAGCTCGGCCGCGGTGAAGTAGTACAGCATCAGGTCGGGATCGACGAAGGGCACCCAACCCCAAAAGAAGGTGTCGTAAGTTCCCTCGGCAGTGACTCCGTAAAGGGTGTCCTGGTCGTAGGCTTCCAACTCGACCCCGATCCCGATCGCCTCCATCCATCCCACCATCAACTCGCCGATGGACGGGGCCAGGTCGCCATCGGTGTTGACCGCGTGGCGAATGATGATGGGGTTGGTCCCATCCGGCATCTCCCTGATCCCGTCCCCGTCGGTATCGAGATACCCGGCGTCGTCCAGGATCTGATTGGCCAGATCCGGGTCATAGGTGAATGAATCTGCCTCCGGGATGTCGGGGATCCATATGGGATTGGCCGACGGGCTGATCGCCTCGACCTCGCTCGCGTGGCCGTACCACAGGTCCTCGATCACCGCCGCCCGGTCGATGCCGTGGAATATGGCCTTGCGCACCTCGAGGTCGAGCAGGGCCGGATGGGGCTGCCCATCGGGCAGGGCCCCCCCGTTGATGGCGAGTTGGTCGAAGCCTCCCTGCAGCCCGGACACCACCTCGATGTTGGGGTCGGCTTCGAGGGCGTCCCACGAACCGGCAGGAAAACCATGAATCACATCCAATTCCCCTTGTTGGAGGGCAGCGACCATGGCGTCGGGGTTCTCGAACAGTTGGAAGACGATCCGGTCATAGGGCGGTTCCTCGCCCTCCCATCCCCAGTAACTGGGGTTGACGTCCATGGTCACCGACTGGCCTTTGGTGAAGTTCTCGAGTATGAACGGACCACTGCCCACCCCATCAACGGCCTCGTACTCGGTGGCGGCGTCATAGTCGGTGGCAATCGGCTCCCAGATGTGCTTGGGCACCAAATACATGTCCATTGTGGGCAGCTTGGGGTCGGGCACCGACGAGGTGATCTGAACGGTGCGCTCATCGATCACGGTGGCGTCGAGATTCTGGACCGTCGAGATCATGTTGTCCCATCCCTGGTCGCGGGCGGTGTTGATGTTCCAGGCGATGTCTTCGGCGGTCAACGGCTCCCCATCGGACCACACCAAACCCTCACGCAAGGTGTAGGTGTAGGTGAGACCGTCGTCCGAGACCACCCAGGATTCGGCCAAACCGGGGATGGTGGCGAAGTCGTCCGCCGCCTTGTCGGTGAGTGTGGCGTAGTGGAGGTTCCAGACGTCATAGCTGGGCACCGAGAAGTTCAAGGCCGGGTTGAGCCCGTCCCAGTCCTGTGTCAGACCGACGCGAAGAGTGACCAAATCGCCCTCTTCCTGGGCCGAGGCGATGGGAACCATTGAGACCGCAAGCACTGCGGCGGCGAGAACGACGACGATTCGCTTCATCAGGACCGACTCTCCATTCAAGGTGACCGGGGGAATCTATATCCGGTTTCGACCGGGTGTCGGGCGCAAACCTCGCCGACGGCCTGAGCGAGATCAGCGGGGGTAGGCGGCGAGGGCCCGCTCGATCACGGTCAAGGCTTCCTCCCGGGGACGCCAGCCGATAACCGCCGTCTTCTTCTTCTCCAGTTCCTTGTAGACCTGGAAGAAGTGCTCCACCTCGCT
>DATDPP010000008.1:0-45092 GCA_035292685.1 Acidimicrobiia bacterium
CCCCAAACGAAACCCTCCGCTCCCAAGATGCATCGCTTTCATTCTTACGGTTTGCTCCTCGTCACTGCCTTGGCTGCGGTATTGGTTGGGGTCCTCGGCGGGGACAACCTCGACCACGCATCCGTCCTCTCCGCTCGCTTCCCGGAGCCGGTGAGTTCGAATTCCCTCGATCCGGCGCTGACGATGGAGCCGACCACCACATCGATCACCACATCGACCACGGTTCCGCTCATCGAGCAGGACACCAGCCTCGACACCCATCGCCTCACGACCACCACCGTCGTTCCGACTACGACCGAGGTTCCGACCGTCGCCGAAGGCAGCGCTGAGCAGCCGAGCGAGACCACTGCTCCTCCGCAGCCGCAGGTCAACAGCGGTTTCAACGGAGGGTTCGAATCGGATTTCGCTGCCAGGATCAACGGATATCGCTCGAGCAACGGCCTGTCCGGGTTGACCAGGGATGGTTCGCTGGACGCAGAAGCTCGGGCTTGGGCGAAACGGATGGCTGAGCAGGGCAGTCTTTCACACTCCAACATCGGCCGCTTCATCCCACCGTGGACAGCGGCGGGCGAGAACGTCGGGAGTGGGGGATCGGTGTCCTCGGTGTTCGGAGCCCTGACCGGCAGTTCCGGGCACCGAGCCAACATGCTCGGTGGCTACACCCACGTCGGGATTGGCGTGTGGGTCGATGGGTCCGGGAACCTGTGGACTGCCCACGTGTTCACCGGCTGAAATCAGACTTAGGACTTCCTTGACGATCTTCTGATGAGCCGATGATGCCCGATGAAGCATGCTTGAACCATTCCCAAACCAAGGAGGTTCGACATGTCAAAGAGGGCAGCAGCAATGATCGGCGGGGTGGTGGCAGCGAGCCTGCTCGTCGCCGGGATCGCATGGGCGAGCGGCACGAGCGCTCCCGACAGCACACTCCCCCCGAGCACATCGACCAGCTTGGATGACAACGGGTCATCCACCAGTGTCGACAACAGCTCGACTTCGACCAGTCTCAACGGGCAGACTTCGACGACGATCGACGACAACACCTCGTCCACGATCGATGATCATGACGACGACGATGTCAATGACGACAGCACCTCGTCCACGATCGATGAACACGACGACGACGATGTCGACGACGTCAGTGGCAAAGACCACGAAGACGAGTTCGACGATGTGAGTGGCAGAGACGCCCACGACGATGTCGATGACGACAAAGGCGAAGACGACGACGACTGACCCGAAGTCAACCGAACCAGACCCTGACGACCGCCCCGCCACCGGGGCGGTCGCTCAATTCGAGGCCTCCCCCACTCAACCCGGCGGCGCGCCTGGCGATGTCGAGGCCGAGACCGGTCGATCCGGCGCCGCTGACGCCCCGCCCGATCGCAGCCGCCGAGCGAAAGCCGGGGCCGTGATCGAACACCTCGAGGGTCGGCCCGCGATCAGCCAGGACCCGCACCCCAAACGATGTCCCCTCAGGGGTGTGACTGAACACGTTCTCGATCAGGGTGTCCACCACCGCCGCGACTGCATCCTCGGTCAGCCCCACTTCGTAGCTGCCGGCATCGATGACGATCTCGAATTCACGGTCTTGTTCCTCGGCGAGCACACTCCAAAAGGCGGCCCTGGCACCGACCACAACCCCCAGGTCGCATTTCCCGGGTGCCCGATATTGGTCCTTTCTCGCTTCCTCGATCAGTTGGTCGATCGCCTGTTCGAGCCGACCCACCTGGGCAACGAGAGCGACCCTTTCGTCGGGGTCAGCCACCCGCTCCGCCTGCAGACGGAGGCTCGTCAGCGGGGTTCGCAGCCGATGGGACAGATCGGCCACCGCCTCCCTTTCCTCAGCGAGCAGTTGGTTGAGACGGTCCGCCAGCCAGTTGAACGACCTCCCCAATTCTTCGATCTCAGGGGGAGGGCTCAACTCGACTCTTGCCGTCAAATCGCCTTCTCCAAGCCGGGTCGCCGTCTCGGCAAGATTCTCGAGGGGCTCGACCAGCCGCTTTGCCAGCCGGTCGGCAACCGTTGCCGCGGCAGTCACGATCAGGATCCCGAGGAGGCCCAACAACAGCCATGCCTGAGTCACACCCTCGGTTAGTTCCTCGTCGGTGACGAAAGCGGAAACGACCACCGTGCCGTCACGGGTCACCACCGGCACCGCCAATTCCCAGCCATCCTTCACGTAGTCAGCCGCCGCTGTAGCTGTGTTCCCCACCTCCTCGGTGAGCAACCGTTGGGAGTCACCCGGATCGCCCAAGATCGTGCCGTCAGGAAGAATCACGACCTGCCTGGCCGGTAGAGGGCCGACCCCGTCGGCGATGGCGGCTGGATCTGCCTCGTCGCCCAGTGCGCTGGCCAGGGCGATCAAAGACGCTGTGGACTGGGCACTCAATTCGGCTTCGACCTGGGCCCGCTCGGCGGCCTGGCGCTGGACGAGTAACGCCAGGGGAACCGTCAACGAAATGACGACCAGGGTGGTGATGGCAAGGCTCCAGAGAGCCAACCGCCTTCTCATCAGTCGGGTAGAACCAGCTTGACACCGACCCCATGGATCGTCTTCAGGTACCTGGGTTCGGCTGCCGTCTCACCCAGCTTCTTGCGCAGCCAGGACAGATGGACATCGACCGTCCTGTCGCTGCCCCCATAGGGCTCCCGCCACACCTCGGCCAGCAATTCTCGTTTGCTGACCACCTCACCTTGGCGCTCCGCCAACGAGCGCAACAGGTCGAATTCCTTCGGGCTCAGATCCAGCGTTGTCCCATCGAGGGTCGCTTCCCGCGCCGAGATATCGATGACCAGGCCGCCAACAGTGATCCGAGAAGCCTCTTCTGCCAACCCTCCCCTGCGCAAGAGGGCCCTGCTTCTGGCCAGGAGTTGAGCGACCGAGAACGGCTTGATGAGGTAGTCGTCGGCGCCTGCGTCGAGAGTTCGGACCACGGCCTCATCCGCCCCGCGAGCCGTGATCACCATCACCGGCACCGAGCTGATCGCCCGGATCATGCGCAACAACTCGTTTCCATCCAGGTCGGGCAAACCCAGGTCCATGATCACCAGGTCCGGGGTGTTGCGTATGCCAAGCTCGAGACCGGTCATGGCAGTGGCCGCGGTCTCCACGTCGTGGCCCTCGGCGGCAAGGGCGTCGGCCACGAGCCTTCGAATCTCTATGTCGTCCTCGATGAGGATGATTCGAGCCATGCCGGCAGCGTATCGGTGACGATCCGGGTAGGCCTATGACTTGAGAAAACCTTGATATCCCGTTGACCCGTTAGCCAGGCAAATGCTGGGAGACTCCACGTGTGAGCCGTTTTAGCCTGGTTGCGATCTGGGTGGCTGTCACAGCCGTCACCACTCTTCTCGCATGGCAGATCGTGGCCGCGGCCGGTGAACAGGTAAGCCCTGGGCCGTTAACACCGATTGCGGCCCTCGTCACCAGCACCACAGGCGGGTCAACGACCCTGCCGCCCACCTCATCGTCGGTGTCGTCGACCTCGACCACCCAACCGGAGCCGGGAGTGTCGACCACCGCGACTTCATCGTCGGGTTCGACGTCCACGAGCACCGCCGCGAGTTGGCAGGTGAAGACCATCCCGACCGCTGGAGGGACCGTGGTGGTCAGCTACCGACCCGGAGAAGTGATCCTGGATGGCGCGACACCGGCGGCTGGGTTCACCGTTGAGGTCGAAAAGCAAGGACCGCCACATGTCAAGGTCAAATTCGAGAGCGAGGAGACCCACGTCGAGGTCCAGGTCTCCTGGGACGCCAAGCTGGTCATCGACGTCCAAGCCGATGGGGAAACCGAAGAGGACTGATCAACAGACCAGGGCGTCCCTTCCGGTCTGCTCCTCGCGGACTCGGGCCACGAGATACTCGATCAGGGTCCAGGCCATCTGCGGATGGTCCTTGAGCAGCGACCGGAACTCCCATTTGGAAAGAACCACCGTCGTGAGATCTGAGGCTGCCACCACGTCGGCCGATCGGGGACCGTCATCGACGAGTGCCAACTCACCGAAAAACTCGCCCGGCCCGAGACGTGCTGCGATTCGACCATTGCGCAGGACGTTGGCCTCACCGTCGAGGATGAGGTGAAAGCCCATCCCAGCCCGACCCTCGGCGATGACTATGTCATTGGCGACGTGGAAGGACTCTTTCATCCGGTCGAGAATCCTCTCCAGATCCTTCTGATTCAGACCGTGGAAGAGAGGGACGGAGCCGAGCTTTTCGAGCTTCTCCTTCTTGGTGACCAAGGGCTTCCTCCGAATCGTCGAGCGGTCGGCCGATCATATCGGTCGTGGCAACAACGTGCCCCGGCGTCTGTAGCCTGAGGGGTCGTGATCTGTGAGGCGTGTCAGACCGAGAACTCCGTCGACAATCGATTCTGCCTCAACTGCGGCAACCCGCTCACCCTGACCTGCCCCAACTGCTCCGCCGGGAACCCGCCGGGATCTTCTCGGGAGAAATCGACAAAGCGCTCGAAATCGCCATGAGGATGGCCGAGAGAGGTTGGTTCGAGGCCTTTCAGGTCCTGCACACGGGTCTTCTCACTGCTTCGTTAACCGGGGATAGAGCCGATCTGGTACGAATGCTCACCGTCGTCGGAGGACACCATCCTCGCTTCGCCGACGAGGTGACTCTATGGAACTCGATGCTGCAACCGCCCGATCAGGCGGCCCGCGGACGGGTCGAAGAGGGCCTGGCCCGGCTAGAACGAGGTGCGGGAACCGTGGCAATGGTGGATGCTCTGATTTCGGCGGCCTTCCTGTCCCAGTCGGAGGATGGCGCCGACTTCCTGACGAGAGCCCGGTCCATTGCCGAGCCCAGGGGATGGAACGGCGTGGTCGGCCTCATCGACCGACATTTCGGTTGACCTCGTTACCGGGGCGAGGCCTCCCGGGCGTGCTCGATGAACTCGAGGATCCAGTCGGCAAGACGGGATCCATCCGGTTCTTCGTTAAGCGAGGCAAGCCCGGCCTCGACCGTGTCCTCGGGGATCACCTGACCGCGACGTGATTCCATGAGAGCCTCCGAGTAGGCAGTCTCGAATTCGGGGTGACCCTGTATCCCGAGCATGGTCGTGCCGACCCCCATGACCGACACCGGGCAATGGTCATTCCAACCCAGGATCTTGCCTCCCGGCGGGAGCGAATCGACCTGGTCCTGGTAGCTGGTGAGAACCCGAACTGAGGTCCCCCAACCCAGGTCCTCGCTGATCTCGACCTCCTGGACCCCCACCCCCCAGCCACGGTCGGACTTGACCACCGAACCACCCAGGGCCTTGGCGATGAGTTGGTGCCCGAAGCAAATCCCGACGAAGGGGATACCGGCATCGGCCACCGTCCGAACGAACTCCTCGAGATCTCGAATCCACGGATCGTCGTCGTTTACCGAGTAGCGGGAGCCGGTGGTCATCCAGGCGTCGGCCTCGGAGGGGTCGCCCGGCAGCTCACCGTTGACAACGTCATAAGCCACCACCTCGACTTCGTCATGGTCGGCGAAGAGACTGCGGAACATGTCGTCGTTGTCCCCGGAGATGCCGAGGAACTCCGGACGCACGTGGTCACAGACGAGAAGGCCGATTCTCATGGCCCTCCCATTCTCGCGCGGGGATCCGCGTCTTCAGACGCGGATCCCCGCGCGAGAACACGGGCCCTCGATGGCCTTGGAGCTCTCGCTCTGCGATTAGGCGCTTGTCGTTACGATTCCGCCCGAGGAGATCGCTCGAGAGGGAGTCGCTATGGCAGTTGTCCAGTGTCCTCATTGCGGGCGCACCAACGCCGAGGGATCTCAATACTGCGCCGAGTGCGGGTCGAGCCTCAGGCCGGCCTGCAACCGATGCGGAGCAACCCTCACCATCGAAGCCCGCTTCTGTGCTTCGTGCGGTCA
The DNA here is from genome assembly GCA_035292685.1 of Acidimicrobiia bacterium. GTDB lineage: Bacteria > Actinomycetota > Acidimicrobiia > Spongiisociales > ZC4RG35 > JALYNX01. The sequence goes on from DATDPP010000008.1 coordinate 5,881, forward strand.
GCCGGTGGAGCCGGTCGCCGGCAGAACCGAGGAGCGGAAGCTGGTCACAATCCTCTTCGCCGATGTGGCCGGGTCTACCGGGCTCGGTGAGCGGTTCGACCCCGAGGACCTGGCTCGTGTGATGAGCGCCTACTTCGAGGCGATGCGCACCGAGATCGAATCCGAAGGTGGAACGGTGGAGAAGTTCATCGGTGACGCGGTGATGGCGGTGTTCGGAGTGCCCGTTGCCCACGAGGACGACCCGGCCCGCGCCCTTCATGCAGCCCTAAAGATGATGGACCGACTCAACGAGGTGAACAAAGAGCTGACTCAAAGCCAGGGAATCAGCCTAGAGATGAGGATCGGGATCAACACCGGTGAGGTGCTGGCGTACACCGACCCCCAGCCCGGCGAACCGATGGTCACCGGCGATGTCGTCAACGTGGCCTCCCGCCTCCAGACCGCAGCCCAGCCTGGGCGGATCCTGGTTGCGGAGAGAGCCGCCCGCGCCGTGCGCAGGTTCAACTTCAAAGAGATCGGCGACCTCCAGCTGAGAGGGAAATCGATCCCGGTCAAGGCTTTCGAGTTGATCGGCCAGTCGGTAGGTGGCTCAGAGAGGGGAATCCCAGGGCTGGCCGCACCGATGGTGGGCCGCGACGCGGAGCTGACCCTCCTTCAGACCATCTACCAAAGGACCGCCATCGAAGTCCGGCCAAACTTGGTCACCCTTTACGGTGAGGCAGGTGTCGGCAAGAGCAGGCTGACCGCGGAGTTTTTGGAGTGGGTGAGACGGTCCGAGCCCTCGCCGATCGTCCTCCGCGGCAGATGTCTGCCTTATGGCGATGGGATCGCCTACTGGCCCCTAGCCGAAATCCTCAAGCAGGCGGCGGGGATCCGGGATAGTGACCCATCGTCCGACGCCCTGGAACGAATCCGCAATCTGGGCGAGGACTTACTTACGTCGGACTTGACCGACGACATCCAACGCACCATCGCCATCCTCGCTCATACGATGGGGGTCGCAGATCCTGATCACTCCTTAACCGATCTCGACCCGAGGGAGGTCAGAGCCAGGACCAACGCCGCATGGCGGTCCCTCTTCACGGCACTTTCCGCTCAATCTCCACTCGTCGCCATCGTTGAGGACATCCACTGGGCGGATCCGGCCCTGCTCGACATCCTCGAGGAGTTGACAGAGAAAGTAACGGGTCCACTGCTCCTGGTTTGCCCGGCGAGACCCGAGCTGACAGAGAGCCGTCCCGGCTGGGGTGGCGGTCGTCGCAATCACACGTCGATATCGCTCGACCCGCTCAGCCGCAAGGACTCCGACACCCTCGTCGCCTCACTCCTCGCCATCGCTGACCTGCCGGTTGAGCTCCGACGCACGATGATGGAGACGGCGGAGGGAAACCCATTCTTCCTCGAGGAGATCGTCCGCCACCTGATCGACCGGGGTCACATTGTCCGAAAGGCGGACAGCTGGGTCGCTGGCGAGGATCTGGGTTCGGTCGAAATCCCGGACACCGTCCAAAGCGTTCTCGCCGCTCGCATTGACCTTCTCCAGCCGCTGGAAAAGAGAGTTCTGCAGCGGGCGGCGGTCGTGGGACGTATCTTCTGGCCGAGTCCGGTTGCCCAGCTCCTCGGCGGAGTTGCCACTCCACTGGACTCGGTTCTAGACCATCTCGAGCAGAGGGAGTTGATCCAATCGCGTCTTGGCTCGTCACTGGAGGGCGAACCCGAGTACATCTTCAAACACGTCCTCACCAGGGACGTGGCGTATGAGATGCTTCCCCGTCGCGAGCGGAGTGCGGCCCATGCCGAGGTGGCCACCTGGATCGAGGAGTCGACCGGCGACCGGACCGGCGAGTTGGTGGAGCTGGTGGCGCATCACTGGTCGGAGGCCTTTCATGCTGCGGAAGATGACCCTCGAGCCACGATCGAGAGGATTGAGGATTTAGGCCATCGAGCCTTCGTCGCGGTTCTGGCGGCATCCCATGCTTCGCGGGGCCGGGCGGCGATCGCCCGGGCGGCAAAGCTGGCCGAACAGGCGATCGCATTGTCCGATCACCCCTTGGAGCGAGCTAGGGCCCTGAACGCTCGGGGCATGGCTGCCCTCTCCGGCTACGCCGGCGATGTGGCCTGGTTCTCGCTCAAGGACGAGGCCGATCTGCTTCTGGCACATGCTCCAGAGGAACGCCGGTTGATCGCGCGTGCCTGTGCCAGGGCGGCGGAAACTCCGACCCGGTGGCCGGGGTCGATGACGACCCCGATCTCTGAGAAGGAGGTAGACCGATACATCGAGATCGGTTTCGCCAATCTCGACCCAGACGACGAGAGCGAGGAGATGGTCCGACTGCTCCTCGCTCGTTCCATGGGTCTCTTCGCCCGATCGCCATCCGAGCAGGTCCAGAACGGGATCGTTGCGGCCGCCAGGGTGGCAGCGGAGCGGGCAGTCGCTCTCGCCAAGGCCCTCGGCCGGGTCGACCTCGCCTCGGCGGCATTGGATGCAGTGGGCTCAGTCGACATCTTCTTGGGCGACTACCGGGCCAACACCGAAGTCCTGAGCCGCCGACTTCCCCTGCTTAAACAAATGGCGAATCCATCGGAGATCGGCGATGCAGTCGCCGCGGGAGCCTGGAATTTCGCATACATCGGGGAATACCACAGGGCCCGCGAGCTCGCCGAGCAGGGTGTGGCCCAGTCCGGGGACGAGGCGCCGGGGATGGCTTTGCACAACACGTCATGGCTTTCCTATTCCGAGTTCTGGTTGGGTAACTGGGATCGGATCGTCACCGAATTGGCCTCCAGAGTGCGGATGATGCTGGGCGACCGCGCAACCGAACCGCCCAACTTCTCCGGCCATCATTTCGGTGCCGAGGCGTTCATTCACGCCGCCCGCCGCGATGGCGAGATGGCCAGATCCCGAGAGCTGCTTACCTGGATGATCGATAAAACGGAAGCCTTCGGTGGCCCTGGTGGCGTGGTCAAGGCTTGGGAGGCGTGGATTCGGGCCCGGGAAGGAGACGTCATCGAAGCCGTCAACCAACTGGATCGACTTTCCCCAGCAATGGTAAGACCTTTGGTGAGCGTAGTGAAGGCAGATGTCCTCCTCGAGGGCGGTATCTTCTCCGACGCCGACGACTTCATCATCGGCTCCCGCGACTACGCCCGTTGGGCCGGGATAACGGCATTGCCACCACATCTCGATCGGCTCGAGGCTGCTATCGGCCTCTACAACGGAGATCCTGTGACGGCCATCGCCCTATTCCTCAAAGCGCGCAAGGGTTTCGACAGCCTGGACGCGAAGTGGGAGTTGGCCAGGACCGAACTGTGGCTGGCCGAGGCTTACATCGAGATCGGGGATGGCATGGGCGCCACCAGGGCCCTCGAGTCGGCCGGGCCGGTCGTCGAAGAGCTTGGCTCTCTGCTCGAGATCGAACGAACCCGGGTCCTGCTGGCCCGCCTCTGAGCACTCCAGGTAGCGATCAGGGAGTCGGGGCATAGACTGGCAGCATGAGGTCGGTTGCGGAAACAGCGGCCCGGTTCATCGGATTGACTGTCTTCCTCTATGCCACCTGGATCCTCATTTTCAGCCTGGCACATGGGTTGAACGGGGCGGACTATGACCCACTCTGGACACCCTGGGTGATAGTGAGCATCGCTCTGATCGGGTTGATCGGAAGCGTCGCCTTCCTTCTCAGCTTCGACGGCCCGCCGGGCTGGCGCACCCGGGGCAAGAGATTCCTCGGTTGGTCCGGCATGATGTTCTGCGCCCTATTGCCCAGCCAACTGATTGTGATCATGGCTCCGCTGACCGCGCTGGGTTTGCTCGCCCTCCTCCTGCGACCCGACCACACGAGACAGGGTCGGGGCCGTCACCTGGTCACGTCCCCCTCCGTTCTCGCGCGGGGATCCGGGTCTGGAGACCCGGATCCCCGCGCGAGAACGCAAGGATCCGGTCCCTGACCGTCTCTGCCCGTTCCCAGATGTCGCTGTCCCACAAGGTCAATACCTTGAACCCGCCCCGCTCGAGTCTGTCGAAACGTTCACCGTCGGCTCGTTGGTCGCTAACGGAACCGTGATAGCGCCGGGAAAGCACTTCGATTAGAAGGTCGCTGTCTTCGACAACGAAGTCGACGCGCCCCACCCAGTCGGTGCCACCAACGTCGACCTGCGGCTGAAGCAGCACTCCAACGTCGCGAGCCAAACGTGCAACTCGCGCCTCGAGTCCCGACTGCGGTGGGACGTAATCCTCGGGTCGCTCGGCAAGCAGCCTCCTCATGACGCGGATTCCGTTGCGACCCCTGGCGGCGAGACGATGAAGCAGGTCGTGGAGTTCTCGGTATGTGACCAATCTCATCGACCAAGCATTGTCTAAAGCGCGCTCTGTTCTCGCAGCGTGCACCGATCCTGCGAGCAGGAAGACTGTCAACGCAGGAGACGTGATCGGCACGCCGTTGAACTGGCGCAAATGATCGGTTGGCAAACTCGAGTGGTAGTGGACGATCGAGAGACGTGTTCGCCTCTCCACTCCCTGGCGCGGGATCAACGTGTGCACCGGTGAATCCAGGCTGAATCCTGGCAGCCCCCACCATGCAGCTGCTGAGAGGTGCGATAGATAGGCCGATCCCGGGGAATCGAGAACCCCGGCCATCGCGAGCCCGGCATCGGTAACCGGGGCTCCCGCCATTCTGAGGACTTGGGCCGAGATTGGGATGAGCATCCCGGTGTCCACTCGATGTTGTATCCAGTGATAGCCAATCCCGACCGCCCACAGTTGGCGTCGGCCGACCACTCCCTGTTGTATCTCCGCCAGTCGACGGACCGTCTCGTCCAGTCCCACCGGTCGAGGGTGCGCTAAAACCGAGATCCATTGCAACCCCTCCGTTCTCGCGCGGGGATCGCGGCCTGTAGGTTCAGATTCCCGCGCGAAAACGGAATAGAACCGGGCGCGACAACCTCAGTCGTTGGCGATGAACACCGACTTGTACTCCGAGTAGTGCTCGAGGGCGGCCATCCCCTGCTCCCGACCGACCCCCGAAGCCTTCATCCCGCCAAAAGGCGCCTCGATGTGGACGCTCGAGGACGAGTTGATCGAAAGCATCCCGGTCTCCACCGCCCTGGCCACCCGTAGCGCCCGCCCGATGTCCCGGGTCCAGATCGACCCTGACAGGCCATAGATCGAGTCGTTGGCCAAACCGATCGCCTCCTGCTCATCCTCGAAGACGCTGAGTGCGACCACCGGGCCAAAGATCTCCTCCTGCACGATGCGCATCTCCGGCCTGGCACCGGTGAACACAGCCGGAGAGAGAAAGTTGCCGACCTCTCCGACCCGCTCTCCTCCGCAACGGAGGGTCGCTCCCTCGTTTTGGCCGATCTTGATGTAGGACTCCACGCTTTCCCGCTGGGCCGGGGTGATCAGGGGGCCCATCTCGGTCGATTCGTCGGCGGTGTCACCCACCACCAGTGTGGCGGCCCGCTCCACAAACCGATCGGCGAATTCCTCGAAGATCTGCTTCTGCACCAGGACCCGGCTCCGGGCACAGCAGTCCTGACCGGCGTTGTCATAGACCGCGAAAATCGAGGACTCCACACAAACATCGAGGTCGGCGTCGGAGAAAACGATGTTGGCCGACTTGCCCCCCAACTCCAACGAGACCCTTTTGATGTCGGGTGCCGCCGCCGCCATCACCCCCGCCCCCACCTCGGTCGAGCCGGTGAACGAGATCTTGCTCACCTGGCGGTGACGGACCAGAGCCTCCCCCGCTTCGGATCCGCGACCGGTTACGACGTTGAAGACACCCGGTGGCAACCCGGCTTCAACAGCCAGTTCGGCAAGGGCCAGTGCGGTCAACGGCGTCACCTCGGCCGGCTTGGCCACCACCGAATTCCCCATGGCCAGGGCCGGCGCCGTCTTCCAGCTCAGGATCAGCATTGGGAAGTTCCACGGGGTGATCGCAGCACAGACCCCGATCGGCTCGCGGAAGGTCATGAGCGTGCCGTTGGCGTTGCCGGGGATGGTCTGGCCATGGAACTTGTCCACCGCCCCGGCGTAGAAGTCGAACGTGGTCGCCGCCGCCCCGATCTCGCCCCGCGCCGCGGCTATCGGCTTGCCGGCGTTGGTCGACTCCAGACCCGCCAAGCGGTCCTGATCACGCCGGATGAGATCGGCGAGCCTCCTCAGGACGTCGCGACGCTGACGAACCGAGGCCCGGCGCCACACACCCTCCTCATACCGATCACGCGCCACCGAGACCGCCTGGTCCACGTCAGGGGCGCCCGCCCGGCTGACGGTTCCGATCTGTTCCCCGGTGGCCGGGTTAAAAATGGCCGCCTCCCCGGCGGAACCTGGGTTGGGAACTCCGTCGACGAAGGAATGGTGATCGCTCATTCCGGGGTCACGTAGGCAGCGGTGATCCCACCGTCCACCACGAATTCGGTGCCGGTCACGAAGGAGGAGTCGTCACTGGCCAGCCACAGCGCAGCTTTCGCCATCTCCGCCGCCTCACCGAACCTGCCCATCGGGATATGGATCAGACGGCGCTGCTTCTTCTCCTCGGTGTCCAGAAACTTCATCAGGAGCTCGGTTCGAAGCGGGCCGGGGCAGAGGGCGTTGATCCTGATGTTCTCCCGGGCGTGCACCACTGCCAACTCCCGGGTCATGGCGAGGACGGCTCCCTTCGACGCGGTGTAGGCCACCTGCGGGGTGGCGGCACCGAGCAAGGCCACGAACGAGGCCGTGTTGATGATCGAGCCGCCGCCCGCCCTGCGCAAGGCAGGAATCCCGTACTTGCAGCCCAAGAAGACCCCTTTGGCGTTGATGTCCATAGTGAGGTCCCAGATCTTCTCCTCCGTGGAGACCGCGTCGTCGTCGTCGGAGTGCATGATCCCGGCGTTGTTGAACATCACATCGAGACGGCCGTAGCGTGATTCCGCGGCCGCCACCATCGCTTCGCTGTCTACGGCCGACGACACATCCGCCCGTTGCGCCGCGGCTTCGCCGCCCGCCGCTTGCACCAGGCTCACTGTCTCGGCGAGCGCCTCCTCGTTGAGGTCGACACCCAGGACCGAGGCGCCCTCGGAGGCGAACAGCAGCGAGGTTTCCCGGCCGATCCCGGAGCCGGCCCCGGTGATCAGAGCCACCTTGTCTTGGAGTCGCCCGCTCATATCCGCTCGAAGTATCGCCAACGCTCCCAATCGGTGACCGAATTGTCGAAGGCTTTCTGTTCCACGCGAAAGAAGTGGCTGTAGTGAGCCTGTACGTCGGCGCCGAAGACGTCAGCGACGAATTCAGATGACTCGAACAGATCGGTGGCGTCACGCAGCGTGTAGGGAACCCGGGCAAGCTCTTGCGCTTGATACACGTCGCCTTCGAAGATCGGCGGGGGCTCGATCTGGTTGGCGATGCCGTCGAGGCCGGCCGCGAGGACCGCCGAGTAGGCGAGGTAAGGATTGGCGTCCGCACCCGGGATCCGGCACTCGATGCGAAGACTCTGGTCATGACCTACCACCCGGAACCCAGCCGTTCGGTTGTCGTAGCTCCAACCGAGTCTCGTCGGGGCCCAGGAGCCGTCCTGATAGCGCTTGTAGGAGTTGACGGTGGGGGCAAAGAAGACCATCAGTTCCGGGACATGGGCCATCCATCCGCCCAGGAAGTATTTGAACGTGTCCGACCCGTGCACCGGCCCGAACACCTGGTCACCAGGGAAGGCGCTGTGGTCTCCGTCCCAGAGGCTGACATGGAGATGACAGGAGGAGCCGGCCTCGGACATGTCGGGCTTTGCCATGAAAGTGACCGAGACTCCGATGCTGTCGGCGATCTCCTTCATCGCCTGTTTCATGACCGTGTGACGGTCGGCCATTTCCAACAGCTCGGCGTAGCGGATGTTCATCTCATGCTGGCCGCGGCCCCACTCCCCCTTCGAGTTCTCCACCGGGATCCCCGACGCGGCGAGATGCCGGCGGACCTGGCCGTTGTAGAACTCCTCGCGGGTGCCCTGGAGCAGGTGGTAATCCTCGATGTACCAACCGGCCGCACGCATCCCCAGGTATTTCTTCTCCGCCGCCTCTCGATAGGACTCTTCGAAAAGGAAGTACTCGAGTTCGGAGGCTCCTTTCGCGGTATAACCCGACTCGGCGGCGTTCTCGAGCTGGCGTTTCAGGATGGTTCTCGGCGCCACCGTTACCAGGTCATCGGTCCGGGGATCCTCGAGGTCGCACAGCACGAAGGCCGTCCGATCGAGCCAGGTGGCGATGCGCAAGGTGCTGAGGTCGGGAACCATGTGGAAGTCCCCGTACCCCAGCTCCCAACTGGCGTAGGTGTAACCCGGGACCGGCTCCATCTCCATGTCGACCGTCAGGAGGTAGTCGCAGCCATGGGTGCCGTGATCCGAGATCTCGTCGAGAAAATGGTGGGCATCGAAGCGCTTGCCGTGTACCCGGCCGTAGTGGTCGGTGAAGGCAACCACCACGGTGTCGATGTCATGTGACCCGACGTAGGCCTCCAATTCCTCGATGCTGATCATTCCTGGCGGGACTGGCATTCGATGTGCTCCTCGGGTCTGGGTTCAAGACGCAGAGAGTAGGCCCGCGCTCCCGTCTTCCGCCCCAGGGAAAGGAATTGAAAAAAATGCATCGCGGACCGCACCGCCGAGGTCGCGTTACCTAGTCTCCTCGTCGTATCCGAATGGAGGCACGTCAATGTCGGAGGAACGCAAGGTCGGCTCGGTCACCTATCGCGATGTCGATAAGGAGTACTTCGAACAGCGGGGCCTGAGACGGCACGCCGGGGTTTGGATGCTCTGGGCCTTGGGGGTCGCCGCAGTCATCTCCGGCGATTTCTCCGGGTGGAACTTCGGCCTGGATGTCGGCGGCTTTGGCGGCCTCCTCATCGCCACTGCGGTCATCACGGTGATGTACATCGGGCTCTGTTATTCGATCGCCGAGATGTCCCCGGCGCTACCCCATACCGGTGGTGCCTACTCGTTCGCTCGATCCTCGATGGGCCCCTGGGGTGGCTTCATCACCGGTCTCGCGGAGAACATCGAATACGTGGTGACACCGGTTGTGGTGGTCTATTTCGCGTCGATCTACGCCCAAAGCGTCTTCAACGACCTGTTCAGCGTGAGCATCCGACTAGAGCTTTGGTGGCTGATCTTCTACGTGATCTTCGTGGGGCTCAACATCATCGGGATCGAAGCCACTATGCGGTTCTCGGTGGTGATTGCCGTGATTTCCTTGGCGGTGTTGGCGGTGTTCTTTGTGATTGCGATCCCCGACTTCGATGCCGCCAAGTTGACCAATATCGTCCCCGACGCCGGTGGCACCTCATTCCTGCCCTTCGGGATCCCCGGGATCTTCGCCGCCTTGCCCTTCGCTATTTGGTTCTATCTGGCGATCGAGGAGTTGCCGCTTGCGGCCGAGGAGTCGATGGACCCCAAGCGGGATGTGCCCCGCGGCACGATGTGGGGGCTCTGGACCCTGGTGATCACCGCTCTGGGTGTGCTCTTCCTCAACACCGGGGTCGGTGGTGGTGCCGAAGGGATCAGGCTCTCCGGCGAGCCCCTGCTGGATGGGTTCCGGGCAGTTCTGGGAAGCGACACCAGTGCCGCGATCCTGGGTTTATTCGCCTTGACCGGACTCATAGCCAGCTTCCACACGATCATCTATGCCTACGGGAGGAACATCTACTCGCTGTCGCGGGCCGGGTACTTCCCGCATTGGATGTCGATCACCCATGGAAAGAGGAAGACCCCATACGTGGCGCTGTTGCTTGGGGGCGTCGTCGGCTATGCGTTGGCGTGGATTCTCGACAGCCAATACACCGGCACTGCGGGAGCGGCGCTGCTGAGCATGGCGGTGTTCGGAGCGGTCATCTCATACTCCATGCAGATGTTCTCGTTCATCCTGCTTCGTCGAAGGATGCCCAACATCGATCGGCCTTATCGGAGCCCGGTCGGGGTGTTCGGAGCCGGCGTGGCTGGTGTCATCGCCCTGATCTCGTTGGTGGCGCTCTTCCTCAACGACGCCTACCTCCCCGGGGTCTATGGGGTGGCCATCTGGTTCGTCCTGGGGATTCTCTACTTCGGGCTCTCGGGCCGGAACAAACTGGTCCTGTCACCAGAGGAGGAGTTCGCCATGACCCGGGGCGAGCACGGCCATCCCGAGGAAGAGGGATACGGCACGACCCACGTCGCCGACACCGAGGCCTGACAGCCAATCGAGCATGTGAAATGGGCCACCGCCGGGCGGTGGCCCATTCGCGTGTGGGAAAGGGATCAGTCGGACTTGGAGTAGAGATAGGCGCCGTACGCCATCAACCCACATCCGACGATGACCGCCAATTGGAAAAAGACGTCGATGGCGTCCTCGGGCAGGCCGCCGTCGACCACCGCGAGCACCTCGCGAACTCCGAACACCCCGGCGGCGTAGCCAGTGAATACCAGCAGCTTGCTATGAGGGGCGAAGGTGTCCTTACCCCGGAAGTTGTGCAGCCAGATCAGGGCCAGGGCCAAAAAGGCCAGACCGAGGATCACATAGCTGACGCCCCACTCGTCCAATAGGACGTCGCCGATAAAATCGACGAGCACGGCGAGGATCAGGGCCCCGACAGCAATGATCTGTTCGCCGACGCTCAACTTGGAAGTCGGGCTTGGTGCCGCTGGCGCCTCGGGGGGCGGAGTGGCTGGGGGAATAGCCGGGGGTGTGGGCTCGAAGGGCTCCGGCGAAGCGCCGGGGCCCGAGTCTCCATAGGTCATCAGTCCTCCTCTTAGAACCGAGTCAAATCCTGGGGTTCAGGGCAGCTCGGAAACGACCTTCCTGAACTCGGACTCGCTTAGCGCCGCCATTGTTACCGTGCTCACGTTGCCCGCCATCCCGAGGGTCATGACAGCCTTGGCCGCGGTTGCCGCGTCCGGGGCATCGGCAACCGTCACGATGTCATATTCACCAAAGGTGAGGTAGAAGTCCTCGATGGTGACCCCCATTGATGCCAGCCCTTCTCGGGCCGCGTCCAGTCGGGCCGGGCTCTCCTTGATGGCGGCCATGCCCTGTGCGGTGTAGTTGCCCAGAATGATGTATTTGGCCATGAATCTCCTTCTTTGCCGGGGCCTTGGAGCTGAACCTAGTCCCCCGGCCGAATGCCGGGGACCACAAATGGCTATCTTGACGCCGCCGGGCATCGTCGCCCCCGAATAGTCTCGGTGAGAGGGAGGTCAGAGCCCCATTGGCCGCTGCGGTGAGTCTCGACAAGGTAAGCAAACTGTTCGGCGAGACCCGCGCGGTCAACGGCGTGACGCTTGACATCGCCGATGGTGAGTTCTTCTCGATGCTCGGCCCCTCGGGGAGTGGCAAGACAACCTGCCTGAGGATGATCGCCGGTTTCGAGATGCCAAGTGAGGGACGGGTGGTGCTGCATGGGATCGACGTTTCCGGGCTCCCCCCTTATGACCGTGATGTGAACACCGTGTTCCAGGACTACGCCCTGTTTCCGCACATGACGGTGGCGGAGAACGTCGGTTACGGCCCGATGGTTCGCAAGGTGGAAGCGAAGGAGCGCTCCAAGAGGGTGAACGAGGCCCTGGCCATGGTCCATCTCGAGGATTTCGCCCAACGCAAGCCGAGCCAGCTCTCAGGCGGCCAACGACAACGGGTGGCTCTGGCTCGGGCCCTGATCAACAGGCCTTCGGTCCTGCTCCTCGACGAGCCCCTCGGCGCCCTCGACCTCAAACTCCGCCAGGCGATGCAACTGGAGCTCAAGACCCTGCAACGAGAGGTGGGGATCACCTTCATCTATGTCACCCACGATCAGGAGGAGGCCCTGACCATGAGTGACCGGCTGGCAGTCTTCAATCAGGGACAGGTGGAACAGCTGGGGACTCCCTCGGACGTGTACGAGAACCCGCGTAATGCCTTCGTGGCCGGGTTCGTGGGCACCTCCAATGTCGTCTCGGGCCCCCTCGCTCAGCGGATCATGGGATCGAGCAGACCGTTCACCGTGAGACCCGAGAAGATCAGCATCGGTGAGCCATCTGCCGAGCTGGCAACCGACACGGCTGGCGTCGACGGCGTGGTGACCGAGGCCATCTACCTGGGGATGTACACCAAGTTCCGGGTCCAGGTCGAGGGGGCGATCCTCGAAGTCGCCAGTCAGAACGCAGCGGTGGATCACTTCGAGGCTGCTCGCCAGGTCGGGCGTCGGGTGGGCCTGAGATGGCAGAGGAGTTCGTGCCGACCCCTGGAGGACAGCCCTACAGGAGTCGATGCGATCGACAAGACTCCGGCTTACGCCGGGGCCAGTAACGACAACCACGAGGAGGAAACGAACAAATGAGAGCTCGTGCAGTGCTTCTGCTGACCGCGCTCGCCGTCCTGGCGACGGCGTGTACCGGCACAGCCGAGGAGGCAACTACCACCCTTCCCACCGAAGTCGGTGACGGTGAGGGCAAGGTAGTGATCGTCGCCTGGGCCGGCTATATCGAACGGGGCGACTACGACCCTGCCTTCGACTGGGTCACCGAGTTCGAGGCCGACACCGGTTGCCTGGTTGAGCACAAGATCGCCGGCACCTCAGACGAGATGGTGGCGCTGATGACCGGCTCCGAAGAGTACGACCTGGTCACCGCCTCCGGTGACGCCAGTCTCCGGTTGGTCGCAGGTGGCTCGGTGCAAGAGATCAACATCGATCTGATCGAGAGTTGGGATACCGTCGATCCCCGTCTCCAGGATGCCGAATGGCACACGGTCGATGGCAAGCACTATGGGGTGCCGTACACGTCGGGTTTCAATGTGCTTGGCTTCAACTCCGAGATATTCGGGGACACTCCGCCCGACTCCTGGAGCGTCGTCTTCGAGGAGACGACCTTTCCCGACGGCGCATCGAACCAAGGACGGATTCAGGCCTACGACGGTCCGATCTACATCGCCGACGCAGCCCTCTATCTGAAGAGCACCAACCCCGAGTTGGGCATCGAGGACCCGTATCAACTCAATGAGGAGCAGTACCAGGCTGCCCTCGATCTCCTGCGCATCCAGCGCACGCTGGTGGGTAGGTATTGGCACGATGCGTACATCCAGATGGATGACTTCAAAAACGAAGGTGTGGCCGCCTCGTCGACCTGGCCGTTCCAGACGGGCATCCTGGCGAGCGAAGGTTTCCCCATCGACAAGGTGGTCCCCAAAGAAGGGGCGACCGGATGGGCCGACACCACGATGATGAATTCCAAGGCGCCGCACCCCAACTGCGCCTACATGTGGATGGAGCACTCGCTGAATCCCAAGCTCCAGGGCGACCTGGCTTACTTCTTCGGCACGGTTCCTGCAGTGCTTGCGGCCTGCGAAGGGAACGAGTTTCTGGGTCCCGACGGGTGTGCCTACAACGGAAGCGAGCAATTCGACGAGATCCTGTTCTGGAAGACGCCGACGGATGACTGCAACGGCACCGCCGACCCGGGGACGTGCGTCCCTTACTACCGATGGGTGACCGACTATCTAGCGGTTATCGGCGGACGGTAACCATGTGTTGTGGGGAGCGGTTCCAACCGCTCCCCACACCTTCCGCCGCCTTCGAATGACGGACACCTCGACACGCCCGCCCCTCCTGCACCGGGTCTCAACCTATCTCCACCAACGACCCCGGCTGCGTCTCCTGCTCATGATCGGGCTGCCGGCCATATGGCTGGTAGGGGTCTACGGGGGCAGCCTCCTAGCGCTGCTGGTTCAGAGTTTCTTCCGGCTCAACCCGTTCTCCGGGGTCCTGGAGAGAGTCATCTCATTGGACACCTGGAACACGCTGTTCACCGGAGCCAACACCGCGGTGATGATCCGTACCGTGAGCATGGCTGCCGTGGTGACCGTCGCCTGTGTGGTGCTGGCATTCCCTCTCGCCTATTTCATGGCCCGCTATGCCCACAAGAAGACCAAGACCATCCTCGTATTGGCAGTGCTCATCCCTCTCTGGTCTTCGTACCTGGTGCGGGTGTATTCGTGGAAGCTGATCCTTGCGGCCGACGGGATCATCAATTGGTTCGTTGAGCGACTCGGTATGGAGGCGGCGTTAGAGGCTTTTCTGAATGTTCCCGGGATTGGAGGGCCGTCCCTATCCATATCCCTGTTCGGCCAGTTCCTGGTGTTCGTGTACATCTGGCTGCCGTTCATGATTCTCCCGATTCATGCCTCGCTCGAAAGGGTGCCGGGCTCACTTCTCGAGGCGTCGGCTGATCTGGGAGCGCAGCCCGCGCTTACCTTCCGCAAGGTGACCTGGCCGATGGCCATCCCCGGGGTGGCTGCCGGATCGATCTTCACGTTCTCCCTCACCTTGGGTGACTACATCATCCCCACGATCATCGGTGACTCCAGCCCGTTCATCGGGTTGGCCATCTACTCCTATCAGGGGGTGGCCGGCAACCTCCCTCTGGCCGCGGCCTTTTCCTTCGTCCCGATAGCGGTCATGGCGGTGTATCTCACAGTGGCTCGCAAGTTCGGGGCATTCGAGGCCCTGTGAGAAAGAAGGCTGGCCTCGGTCTCAAGATCGCCGCGGGATTCACCCTCGCCTACCTGCATATCCCGATCTTGTTCGTGTTTCTCTACGCCTTCACGACCGAGGAGGCCACCTTCAAATTCCCCCCACCCGGCTACACCACCGACTGGTTCGGGGTGGCCTGGCAAAACAGCGCCATCCGCTCCGCGGTGAGCCTCTCGATGCGTGTCGCCCTGGTGTCGACCCTGATCGCGCTGGTGCTGGGGACCCTGGCCGCCGCCGCGGTGTGGCGCAGCAAGTTCTTCGGGCGCAACGCGTTTTCACTGTTCGTGATCCTTCCGATAGCCCTTCCCGGGATCATCACCGGAATCGCCCTTCGCTCGGCGATCAATCTGGGGGATCTCAAGTTCTCCTTCTGGACCCTGGTCATTGGTCACGCCACTTTCTGTGTGGCCGTGGCGTTCAACAATGTGATCGCCCGCATGAGGCGAACCTCACCGTGGCTGATGGAGGCCTCGATGGATCTCGGGGCCCGGGGCTGGCAGACCTTCCGCCATGTCCTGCTTCCGCAACTGGCGCCGGCGATGGTGGTTGGGGGAATGCTTGCGTTCGCGCTGTCCTTCGACGAGATCATCGTGACCACCTTCACCGCGGGGAATCAACAGACGCTTCCGATCTGGATTTTCTCGTCACTGGTTCGCCCCCGCAGTCGCCCCGTCACCAACGTGGTGGCAGTATTCGTGATTCTCATCACGTTCATACCGATCGTCCTGGCCCATAGGTTCGCCCAAAGGGCCGAGGAGTCCTGAGCAGATAGGAGCAGCCCATGGCGTGGGACCTTTGGATCAATGGAAAGTGGACACCCAGCAGGGGTGGCGAGCCTCTGAAAGTCGAGAACCCGGCGACCGGGGAGATCGTCGACGAGGTCGTCGACGCCTCCGGTGAGGACGTGAACACCGCGGTGGAGGCGGCCAGGGACGCATTCTTCGACGGTCGATGGTCCGGGCAGACCGGAGGCGAACGGGCCCGGGTGATCCACAAGTTGGCGGATCTCCTCGAAGGTAGGGCCGAGGACTTCGCCCGGGTGGAGTCCGAGGACACCGGCAAGCCCTATGCCCAGAACTCATTGGGAGGCGACCTCCCGTTCGGTGTGGACAACCTGCGCTTCTTCGCTGCCGCGGCGCGCAACATCGCCGGCACCGCGGCGGGTGACTTTGCCGCCGGGTACACATCGATCCTTCGGCGCGAGCCGGTGGGCCCTGTGGGTCAGATCGTCCCGTGGAACTACCCGCTGCTCATGGCGATCTGGAAGGTGGGGCCGGCACTGGCTGCGGGCTGCACCACGGTCCTCAAGCCGGCCCCCGGCACCCCGCGAACCGCTCTGATGCTCGGCGAGCTCGCCTCGGAGGCCGGCGTCCCCGATGGTGTCCTCAATGTGATCAGCGGCGGCAACGATGCGGGCCAGGCGCTGGTGGAACATCCAGACCTCCGCATGGTGTCGCTGACCGGCTCCACCGGTACCGGCAAGAAGGTGATGAAGACCGCCGCCGACACGCTGAAGCGGGTGCATCTCGAGTTGGGCGGGAAGGCGCCCTTTATCGTGTTCGAGGATGCCGACCTGGAGGCCCTGGCGGAGACGGCCATGGTGGGAGCCTGCTTCAACACCGGGCAGGACTGCACCGCGGCCACCCGGCTCTATGTCGAGAGAGGCCGGTTCGGGGACACAGTTGACGCGGTCGTCGAGTCTTTCAAGGGGATCACCATCGGAGACCCCTGGGACGAGGAGACCTTCCTCGGCCCTCTCATCTCGGCGGCCCAACGGGACCGGGTCACCGGTTTCGTGGAACGGGCCCGCGAGGAAGGGGCCAACGTGGTGCTGGGGGGCAACGTCCCCGAAGGGTTCGACAAGGGCTACTACTACTCACCGACCGTGATCGTCGACGTCGATCAGAAGTCGGAGATCGTCCAGCAGGAAGTCTTCGGGCCGGTGCTGGTGGTTCTCCCCTTCGATGGCGAGGAACAGGCCATCCAACTCGGAAACGACGTGCTCTACGGGTTGGCGGCCTCGATTTGGACCAAGGACATCGGTCGGGCCATGCGGCTTTCCTCGGCCCTCGAATTCGGGACGGTGTGGGTCAACGACCACTTGCCGCTGGC
Source organism: Acidimicrobiia bacterium (assembly GCA_035292685.1). Classification (GTDB taxonomy): domain Bacteria; phylum Actinomycetota; class Acidimicrobiia; order Spongiisociales; family ZC4RG35; genus JALYNX01. The sequence continues at coordinate 22,493 of DATDPP010000008.1, forward strand.
CTCAGAGGCCCCGCACGGCGGATTCAAACAGTCGGGTTTCGGCAAGGACATGTCGCTGGAGTCGGTCCACGACTACACCATCACCAAACACGTGATGGTGAAACATGGGTAGGCGGGTAGCGCAGCTCAGGAGAACAGCATTGTCCGCTAGCCGATGACGACCACTCTTTCCTCGGCGGCCCGCCGATCTCGATCGCTCATCGAGCGACTGGTGACATCGAGAGCTACTCCTCAAGTCCGAGCCGCACGATGGGACGTGTCGGGTTGCGACGCACGATCTCGACAAACCCCTCCTCTTGAAACATCCCGAGCGTGCCCGTGAAGTAATCGACTGCGGAGGCCCGTTCCCCGTCGACTGGATAACCCTCCACCAGCCTGCCGCCTTCATCCCTGGCGAATCCCATCGCCGCCGCTAGCAAGGCGCTGGCGATGCCCCGGCGCCGGTAACCCACCCGGACCACGAAACAGTTGATCGACCAGGTCTCGGCTTCGTCGATCGGCTTGAGGACGCGGGATCGCTCGATGGTCGGGAACTCATCTCGGGACCCGACCGAAACCCAACCCACCGGAGTGCCGTCCAGATAACCGATCAAACCGGGAGGTCGACCCTGGGCGGCACGGTCGGCGAACCGGTCGCGATTGTCCCGCTTGTCCAGAAACCCCCCGTCGGGTCGGCGCCAATGCATGCAGAAGCACCACCTGGGAGTGCCGCGCTCCCCGAACACCTGCTCCATGTCCCCGAACCGCTGCGGGGTGAGCGGGCGCGATGTCAGAACACCTCCATCGACCGCGGCCGAGACCGACCATTCCATTCTCAGGCACCGATCCTCTCCGGCTCGCCGTCTGCCTGCCTCGCCTGTAATTCAATCATCTCGGCGTCCCACGACGGGAGTGGAGGGACCGTTTCATTCTCAGCCCGTCGCCACCTATTGCGCCGTTCCGAGGTGGCCCTCCGCTCCTCGACCACGCCCTTCGCCATTTCGTAGTTCACGAAAGGATGCACCTTTGTCCCTTCTCTGTGATCCCGTCACCATACGAGATTATGCGGACAGTTTCCGTCCGCATAATCTCTAAGATAACTGACAGATGCATAGCGCCGAGCGCCTCCTGAAGCTCCTGGGACTGCTGGAAGGACGGATCGATTGGACCGCCGAGGAACTGGCCAGGAGACTTCAGGTCACCCCTCGAACGGTGAGACGGGACATCGCCCGGCTGCGCGATCTCGGTTACCCGGTGCGGGCGACGGCTGGGCCCGGCGGTGGTTACCGGCTTGGGGCTGGAGGCAAGCTCCCACCACTCCTCCTCGACGACGAGGAAGCTTTGGCGGTGGCCTTGGGGTTGCGAGTGGCGACCACCACGGCCGTCGGCGGTTTGGAGGAGGCGTCGTTGTCGGCCATGTCGAAACTCGAACATGTCCTGCCTCCACGACTTCGCGCCCGGCTCGAAGACATTTCGGTGGCGACCATTTCCACGCTTTCCACGTCGGCCTCGAGGGTCGATCACAACACCCTTGCCATAGCTGCCTCCGCCGCCCGCACGCGCCAACGACTGCGGTTCGGGTACACCGACCGGGATAGCCGGTCGTCTGATCGACATACGGAGCCGCTGCGCTTGGTCCACACCGGGCGTCGCTGGTACCTGGTCGCCTTCGACCTCGACCGCGACGATTGGCGAACCTTCAGGTTGGACCGGGTCTATTCACCGAAGACGACCGGGATGCGGTCCATTCGTCGCCCGGAACCTGACCCACAAGAACTGGTTGAGCGTGGCGTGGCCATAGACACCTACACCCACCGGGGAGTGATACGTCTGCGGACGACGATCGAGCGGGCACGGCGGGTGATCCCAGCCACCGTGGGGGCATTGGAAACCGTCGATGCCGACCAATGCCGCTTGACCATCGGAGCCGACGAACTCAACTGGTTGGCTCGTTACCTGTTGGGGCTCCCCTGGGAGTTCGTGGTCGAGCAGCCCAACGACCTAGTTGTCGAGTTGCGGGCGATCGGGAAGAAACTGATCGCCACTCACGGTGCAGAATACATTTAGGGTCTGGGAGCCCGACCGACGCTCCGCGGGACCAGAATCTCATTTCCGGACTCACCGACCGGAAAGAAGGGGAAACATTGATGACGTCGCCGCCGCTCAACCAAGTCCAACTACGCAAGGTCTTCGCGGAATTTGGGAGCAATTTCACCCTTCCGTCGGCGGCTTACACCTCTCTCGAAGTGTATGCCTGGGAGCAGGAAAACCTCTGGCAGAGCACCTGGGTCTGTGTGGGGCGTCTCGACGACCTGTTGGCGCCACGGCAGGTTCGGGCCATCGATGTCGGCAGAGAGAGTGTCCTGCTCGTTCGCGATGAGGAAGGGACCTTGCGCGCCTTCTCCAATGTGTGCCGGCATCGCGGTCACGAGCTTGCTCCGGTCGGCGACGCCATCGAAGTCCGTCTGATCCGCTGCCCCTATCACTCCTGGTCCTACCGGTTCGACGGGACTCTCCGGGCGGCGCCCACCTTCACCCAAGGCCAGAGGTTCGACGCCAGCGAGTTCCCGTTGATCTCCCTCGGTGTGGACGTCATGGGGGGATGGGTGTTCGTCGACCTCTCCGGGTCATCTATGTCGTTGGGCACCCACTTCGGGAACCTCGCCGAGATCATCTCCCCTTACGAGCCGGAGCGTCTGGTGACAGCGGCGTCGCATTCCTACGAGGTCCAGGCCAACTGGAAGATCATCGTCGAGAACTACAACGAGTGTTACCACTGCTCCACGATTCATCCCGAGCTTTGTCAGGTGACGCCACCGGACAGTGGGGTCGATCACATCCCGACGGGCATGTGGCTCGGCGGGACGATGGACCTCAAGGAGCACGCGGTCACCATGTCCCTGGACGGCAGCTCCAATGGGGTGAACTTCCGCAAGATCGACCACGAGACCACGCGTCAGGTCTGGTACGTCACGGTGACTCCCAACCTGTTGCTTTCCCTTCATCCCGACTACGTCATGACCCACCGATTGACCCCGATGGACGTGGACCGCACCTTTGTCGAGTGCGCCTGGCTATTCTCGCCGGAAGCCTTCGACCTTCCCGGTTTCGACCCGTCCTACGCCACCGACTTCTGGGACCTCACCAACCGTGAGGATTGGTCCGCCTGCGAAGGGGTGCAACGTGGCATGCGCAACCGTGGCTATCGCCCGGGACCGCTCAGCAGTTGGGAGGGAACCGTCTATCAATTCCTCGGGGTGATGGCTCGCTTCTATCTCGGCGAAGGCCTGGTCGTCCCCACCGTGCCGCAGCGGGAACTCCACTAGGAGCCATCGCAGCAACTCCCGTCGCAGTTGGAGCCCTGACCGGCGGTTCACGCAGCCTCCTGTCCCGGCCGGAGGCCGCTGATGACGGGTTAACCTGCCCCCACCGACCCGAGGTTGCCATTGATCCGTGAGACGCCGTTTCACCCGCGGACCAGCGCCGCCAACCAGACCGGTTTGTGGAGCCACTGGTCGGGGTACCTGGCCACCGACAAGTACCAGAGCTCTGAGAAGTTCGAGTACTTCGCCATCCGCAATGCCGCGGCGATGATCGACACCTCTCCCCTCTACAAGTACCGGATCAGGGGCCGCGACGCCGAGCACTACCTCTCCGGGGTGCTGGCCCGGGACATCCGCAGATGCCGTCCCGGTCAGGCTCATTACACGATCTGGTGTGATGACGCCGGTTACGTCGTCGAGGATGGAGTGATCCTCCGTCTTTCCGAGGATGAGTTCCTGCTCACCGCCGCCGAGCCCAACCTCGCCTATTTCCAGGACCTGATCGGGCACGAGTCGGTGGAAATCACAGATGTCTCCGACGAATACGGCGCACTTGCCCTCCAGGGTCCATATGCCCGCGAGATCCTCAAGACCCTGGCCCCCGAGATGGAGGGCATCGGCTACTTCCACCTCACCCCGGCCAAGGTCGGCAACGCCGCAGTCACCATCTCCAGAACCGGCTACACCGGCGACCTCGGTTACGAAGTCTGGGTCGAGAGCGACGACGCCCTCGACATCTGGGACGCAGTGCAAGAGGTGGGAGCCCCCTGGGGTGTGATCCCCGCCGGCCAGACCGCCCTCCTCATCAGCCGTATCGAGGCCAGCCTGGTCCTCATCGACGTCGATTACTACTCGTCCCGCTATGCCTGGAATGACGACCAGCGCACCACCCCGATCGAATTGGGGATGTCGTGGATGCTGCGGGATCTCGAGACCGACGATCGGGCCTTCATCGGGCGGCAAGCCATCGTGAAAGAACTGGCCGAGGGGACTTCCCGCTGGCGGACGGTGGGGATCATGGTCGACTGGGAGGACTGGAACCGGGTCTACAACGAACGTGGCCTGATCCCACCCAAGGACCACATCCCCGAACACGGCGGGATGATGCTCTACGACGAGAAGGTCAAACGGATCGGCTACACCCCGAGCTTCGTGTACTCCCCCATGGTGCAACGGCATATCGGGATCGCCCGGGTTCGCCCCGAGCACTCCAAACCGGGCTCGAAGGTGAGCTTGGAGGTCACCATCGACCACCGCTACGACATGGTGGACGCCGAAGTGACCAGGGTCCCGTTCTACAACCCGCCGAGAAAGACGGCATGAGGTAGTGATGGCAGACAAGCGGAAGTACGACGCGATCGTGATCGGTGGCGGTCACAACGGCCTGGTCAACGGAGCTTATCTTGCCAAGGCCGGGCTGAGCACCCTGATCCTGGAGCGTCGCCATCTGGTCGGTGGGGCGGCGATCACCGAGGAGCTGTACCCGGGTTTCAGCTTCACCACCTTCTCCTACGCCCTCAGCCTGCTTCGGCCCGAGATCATCCACGAGCTGGAGCTGACCAAACATGGGTTCATGCCCCTCTCGATGCCGTCGACCTTCGCCCCGATGGAGAACGGTGACTATCTCCTTTTGGGCCCCGACAAGAACGAGAACCATCACGAGATCGCTCGTCACTCCCCCCATGACGCCGATGCCTACGACGCCTACGGGCACATGATGGAACAAGCGGTCCACGCCATCAGGCCCCTCATGGACTCCATCCCCCCCGACATCACGTCGAAGGACCCCGAGGAGCGTGCCCGGCTGGCGGCAATCGGCGGCTATCTGGCGGATCTGCCCCCCAACGTCCTCCACGACCTGATCCGGCTGATGACAGGAAGCGCCGCCGACATCCTCGAGGATTACTTCGAGTCGGACATCATGCAGGGTCTCCTCGCCTCGTCGGGGATCATCGGGACCAAGGTCGGCCCCCGCTCCCAAGGGTCGGGTCTGGTGCTTCTCTATCACTCCTTCGGCGAGCACGACGGCGCTTATGGCGCCTGGGCCTTCCACAAGGGAGGCAACGGGGGTTTCACCCAGGTTCTGGCCCGGGCCGCCGAGTCCTTCGGCGCCGAGATCCGCCTGGAGTCGCCGGTTGATCACGTGATCACCAAGAACGGCCGGGCCACCGGGGTCGTGCTCGAGGACGGGTCCGAGTTGGAAGCCAAGACGGTGGTCAGCGCGGTCGACCCCCGCCGCACCTTTATTGAACTGGTCGATCCCCGCGAGCTACCCACCGACCTGGTGGACAACATCCGCCGTTTCAAATTCCAGGGCACCTCAGCCAAGGTCAACTTTGCCCTCGACGCCAACCCGACCTACCCCGCCCTCGCCGGTCGCTCAGACCAGTACCGGGGTTTCATCAACATGGGCCCTTCCCTGGATTATCTGGAACGGGCCTTTGACGACGCCAAATACGGTTGGTACTCCCAGAAGCCCTACATCGACTGCTGCATCCAGTCCAATGTCGACCCGGACATGGCCCCTCCGGGCAAGGCGGTGATGTCTTGTTTCATCCAGTACGCCCCGTATCACCTCAAGGAAAGTGACTGGGACGCCGAGCGCGACCGGTTCGGTGACGTGGTGCAGAGGACGCTGGAAGGATTCTTCCCTGGTTTCAGCGATCTGGTGCTTCACCGGGAGGTGGTCACCCCGCTCGACATCGAGCGGGTGGTCGGGCTGAGTGAAGGGAATATCTTCGCCGGTGAGTTCCTCGCCCCCCAGATGTTCTTCTTCCGCCCGGCGCCGGGTTGGAACCAGTATCGGACCCCGATCGAGGGCTACTACCAGTGTGGCTCCGGCACCCACCCCGGTGGATGCGTGATGGGCGCCCCGGGCCGTTTCGCCTCACAGCAGATCCTCGGGGACCTCTCCAAGAAGAAGTAGCCGTCAGCCCTTTCCGTAATTGGGACCTACAGGGCTCACATTCGGACCTGCGGATCCCAATTACGGGAACGGCTCTCCCCCGGACACCGTTGATAGCGTTGTGATCGGGGAGGCCCTCCCATGACGCCACGTAGGACCCTGCTCGGTGTAATCGCGCTGTTAGCGATGACCGTGGCGTGCACCCGTCCCGAAGCCACCCCGAGCACGAACCTGCTGGCCCCACCCGACAGCCTTTCTCCGCCGACCACGGCCACCACCGTGGTCCGGACCACGACCACGATCGATGTGGAACGGGCCTCGATCTATCCCGTTGACCCGATCACCCTGGAGGCGGTCGCAGGCTTCGATCCGATCGCGGTCGGAGATTGGGCCTGGGGAATCTCCTCGGATAATGGCTCCTGGCTGGCCCTCAATGTCGGTCATGACGATCGCGACCTCACGGAATTGCGTCTCATCGACGTCGAGGACTGGGAGGTGGCGACCACCTGGTTTCCCTCGATCGACACTCCGCTTCATGTAACCGACGACGGAACCATCTACGTCATCAATGGTTCGCCGCCCAACTTCCACCTGAGCCGGATGGTTCCTGGCGAGACCAGCCCGGCGGTAATCGCCGACCTCCCCTCACAGTTGTACTGGTACGAGCTCCATATCCAAGGTGGGCTTGCTCTGATCTTCGGACTCGATTCTCCGAACAGCGACAACCGAGGAGAGGCACTCATCGTCACAGTGGAGCTGGCGACTGGGCTTGTCACAGAGGTCCCTCTACCCGGTGTCGAGGTGGGCACCATCGGGGAACTGGTCCTTCCCACATACGGATCTCTGACGTTTGATGCCTCCCCGACGATCGTCTGGGATGACCGTAGATCACGGGTCCTAATCGTCAACGCCAACAGAGACGTGATCACCGAGATCAATCAGACAACAGGTGAGGTCAGTGAGCATCGGTTTGGAAGCGATGCCCCGAATTCGAAGCCAATCGCCGACGGCGCCTTCACCAACGGGTCGAGGACGGCGGCCTTGGGCCGCCCCAATGGAGGAGTGCTTTACGTGGCCACCGCTGTCCAGACCTTCGAGGTCGTCGATGACTATCTGACAGCGACGTCGACGGCAGAGGGGATCGAGGCAATCGATACCGAAACCTGGGAAGTCATCGACCGCCTCGACGCCCCGATCTCCGAGGTCTATCTCTCATCCGCCGGTGATCGGCTCCTCGCCAGCGGCCAGACCTATACGGACACCCCCGATACCTCAGGATCCGAATCGTCCGGGCTTTACGTGATCGATGCGATCGCTCTAGAGGTGGTCGCCCATCACGGAGCAGACCAGCCAAACCGGTACTACGGAGGCTTCTCTGTGAATCCTGACATGCGTATCGGTTACGTGCAGACCTGGGATCAAATGACCAAGCTTTACGTCGTCGAACTCGAGAACGGCAACATCGTGACCACGCGGCAGGATTTCGAGATCCAGTTCTTCGCCGATGCCGGGGTCCTAATGGAGGTACGACCGACACCCTGACATCCCGCGTATCAGGGGCCTCCCCTGACGCTCTCCTCACCCGACGTGGACAAATCGTCCACGTCGGGACATAGGAGGAAAACATGTCTACGAGTGTCATCCAACCCGGTACCACCCGGGCGGCCGGACCTTCCGGTCGGTTTGTTGGGCTGGCCGCTGCTGGATTGGCAGCTGTCATCGCCCTCGGCTTCATCTTCGCCTCCAACCAGACGAACGAAGTCATCGAGTCCAATGTCGATCTCCAGGTGAGTCAGACCTATGAAGACGCCTGGAAGTCGAGGATTGAGTTCCTGACCCAGCAGCACGCGGTGCGCCAGGCAGCCCCGGCGTCCAAGCTCCAGGCGGTGAACGTCAATGGAGACCTCTACATGGCTCGAAACGCAGCCGCGCAGCTCAACGCCGCCCAGCTCAACGCCTTGCCTTCGGACTATCGCAAGCTGATGGACACCGTCGTAGTTGCCGATCAGCACAACGCCTTTCCTTCGGACTGGCGCGAGCAGATGGACAACGTCGAAGTTCCGAACCGGCTGCCCAGTGAAAAGGGACCGCGGTAATTTCAGGATTTTGTTCAAGAATCCGATATAACCCCGGGGAGCACAACACCGGGATCGCCGATAAGGCGATCCCGGTGTTTTTCGTTGGAGGTATGCCCGCTCTGAATGGCTCGAGTGTTGACCGTGTTCGAGAGAGGCGGCCTTGTGCGTTCAATCTGCCAAGCGACCCGCCAAGACGCCAAGCAGAGCCGGCACATAGGGGCGAGTCTCCAACGGGGACGTGGATCCGTTACCTGTCGGTAACCCTTTTGTCTCCCCTGCGCCGGAATGGAAGGGGCCCCACGCATGCGTGGGGCCCCTTGCTCTCTTCTACCAGCGAAACGCTTAGATGGCGGGGCGGGGGGTGAGCCAGCGGTACCACCGTCGGCTCCGGTGGCTCTCTTTGATCCCCGGCTCTCTCCATCGGGAACCTAGCCACCTGTCGACTGGGTGGTCGAGTGATGCGATCGGCTTCCTGGACCATGCCCGACGCCCTGCTCGTTTCGAGCCTTGGTTTGGGGATATGTCGGTCATCATCAGCCTCTCCTCATTGATCGTCGGTTGCGACGACTCTTCTGTAGGACAGAGGCACGAGGGCCCGCTCAGATACCCGGCTGATCCCGCTTTCGGGTCAGAGGACCGTCCATTCGGTCTTGACCACGTCCGGGTGGTCACCATGCGAGGTGCAAACGATGCTCACAGGGCCCGGATCAACATCGTCGAAGCTGAACCGGCCGAGATCGTCGGCGACGGTGGTGAGGGTTCCTTTGGAGTGGTGGAGCTCGATGGTGGCAGGCTGAGGCGGGGCGACTTGCCCGATGACTCGGCGCGTGTTGCTTCGATACTCGATATCGATGGTGAGTGTCGTCGTCTCAAAGGAGAGCATCCGTTCCCCGGCGGAACCCCGAACCCCGGCGAGCGTCTCTTCGCTTGCCGAGTCGAAGGCGATCTCGGCGAGTTCGGCCTCGATCGTTCGCCAGGTGAGTGCGGCCATGGCGAATTCGTTGACATCTGCCGGAACGGGGTCAGTCGAGTCCAAACCCTGCCGTAGGAGGGCCAACAGCTCGCTTTCGGTGTAATCCCTGTTCTCGCTCACCTTTCACCATCTCCTTGGTCGATAGAGTCGGCACCGTCGCTGCTGATACCCATGGCCGACTTGAGTCGTGCGATACACCTGGCGCGGGTGGGGCCAAGACTTCCCACCGGTCGTCCGGTGATCTCAGATATCTCCTCGTAACTGAGGGGGGGATCGGTGGCCAGGAGTCGAAGCAAATGCCGGCAATCCTCACCGAGGGATGCAAAGGCGGTCACAACTTCACGCACCTCCTCGTCCTCCACCAACATCGCCTCGAGCGAGGGTGATGGATCCTCGAGGTCGTATTCGAAGTCGGTGGGAAGGGTGCGTTGACGAAGCTGGGCGACCTTGAGCGCCTCCCTTCGACAAGTCGTTGCCAGCCAACCGGGAAGACGTTCCGGATCCGTGATCCGATCACAATTCTCGACGAGCCTGAGCCACACCGTCTGCGTCACGTCCTTGGCAGTGGCATCGTCGAGCCGAAAGCTCCTGGCGATCGACCACACCATCTGCCCGAAGGTTTCGACCAGTGTGTTCCAAGCGGCCTGGTCGCCACGAGCGGCACGAGCCAACAGCTCGCCATGAGTAATGGCTTCAGCCATCTGGGTCATGGTAAGGAACAGAGAGCCCGGCCTGCCCTCTGATACATCGAATTGAGGGATTCTTCAGCCCGCTCCGATGCAGACGAATGAGGCGGCCGCGACGTACCCCCCTGGCACGTCAGCGATTGCCAACTGCGCCCGACCCAGAGCCTCCGCTGGAGGGATCCGAGCAATCAGGTTTCGGTGGAGCTCGACCATCAGAGCCCGGGTGGCATCGGAGTCCGGGACCAGGCCGACGCTGGCGATCAGGGAGCGAGCTCCCATGCTGAGAAGCGCCGAGCTCAGGCCCATTAACTCCTCCCCAGGAAGGGTGTCGCTGAACCCGGAATCGCACGCGGAGAGGACCACCAGATGGGGCACTCGCCGCATCCGTTCCATGTCATAGACCGTGAGATCACCGTCGGCGAAACGCAGCGATGAGAACATCGGGTTCTCCACCTCGAAGCTTGCATGAGACGCGAGGTGCCCCATCGCGGCCCGGTTCAGGGCAGTTCGGACCTTCTCGACCGTCGAATTCTCCGGCCCGATTAGGAGGGCGTCGTGGTAAAGGGCAGCCACTTCCGATGCCTCCGTGCCGGCACTTGCCAGGTCAGGCCCCGCGACAACAACCACCGCGCCTGGACCGCGTCTCCGGCGCGAGGCCCGCCACCACAGCTCCGCCGACGGAGCGGTGGTCACGGGTCGCCCCCGACACGTGGGTAACGCCGCCCACGGAGTGCTATGCAAGGCAGGCGTCGGGACCACGACGACCGCGCCCGTTCCAGTGTCGAGCCCTCCGAACAGCATCTCGTCGAGACGCGCTGCTATCTGTCGCGCCAGATCCGTTGACGCGTTCCCACGGCCTCGCGCCAGACGTCGCATCGTGAATCGAAGACTCTCCAGCTCATTGAGAACGGCCGTCTCCGGGCCGAGCTCTGCGAGTGAGAATCGGCCCTCTTTGATGGTCACCGACCACAACCGATCGTCCAAGGACGCGAACTCGATCAGGGTTCGGTTGCGTAGGGAGCTCGCGATCTCAGGAAAGACGTTCTCACCCCCTGAACTCTGAGCACGGGTCACTCGTCCCCGATTACGGATCGATTCCTGGAGCGCCCGCTCTTGACGACTCAATTCCCGGGCCCCGCCGGCGTCCGCAGACCTCATCTCAACGGAGATCCGACGCAGCTCGGCTAGATCGACCGCCTGCGCATGGTGGTCCGATGGTGTGACTGGTCGGTGGCGAAGCGCGCGCGCCCTGGTTCGCTCCATCCAGGCTAAGACGCGTCGGGGATGAGCCGACTCGAGAGCTAGCCGCAGACCCAGCTCACCCAGCTCGGCACCATGACGCTCGACGCCGGTGCGGATGTCGGTGGCGCCGAGGGCTGCCTGGTAGTCGTCGAGGAGACGCATCCCGGCCCGGGCCGCGGCATCGGCACCAGCGGGGTTTCCGGTCGCTAGCCGAATGAGGGCTTTGGCCAGCCAGGATTGGAGTCGAACCTCGACAGGTCCATTTCGTTGTTCTGCCACCCGCTGCAGGTCCTCGATGGCTTCGTCCACCAAGCCGAGCTCCAAGCCGATACGACCCGCTGTCAGACGCGCGTTGAAAGCAGGAATGACCTGGCCTTCGCCCTCGAGAATCGCTGTTATGTCTTTAGCCTCGACGATCAATGCAGGATTGATCGCGTTTGCCTGATATTGGGCCTGGATCCCGACCAGTCGGGCATTGGCCGCCCACACCATGCGATGCTGCTTCTCGAAAAGCTCAGCGGCGATATCAGCCCACCGCAGGGCAAGTTCCACGTCTCCGGCCAGCAAAGCAGCCTGGGCTCCCACCAATCGAGCCTCGGCCTCATCCTCGCCGAGACCTGCCTTCTGGAGAGTGGCAGAGATATCGACGGCCAGGGCCAAGGCTTCGCGGAACAGACCAGCCGATAACAGGACCTCCACCCTGCTGACCTGGACTTCGGCGGCCGAGCCGAAGAGCTCAGTGACGAGACGCTCGCTATGGTCGAACAACTCCAATGCCTCGGGAATGTCGCCCTGATAGGCGGCCAGCAGCCCGAGATTGTGATCGGCGCCAGCGGCGGCGCTCCGATGTCCCAAATCGAGATCGATGGCGCTTGCTTCGTGGAGATCACGCTTGGCGCCCTTGAGATCCCCATTTCTGATCCGCAGCATCGCCATGTTGTTCATGGTCAGCGCAACCGAAGTGAGATCCCCGGCGGCACGAAACACCGGGAGCGCCCTGGCGTAACACTCCATGGCGAGCCGGGCCTCACCCAGACGTTGTCTGATCGCCCCTTCTTGTGAGGAGATAGCGGCTTCGAGCCTGCCCGAACTGCCCTGGTATGCGGACTCCAGCACCGACAGAGCACTTGCGTTATCACCGGCAATGGCCAGAGAGCCGGAGAGCGTCATCAATGCCTCAGAGCGGAGTGTCGGGTTGTTCGCGTTCTCGGCCTCAGCGACCGATCGTCTGCCAAATGCCGCTGACTCCTCGATGGTGCCTGCCAATCTCGCCGCCAAGGCCAGACCCCTCAGCACGGTGGCTTTCGTCTCATGGTCCTTTTCGTCGATTTCTTCGAGCAAGGCCTGACCGGCATCCAAGGCGACGCGGGGCTCGCTTAGAGCCTGATCGAGGAGTCTTTCCGCGGCCGACCTCTGTTCTCCCATCCGATCCACTCTCGGTTCTGCTCGAGGACTAGTTTCCGCGTCGTGGCTGGAGCATCTCGCTATCCGCCACCGGTCCCGTTTCGTCGTCTGAAACTACTTTGGAGGCTTCCATGAGGGCTGGAGTATTGATCGCGGTAATTGCTGTTTCATTGCTCGCTTCGGCCTGCGTGAGCGATGGCAATGACACAACCACCACGGCAGAGACTCCTTCGACGACAGTGACGGCGAGACCGACCACCGCAACAAGCGGAGAACCGATCGACCTCAACGCCTACCCCATCCCGAACGACACCGTGTGCTTCTACCTCGCCAACTATGTGGCAGTTCCGGCCGATCAGGTCGACGATGCGGAAGCGACCCTCAACGCCGGAGGGATCACAGCCACTTCGGTCAATGCCGATTCGGTCCTTGAGGCGAGCACCGACCCCGACGAAGGCGTCCCCGACGACATCGAGCAAGTCAGCGATCTGCTGTCAGAGTCCCTGGGTTTCCTGGAAGTCGTGGACGACCCGCTTCAGGTCTCGATGGCATTGCGTGCCCTGGACTTTCAGGCCTCTCCCATCAATGTGATCGGTTTCACCATTCACATCCGGTTCCAACCAGGCACCGACCCCAGCCCAGTTGCCGAGCTCGAGTTGCCCGACGTCTCCAAGGTCCCGTTGGACGGTGAGTTTGTGGCGGTGGTCGACTCCGGGATAGCGCCACCCGAGAACCGGGTGAGCCCGGACCCTCACTGGTTCTATGGCGGAGATGACTTCCGCAACCTCTTTGTGCTCTTCGATCCCGTCGACGAGGAGTCAGTTGGCGTGGGAAATCCGGCGAGTCACGGCACCTTCATCAGTGGCCTGATTCGACAGGTCGCCCCCTCGAAACGGGTCACATTCGCTGCGGCACGATTGGTCAGCACGAACGCGGTCATAACCCAAGGGGAGGCACTTCCCCCCGGCCTGACGCCTACCACCGAGATCCATGTGGCCGAGGCGATGGCGCGGTTGATGATTCGCCACGCGGATGACGTCGAGAACATCAAAGCCCTCAACCTCTCATTGGGCTCGTACGTATGTGACCCGGCAACCGATACCGATCTGGTCACTCTCAACGCAGTGTCGAAACAGTGGCTCGGGATGTTCCCGGCCAGTCAGATCATGGCCGCGGCAGGAAACGAGGACTATCAGGGGCCCGCTCTCGGGATCGCGGCAGGGGAATACGTGCCCTTCTACCCGGCGGCGCTGGCCATTCCAGGGATCCGTGGCGTTGCAGCCGTGGATCGAGCCGGTAGGGAGATCGTGTGGGTGGATAAGGAGCCGGTCTCGGTGACGGCGACGAGATCGTGGGTCGACGACGGGGCGCCAGGCGCCGATCTGGTGAACCTCTCCGGTGGAGCGACACTCAACGCTGATGGTGAACCCATCCCTGAACTGGTCTGTTGGAGCGGGTCGTCCTTCGCCACGGCGGTGGCCTCTGCCCAATATGCACTCGGTACGCCGATCACCAAGGACTACAACTCGGTGCAAGGGCTCACCTTCGCCGAGGCGAACGGCAGCGAAATAGTGACCGTCGGAGGTTCCGCCTTCACTCCGCAGACAGGGTGTGACCACAACGCCGAGGACTGATTCCGGCTCAGACCTTCAAGACTCTGTCGAGGATGAGTCGCACCAAGCTGATGGTGAGGGCCCCGAGGAAAGTCGCCCAGAAGAAGCCGGTCGAGGTCAGGCCCAGATCCAATTGTTCCGGTGCGGAAAGCCACACTACAAAGCCGAGGGCCAGGGCATTGGTGACCAGCAGGAACAAACCCAGGGTGACCACGACGATCGGGAGACTGAGCAAGTTCATGATCGGCTTCACCACCGCGTTTACCACCCACAACAAGAGGGTGACACCTGCGTAGGTCCATGCCGAACCTTCGAAGTCGAGGCCGTTCACCAGACTGACTGCGATCCAGAGGGCGACTCCGGTGATCAGGAGACTGAGCAGGTGTTTCATCTGCGTGGGGGATTGAGAATGGCTCAGACGTGATCGCGCTGTCGGGCGCGGTGGGCCGCCACGTTCTCCCGGGTGGTGCACGTGCCGGAGCAATGCAGCCGCGAGTGATTTCGCGAGGTGTCGACGAACACGTCGTCACAGGTGGTGGCGGCACAGGTGCCGAACCGATCAAAGCCACCTTCGATCATGGCGGCCGTCAATCCCATGGCAGTGATCGCCCCCAGCCATCGGGCCGGGCTCCCGTCCTGAGACTCGAAATGGAGGTGGGGTCCCTCGCCATGGACACTCAGTCGGGGCACGGCGTGGACATCGGAGAGGATCCCGTTGAGCACCAAGGCCGCACCCGCCTGATCCTCGGCTTCGAACACCTCCCGGAGCCGGGAGCGAAGCGCTCGCACCTCGTGAAGGTCGCGCTCGGTGGGCTCCCAACCTGGACGGCACCATTCGGTGTTGTCATGTCGGTCGATGAATGCGGCGACGTCGGCCGGCGTGACCAGCTTCTCTTCACCACTGGCCGCGTCGAGGGTGTTGACCAGCTGGACAGCCATGTCCACCGGCTGACCGTTGTAATGTGAGAAATCCATTTGAGCCCTTACTGAGATACGCTATAGTGTGTAAGGTACGAACTCAGTATAGCCCACTACAGTCGAGAGCGATAGATAGATATGGAAACCTCAGTCGCACCCCTATCGACCGGCTCCCCGGCTCGGGGCAAGGTGATATTCGCCTTGATCGCGGTCTACTTCATCTGGGGATCGACATATCTGGGGTTGAGGTTCGCTCTCGAGGGCTTCCCCCCCTTCCTGCTCAACGGGATTCGATTCATGGTGGCCGGGGGCATCATGTTCGTAGTGCTCAGATCCCGGGGAGAGACATCACCCACCCCTCGCCAATGGAGAAACCTGGTGCTGATGGGGATACCGCTCTTCGTCGGCGGTCTGAGTCTGGTGACTACCGCCGAAGATCTCGGCGTGGGGTCCGGAGTGGTCGCCACCGCGATCGCGTTGACCCCGGTTTGGGCCGCCCTCTGGAGCGGTTTGTTCGGGCAGTGGCCTGTCCGCCGTGAGTGGATGGGGTTGATCGTCGGCCTCCTGGGTGTTCTCGTCCTCGCCCAGGAGGGCGACTTCCGCTCCAGCGCCCTCGGGACACTGCTGGTTGTGATCGCCCCCATCTCCTGGGCCTTCGGCTCGATATGGGGCCCCCGTCTCGATCTGCCCAAGGGGCTCATGGCTCCAGCCGCACAGTTGCTCTCGGGTGGGGTCGTGCTGACGGTCATCGGGCTGGCGCGGGGCCAGCGCATCGTCGGGATGCCCTCGACCTCGGCCTGGCTCGCCATGGCCTACCTGATCTTCTTCGGCTCGATCATCGCCTACACCTCCTACTTCTACCTGATCCGGACCGTCCGTCCGACGCTGGCTACCAGCTATGCCTACGTCAACCCGATCGTGGCGGTTGCCCTCGGCCTCACGCTTGGTGGGGAGGTCATCACCGGGCCGATCTTCATCGCTCTGCCGTTGATCCTTCTCAGTGTCGGGCTGGTGGCCACCGCGCAACGGGATGCCCACCCGGGCAAGACCCGGCCCCTCCCCAACGCGCCGGCAACGATCGAGGAAGCCGCCTAACCACGTATTCGTGGGCGATGTCTCCCACGCCTGAAGAGTCGATAGCGAATCTCGAGATCGACCCGGTTATAGAGTCGGGGCATGGCGGATCAGGAATTGGAGACGGCCCTCTCTCTCGGTCAGACGATGATCGACAACGAGCATTATCAGGAATCCATCGACCATTTCAGCGTTCTGGCCGATCGTTACCCCGGAAACCCAAGCGTCATCTTTCACCTGGCCGGGGCCTACGACGCCGCCGGTCGGGAGGAGGAGGCGGTGGCCCCATATCGAGCGGCCCTGCTGGCCGGTCTCAGCGAGGAGGAATCACTAAGGGCCCAGATCCAGCTCGCCAGTACCTTGCGCAATCTCGGCGAGAACGAAGAGGCGGTCGGGATCCTCACCCAACTCTGCGCGGAACATCCCGAGCACCGGGCGGCACGGGCTTTTCTCGCCCTGGCGTTGACCAGTGCCGGGCGCGCGGAAACAGCCGTCGCCGAGCTTCTCGATCTTCTACTCACCAACCCGGGGCCGGTCGAGGCCTATCGGCGGTCGTTGCGCTGGTACGCCGACGACCTGCGCTCGGGTTCGGGGTAGCCGGTTATCCGAACTGAGAGAAGAACTTGTTGATGGCTTCGGTGTCGTCCGAATAGGCCCGACGCTCGGTCACTTTCCCGTCCTTGAGCCAGGCGATCTCGGCGGTGCGATAGCTGAAGGCGTCAGGGCCAGAGCCCACAGTGGCTGTGACCAGGCCGACGACCATGTCGTCGTTGGCCACCACGTCGGTTAGATCGACGCTGATGTCCACCTGATCGAGGAGGGCCATCGACTCCCTCAAGGCTTGCTTGCCTCGAAGCGGTTCGTCAGACCCGATCTGCCACCAGACCACGTCGTCGGCTATTCCTTCGTCCATGGCCGCGTAGTCTCCCGCATTGAACCGCTCCATGGCCTCGCGGTACATCACCGCGTTGGGGTGTTCGCTCATAGTTCCTCCTTGGGAAGAGCGTCCCCAAAACCTACACCGTCCCTGGCGCAGAGTTCAGGCCTGAGCCGGCTCCGGTGCGGCCTCACGCTCGAGACGGCCCTCGATCGAGACGTTGGGAGCCCACTCCAGCCACTTTGGAAAGTACCAGTTCCAATCGCCGAGCAGCTTCATCGAGGCAGGGACCAGGATCGAGCGGACGACGGTGGCGTCGAGGAGGACAGCGATAGCGAGCCCGAACCCCATCTGCTGGAAAGAAACCAACCGCCCGGCAGCAAAGCCTGCGAAGACGGCGACCATGATCACCGCCGCGCCCGTGATCAACGCACCCGTGGTTCGCAAACCGTACGCCACCGAATCGGTGTTCTGCCGGGTCTCGTCGTAACGCTCCTTGATCCTCGAGAGCAAGAACACGTGATAGTCCATTGACAAACCGAACAGGATTGAGAACAGGAACAGGGGAAGCCAAGCTTCGACCGTCTCCACCTGCTCGAGACCGAGGGAGGCGCCAAGGTCTTTGAGCCAAGCCGGGCCGACATCCTCCTGGAACATGGCAACCACCAATCCGTAGGCAGCACCCACCGACAACAGATTCATCGCGATCGCCTTGGCCGGGATCACGACCGAGCGGAAGGCGAGCAGCAACAGGATGAAACTGAGCCCCAAGACCACCGCGAAGACGATCGGGGTGTATTTGTCGATCTGATCGAGAAAGTCGACGGTGATCGCGGTCTCACCACCTACATAGACCGCGGTTTCGGCCGCGGTGGCGCCTGGAACGATGTCGGCTCGGAGGTGATTCACCGCTTCCTGGGAAGCGATCGAGTTGACATCACCGAGCAGCTGGACCGAGAGGATGCTCAGAGTCCCCGTCGACAGTGGATCCACCGCGGACGCTCCATAACCACCGTCGGCTGTGATCGCCTCCTGGAGGGCGGTCAGGGTGTCATCGACCGCAGCTCCGGTCACCACCAGGTCGACCGGCGAGGTGAGCCCACCGGAGAACTCGGTGGCCAAGACCTCGAACGCCACCTTGGACTCCATGTCGTCGGGGAGGGTGGACACTCCTGCAAGCCCGCTGTTCATCGAGAACAGGCTGCTGGCGGCGAGGAGCAAGAAGCCGGCCGAGAGGACGAGGCTGATAACCGGCCGCCCCATCACGGTGCGCGTCCACCGCTCCCAGAAGCGCCCGGTCTCATCCGGCGCCCGCCGGCGACGGACCTTGAGCCAGTCGATTCGGTCCCCCATCAGGGAGAGCACAGCTGGAAGGAGGGTCATCGAGGCGAAAACGGCCACGATCACCACAAGGATGGCCCCGGCACCGAGGGCGCGGAAGAGGGTGTTGGGCAGAATCAGCATCCCGATCAGCGCGAGCACGACGGTCAACCCCGAGAAGAAGACGGCCCGTGTGGCGGTGGCTCCGGCTCGCTCGATGGCGTCGAGCTTCTCCATGCCATGCGTCCGCTCTTCGCGGTAACGAGAAACAATGAACAGCGAGTAGTCGATGCCCACCGCCAGACCGATCATCGTGATCATGTTGGTGATGAAGAAGCTGAGGTCGAAGAATTGGCCGACGAGAGCGGCCAGGCCCATGGCGATGGCAATGGCGACCACGGCCAGGATGATCGGAATCACCCCGGACGCGACGGTGCCGAACACCAGGACCAGGACGACCAGGGCCACCGCGATCCCGATGGTCTCCCCGGTGCGCAGGTCTTCTTCTGCGATCGCCGAAAAGTCGTTGGTAAGGGTGGCGGGGCCGGCGATCAGGCTCTGGTATCCATCGGGTGCCGTCACCCCGGCCACTGCTTCCTTGAGCAGCTCTGCGTTGTCTCCAACAATGTCTCCGTCGTCGCCCGCCATCACCACCGGGAGCAATGCGGAGTGCCCGGACTCGGACACCGGGCCGGTCTCGTCGAGATATGACCCCACGCCGGAGATGACATCGGGCCCGAGAGCTGTGATCTCGGTTTGGAGATCGGTTACATAGGCCATGTACTCGGGATCACCGACACTGGCCGTCTCGGAGGTGACAACCACGAATTCGGTGTCCGGGGCCTCCCCTCTCAATTCTTCGCCCAAGTCCATGGCAGTGACCGACTCGGGCTCGTCGGTGAAGCCAATCGTGGTGGTCAAAGCCCCAGCCAGGAGTTGGGAGGTGACGATGCCGGCAGCAACCAACAAGACCAACCAGATCGCAATCGTCCTCCATGGCTTCCTGGCGCTCGCCCTGGCCAATGTCTCGGTCCCCAATGACATCACGTACTCCTTGTTGGACTTGGGTGCAAGAATTGCGTACACTGTAAGTGTACGGTGTAAGCCTTGTCAAACCACCGGTGACCCGCCTTCAGCCACACCCGAGGAAACCCCGCGTGACTTACGATGTATGGATGACCGTCATCGAAACCCGCGCCCCGCTCAACCGGGACCGGATCATCGACGCTGCCGTTGCGTACGCCGACGACCACGGCGTCGAGGAATTGTCGATGCGCAAGCTGGGCGCGGCGCTGGGGGTGGAGGCGATGTCGCTCTACAACCACGTGGCCAATAAGGACGACATCCTGGACGGGATGATCGACCACGTTTTCAGGACCATCCCCCTCCCCGACCCCGAGCAGGACTGGCGAGTGTCGGTCCGCACCACCGGGCTCGCCGCCATGGAGCAGTTCAGCGCCCATCCCTGGGTCGTTCACCTCTTGATGCAACGGGGCAATTTCGGCAACGCCTCGCTGACGTTCATGAATCAGGTGCTCGGCATCCTCCGCGCCGCCGGCTTCAGCGACGAAGAGGCGCACCACGCCTGGCAGATGTTGGCCTCCCACACCATGGGTTATGCCTTCCAGCAGTCATCGGGCAGCTGGCACGAAAAGGAATGGGACGGGCTCGAGGAGCAACTGTCCCGTCTCGGCGACCGCTTCCCCCACGTGGTGGCCCTGGCCCCGCTGCTCGCACAATGTGAGTTCGGGACCGAGTACGCCTTCGGGCTCGAGATCATCATCAGCGGTCTCGAAGCCCGCCTCGGCTGATCGATCTAACGCCAGTCGACGAGATAGACCTCGATCGGCTCCTTGATCCCTTTCAACTTCACGGTTCGGGGCTCGGAAACCGTGAACCGGAGCTCCCCCGCCGCCTCGAGTGCGGCTCCGGAGAGGACGATCTCCTCGCCGCTCGCAACCGCACCGACCCGGGACGCGGCATGCACGCCCTGGCCCCGGTAATCATTCCCGTCGCGGGTCACTTCGGCGTGATGAATGCCGATCCGGACAGCCGGGGCGAAGCCGTGTTGATTGCGGTGGTCGGCGAGTCTGCGTTGGATCGCAACCGCCGCCTCTACGGCATGGGATGCCTTCTCGAAAGTCACGAAGAACCCATCCCCGGTGTGGCTCACGACCTCGCCCCGATGACGGGCAACCAGCGAGCGGAGTTCCTCATCGTGCCAGCGGAGGAGGTCCTCCCACTCTTTGTCGCCGATCAACCCGATCAGGTCGGTCGAGGTCACGATGTCGGTGAACATGAGAGCCTTGGCGGCCCGGGCTCGATCCGCCTCGGGCGCCCTCACCTCATAGAGCGCCTCATCGACCCGCTTCAGATCGAGCACCGCGCCCAGCTTCAGGAACGTTGAGCGAGCCGCCCCCAACTCCATCCGGGCGCTGGTGAGATCCCCCGCCACGACTCGCGCCTGCCCCAACAGCATCCTGGCCCGGGCGGTCTCATAGGGGAACTCCACCTCACGCCACAACCGCCATGCCTTTTCCAGGGATTGAGCTGCGCCCTCTGCGTCGCCTTCGCGCAAGGCAACCTGGCCGCGGGCAGTCAGCGCCTCGGCTTCGAAGGCAGGCCGGTCGAACTCGATTGCGATCCTCTCCAACTCTTCGGTGGCGGCCCGGGCAGTGTCGAGATCGTCCCTGGCCAGAGCCACCTCGACCTGGGCCGGCAGGAGACGGGCTCGGTTGACCAGATCGATTCGCTCGCCCTGGTTGCCGGCACCGTCGGTCAAGCCACGGGCAAGGGCTGAGGCTGCCTCATCGACCTCGCCGCGGGTCAGCATCAGCAAAGCCAGCCCCGGTTGTGCGTCGCTCCCGAACTCGTAGGCGGCGATGAAGGCCTCCTCCGCCCCGGTCAGGTCGCCCATGCGAAGACGGACCTCACCGACCTCATGGTGGGCGAAACCGACGCCGTCGAGAATGTGATAGCGCTCCAGCTCAAAACAGGCGGTCCGGGCCTCCTCCTCGGCTTCCGTCCACGCCCCGCGGAAGCGCTTCAGCTCGGCCCGATGCACGCTGCAGACCCCCGTATAACCGCCTACCGAATGCCGGGTCATCCAGCGATCGGCCTCCTCGGTCCACTCGCCCGCTCGTCGGAAGTCGGCCAGGCCGCGACAGGCCGCGATCATGGTGCAGTAGATATCGCTGGCAGTCCTCAAGGTGACCTCACCCGATAGCGCGGTCGCGGTGGCCTCGTCGAGCATGGCCATCCCCTGCTTCCACTCCCCGGTGGCGATGAGCGCTGATCCCTTGGAGGCGAGTGCCATCGATTCCGCATCACGATTCCCGTGTTTACGGGCCAGGGCCAGGGCCTCATCGGCGATGACCATCCCGGCGTGGAGATCGCCCTGAATCATGAACACCTCCATGAGTTCCAGAACCTTCAGATAGGCCGTGGCGCCAGATTCGGGCTCGGACTCCAAGAGACGCTCGGCCTGGGACTTCCAACCGGCGAACACCGAGCCGGCCAGACGCCGCGCTCCGAGATAGGCGAGCAGCATCGCAACCAGGGCGGCCGAAGTCTCGGCACCGGCCTCCAGGTGCCCGGCATACGCACGCTCCAGGGCATTGACCGACTCGTCGGGATGACCGGACCACCAAGAGGCGTCGGCTAGCAGTTCAAGATCGCCGGGGGCGAGCGGCTCTGCTTGATCGACCTCGCTGAAGACGGCGACAGCGTCGTCCCAGGCGCGTCGCTCGACAGCCTTCCTGCCCATCTCGATGGTCCGCACCGTTGTCACCTCGTGCCGGTTCCCTGGTCTGATTCTATGACCGGGGACGCGCTCCCGTTTGGGGTTCCGCGGCCTAGAGGTAGCGGGCGACTGCCATCGCCCCGACGGCCACCACGACCAGGGTGCTCATCCAAGGGACGAGACGGTCACGTGTGGCGGTAACCCGCCCGATCTCGGCTCCGACGTCCTCACCCTGGGCGGCGCGGGCTCCTAGCGCGCCAAGACGCTTATTGAGGGGAGCGAATCGGAAGGTCCCGACGATCCACAGGATGATCGCGGCTACCGCCCCCACCGCGACTCCGGCCATCCAGGCGTTGCTGGGGATAATCGACCCGAAATCGTGCCAGTAGAGAAGGGCGCCGCTGAGAATGGTGACGAGCCCCACCCCAACGGTGATCTGCGGAAGCCGCGCCGCCCCCACGAGATG
>DATDPP010000009.1:0-48437 GCA_035292685.1 Acidimicrobiia bacterium
GATATTTCACGGGGCCCGGGCAACCGATCACGTTAGGTCGAGGCTCATCCACACCGAGTCCCCGGACACGAAGCCGTGTCGCGCATAGAAACGGCGAGCTGCTTCGTTGGCCTTCTCGGTCTCTAGCACCAAACGGGGAAGACCCCGGGCTGTCACGTCCTCGAGGATGGCGGCGAGCAGGGACGTCCCCACACCCGAGCCCCGGTCCCGAATGTAGATCTCATCGATCAAGGCGTCGCGCCCGCCCGATTCGAGGCTGTAACCCCAGGTGACGACGGCGTAGCCAAGGGCCCAACCCTCCTCCTCGACGAGATGGACCACTCCGTATTCATCCGACGCCAGCAGGGCGATCAATGCCGGCCTGGCCCGGCCCACCTCGAACACGTGCCCGTCGAGCACGCAGAACTCCTTCGATAGCTCCAGGAGGACATCGAGGTCGCCAGGGACCGCCCGTCGTATCAATCGCCGGCCAATGACTCCGAGAGCGACTCCTCGAACACCTGGAGGGTGGTGGCCACGTCGTCCTCGGTGTGGGCGGCACAGATGAACCAGGGCTCCAAAGCATCGGGACAGGGCATGACGCCTTTTCGGATCATCCGGAACAGGACGTCCTCGTAGCGCTCCTCATCGTGCTTGCTCACATCACGGAACTCGTTGAGATCGCCTTCACCGAGGAACACCGAGAACATCGCCGGGTCGCCCACCGTCTTCCCTTCGACGCCTTTGTCGGCAAGGACCTTCTCCAAACCATCCATCAACGCCTGACCCGTCTGACGCACCCTCTTCAGGGGCTCACCGGTCCGGAGCAGGTCGAGGGTGGCGCTGGCCGCAGCCGAGGCAATCCCGCTTCCGGAGTAGGTCCCAGCCTGGGAGATCCCCCCGCGCCTCCATCCTTCCGCCACCCAATCGCGGAAGGCAACTGCCGCCACCGGGAATCCGTTGCCGAGGGCCTTGGCGTAAGTGCCCATATCAGGAGTCACCCCGAATCGCTCCTTGGCGCCACCCAGCGCCACCCGAAACCCGGTCTTCACCTCATCGAAGATGAGGACGGTCCGGTACTCGTCACAGAGCCGGCGCAGGCCTTCGAGAAAGCCGGGCTGGGGAAGGATCCCGAAGGCGTTGCCGAGCATCGGCTCGATGATCACCGCCGCGATTCGGTGCCCTTCGTCACGAAACGTGCGCTCGACGAGGTCGAGGTCGTTGAAGGGAAGCGTCCTGATGTAGGACCGGATCGACTCCGGTATGCCGCTGCTCGACTGAAGCGGAACCGGCTCGAGACGGGACCCGAGACCACTCACCGGCACGCCCGCGGTGGAGAACAACACGTAGTCGTGCATACCGTGGTATTGGCCCTCAAACTTGATGATCACGTCGCGGCCGGTCACGCCCCGTGCGAGGCGAATCGCGTGCATCGTGGCCTCGGTCCCGGTGTTGGTGAAACGCATGTAGTCGGGCCAACCGAGGGTCGCGATGACCTTCTCGGCAGCCTCGATCTCGCGGCGCTGGGTCATGGCGAAGCTGGTGGCTTCCCCGGCCGCCTCAGCCACCGCGGCCGACACCAACG
This sequence comes from Acidimicrobiia bacterium, assembly GCA_035292685.1. Taxonomy (GTDB): domain Bacteria; phylum Actinomycetota; class Acidimicrobiia; order Spongiisociales; family ZC4RG35; genus JALYNX01. The sequence goes on from DATDPP010000009.1 coordinate 1,565, forward strand.
GCTCACCGTGCCCGAGGATGATCGGGCCGAAACCGCATTGGTAGTCGATGTAACGCTTGCCATCCATGTCGAAGACATGGCCGGCCTTGCCATGGTCGATGACCATGGTGTCTTCATCTCCCCAGTAGCGGAACTGGCTGGAGACCCCGTTCACCAGCACGGCCGAAGCTCGCTGATACCACTCTCTGGTTCTTTCGCCTTGGAGGCCCATCACTCCTCCATGCTCAAGGTCACCCCGACAAACCCCCCGCCGAAGGCTCCGAGCAGCACCCCGGGAATGATGGCGGTGGCAAACGAGTCGAACGCGTCGAGACCGGTGATCATCCAGACCGCGAGTGTCATCCCCACGATCCCGAGTGGGAGCCCGACCAGCACCCCGCGAATCACGGCCTTGCCGGTGCGTGCTTCTTTCGTGTCGTGCTCCACCATCGGCGGAATCTTGGCAGAAATCATGGGACGTTTGTCGGCTCGGTACCGACCATCCTGTCCGCGGCCAGCTTCATCCTCCTGACCGCCAACATGAATGGCAGGCCGAAGGCATATATCGCTCCGGCCACGATGTAGCCGACTCCCAACGAGTAGACGTCAGCGACCCTCCCCAAGACAGGTTGAGCCACCACCCCGCCGGCGTTGCCCGTGAGTGACACAAAGGAGAGCACGGTGGCCCGTTGCTCCGATGGGATGCAGTCGTTCAAGAATGCCTGCTGCAAGGGGTTGGCCAGGGCTGCAACGAGCGAGGTGACCGTCAACAGGACGATGGCCACCCAGAACCCCACAGGAATGGCCAACCACTGGGCGAGACCGGCTCCGATCAAGGCCAGAGACCCCACCACGATCTGACCTGCGAGCACATCGGTCCTCATCGAGAAACGCCTGCGCACCAGTCGAACCGACGAGCCGCCAACGATCTGGGCCAGGGCGAAGAGGGCGGCGGCGAGGCCCGATAGGTAGGTGGCGTCGGGGTTCCCGAAGAGCTGCAGAAGGTAGGGCTGAAAGGCGTAGAAGGCCCAGATGCCCACCCCGCTGGCAAAGGGAGCGGCGTAAAGGAACATCCGAACCGGGGGGTTCCCGAATCCGTGTTTGATCGACTCTCGGAGTATTTCCTCCACCTGAGGCCTGATCGCACCTCCTCGCTTCGGCTCGAAGCCGAGGTCGTGCATCCACAGCCAGGCGGCCAGGATCACCGCCATGAGGAGGAAGCACCTCAGGAGGTAAGGGATACCGAGATTGATTTGACCCAGGAAGCCTCCGGCAATCGTGCCTACCAAAGTGGCGGCGCCGCCCGCGACCTGACCCCTTCCGAAAACCGTCTCGATCGACCCCCGAAAACCGGTCGCCCTGAGAGCATCGACCAGCCAGGCCTCGGTGGCTCCGGAGAAGAAGGTGAAGCCGAGCCCGATCAAGGCAGAGACCAGGACCCACCAGCCGACCCCTGCCTCGACGTACCACAGGCCGAGATAGGCGAGGGTCGTCAGCAAGAGAGTGCCCGCACCGAGAATGAAGGAGACCCTCCTGCCGAAACTGTCGGCGATCACCCCGGTGGGAACCTCGAAGATCATCATCCCGGCAGTGAACGCGGCGTTGGCGACGAAAGCCTCGGTGAGCGAGAGTCCGGCGTCGAGCAGGAAGAGGGTGTTGATCCCCCAGATCAGGGAAGCAGCCAAAGTCTGCAGTAGGACGAGGGTGACATAGGTGCGTTGTACGACCTGGGGGGTCACGTCATCACCAACCTGGCGTCGAGTCCAGTTAGCGTAACGAGCCGATGTACACGCCTTACGAGCAACGACAGACCGAGATCCCGTTCGCCTCGGCCGAGTATCTGTCGTTCGCATCGAGAAGTTCGTTCCTCGGCATCCCCGCGGTGACGATGGACGAGTTGGGTGACGGGGACGTGGTGATAATCGGCGCCCCCTTCGATTGGGGGACCACATTCCGGCCCGGTGCCCGTTTCGGGCCTAGCGCCATCAGGAACGCCGACTACGGGGCCATGGACGGATATCGGCCCCATCTCCCCACCGGTCTCGACCCCTTCGAGGTGCTCGGAGTTGTCGACATCGGCGATGTCTACGTGAGACCCGGAGACCTCGAGCTCTCGATACAGCGAATCGCTGATACGGTGGAGCAGGTCGCCTCAGCGGGCAAGGTTCCAATCATCCTCGGTGGCGACCACACCATCACCTGGCCGGATGCACTCGGTATCGCCCGGGTTCACGGTTTCGGTGAGATCGCTCTCATCCACTTCGATGCTCATGCCGACACCGGCTTCATCCAGAACGGCTCGCTCTATGGCCACGGCACACCGATGCGAAGGCTCATCGAGTCCGGTGCCGTGCCCGGCCACCGCTTCGTCCAGATCGGCCTCCGCGGGTACTGGCCCGAGCCCGAGGTCATGCAATGGATGAAGGAGCAAAAGATGCGCTCGTTTTTGATGAACGAGATCGTTGCCCGCGGGATCGAGGACGTCGTCGACGAGGCGGTGGCCTACTCGCTCGAGGGTGGGGCGAAAGGGGTCTTCATCTCGGTTGACATCGACGTCGTCGACCCCGGCCTGGCGCCAGGGACCGGGACACCCGAGCCGGGCGGGCTCAATTCGAGGGAACTCCTCGACACTGTGCGCCGGCTCTCCAAAGAGCTCGTGGTCCTTGGAGCCGACATCGTGGAGGTCTCGCCTCCGTACGACGGCCCCGGGGAACAGACCGCCTACCTGGCGAACCGGGTGGTTCTCGAAATCCTCAACGGGATGGCGGAAAGGAAATCCTCAGGTCAAACCTGAGGTCCGTTTTCCGTTTTCCGTTTTCCGGATCACGGATCACGGACTACGGGCGTAGCCCGGGTTTTCCCACACGATGAGAGCGGCCCAGCCGTCATCGGACTCATCTTCGAGGTAGTTCTCGAGCAGGCCACGCACCTGAAAGCCGTTTTCCATCTGGAAGGTCAGTGTCGGGTCGCGTAGCTCCCCCGCAACCACCCGGGCCACGTACTGGTCGACGGGAAGCGTCTTCTTGTACTCGTAGTAACCGGGGAGGGCGCCGCCGGCGATGATTCCGCGTTTGCCGGCTCGAATGACCAGGCCTTTGCGCTTCTCGTAGAGCATCCGACCGATGCCCCGGCCCCGATACTCGGGCAGCACCGTGATATCGGTCCCGTAGTACCACTCCCCATCCGGGTCGTGGTTGCCACACTGATGTTCGCCGGTGATCTCCGCAATCGTGTGCTGGGGGTTGGAGAAATCGAAGTCGAGGTAGATCCCGGCGCCCATCCCCACCGGGCGCCCATCGACCATCGCCACGAAATAGCCCTCGGGAAAGGTCTCGGCATAGGCGCGGATGTCGGCCTCCGACAGCAATTCGTCGGGGTTGGCCATCGGAAAGCAGGTCAGCTCGATGCGCTCCAGCTCGGGCGCCATGGCCGCATCGAGGTTGACGATCGAGACCTCGGTCACAGCTGGAATGTCTCCCAGGGACGATCGCCGGGAACACCCCACACCGACTCCATCAACCGTTCGCCGGGTCGCATGATCACCGCCCCACAGGTGGCCACTGCAGAAGGTTCGTCCGCCCTCCTCGCAATCGACGGCTCGGCGAAGAAGGCTTTGAGGTCCGAGGCGAGATCCGTCCCCCGATCCAAACGGGTCTGGCTGCTGAGGACGTGCTCCGGCGGCCGGACCGACTCCTCCTTCCTGGTCTTCGGGTCGAGACAGTGATTGGTGTGGACGAATGGCTTTTGGGTGACACGCCGCACCTGGACCGAACGGGGCATCGCTTCGATGTTGACGCCCTGGCCGTCAGGGCCCATCAGTAGGAAGTTGTGGCCACCCGCCAGGTTCGCCGTGACGACACAATCGACCGCGCTGTCCAGGTCGGTTTGTTGAAGGACCTTGCGAACCACGAAGGGCCAGGTGACACCGGCCTTGCCGAAGGAGGTGAGGTTGTTGATCCCGACCGCAATCCCGGCCTCGTTCATCCCGATCTGCCCCAGGCACCCGGCGGTGGTCTGCACCACCAGGGCAGGGCCGATGATCGGGTCGAGTTTCAGGAACACCACATACTCCCCGGCCGAAGCGTGCATGTCCCAGGTCTGGGCCAGGACCTTCTCAACGGGGTTGAGCACCGCAGTGCAATCGTCCTCGATCGGCGCATCGCCGGTGTGGGCACGAACGATGTCGACCAGATCGGTGAAACCCCCCACAACCACCGCCTCGGCCGGGGTGATCCCGGCGGCCATGGCGAGGGCTTCCATCTCCTCGTAGAGACTCGGGGAATAGGAGCGATGGAAGGGAAGGGTCGCCTCTGCCAGGGACAACACCAAGTCGGTGTCGGCGGTCCGTCCCGACCATGTGGCGTCACCAGATAACCCGAGCCGGTCAGCGAGATAGGCCTGGATCAAGGGGGCGCACTCGGAGCCGTGGATTCGACCGAAATCCCCGGGATCGCCGTATATCTCCAGGACCCTAAGTGGCCCACCACGCATGACCCCACGCTACCCGGGAACCGTATCTGCGGCTGTGTGCGTCCAACGGGGCAAGCCCGCAAGGGTGACAACGAGAGGACGAATGATGAAGGAACTCACATTGATCCTGGCATTGGGTTTAGCACTCGCTTCCTGCGCCGGTGACTCGGGTGGGGTGTCGGAGACTTTCAGCGAGGTCTCCTCCGGTCTCGACCAAGGCGGGTCAGACCCCTCCGCCATTCCCCCGGAGCAAAGCAGACCCGGGGACGACGGGGCCCAGGTGATCGATCCGGCCGAACGGATGGTCATCCGTCAGGCCAGCCTCGAGTTGGAGGCCGACGACACCCGGGCTGCCTTCAAGGAAATCGTGAGGCTGGTCGAGAGTGTGGGGGGCTTCGTGTCGAGTGCCACGGTCCATCCGGTGGTGAGCGAGGAGGACCCGCCTGAGGTGACGATGGTCGTGCGGGTACCGGTCGCGGAGTTTTCGTCGGTGATGACCCAGATCAAGGACTCGGTCGAGGTGGTGGTGACTGAATCCCAGAACGCCGAGGACGTCACCGCCCAATTCGTCGACCTGGAAGCCAGGCTCCACAACCTCGAGGCCCTCGAGGTCGAGTTGGTTTCCCTGCTGGCCGAGGTCCGGGACCAGCCCGAGGCCGACCCGGCGAAGCTGCTTCAGGTCTTCAACGAGGTCTCCCGGGTCCGGGGTGAGATCGAGCTTCTCCAGGGTCAACTCAACTACCTCAACGATGTGGTGGCCCTGGCCACGCTCTCGATCCATCTCGCCCCGACTCCGGCCGCGGTGCCGATTGTCGAAGAGACATGGGCTCCCCTGGAGGTGGCACGTGACTCGTTGCGCAACCTGGTAAGCGGTCTCCAGGAGATTGGCGAACGGGGCATCAACTTCGCCCTCTACACCCTGCCCCTGCTCCTTTTGACCCTGGGCATACCGCTGCTGGTGCTCTATCTCATCTATCGCTGGTGGATGAAGCGTCGACGCGCTGCATCTCCCCCGCCGCCACCAGCGCCGATCCCACCGGTGCTCCCCTCCAGCAGCCCCGAGCCGCCGGCGCCCGAACAGCCGGAGACACAAGAGCCTGTCGGGGCCAACGCCCAGGAATGAAACTCGACATCGTGAATCGAAAACAGGGGCTCCACCAGGAGCCCCTGTTTCTCAACCCCTGGCTCTGGCGAAGTAGTCGGTGAAATTGATCTCGTAGTCGCCGGTGTCCTCGATCACCTCGAGGTTGGCCCCTTCCTCGGTGGCCGCATAGAACTCGACGATCTCGGGGTCGATGGACTCCAGCGCGGCGCCATTGGGGCTCCCGTAATAGTTCCAATTGGTCAGGGTGGCCCCGTTCTCGGCATCCAACAAGTAGTTCATGAAGGTGAAGGCCGAACAAGGATGGGCGGCGTTGGCCGGGACCAACATATTGTCGATCCACAACGTCGCGCCCTCCTCGGGGAGGATGTAGACGAAGTCATCGGGGTTCGCAGCGTCAGCGAATCCAACGATCATGTTGCCGGAGTAGCCGTGGGATACAGCCACCTCGCCATTGGCCAATGCTTCGTCGTACTGGTCGGAGTCAAAGGCGGTGATCCCCTCCTTGGCGGCGGAGATCACATCGGCCGCCTCCTGTAGGTGCGCCAGATCGGTGTCGTTGAGCGAGTACCCGAGGTACTCGAGAGCCGCCCCCATCGTCTCCCGGGGGTCGGCGAGCACGGAAACCCCACCCGGGAACTCGGCCGTGACCGTCGGATCGAAAATCAGGGCCCAGCTGTGGGGGAAGTCGTCGCCAACCAGGGCAGTGTTCACCCCTAGACCGGTGGTCCCATATTGGTAGGGGGCCGAATACTGGTTGCCCGGGTCGTAAGGAAGGGTGGTGAATCGCTCCGCCAGGTTGGCGATGTTGGGCACCGCATCCGTATTGATCGGGGCGAGAAGCTCTTCTTGGATCATGATGCCGACCATGTAGTCGGAGGGCACGATCAGGTCGTAGACGGCACCGGCTTGGAGCTGGGCCAGCATCGCCTCATTGGACTCATAGAAGGCCTCGACGACATTGATGCCGTACTCGGTCTCGAACGCCTTGATCAGCTCGGGGTCGATGTACTCCGACCAGTTGTAGAAGTTGAGGTCACCGTCCACCTGTCCCTCGGTGCACGCTGCTGCCTCCTCCAGCGATGAGTCTCCCCCAGAACCGCCGCACGCTGCCACCGCCAGGGCGAGCACGACAACTGTGACCACGGATCTCGCCTTGTTCCGCATCTTCGTCCTCCCGATCTCGATGTTTGGTTCGAGGGTATACCGCTGATTCTCATTCGGTCGCCAACTCCGCCCGCAGAGCCTCTTGATCGGCCAGTTTCTGGACACGGGCGCCGGCGCCCCGCTGAAGCCCGAGCGAGATGCCGACCAGGATCATGGAGGCCACCAACATCACGGTGCTCACCGCGTTGATCAATGGGGTTACTCCTCGCCGCACCAGGCCGAAGACATAGACCGGGAGCGTCGTGGACCCCGCGCCCGAGACGAATTGGGTGACGACCACATCGTCCAAGGACAGGGTCAATGCGAGTAGTGCTCCCCCCGCCACCCCGGGGGCAATCAGGGGAAGGGTGACCCGGCGGAAGGTCTGCCAGCGCGATGCGTAGAGATCGGCCGCTGCCTCCTCCAGCGAATCGTCGAGCTGAGCCAGCCGGGCTCTCACCACCACTGCAACAAACGAGATGCAGAAGGCAATATGGGCCAGGATGATGGTCGGCACGCCGTTGGACAAACTGACCCCCACCAGATCGTCGATGATCCCGAAGACCTGGAAGAAGAAGATGAGCAGCATCACTGCCATCGTCACGTCCGGGATGATGATGGGGAGATAGGCCAACCCGTCCAACGTCCCCCGACCCCGGAATCGATAACGCTCGAGAGCTATCGCCAGCATGGTTCCCAGCACCGTCGAGATGATCGTGGCGAAGAAGGCAACGATCAGGGAGATACGCAACGCCGACGTCACATTGTGGTTCTGGAACATCTCCCCGTACCAGCGCAACGAGGGCTGGGTCCAGATCGCCACGTTGTTGTTGTCATTGAACGAGAAGAAGATCAAGAGAATGATCGGGGCGTAGAAAAAGATGTAGACCACCCAGGCGTTGACGGCCAGCAAACGATCGACCCGGCCTTTGGGTGCCGTCCCCTCGCTCATAGGGTCTTGGCTCCCACTCTGAAGTAGAAGACGGTTGCCAGCAGCATCACGAACATGACCGCAAACGAGAGAGCTGATCCGAAAGGCCAGTTACGGGCCGCAAGGAACTGGCTGACGATGTAGTCGCCCATGAGCACGGTCCTGGCGCCACCAAGCAGGGCGGGAGTCACATAGGCCCCGAGGGAAGGGATGAAGACCAGGATCGACCCGGCAACCACACCTGGCATCGACAAGGGGAGGGTCACCTTGCGAAAGGCGGTCCACCCGTCGGCATAAAGGTCGCGGGCGGCCTCGACCAGCCGCCAATCCATTCTCTCCAGGGCAGCGTAAAGGGGCAGCACCATGAACGGCATGAACCCGTAGACCAGGCCGATCAGGACCGCGGTGTTGGTGAACAGCAACCGGATCGGCTCACCCCCCAAACTCTGGCTCAATTGGGATATCGGGCCGTCCGACCCGAGGAGGACCCTCCAGGCATAGGTCCGCACCAGGAAGTTCGACCAGAACGGGATCATCACCAGGATCAGCAATATGTTGCGGACCCGTGGCGCCCGGGTCGCGATGTAGAAAGCCAACGGATACGAGAAGAGAAGGCAGATCGCGGTGGTGACCAGCGCCAGCGTGAACGAGCGAATGAAGATCTGGACCACGGCATCATCGGTGAACAGTCGTTGGTACGACTCCAGGTTCCAACCTTCCAAGACCGTCTGGCCAGTCGAAGACCGGGTGGCGAAGGAATAGACCAGGACCAGGACCAAGGGGATGGCAAAGAGCAACACCAGATAGACGGATGCCGGGAGCGCGATCAGGAATCCCCGTTTCGACTCGGCGCGGCGGGCCGCCTCCTCCAATTCGGGTGTCACCGGCCCGGTCGTCATCATGCCATCACGAGGTTGGCCGCCAAAGGGCTCCACACGAGAAAGGCCTCTTCCCCGACTTCATAGAGCTCGACCCCGGGACGGTTCTCCTCTTTGACCGAGATCGGGATGTCCAAACCGGCATCCACGTCGTAGAAGTGGACGTCGCCGTGGTAGATCCTCCGTGTGACCCGGACCCGGAGTCGGTTCTGCCCGTCAGGAACATGCTCGTCGAGATCGAACAGCGCCAGCCGCTCGGGACGAAGGGCAACTGTCACCTTGCTACCCCTGGGGGCCGCACCGCAAGGCACATCGACTTCGTCCCCGTTGGCGAGCCGGGCCGTGTCCGGTCCCAAGACCGTGGCAGGCACAAGGTTGATGTTGCCAATGAAGTCGGCGACGAAACGAGTTGTCGGGGCCTCGTAGATCTCCTCGGAGCGCCCCACCTGAAGCAGCCTGCCCTCGCTCATCACCCCGATTCGGTCGGACATTGTCAGCGCCTCTTCCTGATCGTGGGTGACATAGATGAAGGTGATCCCCACCCTGGATTGGAGGTCCTTGAGCTCGACCTGCATCGCCTGGCGCAGCTTGAGGTCGAGAGCGCCCAGCGGCTCGTCCAGGAGCAGCACCTCCGGCTCGTTGACCAGGGCCCGGGCCAGGGCCACCCGCTGCTGCATGCCGCCGGAAAGCTGGCTCGGCTTGGCATCGGCGCGCTGGCCGAGTTGCACCTGATCGAGGACCCGCTTCACCCGCCCTGCGATCTCGGATCTCTGGACCTTCTTCATCTGAAGGCCAAATGCCACGTTCTCGGCCACCGTCATGTGGGGGAACAGGGCGTAGGACTGGAAGACGGTGTTGATCGGGCGCTCATTGGGTGGCTTGAGGCCCATCTCGACGCCATGGACCCGGACACTGCCCTCGGTGGGAAACTCGAAGCCCGCGATCATGCGCAGGGTGGTGGTCTTGCCGCATCCGGAAGGGCCCAGCAAGGAAAAGAACTCACCGTCCTCGATGCTGAGATCCAGCCCGTCGACGGCCACCACGTCGTCGCCAAACCGCTTGGTGACGCCACTCAGCTCCACAGCCAGGTTGGCCATCAGGCCTCCTCGTACACCACCTGTCCACACACAATGGTCATGGCTACCCGAGTGCCGGCCAGCCGATCCTCCTCGAGGGGGTTTCGGTCCATGACAGCGAAGTCGGCGAGCTTACCGACCTCGAGCGACCCGGTGTCGGCCTCGAGATGATTCACATAGGCCGATCCTGATGTAAATGCGGAGAGGAGGTCCATGGCCGAGATCGCCTCATCTGCATTGAGAGGCGGCTGCCCGGGATCGTTCACATCACTACGGGTCACGGCCACATCGCCTTGCGCGAACACATCGGCGGTCGAAACCCCCCAATCCGATCCCATGGCCAGGAACGCACCGGACCGCACCAGGCTGCCGAACGGATACTGCCAGCTGGTCCGCTCCGGCCCCAGGACCGGTTTGGTGAGCTCGGTTTGGTATCCGCCGTCACAAGCCCAAAGGGCCTGGGCATTGGCGGCCACCCCCAGCTGTCGGAAACGGGCCAGGTCGTCAGGATGGATCACCTGGATGTGGGCGATGTGATGCCGGTTGGCGCTCCAACCGTTGGCCGCCCTGGCCGCCTGCACCGAATCGAGGGCATGGCGGACTGCTGCATCTCCGATGGCGTGGAAATGACAGGAGAAGCCGAGTGAGTCGAGAAGCACCACGATCTGATCGAGGTCCTCAGGCGCAATGAAGTCGATGCCTCGATTGCCCACACCCCCGCCGGCGCCGCCGACATAGGGTTCGAGCATGCTGGCCGTGCCGGTCTCTATCACCCCGTCGAGCATCAGCTTCACGGTGAGCGGCATATAGCTGCCTTCTGGCTCCGACCTCATCTCGACGATGGCTTCGACCTGTTCCTGCCCCTGGTGCCGGTCCCACCACAACGCCCCCACCGCCCGGCCCACCAACTCCCCTGACGTGGCAAGACTCCGGTAGATGTCATGGGTCTCGCGGTCCACATGGGCGTCCTGCCAGGCCGTAATGCCCTTGGAGAGAAGATAGGCCTGACCGGCCAGAATCCCCTGTCGCTGGTCATCGATAGTGTCCTCAGGAGCCACCTGCTCGACCAAGTAGGCGGCACCTTCATGTAGGGTGCCTTGGGGGGAACCATCGGCATTTCGCTCGATGCGCCCATCATCGGGGTCCGGGGTGGCGGCATCAACCGCCCCACGCTCGAGGGCGACGGTGTTGACCCACGCCCCATGCCCATCACGGTTGTAGAGAAGCACCGGCCGATCCGGGACAATCGAGTCGAGCAACTCCTTGGAAGGACAACCCCGGGGGAACCAATCCTGGGACCATCCGCCACCCAGGATCCACGGCTCGTCAGGTCGCTCGGCCGAGTATCGAGCGATCTTGTCCAGGGCCTCTGACCTATCCCGGCAGCCGACGAGAATGCAGCGAAGGAGATTGATGCCACTCGACGGATGAACATGGGCATCCTGAAAACCCGGGGTCAAGAGCCTCCCCGCGAGGTCGACCACCTCGGTGTGAGGCCCGATGCGCTCCGATACGGCGCTCTCGGTGCCGACAGTTGTGATACGGCCCTTGCTCACGGCGACCCCCCGGGCGAATGATCGGGCGGCGTCAGCCGTGAACACTGGACCGTTGAGCAAGACGAGGTCGGCCGGCATGGGCGGCGAGCGTAGCGACACCGAACCTTGGCTACTCTCCGCAATATGTCCTCCTTCTGGCATCCGTTTGGTGAAATGAACAAGGTGCAGCACGCGCCCTTCATCGTCGATCGAGGCCACGGGGTATACGTGTTCGACGAAGAGGGGAACCGCTACCTGGACGCCGCCGCCTCCCTCTGGTACATGAACGTGGGTTATGGCCGCGACGAGATCGTCGACGCCATGGCCGAGCAAGCGCGAAAGCTCCCCGCGTTTCATGCCTTCATCGACTACGCCACCCGCCCTCCCATCGAACTGGCGGGCCGAATCGCGGCGGTCTCCCCCGATCCCGACTCCAAGGTGTTCTTCGGGTCCGGAGGCTCCGATGCCGTCGACTCCGCGGCCAAGCTCGCCCGTCGCTATTTCTCCGTGGTCGGGGAGCCGCAGAGAACGGTTTTCATCGCCCGGGAATGGGCCTATCACGGGATGCACACCTACGGGACCGCCCTGGGAGGGATGGAACCCAACCGGACCGGATATGGCGGCGACCTCGTGTCCGATGTCGTCCTGGTGCCCTATGACGATGCAGAAGCAGTTGACAAGGCCATAGACCACGTCGGAGCGGAGCGAGTCGCCGGGATTTTCGTCGAGCCGGTGATTGGCGCCGGGGGAATACGGCCCGTCCCGGGCGAGTACCTCACCCAGGTGAGGGATTCGATGCGAGCCGCCGGGGGGCTCTATATATCCGACGAGGTGATCACCGGTTTCGGCCGATGCGGTGATTGGTTCGCAGCCAACATGTTCGACCTCGAGCCCGACATCATGACCTTCGCCAAGGGCGTGACATGTGGTTATGCGCCACTCGGCGGGGTCGTGGCCAGCCCCCGGGTCGCAGCACCTTTCTTCGACACCCCCGGGCTCATGTTCCGCCACGGCTACACCTACTCGGGGCACAGCACGGCATGTGTCGCCGGCCTGGTTGTGATGGACATCGTGGAACGGGAAGGGCTGCTGGCCCGGGCCGCCGCCCTCGAAGATGAGATCTACCAAGCCCTGCTGCCGCTCGAGGAGCTGCCGGTAGTTTCAACGATCCGGCGCGGGGTTGGCGCGTTGGCGGCGGTGCAACTGGAGGTGGGCGACGACGAGACTCTTCCCTACCGGGCCGCGACCGCATGCCGTGAAGCAGGCGTGCTCACCAGGGCGGTCGGCGGTGGGGGGCTTCAAGTCTCTCCACCCCTGGTGATGACATCCGACCAAGTCTCCGAGATGGCTTCCCTCTTCCGGGCAGGGCTCGCCGGGCTGTGAAGCCGATCCCTCTTTGGGTCGACCAGCATCCGCGTCCTCAGGGGATCACGTCCGAGCTCCCGACCGACGCCGACGTCCTCATTGTTGGCTCCGGGCTGACCGGTCTTTCCGCAGCACTCCGGCTGGCACGCGGCGGGAAAACGGTTGTGGTTGTCGATAGCGGGGCGATCGCATCGGGGGCTTCGGCGGTCAACGGAGGCATGGTCTCACCCGATGTCAAGGCGGGGATCCCGATCGTGTTCGACCGTTTTGGCCCGGAGCTCGGTCGCGAGATGTGGCAGGCCACGGTGCGGTCGGTCGACATCGTGGTCGACATCGCGGCGGCCGAGAACATCGACGCCCGAATCGTCAGAGGCGGGATGGCCGCCCTGGGAACCCACGCCAACTCGCAGGACAGATTCGAGAGATCTGTCGCCTGGTACCGGAAAGCGGTCGGTGTCGATTGGGAAGTGCTGGGACCGAAACGTGTCTCCGAGGTGGTTGCCAGCGATCGCTTCACCTCGGTCATCTTCGAGCCGGAAGGGCTCGGCATCCATCCCGCCCGCTTCGTCTTCGGCATCGCGGAGCGAGTAGCCGTAGCCGGGGCGGCTCTCGTCGAAAGCTGCGCCGTCCACGAAGTGTCACGGGATGGAGCCGGGTTCAGGGTGGCGACTGAAAAAGGCGCGGTGAAAGCAGGCGAGGTGATCTTGGCCACCAACGGGTACACGACGTCGGAACCTCTCTCAGAACTAGCGAAACGTGTGGTTCCGATCGGCTCCTACATCATCGTCACCGAGCCGTTGGGAGAGAGGGCGGCGCACATCTTCCCGCGAGGCTCGATGACCTACACCAAGAAACGCCTCCTCAACTACATGCGGCGCACACCCGACGAGCGAATCCTGATCGGGGGCCGGCGCAATCTGCACACCGGTCTCGACCTCCAAGAATCGGCGGCCGACCTCCGACGCCAACTGCTGGGCTATTTTCCTGACCTCGAGGACGTCGAGATAACCCATGCCTGGGGCGGGAAGCTGGGCGTTTCCTTCGATCTCATCCCACACATGGGCCAGATCGACGGGATCTGGTACGCCCTCGGTTACGCCGGTCACGGCGTTGGGCTGGCCACCTTGTTGGGCCATGACCTCGCCGGGATGCTGCTCGGCGAGGAGGCGCCGTCTGTGTTCACCAAGTTCCCCCATCCCACGCGCTTCTACTACCGGGGCAAACCTTGGTTCTTGACCCCGGCCTCGCTCCTCTACCGGCTTCTAGACCGAATGGGTCGGTAGGGTCACGCCGGTGACCGTTCCCGCTCATCGGCCTATAACTCTCAACGGGTGGCGCGACCGTTCGATCGCAGCTGCACCGTTCCTCGGTGTGGCCGCCCTGCTGGCGATCAATCCTGCCGACGACGGGCCCACGCTTTGCCCGATCGCATTGATCACGGGAGTGGCCTGCCCCGGATGCGGAATGACCAGGGCGGCGTCCGCCCTGATTCGAGGGGACGTTGTCCTCGCCCTCGACTATCACCCCCTCATACCCCTGGTTGCTCTCCTGCTGACCGCGAGCTGGGCGTGGTTCCTGTTGAGGCGCGCCGGAAAGGTGGGCCCGATTTCGAATCGGCTCGTGAACCTGGTGCTCCTCGGGACCGGGGTCAGCCTGGTGGCGGTGTGGATACTTCGGGCTGTGACCGGGACTCTGCCACCGGTTTGAGCTGACGGCGTCGAAACACCCAGAAGACGACAGCGCCCCCGGCGGCCGCCAGGCCCAAACCTAATGGGATCAACCATTTCGAGACGGCCAGCAGCCCTAGGGTCTCGGCCACCGGAGCCCGGCCTCCTCCGGGGTCGAGGATCCAGCCACCGATCCGCAGTAACACTGCAAAAGACAGCGCACCGAGGGCGAATCGAGTGAAGAGACTGCGCATCGCCTTGCGCCGGTCCAAGGACGCAGCCACATATGACCAGCCGGCGAACAACATCGTCATCACCGCCAACGTCACCGCAGTGCCCAGCCTCGAAGCAACAGTCGAATCGCGACCAATCAAGGTCTGAGCCCGGGGTTGGCGCACCACGAGCGGGTCGAGCTCGGTCACTGCGGAGGCAACCTCGTGCTCGGTGACCGGGACCCCGACTTCGTTGAGACTCGAGGTGATATCAGGCACCGCGGGTGCCAGCACCTCCGCAGCGTCGACCCTCGACCCCGCCGGGTCGGGCGAAGCTGCGGCCAGCACGACTTCGGTGAGCACACCGGCGAGGGCTTGGGATACCGCGGGGTTCTCCAGCACGTGGTCGGCGGCGGCCTCCGCGGTCACCTGGTCGAGGCCAGTCCCCCCGAGCTCGGTGGCCAGCCAGGATGTGAAGCGGTCGGCGACGGTGGCGCTGCGCGCCATCGGGGTCAGGGATTCTGCGAGTTGGTCGGTGTCCACCACCACCGCCCGGCCCCAGAGACCGATCAGGAGGACCGTGGAGGCGAGCCCGAACATAAAACCTGCAAGGCCCCTTGTGAATCGTCGTGCCGAGGTCATCAGTTGATCACCAATGCCGGATTGGTCCGGATCCGCGGTCGTTTGTCGATGACCGCACCCGCCAGGGCAGCAAACGCCTCCTCAGCCTCGGAACCGGGTGCTGCGATCGCCACCGGGTAACCCTCATCAGCACCGCGTCCCATCGCCGGGAGAAGCGGGATCCTGGCCATCAGGCTCACCCCGACCTCTTCCGCGAGCTCGGACCCTCCCCCCGACCCGAAGAGCTCGTAACGCTTCCCGTCGTCGGCGGTGAACCACGACATGTTCTCCACGATCCCGATCACCTGCTGGTCGACCTCGGCGGCCATCAGTGCGGCCCGCCTGGCCACCCTCTGCGCCGTCGGCTGAGGGGTTGTGACCAGGAGCACCTGGGCCCTGGGCAGGAACTGGGCCATCGAGATGGCGATGTCGCCGGTTCCCGGGGGCATATCCACGATCAGAAAGTCGAGGTTGTCCCAGAAGACGTCTTTGAGAAACTGCTCGATGGCCTTGTGCAACATGGGGCCTCGCCAAATCACGGCTTTGTCGTCACCGACGAAGTAATCCATCGACATCACCTTCACCCCGTAGGAAACGGGAGGGACGATCGCCTCTGCCACCAGCTGCGGCGGCTGGGACACCCCGAGCATGCGGGGCACCGAGAAGCCCCAGATGTCGCCATCGACGATCCCCACCTTCTTGCCGGCAGCAACCAGGGCCACCGCCAGGTTGCAGCTCACCGAGGACTTGCCGACACCACCCTTGCCCGACGCAACGGCAACCACCCGGGTCGACGAGCCGGGCTCTCCCACCGGCGGCCCTGCCATGTCCCGCAGCCTCGCGATCCAATCTCGGGCCGCATCCTCGCTCATCACCTCGACGTCGATGTCCGCCCCCCGGCCATGCGGTTGGAGCGCTTGGCGCAGACGTTGATCCAAGATCTCGGAGGTCTGAGCCGTGGGCAGCAGCAACTCCACGCGGATCTTGCCGGTCGAGGTTCGGCGGACATTCTTGACAGCACCCAGCTCCCCGAGGGTTCGGCCCACGAAAAGGGGAGACTCGATGGAGGCGACGGCGTCGAAGATTCGGTTGTCGGAGGCCATTGATTTCTCCTACGCCGACAGTGGATAGAAGGCCCTCGGAACTATAGTTTTGGCCAGTTGGTACCCCTCATGGACATCGAGACACTCGACAAAAGCATCTCGGATCTCACCTCCGCACTCGGTGATCCGACCCGCAGGGCCATCTACGTCGCGGTGCGCGAGTCTCCCGAGCCACTCTCGACTGCCCATGTCGCCGGGCTCTTCCACCTCCACCCAAACGTTGCCCGGCATCACCTCGACCGTCTCGCCGAAGATGGGTATCTGAAAGTCAGCCATCGCCGAGCGGAAGGGAAGAACGGTCCCGGGGCCGGGCGACCGGCCAAATGCTACGAGGCAACCGCCAAAGAGGTCTCGGTTCACTTCGCCCCAAGACGGTTCGAGATGCTGGTCGACATGTTGATCCGGGTCCTCGACCAGGTGGCGCCAGAGAACGTGGCTCAGATCGCAGAGGATGTGGGGCGGGCCTACGGCCAGGAGTTGGCGGCCGAGATCGGGGGACCGGAACAGCCCGGCTATGACGGCGCCATCCAGGCGGTGGCAACTGCGATGACCGGCCTCGGCTTCTCGATCGATCCCGATGTGCCAGGACAACGGCTTCTCACCTCGCATTGCCCCTTCGGCGAGGCCGCCACCAGCCACCCCGAGGTGATCTGCTCCCTAGACCGCGGCATCGTCGCCGGGATGTTCGGTGCTATGTCCTATGCCTGCAACCCGGTGGTTATTCCGCATACCGATCTCGCGGACGATTGCGTGACCCGGGTGCCGGTCAACATCCGCAGTACGTAGAACGCAGTACGCATTGCGTACTTTCATCTGTCGGTAACCTCGACCTATGTCCTTTGATCCCTTCGGGTCGCATCAGGTTCTCGAGACCCCGCTGGGAACCCGGCAGATCGCCCGACTCGACAGCATCGACGGGCTGGAGGGACTCCCCTATTCGATCAAGGTCCTCCTCGAATCGGCCTTACGCCATATCGACGGGAAGAGTGTCACCGAGGGTGACGTGCAGCGAATCGCCGCCTATGACGCCTGCAACGTCGGTGAGCAGGAGATCCCCTTCGTGCCGGGACGGGTGGTGCTTCAGGACTTCACCGGGGTGCCCGCCATCGTCGATCTGGCGGCAATGCGCTCGGCGATCGTCCGCATGACCGGGGACGAGGGCTCGGCGCAGAAGGTCAACCCTTTGATTCCGGCGGATCTGGTCGTGGACCACTCGGTGCAGGTGGACGCGTTCGCCCGCTCCGACGCCCTGATCATCAATTCCCGCAAGGAATTCGAGAGGAACCAGGAGCGATATGAGTTCCTGAAATGGGGTCAGTCGGCGTTCGCCAACTTCCGCGTCGTCCCGCCGGCCACCGGGATAGTCCATCAGGTCAACCTCGAGTACCTGGCCAAAGTGATCTGGGACGACGGTCATTACCTCTATCCCGACAGCCTGGTGGGGACCGACAGTCACACCACCATGATCAACGGCCTGGGGGTGGTGGGCTGGGGGGTGGGAGGCATCGAAGCCGAAGCTGCCATGGTCGGCCAGCCGATCTACATGCTGCTGCCCGAAGTGGTCGGATTCCGCCTCACCGGGAAGCTCCCCGAGGGGTCTACCGCCACCGACCTGGTGCTCCGCGTCACCGAGATGCTCAGGGAGCACGGAGTGGTCGACAAGTTCGTCGAGTTTCACGGCCCCGGTCTCGCCGACATGCCGGTCGCCAACCGGGCCACCATCGCCAACATGGCGCCCGAGTATGGAGCGACCGTCGGCTTCTTCCCCGTCGATGATCAAACCCTGAAGTACCTGCGGCTCACGGGGAGGGACGACAAGCTGATCGAAACCGTCGAGCAATACCACAAGACCCAGGGGATGTGGAGAGACGACAGCCGCCAGGTCATCTATTCGGCCGAACTCGAGCTCGACATGTCCACCGTCGAGCCTTCTCTCGCCGGTCCCAGACGACCCCAGGACCGTGTCGCATTGAGGTCAATGAAGCCTCAATGGCAGGCCGACCTGGCCGGTCACTTCGGCCAGAACGGGGGGGCACGGTCGACGACCGTGGTGGGTTGGGAAGACGAAGGGGGCCGCCTCGCCGGGGCCGGGGCCCCCAATGAGCAGACCCAGGCCGACGCAGATCCCGACCGCGGGTCCTTCGACCTGTCCGACGGCGATGTCGTGATCGCCGCCATCACATCGTGCACCAACACCTCCAACCCCGACGTCATGGTGGGTGCGGGCCTGGTCGCCCGGAAGGCCCGCGAGAAGGGGCTGACCCCAAAGCCATGGGTGAAGACGTCACTGGCACCGGGATCCAAGGTGGTGACCGAGTATCTGACCAGCTCCGGTTTGCTCCCTGATCTCGAGGCGCTCGGTTTCTATATCGTCGGCTACGGCTGCACCACCTGCATCGGGAACTCGGGGCCGCTCCCGGGACCGATCTCCGAGGCCATCCACAGCGGGGACCTGGTGACAGCGTCGGTCCTGTCGGGCAACCGGAACTTCGAGGGCCGGATCTCCCCCGACGTGCGTGCCAACTACCTGGCGTCACCGCCACTGGTGGTCGCCTACGCCCTGGCCGGCACCGTCGACTGGGACCCGATGAACCAGCCGCTCGGGGTCGATCAGGCCGGCAGCGACGTCTACCTGCGCGAGATCTGGCCGACCCAGGAAGAGATCGCAGAAATCGTCGCCGCCCATGTCCATCGGAGCCAGTTTGTCGACAAGTACTCGGACGTTTTCGCCGGCTCCGACGAGTGGCGCGCCATCACTACCCCGGAATCCGATCTCTACCCGTGGAACCCGGCTTCGACCTACGTTCAGGAACCTCCGTTCTTTACCGAGCTCTCCGCCGCGCTGACACCAATCACCGACATCCGCGGGGCCCGGGTTCTCGCCAAGCTCGGGGACTCGGTGACCACCGACCACATCAGCCCGGCGGGCTCCATCGCCGTGGATTCGCCAGCCGGTCAGTACCTGATCTCGAAGGGCGTCCAGCCCGCCATGTTCAACTCGTATGGGTCACGACGGGGCAACGACCGGGTGATGACCAGAGGCACGTTCGCCAACATCAGGGTCAAGAACCAACTTGCGCCGGGCACCGAGGGGGGCTGGACCACCGACTTCCTCGACGGTCACGTGAAGACGATCCATGAAGCCTCGATGCACTACCAGGCCGAGGGGATCCCGTTGATCGTGATCGGTGGCGCCGACTACGGCATGGGGTCGTCACGGGACTGGGCGGCCAAGGGCCCGTTCCTGCTGGGCGTCAAGGTGGTCCTCGCCAAGTCGCTGGAGCGGATTCACCGCTCGAACCTGATCATGATGGGGGTGCTCCCCCTGGTCTTCACCGACGGCGAGGACGCCGAGTCACTCGGCCTCGATGGCTCGGAGTCATTCGATATCCCGCTGGCAGACGATCTCCGGCCACGTCAGCAACTCGTTCTGACCGCGACCGCAGCCGATGGCTCCGTCAAGAGCTTCACCACGGTCGCGCGAGTCGACACCGACATCGAAGTCGAATACCTGCGCCATGGCGGGATCCTCCACTACGTGTTGCGGAGGATGGCCTCTGACTGATCAATCCCAAGCCCCAGACCCGCTCCCCAAGCGCTCCCTCCTGCTCACCGGCGTGTTCGTGGGCGTGGTCGTGGTTGGCCTCGCGGTTGCCTGGTTGGTGAGCGGCTACACCGAGGTCGCCGCCGTCGGGGCCCAAGCCCCGAATTTCACCGTTGAACTCCTCGATGGCGGGTCGTTCACCCTCGAAGACCACCTTGCCGAGGACGGGAGGCCCCTGGTCCTCAACCTGTGGGCGTCCTGGTGCCTCCCTTGTCGGGGCGAGATCCCCGAAATCTCCGATTTCGCTATTGAACATGCCGGCGTCGCCGTGCTCGGGGTGGCGGTCGAAGACGTTCGGGCTGATTCGGAGGCGTTTGCCGAGGAGATGTCGCCCTCGTACCCGCTGGCCTTTGGGAGCAAGGAGTTCCGTGAGGCCTACCCCACCCTCGGCCTGCCCGCGACGTTCATCATCGAGCCTGACGGCACGGTGTCGAGCATCGTCAACGGGATCGTCGACCAAGAGTTGCTGGAGGAGATGACCAGCTAAGAGACCCCGGCCAGCCGGTCCTCGAGGTATTGGATGTAGGCCAGGTTGGGGCCTTCGACCATCTCGGCTGAGATGACCAAACGCTCGCGGGCGGAGAATTTGGGGTTGCAGGTGGTCAGGGTGAGCCAACCACCCACCTTGTCATCCGTGACCCAGACATCCGTTGGGGCAACGACCAGGCTTTCCCGGACCTCGTAGACATGGGTGCCGATCGAGGTCTCGACTTCGATTCGGTCTCCGGGTCGGAGCAAGTCGAAGTTGAAGAATGGCCGGCCATGGGTGGTCCGGTGACCGGAGATGACGGCGTTGCCCGGCTGGCCGGGGAGCGGGGTGTCGGGCATATGACCCGGTCCCTTGGCCAGGGTTTCCCCGGTCACACCTTCGAATACCACAGCATCCAGCCCGAGGCGGGGGACAACGAGCCGGGCGAATTCGGTGTCCTCCACCGGTCGGTTCTCCGGGTGATACTCGAGTGGCCCTTCCCCACCCTCCACCGCCTCCACCGGAGGCAGGTGAGCCCGCTCTACTTCAAAGAAGCCATCGAGGTCACCGACTGCCGCGGCTTGAACCCGGGCATTGACCAGGTCGGTGCCGTACAACTGCCATCCCAGATAACCAAAAACGAAGATGCCCGTCCAGACCAGGGCCCACCCCACGATCTGGATGTTGCGGCGCATGAGCAAAGGCTAAATGCCGGCTATGCCAACAAGATGGCTGCCATCGGGTGGGAAGACCTCACCGCCCCGAATAGTGAGGATCCCTCTTCTCCAGGAATGCGGCAATGCCCTCCTTCGCATCTTCGCTCATGGCGACCTCGGTGAGCCCCACCTGAAGCCGGTCCAACCCGGCGTCGAGCCCGAGGTCCATCACCCAGTAGAAGGCGTCTCGCCCCAGGAGCAAGGTCGCCGGGCTCGCCGAGCTCAGGGCCTGCACGATCTCATCCACGACGGCGTCCAGCTCGGAACGGGATACAACCCGTGATACCGCGCCGAGACGATGGGCCTCGTCGGCATCGATCGTCCTCCCGGTCAGCATCATCTCCAGGATCGCCTTGCGGGGCATGGCCCGCACCAGGACGGCGGTGATCATCATCGGCCAAAGGCCCACCTTGATCTCGGTGACTCCCAACCTGGCGTCATCCACACAGACGGTGATGTCACACGCGACCGCCAGACCGAAACCGCCAGCAAGGGCGTGCCCATTGACCCGTGCCACCGTGGGCTTGCCTCCCCTCCACATCAGCCGGAACAGATCGGCCAGCGCTCCCCGGCTTTGATGTAAGCCAATCGCGTCGTCCACGAAGGAACCCGACAGGTCTCCGCCGGCGCTGAAGACCTGATCCCCGGCCCCGGTGTAGACGATTGCCCGCACCGAAGGGTCGGCCACTGCGCGACGGGTGGCCTCGAGCAACCCGGCCATGGTCTCGACCGAAATCGGGTTGCGATGCTCGGGGTCATTGATTGTGATGGTCGCCCTGCCGTCGGACGCCTCGTAGTCCACCATCGATTTTCGCTTTCTTGTCAACACCGACATGGCTATTACCGTCGGTCACATGTTATGGATGGCGATGGTCCTTTTTCTTTCGTTGGCTATCGCAGTGATCCGGGGTGGCCGTCTCAGCAATCTGGGAGACATCGAACTTAGGGCCTGGTGGCTGTTGGTGGTCGCGTTTGCCCTCCAAGCAGCAACAGTCTGGCTGCCGGAGGCCGACTGGGCGGAAGGGCTCGCCCTGGCGATGGTCCTCACCTCGTTCGGACTGCTCATGATCCTTGTCATCCTCAACCGGGAAAAGAAGGGCATGTGGCTCGCCGGAATGGGCGTGCTGATGAATTTCACTGTCATTGCCTTGAATGGCGGAATGCCGGTCCTTATAGGCGCCGCCGAAGTGGCGAGCGGCTTCACGGTCTCTGTCCCTGACCTCTCCGGCTCGTTCAAATACGTCATCCTCGACGAGAGCTCGCGTCTCACCTTCCTGGCCGATGTCATCCCGTTGCGCCTCGCCAGCATCGGCGAGGTCATAAGTATCGGTGACGTCTTCCTCGCGGTCGGCCTGGGACGCTTCTTGGAGCACGAGCTGAGACGACCACGACGCCTGTTCAAGCGGGGTGCCCACGCCCAGGCCGGATCGGCCTCCAACCCCTGACCCCGGCCGTCAGCCCAAGTTGACGCGGATCAGGCTCGTGCCGGGCTCAAGACACCCCGAGCCTCCAGGATCCGGCGCACCGAGGCCACCACTTCGGGGTCATACTCGTAGGCGGCTCCTGTGTGGAGATTCTCCAGCGCCTGCAGAGGCGACAGACCCTGTTGATGGACCTGCCAGTCGTAGGCGGCCGTGACCTTGATGATTCGTGAGACGATCGATACGTCCGGGTCGGTCTGCTCGCCTGGCCTTCGATAGGACTCGTATTGGCGCCGGACATGTTCGGCCACCCGGTCCAGATAAGGGGACTCAGCAATGATCTCCGCACTCCAGCGTGCGATGTCGCCGTTGGTGTAACCCATCCGGACGATCTGGGGCTCGTTCAGACTTACCCTCCCGATGTCGTGCATCAGGCCTGCATACTCGACATCTTCGACCTGCGCCGGGCCCATCCCCATCTCCTTGCCCACCGCCGATGCCAGTTCGGTGGTGCGGTCGGCGTGACCGTCGACCCCCAGACCCGATACCTCGGGAATCCGAGCCAGCGCCCTGATCGTCTGTTTGTAGGTGACTTTGGTCTTCTGGAACCTGCTGAAGGCGGAGTGGGCAAATGAGTAAGGGAGCAGGGCAATCGGGAGTGCCCACCAACCCAGGGCCGGGTACAACTCACCGAAGAGCGCACCAGTCAGGGTGAGACCCAAGAACACGTTGAGGTCGTGAAGCGCCGATCGAGCCAGATAGGCGCGGGGGAGCTCACCGGGTCGCAGGACGAGGGCTGCCCGCAAGACGACCTCGACCGCGATCCAGGCGAGCAGCGCCACACCGAAGGGGACGAGGTCTAGCCAGCCGCCGGAACCATCTGCAAATGCCCCCACCCGCATTGCCGAGTAGACGGTCGCATAGGTGACATAGCCGACGAAGCGACGGGTGAGGGTGGGAAGGACATCGACGTGTTTCTCGCCGCGGGCCAATCCGAGGGCCCACACGATGGCCAACCCGATCCCGTAGATCGCGATCGACGCGGCCAGATCGACGCGTCCGGATTCCGGGGTCAGGACGAAGGGAATGGCAGCCGCCACTGCTATTCCGGTTGTGAACCTGTTGCCCGAGTTCGAGGTGGCGACTTCCACCAACGAACCGATGGCCAGCACCGTGACCCCAACCGCGATCCCGAAGGGATCGGTGGTGGCCAGCGTGGCCGCATAAAACCCGATGCCACCGGCCACGAACGGGAACATCCAGGAGACCACGGTCACGGCGCGGGGGTGCCAGTTAGCCACGCAGAGTCAACTCCGGCTCCTCGGCGAGACGACGCGCCATCTCCTCGTCGTTCACATGGGGGGCGCCCCAATTCCGACCTGTCTTGTTGAGTGCCTTTTCGAAAGCATCGACCACGTCGGGGTGGAACTGCCCACCCGAGTGGCGGCGCAACTCGCGGATGGCGTATTGCTGGGAGAGTGCCATTCGGTATGACCGTGCCGAGGTCATCGCGTCAAAGGCGTCGGCGACCCCGACGATGCAGGCCTCGAGACTCGGCGTCTCGCCCTCGGTGTGTCCCCGACCCCCGTAGCCGGTGCCGTCGAAGTTGCTGTGATGGCCGGAGGCAATCTCAACCATCGGCTGGAGGAAATCGACCTCGGCGAGGATCTCCTCGACGAGATGGGCATGGGTCTGCATCTCGGCGTATTCCTCGTCATCGAGACGCCCCCGCTTCCGGATCAGCTCGGTCGGCACTGCCAGCTTGCCCAGATCGTGGATGAGAGCCGCCCACCGCACCTTCTCCAGCTGGGTCCCGGTGAACCCGAGCTCCTCACCGATCATCTGGGCGAAGACGGCGACTCGTTCGGTGTGGCCACGGGTGTACATGTCCTTGGCCTCGAGGGTCTTGACAAACCCCCGAATCGAGCCGATATGGGATTCCCGGAGCTGGGAGAAGGCGTAGAGGGACATGTGGCCGATGGCGTACACCCCGACCGTGAGGACCAGGACCGCCTCTCTGTCGGCGATCAGATAGGCGGCCCCGATCAGGCCACCGAGCAGACCCATCGCAACCTGACCCAGGAAGAGGATATGCATCTGGGACCAGGGTTGGAGGTTGTCCTTGCCAAAGACGGTTTTCACCGCCATGCGGATAAGGACGCTTTGGACCGTCGCATAGGCAAGGGCGGCCAGGGCCGTGGCCACCGCCACCCGCACCAGGTTGGCGGTGGTGAGGTTCTGGAGATAGCCGAGATTGACGTCCAGGAGGAATCCGGCCACCGCCCCCGCCATCACGAATTGACCGAAGTTGGCGAGGGGTTGGAACCACCGCTTCTCTTTGAAGTCGAGCGGGGTGAACATCGCCATCCCACCCATCAGGGCCATGGCGAACATGGCATCGGAATCGGGCTGAATGGCAAAGATGACGCCGGCGGTCATCGCCACCATCACTGACGAGGACTGAAGCAAACGGTCGTTGACCTCGACCGCAAAGAACTCGAGCAGGACGAACAGGGCGGTGAAGGGGAACCAGATCAACCAGTTGGGCGGGTCCGACACCGAGTAGGTGACGATCAGGGTGAGAATGCCCGTAAGAGAATAGGGCACAGCGATCTTGAGACGTCGCTGCACCGTGGGGCGGAGACGGCCGAACCAGCCCCTAAGCGCTGTGTTGCTTTTCAGTTTCATGGGAGACCCCGAGGTGGGTGGTGAGCCGGCGTCTTTCATCAGCCGATTCGGGATGAAGCCGAGCCTGCGGCTATCACGGCAGCGAGGCTTGCGGCAGCAGCGAGAATGCGGATCAAACGGGCCTTCATACTGTGACGCTCACCTTCGGTTTTCATATTTGGCCGACGTTGTGCTGCCGACCAGACGTTCCGCTCCGCTGGGGTAGATGGCGTCCAATTGCTTACAAGGCCGACGTCTGACGCCGGTCTCACCCGGTTCCCGTTGTCACGGGAACTCTTCACATGTCAAGAAGGTCCCTGACTTCGCCCGCCACGGACCGGAGCAGTTTGGTCAAAGACCTCGATGCCCCACGTTCCCATGAATAGCTCCAGCACCCCGCAATCTAGACCTTATGGCTATTAGGGACAAGGGAAAGGGTCGACTATCCCCTCGGGGGAAGACAGTCGGCTGTACCCTGACCGGGCATGGACGTAGTCGCATTCCAGGAAAAGATCAGGCGAATCGAGGGTGTGGAAGCAGCCCGGGTGGTTACGGGAAACGGGCAGATCTCCGAGATCCATGTCCTGGCGCGGCGCAACAAGGCTCCGAAACAGCTGGTGAGGGACGTCCAATCCCTGGGGCAGGCACTGTTCGGCCAGGAGATCGACCGGCGTGTGGTCTCGGTGGTTCAACTGGCAGATTCCGATTTGGAGGGCGGCTTCCGCCCCGCCCTCATCGACGTGGCCGAGATCCTCGAGGGATCACGCGCCCAGGTCACCGTCAGCCTGCGCTGGCAGGACGAGATCCTGTCCGGGACCTCACAAGGCGCGGCAGCTGCCTCGACCCGGGCCCGCCAGATCGCCGAAGCGACCCTGGATGCGATTCGTCAAGGGATAAACAAGGAAGTGGCGCTTGCCGTTTCCTCGATGGACGTCCCGCTTCTCGGCAACCGCAAAGTTGCCGTCGCCCAGGTGGTGGTGGTCACCGAAGCCACCGAGCGGATGCTGATCGGTTGCGCCTACGTGGAGGATGAGGAGGGCCGGGCCGTGGTTCGAGCCGTGCTCGATGCCCTAAACCGCTTCCTTCCCGACCTCAAACTCTCCTGACACACGCCGTCGTCACCCCGCATCGGCTATCCGCGGAAGCGGCCCGTCGGATCCTGCTTGCCGGCGGCAATGCGATCGACGCCGCCATCGGGGCCACCGCCGCCCAAGGGGTCGTGGCGCCGGAGACCTGTGGCATCGGAGGCGATCTCTTTGCCCTGGTTCATCGTCCGGGTTGGGATCGGCCCCGCGCTATGAACGCCTCGGGAAGGGCGGGCTCCAACGCCGACCCTGATTCCCTGCGATCAATCGGGCACACCGAGATACCCCGTGATCATCCCCTGACTGTGACCGTGCCCGGCTGTGTCGACGGCTGGGCCGCGCTTTCGACAGAATTGGGAGCCCTCAGCCTCGCCGATTGCCTACAACCTGCGATCGAGTGCGCTGGGGAGGGCTTCGAGGTGTCCACCGAACAAGCCCGGGCGTTCGGTGACACAGCCTCTATGTATGCAAATCACCCCGCGGTGCGCGAGTTCTATCCCGATGGCGAGCCGGTCGCCCCTGGTCAGGTGGTGATCCGGACCGCACTGGCGGGCACGCTGAGGGCCATCGCCGGGGGCGGGCGCGATGCCTTCTACCGGGGTGACCCGGCCGACGAGATCGTGGCGGCGTTGGGTGGGACCGTCAACCACGACGATCTGGCCGCGCCCCATGCCGACTGGGTGACCCCGATCGGTTGCACGGTGGCCGGACTCGCCGCTTGGACCATTCCGCCCAACTCCCAGGGTTACCTCGGCCCTGCGTCGCTGGCGGTGTTCGAGATGCTCGATCCTCCCGACAATCCCGACCAGCCCGACTGGTGGCACCTCCTGATCGAGGCCTACCGATCGGTTGCCTGGGAGCGTGACGACCTCGTGGCCGACCCCGACTCTGCCCCCCTTCCCGTAGATCTGTTGTTGGACCCGGCGCGGTTGCGGCGAGTTGCGATGACGATCGACCGTGACCGGACCGGGATTTGGCCCAGGAAGATGGGCCGGGAGTCGGGAACAGCCTATCTCTGCGTCGTCGACTCGGAGGGGATGGCGGTGTCCATGATCCAATCGAACTACTACGGGACCGGCTCGGCATTTGGCGTCCCCCGGGGTGGTTTCCTGCTCCACAATCGGGGCGCCGGGTTCACCCTTGCCCCGGGGCACCCCAACGAGTTGAGGCCGAACAAACGACCGCTGCACACGCTCTCCCCCACCATCTGGACCGAACAAGACCGGCCGCGGTGGGTGATAGGCACCAGGGGCGGGTCGCTCCAGCCCCAATTGGTGGCTCAGGTCGCCGCCCGCGCCATCATTTCCGGACACGACCTCGAATCGACCCAGGCCGCTCCGCGCTGGACGATCAGCGACATCGGGCCCTACTCGACGCCGTTGTCAGCCATCGAGCCCGGTCTCCCCAGATCGACCCTGGACGAGTTGCGTCGCCGGGGACATCAGATCGAGGAACTGGCCGCGATGCAGGCTGGTTGGGGACCGGCCTCGATCATCGAGGTCGATGGTGAAAACCTGCGCGCCGCCGCCGACCCTCGGGTGGACACCACAGCCGCGCTGATTTTCTAGATCGTTCTCCGTTATCCGTTTTTCCGTCTTCCGGAATACGGATTACGGATTACGGATTACGGATTACGGATCTGCCTGATCACCTCGGTCGTCACCTCGCGGTCCAAGATCACAGCCGACCGGACGGCGTAGAAACCCACCCGTTGCACCCGATCTCCGTAACGCTCCCTGATCGCGGTCCCCAGGCGGTCGATGGGGGCCGCCACCCCGACCTCGAGCACTGCCTCGTCGGGGACCACCGCCGCCATCTCAGCCCATTGGCCCCTTTTTGACATCGCGTTCAACTCGCCACCGAAGTCCCAATCATTGGCCTCGAGCACCGGCTGATACGAGGGGGTCGATGCGTAGAAGGAGATCTGTTGCCGCACCGGGGCCATGGCCTGCTCGATCTCGGTGTCGGTCTCACCGGTCATGACGAAGACCGTGGTCGCCCTCTCCACATCGGACAGTGATCGCCCGGCGCCGCCGGCGCCGGCGGAGATGCCGGGAAGCACCACTTTGTCCAGATAACGGGTGGTGTGAAAGGGATGAACGTGGAAGCCGTCACATAGCTCACCGGCCAGCCGGCTCAAGTGCGGCCCCACCCCGGCGATGTACACCGGGATATCCGCGTTGGGAATCGGACCGGGGTCGAAGAAGGGTGTCATCAGGGAGAGGTTGTAGAACTCCCCCTCGTGCTTGAGGGGGGTCGAGCCCTGCCAGGCTTCCCAGATTGCCCGCAAGGCCAGGATGTAGTCGCGAAGACGGGGCCCGGGCCGGTCCCAGGTGGAGGCGAATCGGCGCACGATGTGAGCCCGCACCTGGGTGCCCAGCCCGAGCAGGAACCTGCCGTGGGATAGCCGGGCGAGATCCCATGCCGCCATGGCAGTCACCATCGGCGACCGGGGGAAGGCCAGGGCAATGGCGGTGCCCAGATCCAGATCGGGAGACTCGTCCCCTGCCAGGAGCAAGGGAAAGAATGGGTCGTATTGGGTTTCGCTCGAAAAGAAGCCGTCGTAACCCAGCTCGGCGGCGTGCCGGGCGGCCGCCCTCGCTTCCTCGGGAGGTCTGGGCGGGAAGTAGTAGTCCACCTTCATCACGGCCAGCGTAGAGACGAGCCGGGATGGGTAGCCTGGGAACCTGTGATCAAGAAAGTTGCGAAGATCGTCGGGCTCGTCGCCGGGGCGGCGGCCATCGCATGGGCGATGCGAGACCGCTTCATCTCGGTGGCGACTTCGCGCGAGCCCGTGCCCCCCACCTTCCGAACCACCGCACCGAAGCCGCCTTCTCCCGGCATCGACGTGATCGACGGCATTGGACCGGTATTTGCACAGCGACTGAAGAGCGCAGGCATCCAGAACGCGGCCAAGCTCGCTGGGGCGTCACCCGACCGGGTGGCCGAGGCGGCGGGCGTGAGCGCAGCCCGAGCTCGGTCGTGGATCGAGCAAGCACAGTCGATCAACTGACAGATGCCCTATCTCCAAGCTCCCGAGAGCCTGGGAGAGTTCCTCGAGGGTGAGCCTCGGTACCGGGCGGATCAACTGAGGGATTGGCTCTACAAGACCCCGGTTCTCCGACCTGAGGCAATGACCAACCTCCCGGGGAGGATCCGCGATCGTCTGGAGGGCCGGCTATGGCCCTTCGCGGTCGAGATGGAGCAATCCGGCGACAAGGGACGGACCCGGAAATGGTTGTTCCGTGCTCCCGACGGCGCGGCGATCGAGTCGGTGCTGATGGGCTATTCGCGAAGAGCGACCCTTTGCATCTCGAGTCAGGCGGGATGCGCCCTGGGTTGTACCTTCTGCGCAACCGGACAATTCGGTTTCGAGCGCAATCTGGAAGCCGGAGAGATCGTCGCCCAGGTCGCTTTCGCCCAGGCATACCTCCGTCAGATCGGGATGCCGGGAGTCCCCGATCATCTGACCAACGTCGTCTTCATGGGGATGGGTGAGCCGCTGGCGAACTACGTGCGGGTCCGAGAGGCGATCCGTCGGATGATCGAGTTCATGGGCCTGTCTGCCCGGGCCCTGACCGTATCGACGGTCGGCATCGTCCCCGGCATCAGAAGACTCGCCGACGAGCCCTGGCCGGTGTACCTGGCGATAAGCCTTCACGCCGCAGATGACGATCTCCGAAGCCGGCTCGTGCCGATAAACCGCAGATACCCCTTGCAAGAGCTCGAGGCGGCAGCAGCCGAGTACCTGGTGAAGAAGCGGCGCCGGCTTTCGATCGAATGGACGATGATCGACGGGGTCAACGACGACTCGGATCAAGCCGGGAAACTGGCTCAGATCGCGCTCCGGCTGCGCGCCCATGTGAATCTGATAGCACTCAACCCGACGCCATTGACCGAAGACAAGGCCTCGACAAGCACCGCCATCAGGGCGTTCGCCGGGATCCTGGAGGGTCTGGGGGTCAATGTGACCATCAGAGACACCCGGGGCCGCGACATCGACGCCGCCTGCGGCCAACTTCGAGTTACCTCTGGAAAAACCAGTCTGCAGGGCTAGCCTCGTCAGGGCGGAGCGGTTCAGGGGCTGAAGGAGCTGTGCCTTCATGCCGGTCGATAGGCGGGTCCGGGTCGCCGCGGTGGCCACGGCGCTAACCCTTTTCGTCGCCATCTTTTCGGTCGGATACACCGTGAAGCAAGGCGACACTCTCGGCGCGATCGCAAGGGACAACGAAGTCTCGCTCTCAGATCTGGTCGCTGCCAACATGATCACGAATCCCAATCTCATCCGTCCCGGTCAGGTGCTGGTGATCCCGGTTGAGGACAAGACCCACGTCGTCGCCCGAGGGGAGAGCCTGTTTCGAATTGCCGCCGCTTACGGGATCACGGTGGGAGCACTGACCAGGGCCAACCAACTCTCCAATCCCAATCTGATCTCCCCGGGGCAGATACTGATCATCCCCGGAGCCACCGGCTCGGGATCCGGGAGCACCGGCGGTTCCTCGGGAGGCTCGGATGGCGAAAGCGAGGGCTCCAACCAGAAGCCCGGCGGTGGCTACACCCGGTCGGGCCGCTTTCACATCGTGAAGAAAGGTGAAACCCTCGAATCGATCGCTGCCCAATACATCGGTGTGAGCGTCAAGGCCATCACCGATGCAAACGGGATCACCAGGGACGTGATCTACATCGGCACCCGGCTCTTCCTCGACGGTCCTGCCTACATCGCCAAGGGGACCAGCGGCTCGGGCAGTTACACGGTCCAGAAGGGGGACCGCCTGATCGATATCGCCTCCCGCTACGGGACTTCGATCACGAAGATTGCCTCCTCGAACGGGATCACCAACCTGAACCTGATCCGGGCTGGTCAGATACTGGTGGTCCCCGACGGAGGCACGACGTGGGTGTGCCCGGTGCAGGAAGCCGGCTTCTTCAACGATTGGGGGTTTCCTAGGGCGGGAGGAGCCCGCTTCCACGAGGGCAACGATCTGTTCACCACCCACGGGGCACCTATCCGGGCGCCAGTGGCGGGCACCGTGACGTTCAAGACCGGGCCTCTGGGTGGCCTCCAGTTCAACCTCAGAGGGAGCGACGGGGTGGAGTACGTAGGAAGCCATCTCGACTCGAAGGGGAAGGAGGGCAAGGTCGCGGCCGGCGACATCATCGGGTACGTCGGGACCTCTGGCAACGCACTCGGCACCCGCCCTCATCTCCATTTCGGGATGTACTTAAGTGGCTTGGTGATCAACCCCTACCCGACTCTGATCGCCAACGGGTGCAAATAGGTCCCAGGTCCCAAGTCTCAAGCGGGAAGGACTAGGTCGGACGCTCCAACTCGAATCGGTCCCGGGTGGTGACATAGGAACGACCGGAGAGACGTCCGATGGCACGGAGCACGTCGGAGTCGACCCGGGTGCCATCGAGGGCGTCCTCGCGGACATGCATCATCACCACCTCCCCGAGCACCATCCTGGTCTCGGCACCGACATCGATGACGTCGACGACACGGCACTCCAGGTTGGCCGGGGCTTCCCCCACCATCGGAGCGTCGACCACGGTGCCCATCACCACTGTCAGACCGGCGATGGCAAACTCGTCCTCGTCCAGATCGAACGACCCCGAGGTCTTGTTCATGGCGTCGGCCAGTTCCTCCGAGACTATGTTCACGGTGAAGACCCCTGACCTCTCGGCGAAGGCGAGCGAGTCCTTGGGTCGGTCGACGTGACGGCCCGCCGAGAACAGAACGATCGGTGGTTGGCTGGAAACGGCGTTGAAGAAGGAAAACGGGGCGAGGTTGAGCTGTCCGTCGTCCCTTTTGGTGCCGATCCACCCGATCGGCCTCGGGATCACCAAGCCGGTCAGCAACTTATAGTGATCGCTGGACACAGCGGTCGTCAGATCGAAGGACCTCTTCTTCAAGCCATCGCCTCCCGCAGGTGGTCGAGACGGATGGCGCCTGCCTCCAGCATCCTGCGGTGAAAGTCCTTTCGATCAAACGCCTCACCCTCACGGGCCATTGCTTGATCCCGGATGTCGAGGATCTCACGCTCGCCGACCTTGTAGGAGATGGCCTGCCCGTACCAGCCGAGATAGCGCTTCACCTCTGACTCGGCAACGTCGCTCGGCAGGAGCCCGACTTTCTCGATGTAGTCAACCGCCTTGGCGTAGTCCCAGACCTCGCCGGCATGAAGCGGGGCATCGTCGGGAATCGCGAGCCGTAGTTGGGTGCCGATGTCGAGCACGACACGAGTGGCTCGGAACAGCTGGCTGGCCAGCAGGCCGAGCCGATATTCGGGTCTCTCGAAATAGCCCAATTCGTCCATCAGACGCTCGGCGTAGAGCGCCCAACCCTCGCCCGCACCGGAGTACCAGATGAACAATCGGTGGAACCGCGACATCTGGTCCCGATTGATGACCGCAGTCCCGACCTGGAGATGGTGACCCGGGAATCCCTCGTGATAGGCAGTCGAGACCTCCGACCAGTACGGGATCCGGGTCCGCGCGCCCAGTGCGTACCATATCGATCCGGGTCGGGACAGGTCCTCGGATGGCTCGTGGTACCAGGCGCCGAGACTCCCCCCAGGTGGGGCCAGGTTCACCGTCACTCTTTTCAAGGGATCCGGCACATCGAAGTGGGTTCCATCCAACTGTTCCACCGCAGTTTCCTGGATGCCCTCGACGAAGCGGGCAAAGGCCTCGTGGTCGGGCGCCGAGTGGGCCGGATCGGTTTCGAGAAAGCCAATGACTTCCTCGACGGTCTTCGATCCATCGACTGCCCTCGCGGTCGCACTCAGCTCCTCGCGGAGCCGGTGTAGCTCCGACCAGCCCCACTCGTAGGTTTCCCGAGGGTCGAGGGCCAGGCCGAGGAAGTCGTTGACGTTTTGCAGATACCGCTCCTCGCCGACGGCATCCTCAGAGGTTGCTCCTGGCAGATACGTCTGCTCCAGCCAATCTGCCAAGTCGCCACTGGCGGAACGTGCCTTGTCGACGGCGGAAGCCAGCCGCTCCGGGTCACCGCCGCTCGATGAGGCTTGCTCGGGATAGCCCTTGAATCGGGACTCCTCTCCCGCCATCGCCCGAAGCTGATCGATCAGGGTGTGGACCTGACGTTGCGCCGCGGTCAAGCCCTCGTCGAGCCCGACGGCGAGACTGGACCGGTACCCGTCGAGCATCTCGCCGAACGTTTCGAGACGGTTGGCGATGTTGGACCAAGCCTGCCCACCTTCCTTGGGCATCACATCGAAGACATCGCGGGCACGTTGAAACGGGCTGTAGATGTGGTTGAGGTCGTTCTTCCACTTGCCCCGCTCGTAGACGTCGACCTTCTTCTCCATCCACGCCGAGAGCACCTTGGCCGCCGTCGCCTCCTTGGGGTCGGGATGCCCTAGATCCGGGAGTAGCTGGGCCCGGGTCGAGCGAGCGAGATCGGCGCGCCCTGCCTCACCCTCCGGCGAGAAGTCATCCCAGAGGTGATCGCGACCGGCTACGCCCCCAATCGTGGCCGTGATCGGTGTCAGATCGCACCACTGCTCGGTGAATCGGTCTGAGATCTCGAATGGTGTGGTCATGGTCTCCTCGAACCGGAATCCGAGAGGGTAGACGCCCGACCCAAACGGTCGAATACGCTCGGAGAGATGGGCGACTTGATCCCGGTCCGGGACGATGAGGGTTTCAATCTCGACCGACTCGTCGAGTGGATGGAGGACCAACCCGATCTCCCCGCCGGCACCCCGCGTGTCGAGCAGTTCAGTGGCGGGAAGGCCAACCTCACCTATCTCCTGACCTTTCCCGGCGGGCCCGAACTGGTGCTGAGACGGCCCCCTCTGGGCCCGGTGGCCCCCGGTTCTCATGACATGGCCCGCGAGTTCCGGGTCCTGTCCCGTCTTTGGCGTGCCTTCCCCAGGGCCCCGCGTGCCCTCGCCTATTCGCGAGACGACTCGGTGATCGGCTCGCCCTTCCTCGTCATGGAGCGACGGGACGGGGTGGTGGTGCGCGAGGTGGTGCCGCCCGAGTTTGGTGGTGGCGAGGAGGCCGTTTCCAATCGAAAGCTCTCCGAAGTTGTGGTCGACACGCTGGCCGAGTTCCACGATGTGGACGCGGCGCGTGCCGGGCTCGGAGACCTCGGTCACCCCGAGGACTTCCTGACCCGCCAGGTGGAGGGCTGGACAGACCGCTGGAATCGAGCCAAGGACGAGGAAGACCCCGTTGCCGAAGAGGTCGTCCTATGGCTGGAGGCCAATCTGCCCGACACCGACGAGGTGACTCTCCTCCACAATGACTGGCGGCTCGACAACATGGCGGTTTCCCCCGACGACCCAGGGCTGTGTGTGGCGGTTTACGACTGGGACATGGCTACCCGGGGAGACCCGCTCGCCGACGTCGGGACCCTCATGGCATCGTGGTACGACCCCGGCGAGGAGCGATCGGTGCTAAACCCGATGCCCACGGAGTCGCCAGGATGGCTCGACCGGAGCACCGCGCTCGCCCGTTACGGCGAGAAGTCAGGACGGGACCTCACCGCTGTGGACTGGTACATCGTCTTCGGCACCTGGAAGCTGGGGATCGTGTTGCAGCAGATCTACATCCGATGGGTACGGGGCCAGACCCGGGACTCCCGCTTCTCGGTTCTGGGGGAGGGAGCCCGCACCTTGTTCCGGGTGGCAGCCCGACGCCGGGGATGAATCCGGAGCGCCGATCCTCAGTAGAGGAACATCGGTTTGCCCAGGACGTGACGAACCTTCGGCTGATAGGCATCGACATCGTAGAACTCGTCCACATCGACTCGTTTCACACCCTCTCGGGTCACGCCAATCGGCACGTCGGTATAGGTGCCGCTACGCAATGCGACCATTCGCCCGAGGGCTCCTTCCATGGCCAGGTCCGAGGCCATCACCGCGAAGTTGGTGGCAACCATCAAATCCAGTGAGTCAGGAGCGCCCGAGCGCATCAGGTACCCGATCTGCTGATAGAGGATCCCCTCGCCGGTTCGCTCCTTGAGCAACTCCCCGGTGAGGGCGCCGATCCCGCCGAGCTTGCGATGACCGTACGGATCCTCCTTCCCGGTCAGAAGGATGTCGCCCTCGGTGAGACGGGCTCCTTCGGAGATGGTCATCATCGCGTATTTCGATGGATTCGATGCCCGGTCCTCGTGGAGGAAGGAAGCCAGCTTGTCGATGTCGAAGGGGACCTCGGAGATGATCGCCCTATCAACCCCGGACAGATAAGCGGTGATCAGGGACGTCTCACCGCTATATCGCCCGAATAGCTCCACGACCGCAATCCGCTCGTGCGAGCCGGCAGCAGTGCGAAGGCTGTGGATGAATTGGACCCCGCGGCTCACGGAGGTCGAGAAGCCGATGCAGTAGTCGGTGCCGTGGACATCGTTGTCCATCGTCTTGGGGATGGCAATCACCGGCACCCCCTCCTCGTGGAGCCGGAGGCCGTAGGAGAGGGTGTCGTCACCACCGATCGGGATCAGCACATCGATCTTGTGGGTGTCCAGCACTCGAAGCACATGCGAGGTGATGTCGTGGTTGCCCGGCCCTTCGAAGTGCTGCGTCAAGAAGGCCGGCACTTCTTCGTTCTTCACTTTGGCCGGGTTGGTCCGGGAGCTGTGGAGGAACGTGCCCCCGGTCCGGTCGATGGTCCTCACCGAAGCGCGGTCCAATGGGATCAGGTTCGTTTCGCCCGTTTGGGGATCGTCGGGGTTGGTCTCGGCGAGACCTCCCCACCCCCTTCGGATCCCCACCACCTGGTGACCTTCACTGACGACGCGATTCACGACTGCCTTGATACAGGCGTTGAGGCCGGGAACGTCGCCGCCACCGGTCAGGATGCCAATCCGCATGAATCCTCCGATACTCAGCTGGCAAGCACTTCGAGCAGTTCCTCGTCAACATCGATCGCGAGACCGGGCCCTTCGGGAACGTCGAAGACACCATCTACGACCCGGATCGGCTCCTCGGTGACGTCGGAAACCACACCCTGGTTGGCCGGGCTGCACCCGAAGTCGATGCGGTCCATGGCGGCTGCGCAGTGCAGATTGGCCGCGGCCGAGATGCTCGACTCGATCACCTTGCCGGCGAGGTTCACAGCGAGGCCGCCGGAAGAACAAATCCCGGCGCCGCGCATCACGCCGGTTATGCCCCCGTGCTTGATCAGCTTGAGGCTCACACCTCCCATCGCAGTCCCCAGAAAGCCGATCACCGCCGTCAGGCTGCCGGCACTTTCGTCCGCACACAGCTTGACCGGAGAGGATTCAGCCAGGCGGAGCAGGGCATCCCGATCGGTGCGGGGCACCGGCTGCTCGATGAAACGGACTCGTTCCCCGTCGAGTCGGTCGAGAAACGACCGTGCTTGCTCCTCGCCCCAGGCCTCGTTGACATCGCCGCAGACCACCCCGTCGTCACCCACAAGCTCCACTGCTTTGGCCAGGGTGGCCACCTCGACGTCGGGTGCGGCCATGCCCAACTTGATCTTGAACCACGTGAACCCGGCCTCGTGACGCTCGGCCAGCTTCTCGGCGTCGGCCGAGGAGTCACCGCTCCCGACCAGGGTCAGCGCAGGGATACTTCGGCGCACCGCGCCCCCAATCAGCTGATGGACGGGCACACCCAATGCCTTCCCGACGAGATCATGAACCGCGATGTCGATGGCGCCAATGGCCGTGGTTGCTCCCGGGCGCGCCGTGGTAAGCCGGGCCCATAGCTCGTTGCGGCGCATCGGATCGGAGCCCACCACGATCGGATCGAGTGCTTTCAGGTCGGCGACGATGTTGGCCTGAGATTGGTGGGTCAATGCCGGCGCCTCGACCCCCTCGCCCCAGCCGATGAGGCCCTCATCAGTGACCAGCTTGACAACGACATTGCCGGTACTCTCGATCACCCCGTTGGCCATCGGGATAGGGTTCCGAAGGGTCAGGGTGATGGGATGGATGTCGACCTTCTTGATGCGCATTGGCCCTCCTCAGACAGCGAATCGCTTCATGGATTCGGGTGTTACCTCGACCCCGTGACCGGGGACATCGGGGACCCGGATGTGACCGTCGACAACCTCGAAAGGCCGGGTCAGCGTGTCCGGCGGCAGCAGCTCGGCGTACTCGACCATGAACCCTGAGGAGACGGCACCCACCAGGCTGATCGACAACTCGTGCCAGAGATGGCTGCTCAGGGAGAGGTTGTAGGCATCGGCGAGATGGGCGACCTTCATGAACTCGGTGACCCCCCCACACCTGCCCACGTCGGGCTGGAGATACGAGGCCGCCCGGCGGTCGCAGATCTCGCGAAAACCCCAGCGGAAATAGACGTTCTCCCCGGCAGCGATCGGAATCGGTGACGAGGCCGCCACCTCGGCCAGATCGTCGGTGCTGTCGGCAAGCACCGGCTCCTCGAGCCAGGCCACGTCGTAGTCGGCCAGCATCCTGGCGATCTCCAAAGCCTCGGATACGGTGAACCGCTGATTGGCGTCGGCAAATAGGGTGAAGCCATCACCCATCTCCCGGCGGAGCAGGGCGGTCCGCTCCTCGTCCCTGGGTGTGCCGATCTTGTATTTGTAGGCGGTGATCCCTTTGGAGGCAAAGGACCGGCATTCGGCAATCAACTCGTCGTCCTTCAAGCTGTGCCAGCCACCGCTCCCGTAAACCGGGACGTCATTCCGGAATCCGCCAAGCAGGCGATGCAGCGGAAGACCGGCGGCCTTGCCCAACAGGTCCCAGCAGGCGATGTCGATCGCCGATAATGCCCACACCCCGAGCCCCGCCCTCATTCGGGGCTTGTTCGGGCTCCATAACCGATGCCACAGCGCCTCTGGGCGGAGGGCGTCCTGACCGATCGCAAGAGGTGCCAGCTCGGCTTCGATGTAGGGCACCATCGCCGCGCTGGCGGCGCCGCCGAGACCGGCCGAGATCCCGAACCCCGTCAGCCCATCATTGGAGTCGAGCTTGACCGCGGTGGCGTCGACGTGGGTGTAGGCGCCCAGTGCGCTGGCGATCGGTTTGGACAGGGGAAAGCGTAAGCCAGTCGCTTCAACCGTCTGAATCGTTGTGGGCACCGGTGCGATGTTATCGAGGCCGTCCCAACCATTCCTCCGGTACCGTGCTGCTCGGTGGCAAGCGACGTGATCGAGATCATCGCCGGGACTCCAGTGGGTGGCGGCCAGGACCGGACGGCAAGGTCCGTCGCCTCGGTGCTGGGCCTCGAGGTCACGATCAGCAATGTCCCGGGACGAGGCGGCGGAAACGGGTGGGAGCAGCTCATCAAACGACGAGGTGACCACATGGTGCTGGGAGTGAGCTCGCCGACTCTCGTCACCAACGCTTTGGTTGGCGTGTCCGAAATCGATCATCGAGATCTGACCTCGATAGCGATGCTCTACACCGAGTACAGCGTCGTAGTTACTGCACGCGGCTCACCCTGGGCTGGGCCAGAAGCGTTCTTGACCGGGCTTGCTCGACGTGAGATCACGGTTTCCTTTGCGACGGCCTTGGGGAACATGAACCACCTGGCGCTCGCCGAGATCGCCCGTCACGTTGACGTGGAAGCCCAGCATCTCCCGGTGCGGGTCTTCGAGTCTGCGCGAGATGCGCTTGCGGACGTGCTCAACGGCGACGCCGACGCGGCGATGGTGAGTGCGGCAAGCGCCGTGCCCGAGCTGAGCAATGGAACGACCGTCGCGGTGGCGGTGACCTCGGCCCATCGTCTTGGTGGGATCTTCCGGCAAGTCCCGACTTGGGTCGAGGTCGGAGTGAAATGCGACAGTGGCACCTGGCGAGGGTTGGTTGGACCGCCCGCACTCTTCCCTGAGACGATCGAACTCTGGTCGACCCGATTGGCCACCGCCACAGCCAGCCCGAAGTGGGCCGGTTTGTTGACCGAGAACCAATGGACCAGCACCTATCTGGGCCCGACCGGAACCGATCGGTTCCTCGAGGCCGAGCGCCAACATCTCGCCTCTCTTCTCTACGAGACCGGACTCTTGAAGGTAGTCGGTGATGTCTGAGATCGTGGGTGTGGTGGGCATCACCCACAACCCGCTGATGTGGTCAGCCCTGGACGATCCGATGTCAACCGACCTCGATGGTGTCACCGCGAACACCAGCCGATTGCGGGAGTGGGTGTCTGGCCTGGCTCCGGATGTGGTAGTCGTGATCGCATCCGATCACCTTCACATGCTGGTCACATCGAATATGCCAGCCTTCATGATCGGCAAGGCATCGCGGATGCGGGCGATTCATCCCAACGAGACCCGTTCCTTCGGTCTTCAACCCACCGAGCTATCTGGTGATCACGACCTGGCTGCCCACCTGCTCGGGGGAAGGGGCATGGCACCGGGCTTCGACTTCGCCTTCTCCGACGAGCCCTGGCTCGATCATTCGTTCATGGTGCCGCTCCTCCTGCTCAGACCCGAGCTCGACCTTCCGATGGTGCCGGTGTTCACCAACGCCAACTCGCCTCCGATTCCCAACGCACGTCGATTTGCCCAACTGGGGAGCCATCTGAGAGCCGCCATACAAACGGCGACTGATCGGAGACGGGTGTTGGTCGTGGGCAGCGGGCATCTGGCGCATGAGTTGGGTGGTCCTCGCCAATTTCTTGCGACAAGCCCCGATCCTCGTTTCGACGAGGAAGCTGTGTCGTGGATGGCGAACGGAGATCTCGAATCGGCAATCGCAGGCAGCGACTTCGACCGGTTGACCGCGGCCGGCAACGAGACCTATCAGTTTCTGAACTTCATCACTTGCATGGCGTTGGCGGGCGGGAACCCGGCGACCTTCGCCGAAGGAACCCCGACCCGATTCGGGAATCTGCCCTTCTTTGCCTGGGAGGACCTGTGAGCCGCTACATGCTGAACAAAGTGATGTGGGAAGTGGATCGAACCGATGAGGCGCTGGCAGCGTTCAAGGCAGACACACCAGCCTTTCTCAACGCCTGGGAGGAATCATGGCGTCGGCCGGTTCCGCCGTATCCCGTCGGGGGCTCGCTCACATCCCGGGAACGTGTCGCCCTCGAGACCCGAGACTTCGGGACCCTATATGCGATGGGCACCAACCCCTTCTTACTGTGGCAATTCGCCCGATCGGTGTCGGTGCCAGGCTCGATGAGCATCGAACAACTGGTGATCTCGTTTCGGGAGGCCGTGCTGCCACACGGCTATCCGGACTTCTTCACTTGAGAACCCGGATCGGATTGCCGGCGCGCCAGGCCTCGACGGCTTCGACGACGCCGCCGTAGAAGACCTGATAGGACTCCCTGGTGACGTACCCGACGTGAGGCGTGGTGAGGATGCGAGGCTCGGAACGAAAAGGGTGGTCGTCGGGCAACGGCTCCTCGGCGTACACATCCAAGGCTGCCCCTGCGATCACCCCACCACGGACCGCAGCGAGCAGGGCCGTCTCGTCGACGATCGGACCCCGAGAAGTGTTGATCAAGTAGGCGGATGATTTCATCCTCGCCATCTCGGGCTCGCCAATCAGGCCCATCGTTCGCTCGCTGAGCTTGAGATGGATGGTGACGAAATCGGACCGACTCAGCAGCTCGTCCCGCGACACGGCGACCACCCCCGCTTCGCTGGCGGCCTCCGCCTTCAGGTTCTGACTCCACGCGACCACTTCCATGCCAAAGGCGAGCCCGAGGCGGGACACCCGGGTGCCGAGTCGCCCCAGCCCGATTACGCCAAGAGTCGACCCCAGCAGGTCGCGCCCCAGACCCACCTGCCACCCACCATCCCGGACCGAGTTGACTTCGGTGACGATCCCTCGTGCCAGGCCGAGAATGAGTGCCAGAGTCAGTTCGGCCGTTGGGTGAGGAAGGGAGTCGGTCCCGGAGACGATGATCCCCAACTCTGCGGCGGCACGGGTATCGATTGAGGCATTGCCGCTGCCAGTGGTGACCAGCAGCTTCAGATCCGGGAGACCCTCGAGGACGGTGCGGGGGAAGGGTGTTCGTTCCCGCATCGCAACGACGACCTCGAACCCGCTGAGCCGCCGAGTCAGCTCTGTCTTCTCAGGTATGTGCTCATGGAAGAACTCCACCTCGGCGTCGAGTCGTGACCAATCGGCAACCGACTCCGCCACCTGTTGGTAGTCGTCAAGGACGGCGATGCGCATGACGAGGCACGGTAGCGATCGACCCGCCTGCCGTTAATCGACGCTGCCCGTTCCGAAGGTGGGTCGCTGCAGTCGGTGCTTCCCGTCCCAAGCCGGAGATTCATCGGACGAGCGACCGAGAAAAGCGTCTTGCTCGGCCAGGATCTGGTTGGCGATCTCGGTCGCGTCGCCATCGATCGCTCCTCCTTGGG
This sequence comes from Acidimicrobiia bacterium, assembly GCA_035292685.1. GTDB lineage: Bacteria > Actinomycetota > Acidimicrobiia > Spongiisociales > ZC4RG35 > JALYNX01. The sequence goes on from DATDPP010000009.1 coordinate 42,900, forward strand.
CCGACACCCGAGTGAGCAGGGTGTAGATCGCCCATGTTCCTGCGGTCAGCAGCGCGAGCCCTACCAGCACTAAGAGTACGGGGATCAAGGTTGATTACCTGCCTGACCTACCGTCAACGTCATACGATCGATCATGAGCGTCCTCTAGGCTAATCCACCATCCTGGGTTGGGGGCGCGAGGCGATTCACCCCGTCCCATGGAGGCGATTCTTGGGATGCTCTCCCACGGAACACATTCGCTTCAGCCATGATTTGCGTGGCGATCTCGGTCGGGTCGCCATCGTCGGCGCCCCCCGCGGCAGTAACTCTTGAAAGAAGCACGGGAAGCCACCAAATGCCTGCCAACAAGACCAAGCAGAACAGGAAAGCCACGACGAGCGTCGATGGATCCATATCACCATTAGACGGCGTTTTGGGTCCGCACGCAAGCCTCTCGGTAACGTGAGCGACCCTGAAGGGAGGAAGGTCAAATGGAACTGGCAGGCAAGGTCGCGGTGGTCACCGGCGGCAGTCGTGGAATCGGGAAGGCAATCGCCGGACGGCTGGCCGAAGAGGGTGCCGATGTTGTGATCTCGGCCCGGACTGGTGAGACACTCGAGTTGGCGGCTAAGGAGATGTCGGAAGCCACAGGTCGCCGGGCGGTTGCCGTTTCAGCCGATCTCTCAACTCTCGAAGGCTGTGTGACCCTTCACAATGAGGCGCTCGCCGCCTTCGAGCACATCGACATCTTGGTCAATAGCGCCGGCGCCACCAAGAGCGGGCCGTTTCTCGAGCTCTCCGACGAGATCTGGCACGAGGGCTTCGACCTGAAGTTCTTCGGTGCGGTTCGCCTCTCTCGTCTCTTCTGGCCTCAACTGGTGGATAGTCATGGCTCGGTGGTCTACATCGTGGGGGGGATGGCGCGAACACCCAACCCCAACTTCGCCATTGGGGGGTCGGTCAATGCCGCCCTCGCCAACTTCGGCAAGGCCCTAGCCGGTCTCGGCTTGATAGATGACGTCAATGTCAACATGATCCATCCCGGTCAGATCCAGACCGAGCGTCTAAACGAGATCATGGCCGCGCAAGCGACCCAGTCCGGGCGGACCCCTGAAGAGTTGCTCTCCGAAGCGATCCAGCGCCAGGGAATCCGACGATTGGGCACCACCAAAGACGTCGCCGAGTTGGCGGTGTTCCTCTGTCTGCCCCGTTCCCGTCACATCCAGGGGACCGCGATCTCAGTCGACGGCGGGGCCACCAAAAGCCTCTTCTGATGAGGGCAGGGGTCAACCGGGTCGGCGGCGTGCTCCCTAACGACCTCGGAACGGTCGGCGGCCGATGACCTGGCCACGAGTGTTGATTGCGGGGGGATCCATTGGCGGGTTGACGGCGGGAGTCTTGCTCCGCGACCTGGGATGCGAAGTGGACATTTACGAACGCTCGGGCACTGCATTGGAAGATCGCGGCGCCGGGATCGTGGTCCTGCCGATCACCGAGAAGTACTTCACCGACCGGGCAACCGAAAACAAGAGAGTCAGCTTGGAATTGACCAACTGGACCTATTTAGACCGCGATGGGGCTGTGATCAGCGCCGATCCGGACCACTTCCGTTTCAGCGGTTGGAGCACCATATATCGCGCACTCTTGGATGATTTCGGGCGAGACCGCTACCACTTCGACCACGAGGTGATCGGCTTCAAGGCGCACGAAGACTCGGTCTCCGCCCGCTTCGCCGACGGCTCAACCGCCAATGGTGATCTGCTGGTGTTCGCCGATGGCTTCTCATCGACCGGCCGTACACTTCTCCTGCCCGATGTCGAGCCGCAATACGCCGGCTATGTGGCTTGGCGTGGTGTCACTCCGGAACTCGATCTCTCCGACAGAGCCAGGGCAGACCTCGAAGACTCGATGGTCTATCAGGTGCTCTCGGACGGGCACATCCTCGCTTATGCCATTCCGGATGATCGGGGTCGAACCGATCACCCGAACCGAATTATCAACTTCGTCTGGTATCGCAATTATCCGCTCGGTGGGCCATTCGAGGACTTGATGCTGGGCAAGGACGGTGAACGGCGGGCCGGGACGCTGCCTCCGGGAATGGTCCGAGACGACCACATGGCGGAGTTGCGGGCGATGGCACAAGAGGTGTTGGCGCCAAGCCTCCTCGAGGTCGTCGAAGGTTGCAAGTCTCCACTGATACAGGCGGTGTTCGACGTGGAAAGCCCGCGTATGGCTTTCGGGAGGATTTGCCTGATCGGCGATGCGGCAACCACTCTGCGTCCCCATGTTGCCGCCGGTCAGGCCAAGGCTTGTGCCGATGCGTGGGCACTTCGCGATGCACTTGTCGAGCAGAAGGGGGACGTGGACCTGGCGCTTGACGCCTGGGAACCGGTCCAGCTTGCTCTGGCACACAGCGCCCTAACCCGCACCCGCGCCATGGGAGCCGCCAGCCAGTTCGAAGGGACGATGCGTCCCGGCGACCCCAACTGGAAGTTCGGTCTGTGGGAGCCCGGCAATTGACAGTTTGGGGTTCGGGGCCTGGTCATCATGCAAGATATAGAATCTGAAGGACCAGGATCGTCGCACCGTGCAGTACCTCAAACAACCGATACCGACTCCCGACGAGGTGACCCGCGAGGTGTGTGACACGGTCTCGCAGATCATCTCCGAGGTGGAGCGGGAGGGCTCCACGGCAGTGCGACGGCACTCACTGCGTCTCGACGGGTGGGATCCGCCCTCGTTCCGAGTGAGCCAAGACCAGATCCAGAGGGCGAACGACGAGATGGAGCCTGTCGTAGAGGAGAGTGCCCGCTTTCTGATCGATCAGGTGACGAACTTCGCCACATTGCAGCGAGAGACTCTCGTGGACTTCGAGGCGGAGACCCTTCCGGGTGTCTTTCTCGGCCAGCGGCACATCCCGGTTGGCTCCGCGGGGGCCTACTCACCGGGCGGGCGTTATCCGCTGATCGCCTCGGCGGTCATGACGGTGGCCACCGCCAAGGTCGCCGGCGTGCAACGAGTCATCTCTGCCGCACCGCCCCGGGACGAGCGGGGAATGCATGGCCCCCAGCTCTGGGCGATGGCCGAATGCGGAGCCGACGAGATCTTTTGTGTGGGCGGAGTGCAGGCACTGGCGGGAATGGCATTCGGCCTCGAGGACTCCGAACCCGTAGACATGATCGTGGGGCCGGGTAACGCCTATGTGGCCGAGGCGAAACGGCAACTCTTCGGGAGGGTGGGGATCGATCTGCTGGCCGGGCCTACCGAGATCATGGTTATCGCCGACGAGACCGCGGATCCGGCGATCGTGGCCTGCGACCTTTTGGGCCAAGCAGAGCACGGGCCGACGTCTCCGGCGATTCTCGCTACAACCGACGAGGCGCTGGGAATGGCCACGATCAAAGAGGTCGACAGGTGGCTGGAGCGGTGGCCCACGGCCGACGTCGCGGGAGCAGCATGGCGCGACTTTGGCACGATCATGCTGTGCGAAGACGACGCCGAGTTGGTGCGGGTGGCCGATGAGATCGCCCCCGAGCACCTCGAGATCCAGACCCGGGACCCCGAGTGGTTCGTGGATCGTCTTTCCAACTACGGGAGCCTCTTCATCGGCACCCATGCCACCGTCGCCTATTCCGACAAGGCGATCGGGACCAATCACACCCTCCCCACCCGAGGTGCCGCTCGCTACACGGGGGGCCTGTGGGTGGGGAAGTTCCTCAAGACTGTCACGACGCAACGATGTGGGCCGGCCGGCTCGTTGGTCGTGGCCGAGCCGGCAGCCGTCGTGGCCGATGCCGAGCTGATGGCCGGGCACGCCATCAGTGCCCGACTTCGGCTCAATCCCGAGTACTTCCCCGATGTGCTCGATGTCTTCGATGAGTGATCGACAGGTGACCATCGTGACCGGGGCCAGCCAGGGCATCGGGCGCGTGATCGCCGTTGAATTCGCCAAACGAGGCGATGTCGTCGTTCTGGCTGCGCGCAATCTCGATCGTCTGAAGGAGACATCGTCGATGGTGGAGGCAGCAGGGGGCCAGCCGATGGTGGTTGAGACCGATGTCACGTCGGAGACCTCTGTGGGCGAGATGGTGGAGGCAGTGACCTCCGAACACAGCGGAATCGGTGTCCTGGTCAACAACAGCGGCGTTGGGGGGCCGAGCGGGAAACTGTGGGAAGTGGACCCGAAAGAGTGGCGGTCCACGTTCGAGGTAAACGTGTTCGGGGTGTTTCTGGCAACCCGGGCGGTCATGCCGGTCATGATCCGAGAACAGACGGGTTCGGTGATCATCATCGGATCGGTCAGCGGGAAGCGCCCGCTGCTCGGGCGATCGGCCTATACCTCGACCAAGACGGCCTTGATCGGGCTGACCAGAACCCTCGCCGTCGAGGCAGGGCCGCATGGGATCAGGGTTAATCTCATCTCACCGGGATTCGTCGCCGGGCCCCGAATCGAATGGGTGATGAAGGCGCAGGCCGAGGCTCGGGGTATCGATGTGGACGATGTGAGAGGCGAGTTCGAGTCCAAAGCGGCCCTCGGGAGGTTGACCGAGCCAGTCGATGTCGCTAGAACCGCCGTGTTTCTCACATCAGAAGGCGCAAACGGCATCACCGGGGCAGACATCGACGTCAACTCCGGTGTGTGGTGATGTAATGAGCGACTACAAGGAGGAGACATGAAACGACTGGTCGACCTGTCCCAGCCGATCTTCGAAGGGATGAAGGTCTACCCCGGGCACCTCAAAACGGTGACCTTCCAGCACGTCACCCATGAGGAGACAGCGCCACGGTTCACCTCCGATTTCTCCTTCCAGACCCTGGGCTTCATGCTCAACGACAACGGGCCCACCCATGTCGACTCTTTCAGCCATCTCGACCCCGACCCCGACGCCCCGACCATCGACCAGATGGACCTCGGCCTCTTCTATGGCCCCGCGGTCTGTCTCGACGTTTCCGAAGTCCCGCCTCAGACCGACATCACTCCGGACCACCTCGATGCGGCGCTCGGTTCGGCGGAGCTGAGCATCGAGCCCGGCGACCATTGCTTCTTCTATACCGCGACGTACGACCGGTATCACGACCAGAAGGAGTATCTGACTACGTTCCCGGGTCTGGGTGAAGCGGCATGCCAGTGGATTCTTGACAAGCAAATCACAACGTTCGGAGTGGACTCACCGACTCCGGACAATCCGATCTCGACCACCTACCCGGTGCATCTCATGTGCCGGCATGAGCGCAAGACCCACTACGAGAACCTGGTGCTCACCGAAGTCGTCGGGAAACGCTTCACCTTTGTCGGATTCCCGTTGAAGGTGGTCGGGGCCCACGGTGGCCCCACCCGGGCGGTTGCGCTCGTCGAGGATTGATCCCCATTCAGGCCGGGGCGCTGGTGGGGTGCATCTCCTCGAAGCGACCCAGGATCTCGGCCTGCTGGGTGGCCACTTTCGGGTCGGCGGCCCGCCGGGGATGGGGTAGGTCGATGGCGATGTCGTCGAAGATCCGGCCGCCCGGGGCGAGAACGATGATTCGATCCGAAAGCTGGACCGCCTCGACCACGTCGTG
>DATDPP010000010.1:0-23415 GCA_035292685.1 Acidimicrobiia bacterium
GATGGCCCGACGTTCGCGGCCTCCTCGAAGCCGTAGTCCAGATCGTCGTCGTCTGCGATGGTCTCCGCCCGGGTGATCGGCCACGGGGGCAGACCGGCCTTTTCGGCCGCTGCGGTGAACACCGCCATCGCCCGATCGACCGCCTGGTCACTGGAGTCGGCCTCTACCACGATCTGGGCCCCGTAGCCGAGGGTGCCCATCCCGGTGGCGATCCCGTCGCTGGCGGCCACCGCGTCGGCCAATTCCACCACTTCGGCCAGTTCGATCATCCGGTCGCCCTCGGTCATCAAAGAGACGCTCCACTTCACGGCAGGTTGCTCGCGGTCATCTCAACTCGGGCAATCGTTCGGCCAACTCCTCGAGGCTGGCCAGGTCGTGGCCGGAAAGGACCAGGTCGACGAAGGGCGCGGCCACCATCATGCCCAGAGTCGTGGGCCGGAAGTCGGTTTCGTCGCCTTTGTGCGGGTTCATCCACACCACCTTGTGGCTCAGCCGGGAGAGTCGCTCCATCGCCCCGGCCAGTAGCGCCGGGTCGCCGCGGTCGAGCCCATCGGAACAGATGACCACGATGGCCCCCCGGCTCATCCCCCGGCGGCCCCACTCGCGGACGAAAGTGTCGATGGCGTGGCCGATGCGGGTTCCGCCCTCCCAGTCGAACACCGACCGGGCGGCATCGTCGAGGGCGTCATCGGGGCGCCGCTTTTCCAGTGATCTGGTGATCCTGGTCAGACGCGTGCCGAAACAGAACACCTCGACGCGGGAGGTGGCGCGTCTCGTCGAGTAGGCGAACTGGAGAAGGTTGCGGGAATAGTCGGACATCGACCCCGATACGTCGAGGATGAGGACGAGTGGCCGCATCTTCAGCCGGCGCTGCCGCCAGAAGAGCTCGGACGGCTCGCCGTGGGTCCGCAACGTGGTCCTGACCGTGCGCCGCAGATCGGGCCGACTCCCTGACGGCGTCGGCTGGGTGCGCCGGGTGCGCCGGCGAGGCGGGATGACCCGGGTGCGAACCATGATCCGGCGCAGAGCTGCCAGCTCCTCAGGTGTGCATGCGGCGAAGGACTTGTGACGCCAGATCTCGATGTCGGAGGCCATCAGCCCCAACTTGGCCTCCTCCTCGTCCTTGCCCAACCGGCCTGGCTCAGTGGCTGGAACCTCGATCACCGACTGGTTCTCGATCGTGGACTGTTTGAGGGCGAGCTTGATCGGATCGGGCAAGTCCCCGCCGTCGTCGAGGAAGAAGCTCCGGAACACCTTGTGATACACCGCGATATGGTCGCGGCGGGTGACCAGCGTGGTCCGACCTGCCCAATAGAGGTCGAGCAGGTCGCCCGGGTCGAGCCACGCCATGGCGCCGCAGTAGGCCAGCAGGTCGCCCGACCCTACCGGCACCCCTGCCCTGCGCAGCTCCTCGCCGAAGTCGACCAGCATCTGGACGAACGGAGCACGGTCGGCAAGATCCATGTAGTCGACTGCGATCTGTTCCTCAACCATCGACTGCGATCTCCTCGAGGTGATTCAGCGCCGTCTCGAGGTCATCGCGCTCCTTGACTACGGCGCCCAGGGTGTCCTGCACGGTGCCTGGGTCGAGGTCCGATCGGCCCAGAACGTTGAGAGTGGCCACCCAATCGAGTGTCTCCGCAACCCCGGGTGGCTTGACCAGGTCGAGTTGGCGAAGCCGGTTCACAGCTGCCACCACCTTGCGGGCCAGGGCCTCGGTGGCCCCTGGGGCGCGGACCAGGATGATCTCCACCTCGCGTTCGGCGCTGGGATAGCCCACCCAGTGGTACAGGCAGCGCCGCTTGAGGGCGTCGTGGAGCTCGCGGGTGCGATTCGAGGTGAGGATCACCATCGGCGGCGCCTCGGCGACGATGGTCCCGATCTCGGGGATGGTGATCTGGTAATCGGAGAGCAGCTCGAGCAGGAACGCCTCGAATTCGTCGTCGGCTCGATCTATCTCGTCGATCAGGAGCACGGCGCGGTCCCCTTCTCGCACCGCGGTCAGCAGCGGCCGTTCCAGGAGGAACTTGGGGCCGAAGAGCTTGTCGACTTGCGTCTCGTCGGCGAGGTTGTGCTCGGACAGCGCCCTTATCTGCAGCATTTGGCGGGCGTAATCCCATTCGTAGAGAGCCTGGTTGGTGTCGATGCCCTCGTAGCACTGGAGTCGGATCAGGCGGCGTTCGAACACCGACGCCAGCACCTTGGCCAGCTCGGTCTTGCCCACCCCCACTTCGCCTTCGAGCAGCAGAGGACGGCCCAATGTCAGTGCTACGTAGACGGCGGTGGAGAGACCCCGGTCGGCCAGGTACCCGCCCTGGCGGAGCCGGTCGGTGAGCTCGCCGACGCCGGCTGGAGGTGAGTGCGCTAGGTCGTCGCTCACAGCCGGACCGCCTGTCGGTGGGAGGTGGCCGGTTCGGTCAGGGCTGCTCGCCCTGACCGAGGATCAGCTCGCGGATCGACGCACCGGACGTGGACAGCTTGCCTTCGCGGGCCAGCTTGGCCCGCCACGCCGCTCCCAGGTCGCTTCCGGGCTCGGCGTACCCGTCGAAAGTCACGTCCTTCATGTTGCGGCACGACTTGTTTGGGCTGCAGTCCTCGTCGAGCTCGTTGTGATCGTGACTGGTCATCCAAACCGACTGCAGGACGTCAGCAGTGGTGTCGTCTTGGGCGGTCATTTGGTGCTCCCTGGACAGCGGTATCGCCTGAGATCGTCGATTCTTGAGTCTAACCGGCACACGCTGCTCACTCCACGGCGTCGGCCCGGTCGGCGGTGCTGGCGGCGATGGCCTCGGCGAGGATAGAGACCGCGATCTCGGCAGGGGTCTCGGCTCCGATATCGAAGCCTGCGGGACCGTGGACACGGGTGAGGTCGGTCACCCCCCGATATGCCAGCCAATCGGCCCTGTTCTCCTGCATTCGACGGGCGCCGAGGGCTCCGATATAGCCCGCTTCGCTGTCCAGAGCGGCCATGAGGGCGGCGCCGGCGAGGTCCAGGTCGTGCACCGTCACCACGACTTTGTCGAGCTGGGAAAGGGTGGCGATGACACCAGTCGCCGACGCCGCGTCGGTGAGGATCCGGGTGCGCCAGCCAACCAATGCCGCCAACTCGGCCAGGGCGTCGGCAACCGGGGTACTCCCGATGATGACCAGCTGGGGCACCGGGCGGAACACGGTGACCACCTCGTTCTCGACGATCATCGACCCGCTGGCGCCGGTCGCGAACAGCTGTTCCACGACCTCCGCTGCCTCGCCGATGGTGTTTGCGGTATAGAGGCGAATATCGGCCACCTCGTCACCCTCCATCCGGCACACCAGGCACACCGATTGGCGGCCAGTCAGGAGATCCCACAGATCTCCGGGGAGCGCATCGGCCGGCACCAAGAGGCAGCGGGCAGAGCCGGCCGAGGGGAGGCCTGCGATCAAGGCGTCGATCTCGTTGATGCTCAGGTCGACCAGCCGGCCCGCGTTCCACCGCCCGGCAAGCTCAGACAGCTGGCCGTCGAGGGCACCGCCGGCGATAGACCCGATCCGGCCGCCCCCGGGGGTGAACACCACGGCGTCGGACCAGTCGGCGAGCGGCAACCCCTCGGCCGCCACCACCCAGGCGACGTCGGCGCGAGTGCCCGAGCGCAGGCATGCGGCCACTGTGAGGGTGATCCCGTACACGAGTCGATTCTACGGACCTACCTGGCTGGGGCGACATAGGCTGTTCCGGTGATCCCGACCACCATCGAAGACCTAGGGCAAGCGCTCGACGATCAGAATTACTTCGCCGACGAGAGTCTGGTTGTTGCCATTCATCTCGCCATCCAGCTCGGGCGGCCCCTGTTCCTGGAAGGGGAGGCCGGGGTGGGCAAGACCGAGGTGGCCAAGGTCCTGGCAGCGATCACCGGGGAGAGCCTGATCCGGCTCCAGTGCTACGAAGGTCTCGACGTCGGCCAGGCTCTTTACGAGTGGGACTATGCCCGCCAGATGATGGCGATCCGTCTCCTCGAAGCCCGTGGCGAGGGGGCCACCGCCACCCCCGACGACATCATGAGCCGGGAATACCTTATCGCCAGGCCCCTGCTCCAGGCGATCGAAGCCGCGACCGACAGCCACCGCCCGGTGCTGCTCATCGACGAGTTGGACCGCGCCGATGAGGAGTTCGAGGCCTTCCTCCTGGAATTGCTCTCCGACTTCCAGGTGACGATCCCCGAGATCGGGACCATCGCCGCCGAGAGCCGGCCCATCGTGGTCCTCACCTCCAACCGAACCCGGGAGATCCACGACGCCCTGAAACGGCGATGCATATATCACTGGATCGAATATCCGACTCCGGCCCGGGAGGCGGACATCATCAAACGCAAGGTCCCCGAGCTGGAAAGCGGGCTCGCCTTGGCGATCACCCGGGCAATGCAAACTCTGCGCCGGATGGACCTGTTCAAGCCGCCGGGGGTCGCCGAGACCCTGGACTGGGCAGAGTCCCTGCGGTTGCTTGGGGCCGGCGAGTTGACGGTTCCGACCATCGAGCGCACCCTCGGGGTCGTGCTCAAGTACAAGGACGACATCGACATGGTGACCGAAGCCGGAGTCGACACCCTCGTCGGATGAGACGACCCGGTCTCATCGACCAGCTCTCCGAGTTCTCAGGTGCCCTGCGCAACCGCGGCCTCACCGTGACCTCTGACCAGACCGCGGACATGGCCCGGGCCCTGGTCCTGATCGATCTCTCCCGGCGCTCCCAGGCCCAGGCCGCGCTCCGCTCCCTCACCGTGACCGACCCCGGCCAGATCCCGGTATTCGACGAGGAGTTCGAGATCTTCTTCGACCGGATACTGCCGCCCCGGATCGTCAACCGGAATCCGGACGACCCGCCCTCACAGAGCACCGCCTCCTACCGGCTGGAAGCCTCAGGGGGCAGCGTCGAGATCGACGTCGCCGACCAGGGCGGGGCCTCCGCAGTGGAGCGCCTCGCCGGTCGTGACTTCGCCGACCTCGAGGAGGAGGAGCTGGTCGAAGCGCGTCGTCTCGTCATGTCGATGATGTGGCACCCCTCCCCCTACCAGACCCGACGCTGGGTCTCCGGAGATGGGAGACGGCCCGACCTGCGCCGCACCCTGCATGGGGCCGTGGGCCCGACCGGCGCCCTGATGCAGATGCAATGGAAACGGCGTCGCCAGCGGGAGCGCCCCCTGATCATCATCGCCGACATCTCGGGCTCCATGGAGAAGTACGCCGACCTGTTCCTGGTGTTCGCCCATGCCGCCCAACGACGTCTGCGCGAGGTGGAGGTCTTCACCTTCTCCACCGAACTGACCCGGATCACCGAGGACTTGGAGAGAAGGGATACCAGGGCGGCGTTGGCCAGGGTCTCGGGCCGGGTCCCTGATTGGTCGGGGGGAACCAAGATCGGAGAGGCCCTCGCCACCTGGAACAAAGTGTGGAGCCGGCGGCTGGCCCGGGGTGGGCCGGTGGTCCTCATTCTCTCGGATGGATGGGATTGCGGTGACCCTGCGTTGTTGTCGACCGAGATGGCGCGCCTATCCAGATCGGTGCATCAGGTGCTGTGGCTCAACCCGCTGGCGGCCCGAAACAGCTATGAGCCGCTGACCAGGGGGATGCAGGCGGTGCTGCCCCACGTCGACGAGCTGCTCCCCGCCGCTAGCGTCAACGACTTCCGGGGCGTGGTCCGGGTGCTGGAGTCGATGAGGGGAATGCCGCGACCATGAGACACCAGATCGAAGTGCGCAACCGCTGGGTCGGGGAAGGCAAGAAGGTGGCGGTGGCCACCGTGATCCGGGTCCATGGCAGCGCCCCCCGGCCCGAAGGATCCAAGTTCCTCGTCTCCGACGCCGGCGACATGGAGGGCTCGGTCAGCGGCGGCTGTGTCGAGAACGACGTGTTCCTCCATGCCCAGGAGGTGATCGAAACCGGGAAGCCAAAGACCGTCACCTACGGGATCGCCGACGACGATGCGTTCGAGGTCGGCATGGCCTGCGGTGGCACCATCGACATCTTCATCGAGCCATGGTGAGCACGCTCGAGGCGATCGAGCAGATACTGGAAGGTGAGGAGTACGGGTCGGTGCTCACCTTCGTCGAAGGCCCGGACACCGGCGCCAAGGTGGTGCTCGACTCGAGTGGCCAAGTGGTGGCTGGAAACCTCCCCTCCGACCTCTCCCCTAACGCCGTTTCCGACGCCAGAATGCTGATGGATCACGAGCAGCACCGGACCCTGGAGTACCCGCCGCACACGGTGTTCGTCGAATCGCTGGCCCCGCCCCAAGAGCTGGTCATCGTGGGTGCGGTCCACATCGGCCAGGCGCTGGCGAGCTTCGCCGCCCAGATGGGCTACCGGGTGACCGTGATCGACTCCCGTGGCGCCTTCGCAACGCCGGAGCGGTTTCCCAACGCGCGGATCATCGTCGGCTGGCCCCACGATGTGATCGGCGAGATCCCCCTCGACCGCCGGACCTGGGTGGTGATCCTCTCCCACTCCCCGGCTCATGAGGACCCGGTCCTGGAGGCGGCATTGAAGAGCCCGGTCCGCTACATCGGGACCATGGGGAGCCGGCGCACCCAGGACTTGCGCGAGGGGAGATTGCGTGAGATGGGTTTTTCGGACGAGGACATCGCCCGGGTGCGAGGCCCGGTCGGTCTCGACATCGGGGCCGAGAGCCCACAGGAAGTTGCGGTATCGATCCTGGCCGAGATGACATTGGTCCGTTACGGGCACGGGACCGGGATCTCACTTCACGGTGTCGAGGGACGGGTCCACAAACAGCGCCCCGAGGACGCCTGAATACGCGTGTGCCATCGCCCACCGTCACGGTGGGTCGGTGCACACGGTTTGGTTGTGAGCAGTTCCGTGTGCAGGCCTCCACCGTCACGGTGGGTAGCCGCACACGACCTACCCTGTCCTCGTGGCAACAAATCCCGACGAACAGCTCCGCGCCGACATCCGTCGGCTGGGCAATCAGCTCGGTGACGCCCTGGTCCGCCAGCACGGCCCGGAGTTGTTGGATCTCGTCGAAAAGGTGCGAGCCCTGGGCAAGTCGGTTCGCCGGGGTGGGAGCGCCGAAGCTTCCGACGGGCTCGACGGTGTGCTGTCCGCCCTCGCCGTCCACGATGTGATCGCCCTGGTGCGGGCCTTCACCACCTACTTCTACCTGGCCAACGTCGCCGAGCAGGTACACCGGGTCGACCAACTCGCCACGGATGATCGGTATCTGAAGGCAACGGTGGACCGAATCCTGGACGCCGGGGTGGATAGCGACGAGCTGGCAGAGGTGCTCTCCCGTCTTGAAGTGAGGCCTGTCTTCACCGCCCATCCCACCGAAGCGGCCCGACGTTCAATTCTCAGCAAGACACGCCGGCTCGCCGACCTGATCGAGCAGCGGCTGGAGGCCCAGGATGAGGACCTCCGGTTGATGATCGACCACCGCTCGGCGGAGCTGATCGACCAGATCTGGCAGACCGACGAGCTGCGAATCGAGAGACCGAGCCCGGTGGATGAGGCCCGCTCCGCCCTCTACTACCTGGTCCAGGTGGCCGACGAGGTGATGCCCGGGCTCGCCGACCATGTCGCCTACCAATTGGAGCGTTTGGGGCTACCGGTCACCGCCGCCCCGATCAGATTCGGGTCCTGGGTCGGTGGCGACCGGGACGGCAACCCCGAGGTGACCCCGTCCACGACCCTCGACACCCTGGCCCTGCAACACGACCGCGGGCTCCACCATCTGATCTCTCGGATGGAAAACCTCTCGAACGAGCTTTCCATGTCCCAGAGGCTCTCCCCGATCAGCGAGGAGCTCGGCGCTTCGCTGGCCGAAGATCGCGAGCATCTACCCGAGATCTGGCAACGGGAGCAGCGTCGGACCGCGGCCGAGCCCTATCGGCTCAAGTGCTCCTACATCCATGCCCGGCTGATCAACACCAACCGGCGGATCCAGCAGGGGCTCCCCTACCGGGCCGGGCACGACTACGCCCACCCCGGGGAGCTGATAGCCGACCTCGACATCATGGACTCGTCGCTGCGGGCCGCCCGGGGCCAGCTGATCGCAGATGGCGCCCTGTCCAGGGTTCGTCGGGCGGCGGTGACCTTCGGGTTCCAGATGGCGACCCTCGACATCAGGGAGCACGCCGCCAAGCACCACTCGGCGCTCGCCGAGTTCTACGACCTGGTCGATATCCCATACGACGGACTAGACAACGAGGGACGGCAGAGTCTGCTCGGATCCGAGCTGGCCGGGTCGCGACCACTCACCGGCCCCAACACGGTCACCAGTGACGAGGCCGGGAACACGCTCGGCACCTTCCACGCCATCGCCGAGGCCAAGGCCCGCTATGGCGATCAGGTCATCGAGAGCTACGTCGTCTCCATGACCGAGACCCCCGCCGACGTCCTCGAGGTGGCGGTCCTGGCCCGGGAGGCGGGCCTGATCGACCTGCGCCGGGGGGTGGCGTCGATCGGGATCGTCCCTCTGGTCGAAACCATCGACGATCTGGCGAATGCCGGCCCGCTTCTCGAAGGTCTCTTCGCCGACCCTCATTACCGGCGCATCGTCTCGATCCGGGGCGACACCCAGGAGGTGATGCTGGGGTACTCGGACTCCAACAAGGTCGGGGGCATCACCACCAGCCAATGGGAGATCTACAAGGCGCAACGGGTGATGCGAAACGTCGCCGCCGAGCATGGGGTCCATCTCCGGCTGTTCCACGGCCGTGGCGGAACCGTCGGCAGAGGTGGCGGCCCCACTCACGCCGCCATCCTCGCCCAGCCTTACGGGACGATCGACGGCGACCTCAAGGTGACCGAACAGGGAGAGGTGATCTCCGAGAAGTACGGGAATCCCGATATCGCAGCTCGCAACCTGGAGTTGCTGTTGGCCTCGGTGCTCGAATCGTCGCTTCTTCACCGTCGATCCCGGCGTTCCCGAGAGACCCTCGATCGCTGGACCGAGGCGATGGATTGCTTCTCCACCGAAGCCCACAGCGCCTACCGCGAACTTGTGGAGCACCCGAGTCTGGTTCCGTACTTCCTGACCTCGACTCCGGTGGAGGAGTTGGGGCGGCTCAATCTGGGCAGCCGGCCGTCACGCCGGCCCGGCGGCGTTGGAGGGATCGAAGACCTGCGAGCCATCCCCTGGGTATTCGGCTGGACCCAAACCCGTCAAATCGTCCCCGGCTGGTATGGGGTGGGGAGTGGGCTCCAAGCGGCGGGCAAGGCCGGATACGGCGAGGTGATCGACGAGATGGCCGACGAGTGGCCTTACTTCCAGACCTTCCTCTCCAATGTGGAGATGACATTGGCCAAGACCGATCTCGACATTGCCGAGCGATACGTCGAAGCCCTGGTCCCGGCCCAGCACCGTGGATTGTTGGATCGTCTCAAGTCAGAAGCCGAGTTGGCCACCGGCGAGATCATCGCCGTTCGAAAGCATGAGGTCTTGATCGAGGACCTCCCCTTGCTGCGTAAGACCCTCGCGGTACGCGACCTTTATCTCGACCCGATCAACTATCTCCAGGTGTCATTGCTGGCCCGAAGCCGCTCCGGTGAGACCGGGCCCGATCTGAGTCGGGCATTGCTGCT
The DNA here is from genome assembly GCA_035292685.1 of Acidimicrobiia bacterium. Lineage (GTDB taxonomy): Bacteria > Actinomycetota > Acidimicrobiia > Spongiisociales > ZC4RG35 > JALYNX01. Next base: position 9,574 of record DATDPP010000010.1, read on the forward strand.
CACCGTGAACGGGATCGCCACCGGGATGCGCAACACCGGGTAGGCAGGCCGCTTTCGCTCCCCGCCACGCGGCAACGGTGCCGCTTAACCTTGCCTCCCATGCCCCTCACTCTCCTCGACCACCCCCTCGCCGGCGATCTGCTCACGGTCCTGCGCCGCGCCGACACCGAGCCTCCCGAGTTCCGCCAGACGGCCGAGCGTCTCGGCTACCTCCTGGTCGCCGAAGCCCTTTCGGACATGCCGGCCGACGAGGTCGACGTCAGGACCCCCCTCGAGGACATGAAGGGCAACCAGCTCCATCGACCCGTCGTGGCGGTAGCGGTGCTCCGCGCCGGTCTCGGGCTTCTGCAATCGGTGCTCACGCTGGTTCCCGACGCCGCCATCGGGTTTGCCGGTGTCCAGCGCAACGAGGAGACCGCCGAGCCCATGGAGTACTACGAGCGGTTTCCCCCGCTCGACCAGGCGAGAGTGTTGATCCTGGAGCCGATGCTGGCCACGGGTGGCTCGTTGAGCTGGGCGGTCGACAAAGTCAAGGAGAACGGGGCCCGCGACATCACGGCGGTGTGCGTGGTCACCGCACCCACTGGGGTGGAGAAGATGGAGAGGGACCATCCGGACGTCCGGATCGTCGCCGCCGCCCTCGACCGCGAACTTGACGAGAATTTCTACATCCGCCCCGGTCTCGGTGACATGGGAGATCGTCTCTTCGGGACGCTGTGAGCGGATTCGAGGAGGCAGTGCTCGAGGTGATCGGCTCACTACGACCCGGCGAGGTGGTCACCTACGGTGAGGTGGCGGCAGAAGCAGGGTTCCCAGGGGCGGCCCGGGCCGTGGGCTCGATTCTCCGGACGTCGGATGCCGAGATTCCCTGGTGGCGGGTGGTGGGTGCCGGTGGCCAGCTCCGCTCACCCCATCCGGACCGCCAGAGACGTCTCCTGGAGGAGGAAGGGGTGAGCCTCGAGGAGGGAAAGGTCCACGTTGCCAGGAACCATCGACCCCTCTCCAACCGTCCAAATGACGACACCTGAATGGAGTAGTGATGCGTCGCTCGACAATGGCCTTGGTTGCCGTCTCAGCCCTGGTTCTCGCCGCCTGCACAGCGAGTAGCAGCGAGCCACCCGTGGTCAACGTGACCGGGGCCGGAGGGAACCTGACCGGGATCACCGTCACCGGCACCGGAGAGGTGACCGGGACACCGGACACCGTCGAGGTCACCCTGGGTGTTTCCGTTCTCGCCGACACCGTCCAGGAGGCCGCGGCCACCGCGGCCCAGAAGGCGGACGCACTCATCTCGGCCCTCACTGACGGTGGAGTTGCCCCCGAGGACATCACCACCACCGACTATTCGATCTACCCCGAATACGACTACTCCAACAACACAGAGTTGCTCGTCGGCTACCGGGTCAGCAACACGGTCCGGGCCAAGATTCGCAACGTGGACGAGGTCGGTTCCCTCCTCGACGCCGCCACCGCCGCCGGCGGTGACGACACCCGGGTGAGCGGTCTTCAGTTCAGCATCGACGACGATGCCGAACTCCTCGAGGCCGCCCGCGCCGCCGCCTGGGACGACGCTTTGGCCAAGGCCACTCAACTCGCCGAATTGTCGGGTCAGGAACTGGGAAAGGCGATCTCGATCAACGAGACGGTGAGCAGCACCCAGCCACCCGTCTTCTACGAGGCTGCCGGGGGTGACAGGGCAAGTGAGACCCCGATTGAGCCCGGTACCTCAGTCGTCACGATCAACCTCTCGGTCAACTTCGCCCTCGCCGGCTAAGGCCGGGCAACCGATCCGGCAGGAGCACAAGACGGGTCGTAATCCACCAGCCTCGGTGGATGATCCTCGTCGGCGCACGCCGGGCAATCCGGGGTGCGCCGGACGTTCAAGGGCAGGAACTCCTGGCTCAACCCGTCGTAGGTCAGAAGACGCCCGACCAAGGGGTCTCCGAGCTGGAGCAGGATCTTGATCGCCTCGATGGCCTGCAGCGACCCGATGATCCCCGGTAGCACCCCGAGAACCCCGGCCTCGGCGCACGAAGGCGCCAGCTCCGGTGGGGGCGGCTCGGCGAACTGACAGCGGTAGCACGGCCCGTGGTAGGGGTCGTAGACCGTGACCTGTCCTTCGAACCGGAAGATGGAGCCGTGCACCACCGGGATCCGCAGGTGAAGGGACGCGTCGTTGACCAGGTAACGGGTCGGGAAATTGTCCCCGCCGTCGACGATGACGTCATAACCGCCAAGGATGCGAAGCACGTTGTCAGCGGAAAGGCGCTCGTTGTAGGTGACGATCTTGACGTCGGGGTTGAGTGCGCTCAAGGTCTCCCGGGCCGATTCGACCTTCGACTGACCGAGCCGCTCCACGTTGTGCAGGATCTGCCGCTGCAGGTTGGAGACATCGACCACATCGAAGTCCACGATCCCCAGGGTTCCCACCCCGGCCGCCGCCAGATAGAGCGCCGCCGGCGAGCCGAGGCCACCGGCTCCGATCACCACCACCTTCGACTCGAGCAGCTTGATCTGGCCCGCTTCCCCCACCTCGGGCAGGAGTGTGTGTCGGCTGTAACGGCCCCGCTGGTCGGTGGTCAAGCCCTTCGGCGTTCCCCAGGGGAAGCCCTCGGCCTTCCATCTCCCGAATCCACCCGCCAACGAGAAGACCTCGGTGTAACCCAACTGCTGAAGGGAAAGCGCTGCCAAGGCCGACCTCGCTCCAACGGCGCAATAGAGGACCACCTGTTGGTCGATGTCGGGGACGTGGCTCCGGACCGAGCCCTCGAGCAGGCCCCGCGCCAGGTGGATCGATCCTTCGATGGAGCCCTGATCGAACTCGTCGGCCTCACGGACGTCCAGCACCGTGACCTCACCCAGCCGCGATTCGAGCTCTTCGGGCTGGATCTCACGGATCTGGCTCTTGGCCGCCGCCACCAGTTCCTGGTAGGTCATGCTCATCCGGTCAACCTCCGGTCAACACACGGTCCATGATGGCTCTGCGCCAACCGGGGGTCAACATCCGCCACTAGAGCGGCTCTCCACGGTCGCCTATCGTAAGGGCCACCTAAACGAGGACAAGCGAAGATGACCACCAAGACCAGCGCACCCGGCAACCTCACTGCCGAAGAGTTGAGCACACTTCTGACACTGATCAAGAAGGCCGATAGCGTCGAGTTGAAGCTCACGGTTCCCGACTCCGGCCGACGCTCGGCGATAGCCGCCCTGGACGTGGACCCCCTGGACGCGCACATTCGCCAGGTCTTCTTCTTCGACACGGTCGACCTGACGCTCAACAAAGCCGGAGTTGTGGTGCGGGCCCGCCGCATTCAGGGCCGCGACGGGGACTCGACGGTGAAGTTGCGCCCCGTTGTGCCCGACGACTTGCCCCCTGAGCTCCGCAAATCGCCCGACTTCGGCGTCGAGGTGGACGCCCTTCCCGGCGGTTATGTGTGCTCCGGCTCGATGAAGGGGGTGGCGAAATCACTTGACGTGAGAGAGGTGGCGGCCGGAAAGCGCCCGATCCGCAAACTGTTCACCAAACAACAGCGGGCTTTCTTTGCCGACCATGCACCCGAAGGGCTCGAGCTGGACGATTTGAAGGTCCTGGGGCCAATCAACGTCTTCAAGCTCAAGTTCGCCCCACGGGACTTCAATCGCTCGATGGTGGCCGAGCTGTGGAATTACCCCGACGGTTCGCGCATCCTGGAGTTGTCGACCAAGTGCATGCCCAACGAGGCCTTCCAGGTGGCCGCGGAGGCACGGGCGTTCCTGACCGGACATGGCATCGATCTCTCGGCCGAGCAGCAGACCAAGACCGCAGCCGCCCTCGAATTCTTCGCCAATGAGGCGCGTGAAATGGCCAAGCCGAACGCCAAGGCCAAGGCGGCTTCGCCAAAGAGCAGCTCCGGCTTGTAAACAACAGCAATGAGGCATTTCCTCACCACAGCCGACTGGTCTCGGCCGGAGCTTCAAGCCCTCGTCGACGAGGCGCGGGCCCTCAAGAAGACGCCTATAGGTGACTCTCTCGCCGGCAAGACCATCGCTCTCGTCTTTCTCAACAACTCCCTGCGCACCCGAACCTCCTTCGATGTCGGCATCAATCAACTCGGAGGCCACGCCGTGGTCCTCTCCCCTGAAGGAGGGATGTGGCCACTCGAGTTCGAGGACGGCGTGGTCATGGACGGCGAAGCCGAAGAGCACGTCAAGGAGGCGGCCCAGGTCCTCTCCCGGTATTGCGACCTGATCGGGATTCGGGCCTTCCCCAAGTTCGTGGATTGGGAGGAAGATCGCAAGGATCGGATCCTCAACTCATTCACCAGGCACTCAGACGTGCCTGTGATCAACATGGAGACCATCGTCCACCCTTGTCAGGAACTGGCTCATGTCATGGCCCTGCAGGAGAAACTCGGGCCCCTCGATGGCAAGAAGTACCTGCTCACATGGAGCTACCACCCCAAACCGCTCAACACCGCGGTGGCCAACTCGGCTCTGATGATCGCGGCCAAGTTCGGGATGGAGGTGACCCTGCTCTGCCCAACCGAGGACTACATCCTCGACGACAGATATCTCGAACAGGCTCAGGATGACGCCAACGCCCAGGGGCACATGGTGACAATCAGCCACGACACAGACGAGGCTTATGACGGCGCCGACGTCGTATACGCCAAGAGTTGGGGCGCTCTGCCCTACTTCGGGAAATGGGAGGCTGAAAAGCCGATCCGTGACCGATACCGGCATTTCATCGTGGACGAGGAGAAGATGGCCAACACCAACAGCGCCCTGATCAGCCATTGTCTCCCCATGCGCCGGAACCTGATCATGACCGACGCGGTGTTCGATGGCCCCAATTGCTTCGCTTACGAGGAGGCCGAGAACCGTCTCCACGTCCAGAAGGCGATCATGAAGAACCTGGTTGCCGGCCAGGTTGGGTGACGGGACAGATCATGGCCAGTAGCCGCGACGTACGACAGACCATCGTCCACCTGCTCAGCAACATGAGCGACGGCAAGGAGATCCGCTCATATCTGCAGCGGTTTTCCGAGGTGGACAGGGCTCGTTTTGCCGTGATCAAGATCGGCGGCGCCATCCTCCGCGATCATCTCGACGAGACGGCCGCGGCCCTCGCCTTCCTCCACACCGTCGGACTGACTCCGATCGTCATCCACGGCGGAGGCCCCCAGCTCGACGCCGCACTCGAGATTCGCGGGATCGCCACCGAGAAGATCGACGGGCTCAGGGTGACCGGCCCCGAGGTGCTCGATGCGGCGCGGGACACCTTCATCGAACAGAACATCCTGTTGGTCGAGGCGGTGAGGAGCCAGGGTGTGGCTGCCCACGGGCTCACCGAGGGAGCCTTCGATGCCGACTACGTCGATCGGGACAGGTACGGGCTGGTCGGGGAGCCCACCGAGGTCCACCTGCCCCTGATTCGCTCCATCGTGGCCTCAGGAGCCATCCCCATCCTCACCTGTCTCGGGGTTGCCCCGGGCGGGCAGCTGGTGAATATCAACGCCGACGCGGCGACCAGGGCCCTGGTCCATGCCGTGCAACCGATGAAGATCATCTTCCTCGCCGGCGCCGGCGGCTTGCTGGATGCCGAGGCGAGGCTGATCGAATCGATCAACCTCGCCTCCGACTACGACCACCTGATGAGTCGGGATTGGTTGCACTCGGGGATGAGGCTCAAGCTGGCCGAGATCAAGGCCCTTCTCGATGACACCCCGCTCTCGACATCGGTTTCGATCACCACGCCTTCGGGCCTGGTCAAAGAATTGTTCACCCACGGCGGGTCGGGGACGATGGTCCGGCGCGGCGAGCTGATCGGAAAAGAGCCCGACAAGGTCGCACTCGATCGGGGCCAGATCGAGAAGCTGGTCGAGGAGGCCTTCGGGAGGGCGTTGAAACCCGCCTGGTGGGACTCTCTCGCCCTCGAGACCGCCTATCTGTCGGAGAGCCTCCGCGCCGGCGCCTTGATCGCCCGACTCGGTGACTTCGCCTACCTCGACAAGTTCGCCATCCACGAGGATGCCCGGGGTGAAGGTCTGGCGAGGACGGTTTGGGCCCATGTCACCGCCGACTATCCCCTTCTCTACTGGCGCTCCCGAACCGAGAACGGGTTCAACGCCTTCTATGCCGAGCAGGCCGACGGTTCCGTCAAGCAAGGGCCATGGACCGTCTTTTGGAGAGGCGAGCCTGACTTCAACCGTATCGCGGACCGAGTGGCGATGATTGCCTCGCTCCCCGCCTCTTTCGTCGGCGATGCCGATGAGTGACCGTTTCACGGTTGGTCTGGTTGGAGCGCGCGGTCACACCGGCGCCGAGATCGTCAGACTCATCCATGGTCATCCCGCCCTCGACCTCCTCTACGCAGGCTCTCGTGAACTGGCCGGTCAGGCCGTCCCGGGCCTCGATGGCATGGTTTTCGAGTCGATTGGCCCGAGCGACGTCTCCAACCTGGAAACCGATGTTGTGATCCTGGCCCTCCCCAACGGAGCGGGAGACCCATACGTCGAGTCCATCGGCGCCGACACCGTGATCGTCGACATCTCGGCCGATCACCGCCTCGACGACGACTGGGCCTACGGGTTGCCCGAGCTGCGCCGGGACCGGTTGCAAGGGGCAACCCGGATCGCCAACCCGGGTTGTTACGCCACGGTGATGCAGATTGCCCTGGCTCCCCTAGTCGAGCTCACCTCCGGTGTGCCCGCGGTCTTCGGTGTCTCCGGGTACTCGGGGGCAGGCGTTACCCCCGGGCCGCGTAATGACACCGAACGGCTCCGGGACAACCTGATGCCCTACCAGCTGGTGGGGCACAACCATGAGGAGGAGACGGTTCGCCATCTCGGGATAGCGGTTCGCTTCATGCCTCACGTCCACCCGGCGTTCCGGGGTCTGATCGTCACCGCCCACATCCCCCTGGCCCGGGCGATTAGCACCAGGGAAGTCGAGGCGCTGTTCGACAAGTGGTACGGACCGGAGCCCCTGATCGAGATCCAGGACGAGGTCCCCGAGTTGAGGGACGGTACCGGCCGCTTGGGAGTCCTCCTCGGTGGCATCGATACCAGCGCCGACGGGTACAACGTGGTCGTGGTGGCGGCACTCGACAACCTCTTGAAGGGGGCCGCGGTCCAGGCGCTGCAGAACGTGAACCTGGCTCTCAGGCTGCCTGAACTCGAGGGGATCGGGTAGCAAAGCTTGACCCGACCGCCGAACTCTGGGACCGATGAGCAGCCGGCGACGCCCGAAACATCCCGACTGAGCTATTTCATCTCGACTGAAGCCCAGCCGAGAGCGAGACGAGCAGCCGATGCTGTCACTGTCATCACCGGATTGCTCCTTCTCCTCTGGGGCGTCGTCGGTATCGATCGCCTTCCGCCGTGGGAGCAGGCGCTCACGGATTTCCTGACCTCACTGCCTTCGTGGGTGGGTTCTTTGTTCTCCCTGGGGTATGCGTTCGGCCTCCTCTATGGGCTCGGAATCCTCATTGCTGTCATCACAGGGGGGCGTGAACGTCGAGGTGCCCTACGCGACGTGGGTGTCGCGGCCATAGTGGCCACGGCGTTCGGTTCGATTCTCGGGTTTGCTCTGACCGGTTCCTGGCCGTATGTGTTCCCCGAACTCGGGCTCGACTCCCCTGACCCGCGGTTCCCGGTGCTTCGCGTCGTGCTGGTGACCGCGATTCTGGTAGCGGCGTCGCCTCATCTGAGCCGACCGATGCGGCGTCTCGGTTGGATCACCATCACCACACTCGCCGTCTCTGCGGTCGCGCTGGAGCTCGGCCATCCTTCCGACACCGTTGGATCGTTGGGTATCGGGCTTCTCGTGGCCGGAGGCGTGCTCTTGGTCGTGGGCTCGCCTCGCGGGTATCCAGATCGATCCTCGGTAGCGAGTGCCTTGCGGGCCCTCGGTCTGGTCGTCGAGGACATTCAGATCAACCCGCAGCAGTCATGGGGTGTGCGCAGCTTCACCGCAACGACGGAATCTGGCACGCCGATCACCATCAAGGCCTACGGACGGGACGCAACCGAGTCGCAGCTGGCGGCCAAGGTCTGGCGAACGCTGTGGTATCGAGAAGACGCGCAGACTCTTGGCTATTCCCGGCTGCAGGCGGCCGAGCATGAGGCGTTGGTCACTTTGTTCGCCGGTCGGGCAGGAGCCCGGGTTCCGGAGGTTCTGGCTGTCGGCGAGGCATCATCCGAAATAGCCCTGCTGGCTGTGGCGAGTGGTGGGTCTGCCCTCGACGACATCGATCCGGCGGACATCAGCGATGACCTTCTGCTTGCCGTCTGGAGCGACCTGGTCCAACTTCACGCCTCCTCGATCTCCCACGGGTCTCTCACAGCCAAGGCCATCGAAGTCAAGGCCGACACTCACACGCTTGTCGACTTCTCACTCGGGTCGCTCGCCATCGGCGAGGTGGAACGAGCCCACGATGTGGTCGAACTGCTGTTCTCGCTGAGCCTGTTGATCGGCGCCGAACGAGCGGTCCAGACCGCGGCTGCGGGGCTGGGAGTAGACACGCTCGCCTCCACACTGCCCTACCTGCAGCTGCCGGCGATCAGCACCAAGACCAGAAAGCAAGCAGAAGAACCCAAGGACGTCATGAAGGAAGTTCAGGCCGCGGTGGTCGGGGCGACGGGTCAAAAACTCCCGGATCCGGCGAAGCTGCGCAGAGTCACTCCACGCAACCTCGTCATGAGCGGGTTGCTCATCCTCATGGCCTCGGCTCTGATTCCACTGTTCACCAGCGTGGATTACGCGGCAGTGTGGGAGGTGCTCGAGACCGCGACGTGGGGCCTCATTCTCCTCGCTCTGTTTGTCGGACAGTCGATGTTCTTCCCGCAGGCGACCGCCACAATGTTTGCGGTGCCCCGACCCCTTCCCTTCTGGCCGTTGGTCACTCTCAACCTTGCCGCCAAGTTCGTCAGCCTGGCCATTCCGAGTGCCGCCGGCCGCGTGGCTATGAACGCGGCGTTCCTCCACAAGTTCGGGCTGACGATCACGATGGCGGTCACCCAGGGAGCGGTCGACACTTTTTCCGGATTCCTCGTCCAGTGCGTCATCCTGATCGCCGGGTTCATTTCCAGCGACGTCACGCTCGACATCGATCCGGTCGACGTCAATTGGGCCATCATCTTGTTGATCGTGGTGCTCCTGGTGGTCGGCACGGTGATCACCGTGTTGCGGGTGAGGAGGCTCAGGGACCGAATCGTCCCCATCGTCCAACAGGGATGGGGAACTTTGGTCACCGTGCTCCGCCAGCCGAGCAGGGCGTTCGGGCTCCTGGGCAGCAATCTCGTCTACTGGCTGATACTCGGCTCGACACTGTGGCTCGTGCTCCAGGCAATTGAGGTTGATCTCAGCTTCGGATCCGCGCTCGTCGTTGCCGTCGCTACCGATCTCTTGGGAGGATTCGTCCCGATCCCCGGTGGCGTGGGCGTGGCCGAAGCCGTCATGACCGGGTTCCTCACCGCACTCGGAGTCGACCAGTCGGCGGCATTTGCCGCGACCATCGTCTATCGAGCGATCACGTTCTACCTGCCCGCATTGGAGGGATTCTTCGCCATGCGGTGGCTGGAGCGCAACGAATACCTCTGACCTTCCATCAATTCGATAGCGTTTCCCGGACGATGGCGTTCACCGCAGTCGAGCTGATCGAGATCAAACGCGACAAGGGCACCCTCAGCCCCGAGGCGATCGATTGGCTCATCCAGTCCTACACCGAGGGGTCGGTTACCGATTACCAGATGTCGGCGATGGCCATGGCCATCTTCCTCAACGGGCTCGACCCCGGCGAGCTGGCGGCCTGGACCTCGGCGATGCTGCACTCGGGCGAGGTCCTGGATTTCTCCGACATTCCATTGCCCAAGGTCGACAAGCACTCGACTGGCGGGGTCGGCGACAAGATCTCGATTCCTCTCCAACCTTTGGTCGCGGCCTGCGGTGTGGCCGTCCCGATGATCTCGGGCCGTGGGCTGGGCCACACCGGCGGCACCCTCGACAAGCTGGAAACCATCCCCGGCTTCACCACCGCCCTCGACCCGCAACGGTTCCGGGAGGTGCTTGTCGGGCACGGCCTGGTGCTGGCGGGGCAATCGGAGACCCTGGTTCCGGCCGATCGCAAGCTCTATGCCCTGCGCGACGCCACTGCCACCGTGCCCTCGATTCCGCTGATCTCCTCCTCGATCATGTCCAAGAAGCTTGCCGAAGGCCTCGACGGGTTACTTCTCGATGTGAAGACCGGCTCCGGAGCCTTCAAGAGGGACCTCGAGACGGCGAGGGAATTGGCCCGCACCATGGTCGGGATCGGGACGGTGAACGGAGTCCACACGGTGGCGCTGATCACCCGGATGGATCAGCCGTTGGGGCGCGAGGTGGGGAACGCCAACGAGATCCGGGAGTCGATCGAGGTGCTCAACGGAGGCGGGCCGGAGGACGTCGTGGAGCTCACTCTGGCGTTCGGCGAGGTCATGCTCGACCTGGCCGGAGTCGGCGGAGGCCGGGAGCGGCTCCTGGAAACCATCGCCAGCGGGGCGGCCCTCCAGAAGCTGGTCGACGTGGTTGTGTCACAGGGCGGGGACCCGTCGGTGATCCACGACCCGTCCCTCCTGGCGACCGCTCCCCACGAGGAAATGATCGAAGCCGGCCGCGACGGTTACGTCGTCCAATGCCACGCCTTCATCATCGGAACCGCCGCCACGCGTCTCGGGGCGGGCCGGGAGCGCAAGGAGGACGTGGTCGATCCCGGTGTCGGCATCACCGTTGCCGCCAAACTCGGTGAGAAGGTGGTCAGAGGCCAGCCTCTCGCGAGGGTTCGGTTCTCCGACCCCGCTCGTTGGGCGGCCCAACGGGAAGGTTTGGGGAAGGCGTGGGTCATCGGAGACACCGCCCCCGAGATCGAAGCCCTGATCGTGGAGCGGGTCGAAGCGCCGTAATCGGGATCTACAGGTGTCACATGCGGACCTCTCGGTCCCAATTAGCGAAGGGTTCCGCCCTCATTACCATCCTCGACCCAAGCCACCAGGAGTTGAATCAATGAAGGTGGTCGTCTGCATCAAGCAGATACCCGATCCCGCCACCCCCTACCGCCTGGAACCAGGGACCAACTGGCTGCTTCGGCCCGACGACCAGATCCTGGACGACACCGACCGGTACGGAGTGGAGATGGGTCTGCAGATTGCCCAGGCCAACGGTGGAACCGTGACCCTTGTGAGCATGGGGCCCGCCGGCAACGGTCAAGGGATTCGACAGGCCCTGGCGATGGGCGCCAACCAAGCAGTGCTCATCGAGGACGATTCGCTTCGTGGCTCGGATGCCCTGGCCACGGCCCGGGTCCTGGCCGCGGCAATCAAGAGGCAAGGATTCGACCTGGTGATCGCCGGCACCGAGTCCACCGACGGTTACTCGGGTGTCCTCCCCCAGATGCTGTCCGAGCTTCTAGATGTCCCCACCCTCACCTATGCCACCAAGGTGGAAGCCGGTGACGGCAAGGTCAGGATCCACCGTCAGACCGCCTCCGGTTACGACGTGGTCGAGGCAGCCCTCCCCGCGGTGGTGGCTATTACCGCCGGCGCGGTCGAGCCCCGTTACCCGACCTTCAAGGGGATCATGGAAGCAAAGAAGAAGACCGTGGAGACCCTCAGCGCCACCGACCTAGGTGTCGCCGGCGGGCCCCAACAGACCGTCTCCACGATCACCGACGCTCCTGAGCGCAACGCCGGCCAAAAGATCGAGGACGAGGGGCAAGCGCACTTGGCAATAGTGGCCCTCCTCGAGCAACGGAAGGTGATCTGAGATGGCCAACGTTTGGGTCTTTGTCGAGGAGGAAGCGGGCAGCCCTTCAGCGATCGGTCTCGAACTTCTAGCCGCCGGCCGCCAGTTGGGGGACGTCAGCGCGGTCTATCTCGGCCCGGGCTCAGAGACCTCCTTCGCCACCCTTGGGGAGCACGGTGCAGCCTCGGTGCTTCACCTCGATGCCGGGAATCGCCTCCCCTCCGGCCCGGTGGCTGCAGCACTCGCCGAACGGATCGCGGCGGGGGCGCCCGACGTAATGCTCTTCGGCCAGGCCTACACCGACCGGGATGTGGCCGGGCGACTGGCGGTCCGTCTCGGCGTGGGGATCCTCTCCAACGCCATCGCGGTTCGACTGTCCGGCGGTGCCGTCGAGACCGACCACGAAATCCTGGGAGGCGCCCAGTTGGCCACCGCCACCATGAACCAGGGGCCTTTCATCATCCTGATCCGCCCCAAGTCCTATCCGGCAGAGGCGGTAGGCGGGCCGGTTCCCACAGTCGAGAAGCTGGAGCTGTCTGAAGTCGGTCGTTCTGAGGCCACCGTGATCGAATCCCACGTCGAGGAGCGTGAGGGACCGCAACTCGGGGAGGCGGTCATCGTGGTTGCGGGAGGCCGCGGTCTCGGCACACCCGAGGGCTTTGAGTTGGTGGAAAGACTCGGAAGGCATCTGGGCGCCGCCACCGGGGCCACCCGGGCCATCGTCGACGCCGGCTGGGTCCCTTATGCCAAACAGGTGGGTCAGACCGGAAAGACGGTCAAACCCGACGTCTACATCGCCTGTGGCATCTCGGGTGCCATGCAGCACCTGGTGGGGATGAAGGACTCGAAGACGATCATCGCGATCAACAAGGATCCCGACGCCCCGATCTTCTCCATCGCCGACCTCGGTGTGGTCGGTGACGTGCACAAGGTGCTACCCAAGCTGATCGAGGCCTTGGAGGGACGCTCGGGCTGACGCATGGCCGGATACAGCGGGACCCCGCTTCCCCAGAAACTCGGGATCAAGGATGGGATGACTGTCGGGGTCCTCCAGGCGCCACCCAGTTTCGACCTGGCCATGGGCGCCCTGCCTGCGGACGTGACACTTCATCACGACTTGAAGCCCTCTGACAACTTCATCGTGTTCGGGCGATGGGCCGATGAGCTCGAGAAAACCTTCCACGATGCCGCCGCCCTGCTTCCTCCCGACGGTGCAATCTGGGTCGCATGGCCCAAACGAAGCTCCGGCGTGGAGACCGATGTCACCGAGGACACCTTGCGCGACCTCTTCTTGCCATCGGGAATGGTGGATAACAAGGTTTGCGCCATTGACGACATCTGGTCCGGGCTGCGCTTCGTGGTGCGCAAGGAGAACCGGGCCACCTGGCCGTCTTGAACGATCAGAGCTTGAAGGGATGCGGCAGAAGCTCGTCGAGTGTGTGCTCGCGGATCTCGGAACCCGGCCCGGCGGTGAGGATGACCTTGGTCACGTCGAACTCGGACATGATCTGACGACAGCGCCCGCAGGAGTAGGCACCCTCCACGTCCATGGCGTCGATGCAGGCAACAGCCACCGTGTCGATCTTTCGCACCCCATGACTGACCGCGGTGTTGATCGCCGTGGCCTCGGCACAGGACGAGGCGGGATAGGCGGCGTTCTCGACATTGGCCCCGATGAACACCTCACCCCGCTCTCCGACCACCACCGCCCCCACCCGAAAGTTTGAATATGGCGAGTAGGAGCCTTCGGCTGCGGCCCTGGCTGCGGCCGCGAGATCGTCTGTGTTCATCAGTCCTCCAGGAGCTCTGCCACGAACCTATCCGGATCGAACGGGATGAGGTCGCCGACTCCTTCGCCGACACCCACCAGCTTCACCGGGACCTCGAGCTGGCGTTCGATGGCAATCACGATCCCACCCTTGGCCGTCCCGTCGAGTTTGGTGAGCACTATGCCACTGACAGGGACCGCTTGGGAAAATTCCCGCACCTGGGCGATCCCGTTCTGACCGCCGGTGGCGTCGAGCACGAGGAGCACTTCGTCAACCGTGCCCCTCTCACCTGCGGCCACCCGGTGGATCTTGCTCA
>DATDPP010000011.1:0-9028 GCA_035292685.1 Acidimicrobiia bacterium
GTCAGCCGATGACGTTGAACGTCTGGAAGATGCGGTCGAGCGCATCGAGGTCGGCGTCGGACACGATCTGGACCATCATCAGAGCCGTGTAGGAGTTGTCTGCGGGAACTGCCGCCAGCACCACAACCGCGGTCGGCGTGCCCCCGCAGGCATCCCACACCTGGTACTGACCCGTGAAAACCGGGTCCGAGTAGTCCACCAACCCCAGATCTGTGCAATTCCCCGATAGATCGCCGTACTCGAGCAACGTGGAGGGGATGTCGTCGGTCGGGCCGAGCTTCACGAACAGGACCCCGGGAACGTCGAAGGTGTCGAGCCACGCCTGCCGGTCGGTGGCCGCCAGGATGTATGGGATCTCACCGCCCGCATCATCGGTGGCTGGGGCTGGATCGATATCGGACCACTCCACAGGGACCTCGATCACGATCTTGCCCGTGTCGTCCACGATCGACTGATAGTCCGTATAGGCCGCGGCCGGACTGGATTCGTCCACCGACACCTCATCCTGTATCTCCTCGGCGAACGAGAAGGCGGCCTCGATCGGCTGGGTGCCGTTGATCTCGCCCCGCAACACCTCGGAGGTGTCATAGCGGAGCACATCGACGCCGATCGGGTTGTCGCCGGCGGTGCGGATCACGTCGCAGTAGTCCTTGAAGGTCCCATCGGTGCCGATGGGGAGGCCGTTCATCGAGGTGATGATGTCGCCCGGGAGGATCTCCGCAGCTGCGGCAGGCGATCCAGCGGCAACCCCGGCCACCCACACCCCCGAGATGGCAGCCGCATCGTCGAACACCGCCCAGCCATTGATGCCAAGCGTCTCAAAGTCCCCATCCATCAACTTGGCGATGACCGGCTGGGCGAGATCAGAGGCGATTCCGTAAAACTGGGCGGTCGTCGTCGCAGTCGCCCCACCCGCATAATTCACGGCAACGACCGTTCCATCCTCGGCCACGAGCGGGCCGCCCGAGTTGCCCGGCTGGATGTTGGCGTCATGTTCGATTGTGTGATCGATCGAAGAGGTGCCGGTGAGGTCACCGCCGGCACGTGCCTTCGACACGATGCCGCTGGTGAGCGTGTACTCGGGATCGCCCAGCGGGAACCCGGCGGCATACACCGCCAGTCCCGGCGAGATCTCGCCGTCGTACCAGTCGAGATAGGGGAGCGGTTCAGACTCGGCGATGTCGATCACCGCCAGGTCGTTGCACTCGGACACTCCGACGATCGTGGCGTTGTAGCTCTTCTCGGTGTCGCCGCCGATGAACACCTCGAGTGTGGCCGCGCCGGCCACCACGTGGTTGTTCGTCACCGCGAGGCCTTCGGGGCTGATGATGAAGCCACTACCCAGACCCGAGCCGTCCGAGAACCCAAGCTCCGGATCGCGGAAGGTTCCCTGGGCGACGATCTGGATCACGGCGGGCTGGACTTCTTGAAAGCTGGTGGGCCGTCCATCCGGTGCCGCCGTGGTGGTTGTCCCACCAGAGGTGCTGGTGACGGTCGAATCCGCAGTCTCGCCAGAGCTACAGGCCACGAGAATCGCCGTCAGTGCGAGGACACCAATCGGTCCTCTGTTCTTGACCCCCATCGACCTCATCCTTTCTCGAGCGATTCCGTGACGATCATGAGAACTGTACCGACTCGATATCGTCTGACCGTGCCAATGATTGGGAGCTGGAACATTGCGAGATCGACCTGGATCCGGGACCTCGGCCCTCAGACTCGGCGTGGTAGGCCGGGCCTCTTTGGCGCTGCTCGTCCTGGTCGCCGGGTGTGGTGTAGACGATACGTCAACCACCTCGACGAGCATCGAGACAACCACCACCGTCTCTGAGCTCGCGGACCCAACCGAGTGGCTCCACCTCACGTTGCGGTACTCCCCGCGGCATTCCCTGGGAAAGCGCCGGCTCGATGTCGTCACCACCAACGAAGGCCCCACGGAGATCATGGTGACCTCGATCGCCCTCCGCACCCATCACTTCGAGGAGCTACCACCCGAGATCAAGACCTCTCAGATACAGGCCGGGTCGACTGTCGCCGTGAAGACCGACTTTGGCCAGATCGCAGATTGCTCGAGCCCGGGGCCCTTCGCCGCCTCAGTCGTGATCGAGCTCGTGGTCGGGGCCTCCGGCCCGGTCCAACAAGTCGAGATCCCGGTCGACGCGGCGCCACTCGATGTCATTCGCACCTCAGACTGCAACAGCCTGCTTCTCGCCGAGGCGGCCGACGTGTCCTTCGGTGAGGACTGGACGGTCGACGGGACCTCGGTCAACACCGAATTGGTGGTCAGCCGCGTTCAAAGCATCGAGACGCTCACCGTCGCCTCCGTCCGAGGCATGATCCTCTTCGGTATGGACACGTTGACACCCACTGCCGGAGTGGTTGCGGTCCTCGGCCCGGACGACGATGTGGTGAGGATCCCGGTCCGGCTCACCTTGGCGAGATGTGACGTCCACGCCGTGTCACAGGCTCCCGACGGGTACTCGTTCCGGGTGTGGGTCGCGGTCGGAGAAAGCGAGCCAATCCTGACGACGGTGGTGGCTCACGACCAACTGCAGGCCCAGCTCGAGTCGCTCGTCCTCGAGTGCCTCGATGCCCAGCCGGCCGGTTGACGTCTACCAAGAGATCCCGGTATGGGAGGCCGGGCGGCATTAGGTTTGGCGTCGATGATCAGCGCCAGCCAGGTTCTTCAAGGCGCGTATGCCGGTGCGGAAGAGGCGGGCTACCGCGTTCTGGGTCTCTGCACTGTCGACTCCGAAACCGTGCTCGCAGGACCGAAGGACGCTCCGGTCGAGATCGGTTCACGAGTCACGCTGACGATCCGAGAGGCGGAGAATGGGCGACTCTTGCCTCGTCGGGAGGACTCCGGTCCGGGTGATCCGCCAGCCCGATGGCTTTTGAAGATTGACGTATACCCGATCGTCGACTTCGACGCGGATGCAGAAGGGCGTGTGGCGTGGGTCGCCCACGCCCGGCGACTGGATGTCGCCTCAGGCCGGGTGGTGGGGGTAGGGATGTCCGGTTTGTCGTGGAAAGATCGAGCGGTCCTTCTAGATGATCGCCCGGTTCACGAGTATCTCGAGGACCCCGTGTATGAGGAGGCCATCCGCGGGGCGGAGGCCACGGACCCCACCGCCGCCGTGGCAGAGGCGATGCGTCGATTGCCGCCCCCGCCTGTTGTGACGCCCGGTCGGCAGCGGAAAACGCTGATCGCCGTAGGCATCGTCACGGTGGGAGTCGGGATCGGATTGGCGGCGTTCCTGGGCAGCAACGACACGGCGCCCGCGCCGACCGGATCGTCCGCAACCGGCAGCAGTGAACCAGAACCGACTTCCGCCGGCACCGTCACTTCAGAACCCACCGCAGGGCTCGAACCGCTGAAGATCTCCACCGGTACGGTGCTCGTTTACGAAGGGACCCAGGATTCCATGCAAACCTGGGATGTTGGCGGCGCAACGTTGGTGAATGAGGGAACCCTCGCCGATTCTCTCCAGTTCTATCTAGTGACGACCACCCCCGATGACGACAACAGCTCCATGCTGGCGCTGGCAAGCCCCCCAGAGTGCGCCAGCGAAACCGGGGCCAACTGTGGGTGGGTCCTGGAGGTCTATGAGCACGTTGGAACGGAGCAGCATTCGAGCGCCGCCGAGCTCGGCACCGTTCCATTGGGTATTGAGAACACCTTCCTGTCTGAGAACTACGATCAAGGCACCCAGGTCGACGTCGCCGAGGAATGCAATGCGTCCGTGACGCGCGGGCAGCTACCGGTTCATCCGATGGAGGCCGACGATGTGGGTATCGGTGTCTACTTTCCGAACGCAGACAGCAACGAACTGACCGACACGGTCTTTGTCGAACTGGGCCCGCCGACCGAGGCTCAGGTCATAGTGGTGGAGCATGGCGACTCCACGGCGATCGCCATCGCATCAGAGGACGCGACCCTTGCAGGATGTTTCTCCTCAAGCGGGATGTCCTCGGAGACGTTCATGGACACACTCGACCCCGCGCTGTGCGAGGCCGAGGAACTGGAATCTGGCATCGAGTATTGCGGCGAACCATTGGATTGGGTCGAGTTCGCCGAGGTGTTGCGAGCTCAGTCTCCCACGCCGGAGATCGAAGAAATGCTCCGGCAGATCGAAGTCGGCAACATAGTGGGCATCAGCGACGAAGTAGGCCTGATCGCCGATGCCCTCGCCCTCTACTCCCTTCTCACCGAGTGACTTGGGCGGCCCATGGTCCGTAGACGGAGATCCTGCCCCGGTCGACCACATCATGTCCACGGGTGGGGTCGGGGGCCCGGTGCTGAAGGCGCGAGAGGGGGGCACCGACTGTAATCGGTGCCCCCCTCTCGATAGTTCGGGTGTCGGGTGACCCCCTATGTATTGGTCTTTCAGGACGTCTCGACAATGATCTTTGCGAACATCCCGGCCTCGAAGTGACCCTCGATCTCGCAGACGAGGTCGTAGGTCCCGGCTTCCTGTGGGATCAGGAATATCTCGGTTTCGGCTCCAGCGAAGGTCTCCACTTCTGCCAAAGTCGGAGCCTTGTACTCGCCGGATGCATCCTCGGCCTTGCGGAAGGCGATCGTCTGGAAGAACTCGCCCGCGGTGGCCTCGTGCTTTTCCGCGCCTCCGTTGGTAAGCACCAGTTGGTACGGCTGTCCCACTTTGAGGTGGATCTCGTCCGGGGCGAAGAAGAACTCACCCAGTTCGATCTCGATCGTCTCCATGGTGTCCCAATTCGCCGCGGCGACGAGCTCCGCTCCATCCGCCACCCACGGCCCCTCGGCTTGCGCGACCAGGAGCGGTGCGGGAGAGGTCGGAGGTGTGCCGACGACTTCGATGGTTCCGAACATCCCGGCCTCGAGGTGGCCTTCGATCTCACACACGAGATCGAACGTGCCGGTCGAGAT
Organism: Acidimicrobiia bacterium; assembly: GCA_035292685.1. Classification (GTDB taxonomy): domain Bacteria; phylum Actinomycetota; class Acidimicrobiia; order Spongiisociales; family ZC4RG35; genus JALYNX01. The sequence goes on from DATDPP010000011.1 coordinate 4,907, forward strand.
CGGCACGAAGAAGAGCTCCACGGTCTGGCCGGGGAACACCTCGACCTCCCTGAAGAATGGAGCCTTGATCTCGCTCTGCGCGCTTTCCACTTTGCGCCAAGCCACCGACGCGAAGAAATGCGGGGCGGACACCTCGTGTTTCACCTCACCGACGTTCACCAACTCGACCATGTAAGGCTTGCCGGCCTCAAACGTGAACTCGGTGGGGGTGAAGGCCATCTCGCTGAGCTCAATCCGGACGACCTCGGCGCTGTCCCAATCCGCTGCATCCGACCCGGCGAACTCGGATGCATTCTGCACATAGGTGTCGATCTCATCACCAGGGAAACCGAATGGGGGCTGAGTGGTCGCCGCCGGCGCGGTGGTCGTCACGACCGGGGCCGCAGTGGTCACCACCTCGGCAGTGGTCGCGGTCGTCTCCGGTGTGGTCACGACTCCGACGTCGTCGCCGCAAGCCGACAGCACCAGGAACACGACCGAAACCAGAGCCATCGATACTTTCGACATGGAACTGCTCCTTTCATTCCTTGGAGACAGCATCGGCGATCGAGGCTCCTTGCGCATCGCACGCCCGGCCGAGAACCGGCCCGTCGAGCCACCCATTCACGGGTAGGGCGTTTGGGGGATAGCGCCGGGGTCACTCCTCGAGCGCGACGAGCCCCTTTCGGATGGCGTACTTGGTCAGCGCCACCCGTGAATGGAGGTTGAGCTTGGTCATGATGTGGTCACGGTGGGTCTGGACCGTGTGCGGGCTCAGGTACAGGGCGTCGGCGATCTGAGCGGTTGTCAACCCTTCGGCGATGAGGGCGAGGACTTCACGTTCCCGCTCACTCAAGCCGTCGTAGTCGCTGCGATCGGCCCCACTTTCGATACGGGTGAGATAGTCAGTCACGAGCTTGCCGGTGAGCGACTGGTATACGTACGTCTCGCCTCGTGCCACCGTGCGAACAGCGGCAAGGAGATCCTGGACGTCGGCGCCCTTCAGCACGTACCCGGTGGCCCCCGCCCGAAGGGCTTCGAAGAGATAGTCCTCCCGCTCGTGCATCGTGACGATCAGCACCTGGGTATCCGGCACGGAGCGCTTGACTCGAGCCGTCAGGTCGAGACCGCTGACATCGGGGAGCCCGACATCCATGAGGACGACATCCGGCCTCGCCGCCTCGATCATTTCCAGAGCGGTGGAGGCATCGCCTGCCTGCCCGACGACGACCAGATCGGGTTCCTCGTCGAGGAGCCCGACGAGTCCCTGGCGCATGAGGGTGTGATCGTCCACAACCACGACGCGAATCACATCCGTCACCCAGCGCTCTCGATCAGGGCGATTTCGACACGCACCGTCGTGCCTGCGCCGAGTTCGGAATCCACGGACATCTCGCCACCCAGAAGCCCGACTCGTTCGCGCATCCCCGCCAGCCCAACGTGCTCATCGAGTTCATGTGAGCCACCGCCCGCCATATCGAACCCTCTGCCATCGTCGGACACGACGATGCGGATCACGTCGGCTGAATACGAGAAGCCGATCCCGACGTGGCTCGCCTGGGAGTGCTTGACCACGTTGTTGGTCGCCTCCTGGACGATCCGGAATACGGCGGTCTCGACGTGGGGCGGGAACCGCTCCCGTGATGTGTCGACGTCAAAGGTCGCCTCGATGCCGGTGCCGGCGAGTCTCGACTCGGTGTCCCAGCGGATGGCGGCCGTCAGACCCATGTCGTCGAGCAGCATCGGCCGGAGATCGAGGATCAGCCTTCGCGTCTCCTCGAGCAGGAGGGCAACGATCTCCTTTGCCTTCTCGAGCTGCTCGAACGAGACTCCTGAGCCGAACGGAAAAGTGTCGGACGCCCGTCCCAGAGCGATCGAAAGGGCGCCGAGAGTCTGGGCGGTCCCGTCATGCAACTCGCGAGCAAGACGCGCTCGCTCCTCCTCCTGGGCCGATATGTTGCTGGAGAGCAGGGTGCCCAGGCGCGCAGTCCGTTCTCTTACTCGGGTTTCGAGGACCTGATTGGACTCCTCGACAGCGTCGTATGCCTCCTGGATCTCTTGTCGCATCGACTCGAACCTTTCGGCGAGGACAGCGAACTCGTCGAGTGCCGACACCTCGATCGGGCTCTCGAGATCCCCACCGGCGATGCGCTCGGCGGCGAGCGTGAGCTGTCGTGTCGGTCTCACCACCGACCTTGTTGTTGCCCAAGCAACCACCAGCGCACCGGCGAAGCTCACAGCACTCCATAGGAGAAGTTGCTGCCTGAGATGTAGGGGAAGGGCGAGTGCCACGTCTATGGGCTGTTCGAGAATGAGCGTGAATCCGGAGTCTTTGAGCGGCACCACCCCCATGACGTGGTCGCCGGCCTCAGATCCGGGTTCGACGAGATGCCGGAGGACCACCGGTTCGAGCGTCGGAGAGCGCTCGAGGATCGCCGTGAAATGGGGGCTGGGCACACCCGGCTGTTCGTCTTCCCCGATCCCGAGGACCACGTTCCCGGTCGCGTCGAATATCTCGAGATGGTAGGAGGCGTCGGTGTCGGAAGAAGCAGGATCGACTTCTTCGGCCCCAGTGTGCATCAAGTCCTCGGGGGTGAAGGGCCGATCGCGGTTGCGGCCGGACAGATGTACCAGCACCCAGGACTGGTCCCCGCCGGACTCCACAGGCGTCGCAACCACGGCGAACCCAGGCTTCTCGGAGGAATCCCTGATCGGAGCCAGGATCTCGACCTGGGGTTCGCCTGCATTCCCACCGCCGGGCGTAGGGATCTCGGTGTCGAACGGGACCCCGGCCACGGCGATCATTAGTCCGTCCGGGGTGAGCACCTGGATGCCGTCTGAGATGAAGAAGGCGAACGGGTCCGCAGCGGTGAGATGGTCCATCACCTCGGACACGAGCCGATCGAGCTCGGGTCCCTCCGGAGTCCGAACGAGGTCGCCTTCGAACGCCTCAACTTCGGCGGCGACGTGTGCGAGGTCCCGCTCGAGGATCAACGCCAGGCTCTTGGCCGTGCTCAGACGAGCCTCGAACACGAGCTGCGTTGCCTGGTCGAGAGCACGAAGACCCGCAAGGATCAGCACACCGAACATCAACACGAGACCGGTGATCACGTACAACATGATCCGTCGTTGGACCCCCATACGAGATCCGGGGAGCCGGCGCCTTCGCCCAGCCGTCTCGGCGCGCTCTGGCGCTACCTCCCCCCGGTGAAGCCGTACCTGGTGAAGGAGTTCTTCGGTGCCAACGTCCATGCTCTGTCGGTTGGCCAACGACTTCCGAGAAACCACGGCGTGCTCCTCCTCGACAGGCGGGCGTACTGCGCGTTGGCTCAGGTCCGGCAAACCTTGCCTACCCGGAATCTTCCACGAGGGTCCTCCCGCCGCGGATGACCCTAGTAGGGCACCATCAGAGGGCCGGCCTCACTGGCGGCCCTCTGCTTGTTCTGAGTCGGGACGGTGGGACTTGAACCCACGACCTCAGCGTCCCGAACGCTGCGCGCTACCAAGCTGCGCTACGTCCCGATCGGGAAACAGAGTGTAGGGAAGCTCCGCCGGCACGCCACTCGCCTCCCCGTCGTTGCGGCTACCACCCGTAATCGAGACACACGGGGGTCAAATGCGGACCTGGAGATCCCAAGAACGGGGGGATCAGATCAGCAACTCGGCGATCTGGACCGCGTTGAGGGCGGCTCCCTTGCGCAGGTTGTCACCGACCGCCCAAAGGTTGATCCCACCCGGCTCCCCCACGGTGGCCCGGATCCGTCCCACCAGGACTTCGTCGATGCCGGCGGCATCGAGAGGGGTGGGCGCCCGATCGGCCCAGACCTCGACCCCGGGCGCGGCCTCGAGCAAGCCGACCGCCTCCTCCGGGGAGACCCCACGCTCGAAGCGGAGGGTGGCCGCCACGGCGTGGCCCACCAGCACCGGCACCCGGACACAGGTCGGCTCGACGAGCAGACCGGGGATCTCGAGGATCTTTCGTGACTCGTTGACCAGCTTCCACTCTTCGTCGGTGTAGCCCTCCGATGATTCGGTCCCGGCGAAGGGCAGGACGTTGAACGCAATCGGGCGGGTGAACAAAGCAGGCTGTGGATCCACCCATCCGCCCCTCATCAGGGCATCGAGATCGGCGCCCAGCTTGTC
>DATDPP010000012.1:0-2395 GCA_035292685.1 Acidimicrobiia bacterium
CTTCTGTTGCGAGGCATCAACGACGACATCCTCGGGCCCGACACCGATCTGGTCGCCCTGGGGTCGAACACGTCGAACGCGGTGGCGCCGATCCTCCAGATCATCGACGAGAAGTTCGGGGTGAAACGTGCCTTCATGACCACGGTGAAGGCCATGTCCAATGCGGGCCGGCTCGCCGACGTCCCCACCGACTCTTATCGGACCAGTCGTGCCGCGGGCGAGAACATCATCCCCGCGGCCACCAACACCGCCGAGATCCTGACCCAGGCACTCCCCCAGCTGGAGGGAAAGCTGGCGGTGGTGGCGCTCAATGTCCCAGTGGTCGACGGCTCCACAGTGGACCTGACCACAGAGACGAATGTCGACGCCACCGTGGAAGGGGTCAACGCCGCAGTGGCCGAGGAAGTCGAGGCCAAGTTCCAGGGCCTCATCGAGTACGTCGCCGACCCGATCGTGTCGTCGGACGTCCGTCTCAACTCGCATTCAGGGGTCTTCGACAGCCTGGCCACGATGGTCACCATGGGGAGCCTGGTGAAGACCATCACCTGGTTCAACAATGGATGGGGCTATTCGCATCGGGCGGTGGAAGTTACAACGACGATCGCTGGTTATCTGGATGGAGGACAGTGAAATGGTGAATGTCGCGATCAACGGGTTCGGGAGAATCGGCCGTGCCGTGTTTCGAATCATCGCCACCAGGCCTGGCTCCGAGATCCGGGTCGTCGCCATCAATGACCTCGCCGACGACGACATCCTCGCCTACCTCCTCGAGTACGACTCGGTGATGGGTCGATTCGACCAGGAGGTGATTGTGGCCGACGGCGTGATGAAGGTTGGCCCCCACGAGATCAAGATGCTCATGGAACGCGACCCGGCGCAACTCCCCTGGGCCGAGCTCGGGGTGGACATCGTCATCGAGTCGACCGGTGTCTTCCGGTCCCGGGCCAAACTTCAGCAGCACATCGACGCCGGAGCCAAGAGGGTGATCCTCACCGTCCCCTCCCAGGACAAGATCGACCAGACCGTGGTGCTCGGCGTGAACGACGAGGAGCTCGGCGCCGAGGACATCATCGTCTCCAACGCCTCGTGCACCACCAACTGCCTGGTCCCGCTGGTGAAGGTGCTCGACGACAACTTCGGGATCGTCAAAGGGGTCATGACCACGGTCCACGCCTACACCAACGACCAGGTGCTCGCCGACGTCCCCCACAAGGACCTCCGCCGGAGTCGGGCCGCCACCGAGAACATCATCCCCACCACCACCGGCGCCGCCAAGGCGGTCGGCGAGGTGTTGCCCAACCTGGAGGGCAAGCTGGACGGGATCGCGATGCGGGTGCCGGTGCCCGACGGGTCGACCGTCGACTTCGTGGTGGAGCTCTCGAAGAACGTGACTGTCGAAGAGGTCAACGCCGCGGTCAAGGCCGCCGCCGAGAGCGGGCCGATGGTGGGGATTCTCGAGTACACCGAGGACCCCATCGTCTCCACTGACATCATCGGTAACCCTCACTCGTCGATCTTCGACGCCGCCGGGACCCAGGTGCTCGGCGGCAATCTGGTGCGGGTGATGTCCTGGTACGACAACGAATGGGGTTACTCCAACCGGGTTGTGGACCTCATCGAGCGTCTCGCCCAGGTGATGGAGAAGGAACCGGCGTAGCCCGTCAGGAATGCAGCGCTCGCCAGATCTTCTCCGGGGTCAGGGGAATCTGGAGGTCGGCGCCAACCGCGTCGCAGACCGCGTTGACCACCGCCGGGGTCGACCCGATCGTGCCGGCCTCGCCTATCCCCTTCGCTCCCAGCGGGTTGGTCGGGGTGGTGGTGACAGTGGCGTCCAGGCTGAACATCGGCAGAGACCCGGCAGTGGGTATCAGATAGTCGACAAACGACGAGGTGACCAGGTTGCCGTCCTCGTCATAGATCACCTCTTCCCAGAGTGCTTGGCCGATCCCCTGGGCCAGGCCACCGTGACGTTGTCCCTCGGCCAGCATCGGATTGATGATGTTCCCCGCGTCGTCGACCGCCCACATCCGCTGCAAATCAGGGGCCCCGGTCTCGGGGTCGATTTCGACCACAGCGAGATGCACCCCAAAAGGAAAGTTGAAGCCACCCGATCGCAGGTGTACCTCCTCGTCGAGACCGGGCTCGTCACCATCCGGGACGTTCCCCGCGATGGCAGCAGCCGCGATCTCGCTCCAATTCACGGACACGTCGGTGCCTGCCACGGTGGCTGGTACCGAGGTCTCCGTGAAATGGGAGGAGATCGCGGCGGCCGCCATTGCGGGCAACGTGCCGGAGGGCGACGAGCCGGGTCTCGACGAGGAGATCCACCTGCGATCGGGTGGCTTCAACTTTCCTTTTGGGGTGCATCTCGCTGTGGTCGAAATCGACCCTGAGA
>DATDPP010000013.1:0-6622 GCA_035292685.1 Acidimicrobiia bacterium
CATCGTCGATGTCTTCCGCAAGCACTCCGAGATCCCTGCGGTCGTGGACGAGGCGATCGAGGTCGGGGCCAAGGTGGTCTGGCTCCAACTCGGCTTGCGTCACGAGGAGGCGGCGCGCAAGGCGGTCGACGCCGGTTTGAAGGTGGTCCAGGACCGCTGTCTGAAGATCGAGCATGCCCGGTTCGCCGGTGGCCTCCATCTCGGAGGTTTCGACACCGGGGTCATCACCTCCAGACGGCGACGCCCGATCGGCTGAACTCCGCTTCGTGATAGGCTCGCCCACCTTCCATCGAGTGCGTGAGGTTCGCCGTGGGCAATGACTTTTTCACCGAGATACCCGGGCCGATCCCGTTCGGCGGGCTCGGATCCACCGACCCGCTTGCCTTCAAGGTCTACCAGCCGGATCGGATGGTTCTCGGCAAGAGAATGGAGGACCATCTCCGGATCGCGGTGTGTCTTTGGCACTCGTTCAACTGGCCCGGCTCTGACGTCTTCGGCATGGGGACCTTCGACCGGCCATGGCTCGGTCCTGACGTCGACCCGATGCTGGGCGCCGCCAACAAACTGGAGGCCGTTTTCGAGTTCCTGGAGAAGCTCGGAGTCCCTTACTTCTGCTTCCACGACCGCGACGTTGCCCCCGAGGGCGGGTCCTTCAAGGAAACGAAGGCAAACCTGGAGGCGGTGATCGACCAGATCGAAGGTCACATGTCCCGAACCGGGCTCAAGCTTCTCTGGGGGACCGCCAATCTCTTCAGCCATCCCCGTTACGCGGCGGGAGCATCGACCAACCCCGACCCGGAGGTATTCGCCTATGCCGCGGCCCAGGTGAAGCTGATGCTGGAAGCCACCCACCTGCTGGGTGGGGCCAACTACGTGCTCTGGGGCGGCCGCGAGGGATACGAGACCCTGCTCAACACCGACCTCCGCAGGGAGGAGGCCCAGTTCGCCAAGTTCCTCGGAATGGTGGCAGAACACAAGCAACGGATCGGGTTCGAGGGGACCCTCCTCATCGAGCCCAAGCCCCAGGAGCCCACCAAGCACCAGTACGACTACGACTGCGCCACGGTTCATGGGTTCCTGGCCCGCCACGGTCTCGACGGCGAGTACAAGGTCAACATCGAGGCCAACCACGCCACCCTTGCCGGCCACAGCTTCCATCACGAAGTGGCTTATGCGACCGCAAACGGGATCTTCGGCAGCATCGACGCCAACCGCGGCGACTACCAGAACGGCTGGGACACCGACCAGTTCCCCAACTCGGTCGACGAGCTCGCTCTTGCCCTCTACGAGATCATCCGCAGCGGGGGCTTCTCGACCGGGGGGTTCAATTTCGACGCCAAACTGCGTCGCCAAAGCATGGACCGCACCGACCTCTTCCACGGCCACATCGGGGGCATCGACACCCTGGCCCGGGCTCTGCTGGTGGCCGCCGACATGATCGAGAACGGCACATTGGAGCGCCCCCGCGAGGAGCGTTACGCCGGTTGGGACAAGGGCATCGGAGCTTCGATCCTCTCCGGCGAGGTCGACTTGGAGGCTTTGGAGGAAAAGGTTGCTTCTGGTGAGATCGACCCCAAGCCCAGGTCCGGGCGGCAGGAACTGCTCGAGAACCAGGTCAATCAGCGAATCTGGGCGACGCCAGGCCCCTGAGCCCGGCTTCTAGCCCCAGGAGGTCTCGGTCACCGGGCGCAGCGCCACCTCGAGTATCCGATGGTTGCGAGGGCGGGTGAGCACGAAGAGCACCACCTCGGCGACATCCTCAGAAGTCATCATCCCGCCCAGTTCCGGCATCCCCGGGGTCCGTCCCCGTCCCATGGCGAAGTCGGTGGCCACCCCGCCCGGGCAGACATTGGTGCAACGCACCCCCTGTTCCCGCAGCTCGTGGTCGAGGGCGCGGGTGAAGCCGACCTGGGCGAACTTCGAAGCGCAATAGACCGCCTCATAAGGAAGACCGCGGCGTCCCGCCTCGCTGGCCAGGGTGACGATGTCCGCCGCATCGCTTCGCAGCAAATGGGGAAGCGCGGCCCGAACCGCATAGAGGGTGCCCTTGACGTTGACGTCGATCATCTCCTCCATTTGCTCCGGAGGAAGATCGAGGAACGACCCATATGCGCCGACCCCGGCGTTGGCGACCAGGATGTCGAGCCCATCGAAACGGTCCACGGTCGCCGCGACCAGAGATTCCAAAGCGGCCGGGTCACGCACATCGCATGGCTGAGCCACCGCCCCTTCTATGCCGACGTTGTCGCCACTCCGTGAGGCCAACCCAAGCTTCGCACCCTCCGCGGCCAGTCCCCTGGCGACCGCGGCTCCTATGCCCCGGCTGGCCCCGGTGACCAGCGCGACTCTTCCTTCGAGATTGCCCATGTGATTGCCTCCGACAGAGATTCAGCCGTGAAGCTGTTCGAGTTCGGTCTTGGTGACTTCCTCGGGCAGCTTGCCGATGATGATCATGGCCAGCACCTCGTCCATGGTCACGTCATCCTTGTTCACCGTGCCCACCAGCTTGCCTTGAAGCATGACGCTGATCCGACCGGCCAGATCGAACACGTCGTGTATGTCGTGACTGATCAGGAAGATCCCGATCCCTTCCTGCTGAAGTCGACGCATCAGCCCTCTGACCTGTTCGGTCTCGGCGGGGCCAAGCGCCGCCGTCGGCTCGTCCATGATCAGGATCCGGGCATTGAAGTGGACCGCTCGGGCGATCGCCACTCCCTGGCGCTGACCACCGGACAATGAGGCCACCGGCACCTTGAAGTTCTGGAATTTCGGATTCAACCGGGTCATCACCTTGCGGGCAGCGTCTTCCATTCCGCTGTCATCGAGTGTGCGCCAGCGTGTGACCAGCTCCCGACCCAGGAACATGTTGCTCGGGGAATCGAGGTTGTCGGCCAGGGCAAGAGTCTGATAGATGGTCTCGACGCCGAGCGCCTTGGCGTCTCTAGGGGTGTTGATGGAGACCGGCTCACCATCGATGAAGATCTGGCCAGAATCGGCCCTTTGCGCACCGGACAGGGTCTTGATGAGTGTCGATTTCCCGGCACCATTACCGCCAACTATCCCCACGATCTCACCCGGGTACAGATCGACGGTCACGTCGTTGACGGCGTGAACGCCACCGAAGGAGACGCTCATGTTCCTCAGTTCGACCAGGGGCGCCCGTGCGGTCATCTCACTGGTCATCGAGCCGTCCTCCGTCTGAAGGTGGCGTCGATCGCGACTGCGGTCACCAGGACGACCCCGAGCACAACGTCCTGCATGGGAGCACCGACCCCGAGAAGCACCATGCCGGACTGGAGCGATTGCATGACCAGGGCTCCCAAGATGGCTCCGGGAATGGTCCCGATCCCACCCGACAGAGATGTACCACCGATGACTGCCGCAGCAATCACATAGAGCTCACTCAGTGTGCCCAGACCGCTGACCGCGGCATTGAGACGGGCGATGGAAACCGCGGCTGAGACCCCGACCAGGATGCCCATCGTCATGAACGTCTTGACAATGGTCCGCCGGGTGTTGATACCGCCAAGCTCGGCGGCTTCGGGGTTGCCCCCGATTGCGTAGATGTTACGACCAAACCGACGCCGGTTGGCGATGAAGCCCATCACCAATGTGACTCCAATGAGGATGAGCACCGGATAGGGAATCCCGAGAGGGATCTGGAGCCCGCCTTGGGGCCAGGGGATGCCCCTTTCTTCTGCGACCTCCCGAGCAATGCTCTCGGGCAGGTAATAGCTGTTGGTGACCCACACCGCGCCGAGCACCACGGCGCAACCGAACACGCCGAGGGTGACGTCCAGCCACATCGGACGGAGCCGGAAGCCGAACTTCCGACGACGACGGCGGCCCAAGACGAGGAGGGCGACGATCCCGATACAGGCGACCCCGCCGACGACCCAGCTTCCGGTCTCCCCGAGCGACCCCCGGGAGCCACCTCCGAGAAGTTGGAAGGTGGCGTCCATGGGGGCAAGGGTCCGGCCGCTGGCGGTCAGCCAGGCAAACCCGCGCCAGACCAGCAATCCGCCAAGGGTGACGATGAAGGAGGGGACCCCGGCATAGGCGATGATCGAACCCTGGAAGGCGCCGATCAGCGCCCCGAGCGCCAATCCGATGACGATAGTGATGATCCAGATCCACTGGTTGCCGAGGCCCATCAAGGGCGGTAGCCATTCGAATTGGAGGATCGCCATGACCATGCCGACGACGCCCACCATCGAACCGACCGAGAGATCGATGTTGCGAGAGACGATGACCAGCACCATCCCGGTGGCCATGATCCCAACCGTGGAGGTCTGCACCGAGAGGTTCCACAGGTTGCGCGGAGTGAGGAATGTTCCGCCCGACAGGAAGTGAAAGCCGACCCAGATCACCAGGAGGAGGGCGATCATCCCGGCCATGCGAGTGTCGATTTCATTGTCCCGCAGGAAGGATCCAAATGACCTGCGGGTGCTCTGTTCGGGGGTGTCCGACTGGGTCGGGGGCGCCTCTACCACGCTCATGGGTTCACCACACTAGGGATGACAATGCGCCCCCGGTGGAACCGGGGGCGCATTGCATCATCGATTTCGCTTCAGTCGTCGACCATCACGGGCAGGCAGCAACACTGCCGGCGGTGACACCAGCGCAGAGCTCGTCGACCGTGATCCAGTTGGCATCGACCACCAGGTTGAGGTTGTCCTGGGTGATCGGGATCGGGACCAGCAGGATGCTGACCAGAGTTGTTGCTACGCCGCTCTCCTTGTTCGTGTAGACAAACTCAGCCGTACCCTCGACATCGGCCAGCGTGGCGCCACCAGCCAAAGCGACGGCAGCCGTTCCGGCAGCCTTGCCCAGCTCACGGGCGTCCTTCCACACCGACACCGACTGCGTTCCGAGCGCCACCCGGTTGAGGGCGGCGACGTCAGCGTCCTGACCCGACAACGGAATGCTAAGACCCTGTGCGGCGAGGGCGGCGGCGGCCCCAGTGGCCATTCCGTCATTCTCAGACACCACGGCCTGCACGTCGTTGTCGGCCTGGGTCAGCCACTGCTCCACGTGGGTCTGGGCCAGGTCGGGAGCCCAGTTGTCGGTGTAGTCCTCACCCACGATGGTGATGTCGCCTGCCGCGACCGCATCCCCGATCACCGACTCGATCCCTTCCCGTAGGAAGTCGGAGTTGGCGTCGGCGCCGTTGCCCTTGACGATTATGTAGTTTCCGGACGGCACCAGGTCGAAGATGACCTCCGCCATCAGCTTTCCAACCAGGACGTTGTCGAAGCTGACGTAGAAGGTGTTCGCATCCTCGATGAGGCGGTCATAAGCGATGACCGGGATTCCCTCGGCGGTGGCGGCCTCAACCGCAGGGAGGATCGCTTGCGTGTTCTGGGCCAGGATGATGACCACGTTCGCCCCATCAGCGATCAAGTTCTCCACGTCGGTGATCTGCTGCTCCTCGGAGGAACCGGCGTCAGAAGAGATATAGCTGCAGCCGCCCGCCTCGATGGCCGCTTTCATCGCCGGCTCATCGTGCTTGGCCCATCTCTCTTCGTTGTAGTTGTTCCACGACATGCCGACGACGCAATCCCCACCCGCTCCGGTGGTCCCTGTCCCTCCATCGGCGGTTGTACCGGTGGTGTCGTCGTCGCCACAGGCGGCGACCACTATCACCAGTACTGCCAGAAGCGCCAGGAATCGGCGATTTAGCAATTTCATTGATTTCCTTCCTCCAGTGAATGTCGTCCCGATACGGGACGGGGCGTACTGTAGCCACACCTGCTCGCACCACATCCAATAAAGCATGACGAATCTGAAGGCCGGATCCCCACCCAGTTCGAACCGCGGATTTCCTTCGACTGTTTGGCTGTTCGCCGGCATCGTGACCGGATCTCTAATCGCAATCGGTGTCTTCCTTCTCGCCAGAACGGTCATCGCGGCGAGCGGGCCACCGCCGGCGATGAGCCCTCCTCTCTTCGTCGAAGTGGCGGCGGCGGCGGGCATCGAGCATAGCTACGACGGCGAGTTCGCCTTCTTCGTCGGGGGCGGGGTCGGTGTCTTCGACTGCAACGACGACGAGCGGCCTGACATCTATTTCGCAGGTGGTGTCAATCCGGCCGCGCTCTACATCAACCAGAGCCCGGTGGGCGAGGCCCTGAAGTTCGAGCGGTTGCCCGACCCCGCCACCGACCTCACCGCGGTCACCGGGGCCTATCCGTTGGACGTAGACGGAGACGATTTGGTCGACCTCGCGGTGTTGAGGGCCGGCGAGAACGTGATGCTGCGCGGGCTCGGTGGGTGTCGATTCGAACGAGCCAACGAGACCTGGAGTGTCGACGGAGGTGACGAGTGGACTGCTGCGTTCAGTGCCCAGTGGGAAGGCTCGGCTTCGCTGCCTACCCTGGCCTTCGGTAATTACGTCGCGCTATCCGACACCGGGGATCGGGAGGGCTGCTCGGACAGTGTCATGTTCAGACCGGGCACCGGGGCAATCTATGGCGCTCCGCTGCCACTGTCCCCCGGCTGGTGCACCCTCTCGATCCTCTTCAGCGATTGGGACCGGTCGGGCCGGCGTGACCTGAGGATGACCAACGACCGTCACTACTACCGCGACGGTGAGGAACAGTTGTGGCGGGTCGTCGAAGGCGAC
>DATDPP010000014.1:0-3689 GCA_035292685.1 Acidimicrobiia bacterium
CTTGATTCCGGTCCTGATTACCGTGATCACATGAGGTCAACCTGTGTGATCACCTGATGGACTTTGGTGTGGTGCTGCAGACCGACCCACCGGCCTCCCGGGTGGTTGAACTGGCCAGGATGGCCGAGGACCTGGGTTTCACCCATGTCTGGACCTTTGACTCCCACGTCTTGTGGCAGGAGCCCTTCGTCATCTACTCGAGGATCCTGGCCGAGACCGAGCGGGTGATCGTTGGGCCGATGGTGACCAACCCCGGGACCCGGGATTGGACCGTCCTCGCTTCCCTGTTCGCCACCCTCAACGACATGTACGGGCCTCGCACCATCTGTGGCATGGGCCGTGGCGACTCCGCCCTGCGCTACATCGGCCGCCCGCCGAGGACCCTGGAAACGATGGCCGAATCGATGGACGTCATCAAACGTCTAGTGGCCGGCGAGGAAGTGGAGTACAACGGGAAGTCGCTGTCGTTCCCATGGGTGGGCGAGGGATGGGACCTCCCGATGTGGGCCGCCGGTTATGGGCCCAAGGCCTTGGAGGTCATCGGTCGTCACGCCGACGGCTACATCCTCCAACTCGCCGATCCGCAGATCCTGGAATGGACCAGTGCCGCGGTGCACCGGGCTGCCTCCGACGCCGGACGCGATCCGGCCGAAGTGGAGGTATGCGTGGCCGCCCCTGCATATGTCGGCGACAACCTCGCTCATCAGCGCGACCAGGTGCGCTGGTTTGGGGGGATGGTGGGCAACCACGTGGTGGACATGGTCAATCGATACGGGGAGGACTCCTCCAAGGTGCCAACCGTGCTCTCGGACTACATCAAGGCCCGGGAGTCATACGACTACCAGCATCATGGACGTGCCCACAACACCTCCACGGGTTTCGTGCCCGATGACATCGTGGACCGCTTTTGTGTCCTCGGCCCGGTCGAGGCGCATGTCGAGAAGCTGTCACTCCTTGCCTCGATGGGGGTTGGTCAATTCGGGATCTATTTGATGCACGACGACATGGAGGGAACCCTGCGAGCCTATGGGGAGCAAGTCATCGGCCGACTGGTCTGACCGCCGGATTCGACCTCCCTAGTGTTGCGACTGGCGTGGACCCCTAACCGCTCAGGCAATGCCCACTGAATCTCTTCCGACCGGCACCGTCACCTTCCTCTTCACGGACATCGAGGGATCGACCCGTCTCGTTCAGGGGCTCGGGCCGCGCTGGGTCGAGGTCCTGGAGACCCACAACACACTGGTCGGGAGGGCGATCGAGGCGAATCACGGCATTGTGGTGAAGACCGAGGGCGACTCCTTCTTCGCGGTGTTCGTCTCTGCCCTGGATGCCACATTGGCCAGCGGCGCGGCACAGGATGCCCTCGCCAGCCATGTCTGGCCGGAGGACGCCCGAATCCGGGTCCGGATGGGCCTCCACACCGGGGTGGGGGCTCTCGGCGGCGCCGACTACGTGGGTCTCGACGTGCACCGCGCGGCACGAATCGCCGATGCGGGGCACGGGGGCCAGACCGTTCTCTCCGAGTCGACCGCCGTCCTGGTCGAGCGCGATCTGCCCGCGTCGCTGGCCCTGCGTGACCTGGGAAAGCACCGTCTCAAGGACCTATCCGAACCCGAGACGATCTTCGAGTTGGTGGGTAGGGGGCGTCAAGAGGGCTTTCCCCACCTTCGCACCCTCGATGCCATCCCCAACAACCTCCCAATGCAACTCACCAGCTTCGTGGGCCGGGAGCAGGAGTTGGCCGAAGCGCTGCGGTTGCTGGACAGAACCCGCATCCTCACCCTCACCGGCCCCGGGGGCACCGGCAAGACCCGTCTTTCGCTGCAGGTCGCGGCCGAGGTCGGCGACCAGTTTCCGGACGGGGTGTTCTTCGTGGATCTGGCTCCCGTCAGCGATGTGGAGGTGGTTCCCTCGCAGATCCTGAGCTCACTCGGGCTCCAGGCTTCGGCCAGTGACCAGTCACCGGCGGTCAGCCTTCTCGACCATCTCCGGGCCAAGAGCTTGTTGCTGGTGCTCGACAACTTCGAACAGGTCCTGGCGGCGGCGCCGCTGGTGGCCGACCTGGTCCGGGCCTCGTCCGATTCCAAGTTCCTGGTGACCTCCCGTGCCCCTCTGCAGATCACCGGAGAGCAGGAGATGCCGATCCCCCCGCTGCCGATGGCAGACCCCGATCGGATAGGAGATCTGGATGAGCTGCTCCACGTCGGGGCCATCTCGCTCTTCGCCGAGCGAGCGGTCGCAGTGAGACCCGATTTCGAGGTCACGATGGAAAACGCTCAATCGGTGGCCGAGTTGGTTAGGAGACTCGACGGGCTGCCTCTCGCCATCGAGCTGGTGGCCTCGCGGCTTCGCCACCTGCCGGTGTCGACCATCCTGGAGCGTCTCGACGCCCGAATGCTGAGCTCGGGTTCCGTTGACCTCCCCGAGCGGCAACGCACCATCCACGGTGCGATCGCCTGGAGCTACGACCTCCTGGACGAGCCGACCAGACGTTTGTTCGCCAGGCTTTCGGTGTTCGCCGGTGGCGCCCGGCTCGAAGAGATCGAGAGGGTCTGTGGCCCGGCCAGTGAGCTCGGAGTCGATGTCCTCGAGGGGCTCGGCTTCCTTCTCGACCAGAGTCTCCTGAGAAGGGTCGACATTGACGCTGTCCACCGGTTCCGGATGCTCCATGTGATCCGGGAGTACGCCATGGGCTGTCTGGAAGAGGCGGGGCAGAACCCGGAACTGCAATGGCGCCATCTCGAGGTCTACACCGAGCTTGCCGAAATGGTGGCGCCTGAGCTGTTGCGCAAGGACCGGAAGTTATGGCTGGACGTGATGGAGTCCGATCACGACAACATCCGGTCCGCCCTCGATTGGGCGATGGCCAACGGGGAAGTCGACCTGGCACTGCGGCTGGTCACGGCCTCCTGGCGGTTCTGGCAGGCCCGCGGGCATCTGCACGAGGCGCGTCGACGGGTCGATTCCATTCTCGCCATGCCTGGCGGGGAGCCTCGCCACCGGGCAAAGGCGATGGAGGCGCTCGGCGGCATCCTCTGGTGGCAGGCCAGGATGGAGGAGTGTTTCGACGTCTACGAACGAGTCTTGCAGATGCAGCGCGAGCTTGGTGACCCCAAGGAGATCGCCAACGCCCTCTACAACTACGGCCTGGCGGCGGCGTTCACCGGGCCTGAAAGCGAGCGCCAAATCGGGTTCGAGTACATGGAGGCCGTTTTCGACGAAGCCGAGGAGATCTATGCCGATCTCGGTGACCTCGGTGGCCTAGGTGACATCGAATGGGCTCGTGGCAGCGCGGTTGCCTATGTCGCGATGGATCCCGAGTCTGCCACCGAGCACATGAAGAAGTCGGTCCACTTCTACTCGCAGGCGGGCAACGAATTCGGGATGGGTTGGGGGCTCTTCGAGGTCGGCAATGTGGCGCGGCGAATCGGGAGATACGACGAGGCATGGGAATACCTGCGACGCGGTCTCGAACTGTTCACGGGACATCGAGACGTTTCCGCGGCTGTCATCTTCATCGCAGGCTTGGCCGCGGTGGCCCAGGATCTCGGCGATCAGGAGCGAGCCGAACGGCTGGCTGGTGCCTTCACCACGCTTCAGATCACCTCGGGCACCGATCTCGTGTCCCATGAGCTGAACCGGGTGGCCGGTCTGGATTACGACACCCTGGAGGCCCTCACCGGGGACTC
>DATDPP010000015.1:0-3013 GCA_035292685.1 Acidimicrobiia bacterium
GAGGGCCTGGCCGGACCTAGCGAGCTCCACGCGATCCAGGAGGGATTCAAGGAGGAGCACGGCCTTCAATGCGGGTTCTGCACTCCGGGGATGATGATGACCACCAAGGCGCTTCTCGACGAGAACCCGAACCCCACCGAGGACGAGATCCGTTGGGCCCTCAGCGGCAACCTTTGTCGGTGCACCGGATATCAGAACATCGTAAAGGCGGTCATGTGGGCCGCCGCCAAGCTCCAGGATCAATGAGATGAAGTCAGCGGAGGTGATCAGGTGACGGCGGTCGACGAGATCAAGATCGGCGGATTGGGCGTCAGTCGGCGCCGGGTCGAGGACAACCGCTTCATCCGCGGCAAGGGCAATTACATCGACGACGTGGTGCTGTCCGGGATGTTGCACATGGAGATCCTGCGCAGCCCCCTGGCCCATGCCCGGATCAGATCTATCGACACCTCCAAGGCGTGGGCAATGCCAGGAGTCCGGCTGGTGCTGACTGGCGAGACGATGGCCGCCCGCAACCTGGCCTGGATGCCGACCCTTTCCTACGACACCCAGGCGGTGCTCGCGACCGACAAGGTGCGCTTCCAGGGACAGGAGGTCGCATGCGTCATCGCTGACGACCCCTACATCGCCAAGGACGCCTGCGAGGCGATCATGGTCGATTACGAGCCTCTCCCGCCGATCGTCAACCCCACTCAGTCACTCGCCGAAGGGGCGCCGCTGATTCGCGACGACAAGGAGAATCAGCCCGACAACGTCATATACGACTGGGAAGTGGGCGACAAAGACGGCACCGACCGGGCTTTCGCCGAAGCCGACATCGTATCCAAGATCGACCTCCACTACCCCCGTTCCCACCCCTCGCCGATCGAGTGCTGCGGGTCGATCGCAGACTTCAACCGCGCCACCTCCAAGCTCACCGTCTACATGACCACCCAGGCGCCGCACATCATCCGGGCGGCGGTGGCGATGGTCGCCGAGCTGCCCGAGCAGATGATCCGAATCATCTCTCCGGACATCGGCGGCGGGTTCGGCAACAAGGTGCCGGTTTACCCCGGCTACGTGGCGTCGATCCTGGCCTCGATCCTTCTGGAGAGGCCGGTGAAGTGGATCGAGGACCGCACCGGGAACCTGATCTCCACCGGCTTCGCCCGCGACATCTACCTCCATGGTGAGGTGGCGATGCGCAAGGACGGGCGAATCCTGGGAGTGCGGATGCAGACGATGGCCGACCACGGAGCCTTCTTCTCCGATGCCCAGCCGTCGAAGTTCAAGATCGGGCTGATGCATTCGGCGTTCGCCTGCTACGACATTCCCAATGCCCATCTCCTGGCGCGCGGGGTGTACACCAACAAGGCGCCCGGCGGAGTCGCCTACCGGTGCTCGTTCCGGGTCACCGAGGCGATGTTCTTCCAGGAGCGGATGATCCAGGCGGCCGCCGACGACCTCGGGATGGACCAAGCCGAGTTCCGCCGGATCAACTTCGTGCGCGACGACGACTTTCCCCACCGGACTCCGTACGGGTTCCTCACCGACTCGGGCCAGTACGCCAAGTGCCTCGACGTCGGTCTCGAGGCCATCGGCTACCGGGACTTCCTCAAGCAGAAGGAAGAGGCGGCCAAGAGGGGCCGTCTGCTGGGCATCGGCATCTCCACCATGACCGAGCCGCTCGGCGCCGGCAACAGCAGGGAGTACGACATCCTGGGCATAAAGATGTTCGACTCCGCCGAATTGAAGGTCCACATCACAGGCAAGGCGCTCCTCCGCACCGGTGCCCGGGGCCAGGGCCAGGGACACGAGACCACCTGGGCCCAGATCGTGGCCCACGAGCTCGGCATCCCCGCCGAGGACATCACCGTCGAGGAGGGCGACACCGACACCGCCCCGTTCGGAATGGGCACCTATGCATCCCGAAGCACCCCGGTGGCGGGGGCGGCAGTGGCCATGGTGTCCCGCAAGATCCGGGCCAAGGCCCGCAAGATCGCCGCCCATCTGCTCGAGATCTCGGAAGAGGATGTCGAGTGGGAGCTGGGGCGCTTCTACGTGCGCAGCCAGCCCGACCGGGGCGTGACCATCCAGGAGTGCGCGGTCGCTGCGTACTCCAACATGCCTGACGGCATGGAGCCCGGGCTCGACAACACGGCCTACTACGACCCGCCCAACCTCACCTGGCCGTTCGCCTGCTACATCGTCACCGTCGAGGTGGACCCCGAGACCGGGGTCTGGGACGTGCTGCGGTTGGTGGCGGTGGACGACTGCGGGGTGCGGATCAACCCGATGATCGTCGAAGGCCAGATCATGGGCGGCCTCACCGAGGCCTACGCCATGGCCAGCATGCAGTTCATCACGTTCGACGCCGAAGGAAACTGCATCGGGTCGAACTTCACGGACTATCTCCTGCCGACGGCCTGGGAGACCCCTGGTTTCGAGCTTCATGAGGTCGTCACCCCCTGCCCCCACCACCCGATCGGGGCCAAGGGAATTGGTGAGTGCGCGGCCGTGGGTGGACCGGCCGCCTTCGTCAACGCCGTGATCGACGCTCTCAAGGGAACCGGGGTGCGCAACATCGACATGCCGGTGTTCCCCGACCGGGTCTATGAGGCGTTGCAGACCGGCAAGGACGTCAGCGGAGCTCCCCCGGTCAGGACCGACTAAGCATGAACGCGCAACCTGCCGACGGTTGGAGGATGGTCGAGAAAGCCAGCGAGCTGTCTCGCCAGGGTGTCGAGTTCGCCCTGGCCACCGTGGTGTGGCGACAGGCGCCGTCTTCGGGTCACCAGGGGGCGCGGGCCATCATCACCGCAGACGGCGAGATACACGGCTGGATCGGAGGCGCCTGCGCCGAGCCGGTGGTGATCCGGGAAGCGCAACGAGTCATCGAGGATCGCCAGCCTCGCTTGATCCTGCTGGGCACTCCCGACCAGTTCGGCGATCTCCCCGAAGGGATGATGTTCGTCGAGATGTCATGTCAATCCGAAGGAGCGCTGGAGCTCTACATCGAGCCCGTGCTCCCCAG
>DATDPP010000016.1:0-6843 GCA_035292685.1 Acidimicrobiia bacterium
CTGGCCCGCGAGGTCGATCGGATCGAGCTTGGCGTCTTCGTGGCCGGGATAACCCATCGCCCGCCCATGGTCCTGCTCAAGGCGGCGACCACCCTCGATCATGTCTCCAACGGCCGTTTCATCTTCGGGGTGGGGGCGGCCTGGAACGAACGGGAGCACCAGGCATACGGCATCCCTTTCCCGTCGCCGGGCGATCGCGTCGGCGCCGTCGAGGAGACCCTCACCGCGCTCCGACTCCTGGAGTCCCAGGAGCGCACCGACTTCGCCGGCGAGTATGTCCAGCTCGAGAACGCACCCTTCGAGCCAAAGCCGGTTCGGGGCAGGCTTCCAGTGGTGGTTGGGAGCAATCGGCCCCGGATGCTCGACATCCTCGCCCGCTTCGGTGACTATTGGGACGGGCCGGGAAAGATCGACGACGTGGTTCGCATTGGTGAGATTCTGAACACCGCCTGTCGACGTCACGATCGGGATCCGAACGACATCGTATGGATGCACGAAGCGGTTGCCAGAGGAGCCCACGCCACCGTGGACGGGCTGGTCGACCGGGTCGCCGCGTTGTCGGCGGTGGGTGTCAGCTTCTTCCTCGTCAACGTCTGGCCTCGATCCGATCCTGCGGTGATCGAGCGGCTCGGGGATGGGCTCCAGCGACTCCGTGAGAAGATGGTCTAGACCTGTTTCCGGGCCATCACCGTGACCGGTTTCGGCATCTGATTCATCGACCATTCTGAGGTGCCGTACGCATCTTCGTTGGGGTACACTCCCAAGCCTGCGGCGAGTTCCTGGGAAGGCCCGTGTGGATCGGCGCCGCGGTGCGGCCATGTCGGTCGCCAGCAAGGTTCGGGCATGACCCGATTTCATTTGAAAGCAGGAAGGAAATCAATGAAGACAATGAGCAATCGTCCGCGATGGCTCCTCTTGTTGTTTGTGTTCGCATTGGTCGTAGCGGCCTGTGCTGAAGACACCGCCACCAGCACGACCGGTGCCGCGGAGACAACGACAACGGCGGGTGGCCCCACCACCAGCACGGAGCCAGCCGTCACTTCGGCCATGACCATCACGTACGACATCAACCCTGATGCGGTATGGAGCGATGGGACGCCGGTCACGGCGGCAGACTTCATCTGCACCTACAACGCTGCCCTCAACACGCCGGGGTCGATCTCGACCGCTGGGTGGGACCAGATCATATCCGTCGCCGCCGGTGCCAGCGACAAGCAGGTGGTGGCGGAGTTCGCCACCGTCTACGCCCCGTACAAGGGTCTGTTCTACTGGATCATTCCGGCACATGGTGTCACCGATCCGAGTTGTATGGACGTGTCCCAGGACTTCCTGGATGCCCTCCCGTTGTCGGCTCGCCCGTGGCAGCTCACGTCGTGGAGCCTGGATCAGGCGATCCTGGAGCCCAACCCAACCTACTGGGGCGATGACAAGCCGATCGCAGCCCGGATCGTTCAGGTTCCGAGAGCAGAAGATGGTGGCATCGCCTCGCTGGGAGCGGGTGAAGTCGACTTCATCTTCCCGCAGGCGTTCGCTGGCATAAGCGACGCGCTGGCTGGAGACAACATCAAGTTCGTGGCTGGTTATGGCACCAACTACGAGGGTCTGTACTTCCAGCAAGGTGAGGAGCGGAACGGACCGTTTGCCGATGACACCTTCCGGGCGGCCTTCTCCAAGTCGGTCGATCGGGAACTGATCCTGGCCAACATCTATGACCCGATCTTCCCCGGCGCCCCGCTCTTGCAGTGCGGGCTCTGGGTGCCGACCGTGGGTCCCTGGTGTCAGAACGACCAGTTCACCAACAGCTATGACCCCGAGGGTGCGGTTGCACTCCTCGAAGGTGACGGCTGGACCCTGAACGGTGATGGCTTCTGGGAGAAGGACGGAGCGGTTCCCGAGATCAAGTGGATGATCAACACCCCGAACCCGCGTCGTGAGTCCACCCAGGCTCTCATGATCCCCGAGTTCGCCGCCGCCGGCTTCAACGTCGTGGCCGACAACGGTGACGCCGACCAGGTGTTCCAGCAGCGTCTGCCGGCGGGTGACTACGACTTGGCGATGTACATCAACACTGCGTCTCCGGACCCCACCGTCACCTCGATCATGAGTTGTAGCCAGGTCCCGGGCCCCGAGAACAACAACCAGGGCCAGAACTCGGTGTTCTGGTGCAATGAGGACGCCAGCGCCCTCATGCAGGAGTCCGACGTCACGGCGGATGAGGCGGCCCGCGCCGACCTGATCCATCAGATCGGCCAGACGCTGGTCGATGACTCGGTGATGTTGCCCCTGTTCCAGTTCCCGAACGTCGCCGCCTGGCGGACCGACCGCATCGAGGGTGATGCCCCGGGTGCAGACGCCTCCAACTACCGGGCGTTCAACAACAGCTCACAGCTGTGGCAACCGCTGACCGACAACAATGAGATCATCATTGGCGCCGAGCAATGGCCCGAGTGCGTCAATCCGGTGACCGAGTGCGCCAACTCGTCCTGGATGGTGTGGACCACCGCCTTCCCGGTGCTCCCCGGCGTATGGGACACCACAGCAGATGGTGGGACTGTCCTCACCAACCTGATGGCTGGCGAGCCCGTGGTTACGGTTAACGAGTAGATCAACTAGCTTGTTTGGGGTGCCCGTTTCGTCGGGCACCCCAAACCTGACCTGAGGAACGACGGAGGACGAGGTAGATGGCGAGGTTCATCGCGCTCAGGGCGGCGTGGGCCATCCCGGTGCTCTTCATTGTCACGTTCCTCACCTTCTGGGCGGTGAAATCGGCGACCGACCCGGTTCAGAGTTACCTTCGTGTCAACACCCGTGCCACTCCGGAGATGGTGGAGGTGTACAAGGAGAAGCACGGGTTGATCGGGTCGACTCCCGAGCAGTATTTTCGTTGGCTGGGCAACTTTGTCACTCTGGAGTGGGGCAACTCGATCAAGGGAAACCGCCCGGTTTGGCCTGATCTCAAAGCGGCGATGGTCAACAGCTTGATCCTGGGGATCACCGCCAGCATCGTCGGCATCACCATTGGTCTCGGGATCGGGATCTTCTCCGCCTTGCGTCAGTATTCGAAGTTCGACACCGCAGCCACCGGTGCCTCCTTCGTGGGGATATCGATGCCGCCTTTTGTCTCGGCGGTGCTGTTGCAAGTCTTCTTTGCGATCCTGATCACGAGATGGCTGGGGTTGGATAAACCGTTCTTACCGGTGGCCGGGATCTACCCCCCCGGCCAGACCACATTCGACCTGGGGTTGCGGGCCAAGCACATGATCCTCCCGGTGACTGTGGTCGCCATCCAGATCATCGCGGTTTACAGCCGGTACATGCGGGCCTCGCTGCTCGACGTCAAAGGGTCCGACTACATGCGCACCGCTCGGGCCAAGGGGATCTCGGAGCGCAAGGTGATCATGCACCACGCCATGCGCAACGCCATGATCCCGGTGGTCACGGTCGCCGCCATCGACTTCGGCGCCATCGTCGGTGGCCTCATCATCACCGAGCGGATCTTCGAGTTCCATGGCACCGGCGACTATCTGCTCACCGCCCTCGGGAACGGCGACTTTCCCCAGATCATGCCGCTGATGTTCGTCATCGTCAGTTCGGTGATCATCTTCAACCTTCTCGCCGACGTCACGTACGCGTGGCTCGACCCGAGGATTCGGCTTGGTTGACATCCTGACTCCGATTCCGGGCCCGGCCGATGCACCTCAACTCGACGAACTCGAAGGAATCGCAGTCGAGTCGGCATCTCCGACCCAACTGGCCATGCGTCGCTATCGACACCACCGGGCGGCGATGATCTCCAGCGTCGTTCTGCTACTCATCACGCTGGCTTGTGTGTTCGCCGGTGTCATCGCCCCGTACGGGGAGAACGAGGCCGTCGACTCGGCCGACGGTGGGCTTCGCAAGGAGATCCTGGTTCCGCCCAACTCACAGTTCTGGATGGGAACCGACTCGATCGGCCGGGATCTCTATTCGCGGGTGCTCTACGGAGGAAGGGTCTCGCTCTTCGTCGGCATCGCCAGCGCCATCTCGGCCGGTCTGATCGGCACCGCGTTGGGCTCTTTTGCCGGTTTCCGCGGGGGGAGGATCGACAACGGGTTGATGCGATTCACCGATCTGTTCATCGGGCTGCCGTTGTTGGTGCTCCTGATCATCATGCGTCTCCTCCCGGAGAAACAGCCGTGGGCCGCCACCGTGCTCGGGGAGCCGGGGTCGAAGCGGTTAATGGTGACCTTGATCACGCTGGTCGCCTGGATGACCACCGCAAGAATCGTGCGTGGGGTCGTCCTGAGCCTCAAGGAGAAGGAATTCGTAGAGGCGGCCAGGGCGGTCGGCGCCAGCGACAAGCGCATCATCATGCGTCATCTGGTGCCGAACACCATCGGCCCGATCGTGGTCTCGATGACTTTCATCGTCGCCGCTGCTATCGGTCTCGAGTCGACGCTGTCCTTCTTCGGATTCGGTTTGGATCCCACACAGGCTTCATGGGGCAACCTTCTGGCCGATGCCGGCACCTCCGTGATAACCGGCAAATGGTGGCTGGTCCTGTTCCCGGCGCTGGTGCTTCTGATCACGATCCTGTGCATCAACTTCATGGGTGATGGGCTTCGCGACGCGCTCGACCCCAAGCAGGAGCCGCAGGTCGCTGGATGACTCTGCCGGTCCTGTCGGTCCGCGACTTGCACGTATCCTTCCCCACACAAGATGGGCTTGTGCAGGCGGTGCGGGGCGTCAGCTTCGACATATCCGAGCACGAACTGCTCGGAATCGTGGGTGAGTCGGGCTCCGGCAAATCGGTCACCTTCCTCGCCGTCATGGGTCTCCTGCCCAGGTCTGCGATCGTTTCCGGCTCGATCAAGATCGGCGGCCAGGAGCTGGTTGGGGCGCCCCCCGACGAGGTGCGCAAGGTGCGGGGGAAACGGGTGGCCATGATCTTTCAGGATCCCTTGACCGCTTTAAACCCGGTGCACCGGGTCGGGGCCCAGGTCGTCGAGATGATCCTTGCCCATCAGGACATTTCAAACGATGAGGCAAACGCAAAGGCAGTCGAATTGCTCGACAGGGTCGGGATTCCCCAACCCGATGTCCGGGCTCGGCAGTATCCCCATGAGTTCTCTGGCGGGATGCGGCAGAGGGCGGTGATCGCCATCGCCATTGCCAATTCTCCGGAGATCCTGATTGCCGACGAGCCCACCACGGCCCTCGACACCACGGTGCAGGCCCAGATACTCGACGTGGTGCAACAGGTTCAACACGAGTTGGGGTCCGCGGTGGCCTTCATCACCCATGACCTGGGTGTGGTCGCCCGAGTCGCAGACCGGGTGCAGGTCATGTATGCCGGCAGGGTGACCGAGCGCGGCGAAGCGCACGACATCTTCATGCGCCCCACCCATCCCTACACCCGCGGGTTGTTGAACTCCCTGCCCGACATCAACGTCGAGCGGCTGGTCCCCATCCCCGGGGCTCCCCCGAACATGTTGCGACCGCCAAGTGGGTGCGCCTTCCGGATCCGCTGCACCTACGCCACCGAGGTGTGTGCCGGCGAGATACCCGAGCTCAAGCCTTATGGGGCAATCGAAACGGCTTGTGTCCGAGTAGAGGAGATCGCGGCGGAGGTGATGGCTTGAGCGAGCCAATCCTCGAGGTGACCGAGCTTTTCAAACTCTTCGAAGTCCGCCAGAACAAGGGAGCCAAGGTCATCAAGCAAACGGTCCACGCCGTTTCCGGTGTCTCGTTCAGCCTGGCTCCGGGCGAGACCTTGGGACTGGTTGGAGAGTCGGGCTCGGGGAAGTCGACGGTCGGTCGCTGCATACTCCGCCTGCTGGAGCCCACCTCCGGATCCATCCGGTTTCGTGGCCAGGAGTTGACCACCCTGGGTCGGGAGGAGATGCGCGAGCTCCGCTCCGAGATGCAGATCGTGTTCCAGGACCCGTATGCCTCCCTCGACCCGCGGATGACGATCGGGGCCGCCATCGCCGAGCCTCTCGAGGTGCACGATGTGCCCGGTGACCACGACGCCATCGTCGGTGAGTTGCTGGAGCTGGTCGGCCTGTCCCCGGACCATTCCAAGCGGTTTCCTCACGAGTTCTCCGGTGGGCAAAGACAGAGGATCGGGATCGCCCGTGCTCTGAGCCTGCGGCCTTCGCTCATCATCCTGGATGAGCCGGTGTCGGCCCTCGATGTCTCGATACAGGCCGGGATCCTCAACCTCCTGGAGGACCTCCAGAAAGAGCTCAGCCTCTCCTATCTCTTCATCGCACATGACCTGTCGATAGTCAGGCACATCAGCGACCGCATCGCTGTCATGTATCTAGGAAAGCTCATGGAGTTGGGGGACCACAAGGACGTCTATGACCGTTCCATCCACCCCTATACCCAGTCACTGCTCTCCGCGGTGCCCATCCCGGATCCGACTTTGGAGCGCACCCGGAAGCGGATCGTCCTCGAAGGCGATCTGCCCAGCCCGGTGAATCCCCCGTCGGGCTGTGTGTTCCGCACCCGGTGCCCGATTGCATTCGACCTCTGTGCCGAGGAGGTGCCCGAGCTACGCCCTCAAGCCAAGGATCATCTGGTCGCATGTCACGCCCCACTCCTGCCCGGCCAGTCCCTGGCGGATGTGGTGGCATCACGCCACCCGGTTGCGACCGCGCTCTCCGAGCAGTAGCTAGGAGGTCGAGAACCGGTACTCCGTCGTCTGCCGGTAGCTGTCACCGGGCTCGACGATCAAGGTGGGGTACTCCGGGTGGTGGAGAGAATCGGGGAAGTGCTGCGCCTCCAGGCAGATTCCACCACCGGTCGGGTAGAGAGCCCCACCCTTGCCCACGGTGGGAGGCATCATGCCCGCCGAAT
>DATDPP010000017.1:0-9751 GCA_035292685.1 Acidimicrobiia bacterium
ACCTTGCCGTCCTTGGCATACGCGGGCATCCCGTACCAGAGTCTCGGCGAGAGGGCTGGCGCGCTGGCTTTGATGACAGCATGGAGCCGCTCGCCCATGGCGCGATCCGGTTCCGGCATCTCGGCGATCTTCGCGAGCACGGCGCTTTCCCCGTCCGCCTTGTCCGCGCGCGGGCCGCGACGCGCGGCCGCCTTCTGCTCTTGGACGCGCTCCTTCATCGCGACTCTTTCCTCGTCCGTGAAGGTGGTGCTCTTGGCGGACTTCTGCGTGTCCTTCATTGCAGGTTCCCTCCTCTGCGAGTCTTGATGGGGACGACCCTCATGCTAGGGAGCCGCCGCCAGCGGCGGCTTCTCCGAAACTGCTCGGTCGTGACCTTGGGATTTTGCTTGATGGTACCTGGTCGTATCTCTTTGCGTCTGGCGTGAATTGCATAGAGGAACAGGCTCAGTATGTCTTGCAGCAGAGCCTGGCCACTACAACTGCGTCGCTCAGACGGGACCAAGTAGATCCCAACGGTTGCCAGAGATGTCGACGAACACGGCGAGCCGCCCGTAGTCCTCGGTGCGTGGTTCCGTTACGAATTCCACGCCAGCGGTCACCATCCGGTCGTAGCTCGCCTCGAAGTCGTCGACTCGGAGAAAGAAGCCGACACGTCCCGCAACCTGGTTCCCTACCACAAGTTCCTGCTGGTCGCCGTCCGCACGGGCAAGCAGGATGCCCGTCTCTGCTCCACGAGGTCGCACGACGACCCATCGCTTTGGTCGACCATCGTTGGTGAGCGAAGGAGAGTCGTCTACCAGCTCGAATCCGAGGACACCCACGAAGAACTCGATGGCAGGGTCATAGTCGTCGACGACGATGGTGACCAGCTCCAAGACCGCCATCGAACGAGTCTGCCACGGGAACCGGCAGGTTGCGCTAGCCGGGCACGGGCAGGCGGTGTGAACACGGACACCTGTGGTCCGCAATTGGTGCGACAATGGACGCGGTCTTGGAACAGGTGCTCGACTGGCTTCTCGACTCCGATCCCGCCATCCGCTGGCAAGTGATGCGCGACCTGACCGATGCCGGTGCGAGGAAGATCAAGGCCGAGAGGTCACGCGTGGCAAATGAGGGTTGGGGCGCCCGGCTCCTCGACCTCCAGGCCGAGGACGGGATGTGGGGACGGGGTACCTACTCCCCGAAATGGATCTCGACCATGTACACCCTCCTGCTGCTCCGGCATCTGGGCATCGGCCCCGAGGACCACAGAGTCCGGGCCGCCACCGACCTGGTCCGGGATCGGGTCGCCATGGGACGATTGAACCGACCCTTCTTCGACTACACCACCGAGACCTGCATCACCGGGATGGCCCTCGCCCTCGGCTCCTATTTCCTCGACGACGCCAGGGAGATGCCCCAACCCGAGACCCTCCTGGAACGACAGCGGGACGACGGGGGCTGGAACTGTCAAGTCACCTCGGACCGGTCCTCGTTCCACACCACCATCTCTGTGCTCGAAGGGCTGTTGGAGTACGAGAGGGCGGTCGGTGACAACCCGACCCTGGCCGAAGCCCGGACCAACGCCCACGAATACTTCCTGGAGCGACGGCTCATGTACTCGCTGCGCACCGGCGAGTTGATCAAGCCGCGTTGGCTGTTGATGTCGTTTCCACCGCGATGGTTCTACGACGTGCTGCGGGCGCTCGACTATCTCCGTGACGCCGGGACCGATCCCGATCCCCGGGCCGGCGATGCGATCGAAGTCATCGAGGACAAGCGGCTCAAGGACGGTCGCTGGCCGCTGCAGAACCGTCACCCTGGCAAGGACCACTTCCCGATGGAGGAGGGCTCGGGCAAGCCGAGTCGCTGGAACACCCTGCGCGCCGTACGCGTGCTCCGCTGGTACCGGGGGGTCTGAGGAGTAAAACCGGACTGGCCGTCGCGTGTGAGGTGCGAAGCTACGGCAAATGGACGAGGAGCAGCGATTCCAGCGGGTCGCCGGCGAGTGGGCGGCGGACGGCAGGGGTATTCCACAGGTTGCCGAATGGGCAGAGACGCTGGCCGGCGGTGTCGGCTCACGTGCGGTGGTGCTTGTGGAAGGGACCAGCGACCAAGTCGCGCTCGGAGCGCTTGCCGAGCGCCGTGGTCGGGATCTCGACGCCGATGGCATCCTCATCGTGGCGATCGGAGGTGCGACCAACATTGGGCACTTCTTAGATCTGTTGGGCCCTCAGGGCTTTGACGTCAGACTGGCGGGCCTCTGTGACGTCGCAGAGGAGGGCGACTTTCGGCGCGGTCTCGAGCGGGCCGGCCTCGGCTTCAACCTCGCCCGCGCCGAGATGGGATCGTTGGGCTTCTTCGTGTGTGTCGCCGACCTGGAGGACGAGCTGATCCGATCCCTAGGTGCAACCTCGGTGGAAGAGGTCATCGACGCTCAGGGCGAGCTTGGCTCGTTCCGAATCTTCCAGAAGCAGCCTGAGTGGCGCGCACGGACCCATGAGGAGCAGCTTCGGCGCTTCATGGGCACCCGGAGCGGGCGCAAGATCGACTACGCCCGTTTGCTCGTCGGCGCTCTTGATCTCAACCAGGTCCCTCCGCCGCTAGACGGTGTGCTTGCTCACGTCTGATGATTTAGTCGAACTCCGCGCCACACCGTCGCCTGTACGGAGGACAGAAAAAGCCGAAGGAGCTAGACGCCTTCGGCCATTTGGCGTTCGTATTCGACTGCGTCGAAGTTCCCGATCGATACCGCCACAAGGCCGTCTGCGGAAAAGTCCCAACTCTCCCAGCCGTTGAACCTCACCGCATGACCTCGGCCCCCCGGCCCGGTGTTGGTGCCCTCGTAGGTCCAGAGGTACACGGCGCGGTCGGCTGCTCCACGAACCTGATCCATGATCACCACGGTGTCGGGGAATGCGTCATAGAAGCTCTGGACCAGCTCTGCGATGGCGGCTCTTCCAACCGCAGGCTCACCGCCGTTCACGGCTATCGAACCGTCTTCAGCAAAGAACGACGCCACGGCATTGGCGTCGTGAGAACACCAAGCCGCGGTGTAGCGAGTGGCGAAATCCTCCAATTGGCTGGCTGTCATTCGGGCGAGGGTAAGCGCCGTTGAGGGTTCCTGCTCGAAGCGATGGTCGTCGTCAACCGAATCGTTATCGGCGTCGAGGCGTTTACTCCTCGAACGGCACCGGCGTCATCTCGAAGATATCGATGGCGAAGTTGCCAGCCCCTTCACTCAGGTATGGGTGACCGTCGGCCAGCGCCGCAGCAGCGCTGAGATCTTGGGCTTCGACGATCGAGTAGCCCGACAGTGAAACTGGTTTTCCTGTGGACCCGTCATCGACGACCGAAACGCCGGGGCCGAACGGGGTGCCAACATCGGCCAGCGCGGGGCCGACCTTCTCCATCCACGCCCCCCACTTCGCCATGACCCCCGCGCGGTCTGCCTCTGTCATGTCCGCAGGGTCGGTGGCATCGCCTTTGTAGATCATGATGAACCTCGACATCACAGCCTCCTTGTCGACTACTTTAGTGACGACTATATATTGACGCGCGAAGTATTTCAACTGAAACTAAAATGGCTCGCAATGGATGCTCTCCAGGTAATCGCTGAACCGAGACGACGCCAGATCCTCGCCCTCGTTTGGGATCGTGAACTGCCGGCGACCGACATCGCCGCACAGTTCGATGTCACCTTCGGCGCCGTGTCGCAGCATTTGGCCGTGCTCAAGCAGGCTGAGTTTGTCACGGTGCGCAAGGAGGGAAACCGGCGTCTTTACAGGGCCGATCAGGAAGCATTGGGTCCCTTCAAGGAAGTATTGGAGACGATGTGGGGAGGCACTCTCAAGGACCTGGCCGACGAGATCGAAGCAGCGGAAGGCGAAGACTGATGACAGAGATCGTCCTAGAGCAACGGATCGCCGCTCCGCCTTCCACGGTCTACCGCTTCCTGACGGAGTCGGAGAAATGGAAGCTCTGGCAGGGTGTAGACGCCAAACTCGACCCTCGGGTAGGCGGCATCTTCTCCATGTTCATGGGCAACGGCATGACCGCCCGTGGGCAATTCGTTGAGCTCGAGCCGGACAGGCGTGTGGTGTTCACCTGGGGATGGGTCGACCGACCAGGGATCCCACCAGGATCGACCACTGTAGAGATCGAACTCCACGCCGATGGTGATGGGACCCGGCTGGTTCTCACCCACCGCTCGGTCTCTGAGAACGAAGCAGCCCTGCAGGAAATGGGTTGGAGCCATTACCTGCCCCGGTTGGCCTTGGTGGCAGCTGGCGGGGTACCCGGTGTCGACGCCGGCCCGGGCTAGAAGGAATCAGCCGACTATCTCGCTCTAAGGACTCTCCGCCGTGCCGGGTCGCGTGACGACACCAGCAGCATGAGAACCCCCACCACCGCCACCGACCACCACCGAATGTAAAGGGCAGACCAACCCCCGGGGACATCACCCATCGGCATCGGCCTCCATCGCGGCGGAAGGGCCGAAGACAGGATCAAGGCGACCAGGATAATCGGAGCCACCACCGGGCCTCCCCGCCCCCGCGAGCGGCGACCAGCCGCTCCGGCAACACCCAGGCTCAACCCCACCAGCCCGGCGAACATGGCAGCCAAGACCCAAGTCTCTTCGGAATCACTGGGACCCTGCCACCAGACCAGTGCCATCCAGGCCACCGCCGTCGGGGGAACTATGACGAGGACCCGCCACCGCCGCCGGTGAAGCAGCGAACTGGGCGAGGGGGCGACTAGCTCGTACGAGGGGTCATCGAGAGCAAACCCCACCGACATCGCCATCAGGATCGCCGTCGCCTGGGCCGTGAGCGTGACTCCCTCGCCTCGTCGAACCGCAACCAAGATCACCGACAGTCCGAGTGCGATCGCCGGGGCCCACCACACCATCGCCCGAGCGGAGTATCGGAACTTGTCGACGCCTCTCAAAATAGGCAAGTGGATCCGGAGCAAACCTGGGTGGTCATCACGGCAAGTGAGACCCCCACCGCGACAGATCCGACCAGCAGACCGGCGACCGCCCAGCGCCTCGCTCCGGAGCGGACGAGGGCGATACCGGCGAAGATGAGGGTCAAGCCGAGTAGATAGATCGTGTGCCATCCGGCCAGGTACACCGAACCGAGATGGGCAAGCGGGAAAACCACATGCCAGCCGGCGGGAGCCTCTGGCGTTTGAACAATAAACAGGGCGAAGGCCACCACCGGCGCCACGAACGGGTTCGGGACCCAGGTCGCCAAGGCAACTCCGAGAGTTCCCAGCGTCGCGACAAAAACCATAGTCTGGATCACAGCCATCAACTGGACCCCACTGGGAACCACCAGCCATACGGCGGTCACCGCGGTGACGACGCCCAAGAGCACCGTTGCGGCGATGAAAGGCCACGCCGTTGCCAGCACCAGCCCGCCCGACCGAACCCGAGAATCTGCTGGAAGGCTTTCGTGCTGTTCCGATGTGCCCTCGCGCCGGTCGCGAAGAGCGGCATAGTTGGTTGCCACCATCGTGAAGATGGCAAACATGTAGAACCCGACGGCTACTGTCCAGCCGTCGTCACCAAAAGACACGTCGTCCTGCGTCATGGCAGCTGCGAGGAATATGCCGGTGCCGAGAAGAGCCATCCCGTAGGCGGTCATCAGACCCCAGCTGACCAGCAGTTTGCGTCCGTTGAAGTTGGCGAGGGCTCTCATCACTCGTCGCGACGAATATGCATACCCAGGGCCCGAGCTCATGCTGTGACCTGTCGAATGTCGGAGGTGCCCCCGACCATGAGCAAATATGCGTCGTCGATAGTGGGCTCGGCTGGAGCCGCTCCCGGAGGGGGGTCGCCGATGTGGCGGAACCTGCCATCACCCATCCGCCACGAAAGCGCAGCGCGAGAGTCCTGATCGACCCCGATCCAGACCCTTCCGCTCGCCGTCTCGGCCAACGCCTTCGGAGCGCCGTCAAACCGAACCGCGCCCGCGGACAGGACGACCACCCGTTCGCAGAGAGCCACCACATCCTCTGTCTGGTGCGTTGAAAGCAGGACGATCGGGTCGTTGGTCAACTGCGAGACTGTCTCGCGGAACCGAAGACGCTGCTCTGGATCCAACCCCGCCGTCGGTTCGTCGAGCAACAGCAACTCGGGTCGGCCGATGAGCGCCTGTGCCAGAGCCAACCGACGCCGCATGCCGCCGGACAGCGCCTTGACCTTCTTGTGTGCCACGTCGGTCAGGTCGACCACCCCCAATACCCTTCTCACCTCCTCCGAACGCTCGCGCCGGTCGGCCATCTCCTTGAGGATGGCCACGTAGTCGACAAACTCGAAGGCGGTGAAGTTTCTGTAGAATCCCGGCTCCTGTGGCATGTAGCCCAGCCGTCTTCGGATTTCGATACGACCACCAGCTTGGGCCGGGTCGAGCCCGAGCAGGCTGACACGGCCACCTTCGGGAGCGAGCACGGTGGCGGCGATCCTTATCAGGGTGGTCTTTCCCGCTCCGTTGGGACCGAGAAGCCCGGTTATCCCCCGCCCCACCTCGAGGCCGACCGAATCGAGCGCCCGCACCTGGCCGTAGCGCTTGTCGACTCCGGTGAATTGGATCGTCGTGTCCTGCAATATGTGCTCCCTTGCTCCCGTCAAATGACTTCGAACGAACCGCGGCGGCCGATCAGCGCCGCCGCCAGCAACACGGCGAGAACGGCGAAGACCAATTGGGCATCAGTCCCAAATGCGATGTAGGGGTCGGAGGCAATCACCTCGAAGGTGATGACTCCTCCGATCCAGATGGCAGAGGCGAAAAGTGCTGCGGAAGAAGTCTCAATCACCGTCGAAAGGATCAACGTGAGCACCGTTAGAAAGAGCGCCGGCAGCAGCCATACCGCGCTGAAACCGACCTCGGGAAGGCCAAGGGCGGCGACAGTGGCCACGACTATCGACGTCGTCAGAACCGCGGTCGCTCTCACCAGCATGAGGCGAAACCCCCCCAACGGTGAGGCAATGCCGATCTCGTAGAGCGGATCGATCCTCCGCCCAAATGACACGGCCACACCCAGCACAGGAAGTAACGGCGCCAAGACCAGAAATGGCAGAGGCCCGCCGGACCCCTGCGAAGCGAGGACGGCAAACGCCACAGCCGCCATCACCGAAAGAACCCAGGCGAGCCCGACAGAGGGAGTCAACACCAAGAGCCGCGCCACATGGGCCGGAACGCCCAGCCCGGAAAGGAGACGCTCGCCGGGACGCCGCTCCGCCTGACTCACGCTGTCGAGCAAGCCTTGCCAGATTTGCTCCCCTCTCTGGGAATCGACCCGGTCAGTCAAACGGCGCCGGCAGTCGGCACAGGCCAGGACATGCGCCTCCAAGGAGAAAGCCGGAACCTCGCTCATCCGACCGTCCATGTAGAGAGCGAGCATCTGATCATCGATGTGCCATGTCATGTCAACGCCTCCCTGAGCTCCCGCCGGGCGCGTACCAGGCGTGACTTCACCGTTCCAGAGGGGATTCCCAGCAACGCCGCGGCTTCCCTCGTGGTCAGACCGTCGAGGACAGTTGCCGAGATCACAGAGCGGAGTTCTGGTGACAACCGGTCCAACGCCCCGGCGAGATCACCGTGCTCGATGCCCAAAAGCACCAACTCCTCGGCCGACGGCTCGGATCCGGCACCACCGGCCAGCCACTCGGGGGCTCGGCGCCGGCGGAATCGGTCGAGTAGACGGCGGATACCAATCCCCCAAATCCACGCCGCCACCTCGCCCTCGCCCCTGAAACGGCGCGCTCCTCGCCACACGGCCAGGAAGGTGTCCTGCACCACCTCGTCGACGATGGCCGGATCGGCGCAGCGCCTGGTCAGCCGAGCGATGAGCCAACCCGCATGTCTCTCGTACAACACCCGTAACGCGCCCGCATCGCCCTCGGCGATCGAGGAAACGAGTTGCTGGTCGGACGCCTCATGAATCCCGTCGGAACTCATATCCATATTGTCGACGGGTGAGCCCGGATCGGTTCACGAAACATCGAGAAATCTGGTGCGATCGGCAGCGTCGTGGCGTTCTTGCGGCTCGGCCACGCGTCTCAATCGACGATGGCGAAGGCCCGGATCGGGAAGCTGCCCAGACCGCTGACCATGGCTGGCACCGCGTAGAACCGAAACTCGTTGCCCACCAGCTGATCGAGAGCGGTGAGGTGCTCCACGATGGGAATCCCGGCCTGGAGCAGCCCGGTGTGCGCGGGTCGGGCTCCTCCCCTGGTGTCGTCGATGTTCACCGAGTCGATCCCGACCAGCGCCGCCCCACCTCTCACCAGAGCATCGACCAACCCGGAAGCCACGAAAGGATGATTCGGGTCACCGTAATTCTCCGTACGCCAGTGGCGGTCCCACCCGGTAGCGAACAGGACAGCATGTCCCGAGACGTCCACTTCTTCCAGGATCTCGGCGCCCAGCTCAGGCCCCGCCACCCGGAGACAGGTTCCGGGAAGATCCGCCACCTTCTCCAGGGCCAGCCCGGCCAGGTCGAAGCCAGACTCGAAACGGTGGAACGGAGTGTCGAGGTAGGTGCCCGTGTTGGCGATCATCTCGATTCGGCCGATGCTGAATTCGGTGCCGGCGTCGTAGCGGGCCCGCGAATCCGCCCTGGACAGGTAATCCGTGATGACCGGTCCCGGCATTCCGGGATAGGTGGTCATCCCGGCTTCGATGGGGTGGGACAAGTCGATGAGCCGGGCCATCAGACGATGGTATCGGCGGCCAGGCTCGGAAGGCTGGCGAGGTCCCTCCGATCGGGGTCTTTGGCCCCTTTGAGTGGGATCGCCGGCTTCATACCTTGAGTATGTGAACCGCGCAGAGCCCACACAGCGGACCGTCGACGGCAACGAGGCGGCGGCCCTTATCGCGCACAAGCTGAGCGAGGTCATCGCCATCTATCCGATCACCCCGGCTTCGCCGATGGGCGAACTGGCCGACGTCTGGTCCTTCAACGGGCGCCCCAACCTCTGGGGGGTGGTACCTGAGGTGATCGAGATGCAATCTGAGGCCGGAGCCGCAGGGGTCCTCCATGGCTCGCTGCAGACCGGAGCCCTCTCCACCACTTTCACCGCCTCACAGGGCTTGCTTCTAATGATTCCCAACATGTTCAAGATCGCCGGGGAGCTGACACCAACGGTGATCCACGTCGCAGCCCGGGCGGTGGCCACCCACGCCCTGTCCATCTTCGGAGACCATTCCGACGTGATGGCGGTGCGTCAGACGGGCTTCGCCATGCTTTGCTCGAGCTCGGTCCAGGAGGCCCATGACCTTGCCCTGGTCTCTCATCTCGCCTCCCTCGAAGCCCGGGTCCCCTTCCTCCATTTCTTCGACGGGTTCCGCACCTCACACGAAATGTCCAAGATCGAGCTGATCGGAGATGACGTTCTGCGAGAACTGATCGATGAGGAGTTGATCGCCGCCCACCGCCGACGAGCACTCAATCCGAACCAGCCGGTGCTGCGCGGCACCGCCCAGAACCCCGATGTCTTCTTCCAGGCCCGGGAGGCGATCAACCCCTTCTACTCCTCGGTGCCCGGAATCGTGGACCATTTCATGGAACGTGTCGCCGGCATCACCGGGCGCCGAAACCGACTCTTCGAGTACCACGGGTCACCCGAGGCGGACCGGGTCATGGTGTTGATGGGATCGGGAGCCGGGGCCGCCAAGGAGGCGGTGGATCGATTGCTGGCTCAAGACGACAAGGTGGGCCTGGTGGTGGTCAAGCTCTACCGGCCCTTCGACACCGGGGCGTT
>DATDPP010000018.1:0-120636 GCA_035292685.1 Acidimicrobiia bacterium
CATTGAGAGCCGATCCACCGCCTTCAGGACATCGATGTCGATCTCCTGGGGTGGTGTCGATTCGGGGCCCGCCGCCTTCAGCTCTCTGAGACGACGGGACAGCGTGCTCCGGTGGTGATCTGTAGCCACGCTGAGCACTGCTCGATAGAGATAGGCCCTCTGGTTGTTCACCTCGGACCAGTTCCTGGACGAAAAGGCCTTCAAACAGGCATCGGTCACCACGTCGGCAGCGTCAAACGGCCCCACCAGGCCGGTCGCGTACCTGGTGAGCTCGACCGCGTATGACCGGTATACCTGTTCGTTGTCCATCACACCTGTTGCGGTGATCATGTACATGAGACGGAGCCAACCGACGGATTGGGTGACAGGTGGCAATACCCTGCCCCGGTCATGATGTGCCCCGACTACACCGGCGGCGGCCTGGCCAATCTGGTGACAGAGTTGGAGACCCGTCTCACCGATCACCCTGCCGGTGTCACCCTGCGGCCTGATCTGGCCGCGGCGATTCCCGATGCCCGCACCTATGTCATGCTCCTCGTCGACGGGCTGGGGATTGCCCAGCTCGACCATCCAGCGGCGAGGGCCATGAAAGAAGCCAACCGGGGCACTCTTCACGCCCCGTTCCCGACCACCACCAGCGTCTCCCTGTCGACTGTGGCGACCGGCCGGCCTCCGTCCCAGCACGGGTTGGTGTCTCACCTCGCCTGGCTGGAGGAAGCGGGTGGCGTGGTGAACACCCTGAAATGGGTCGACCTATCAGGTCTTCCGGTGGCCCATGACTACGTCTCGATGCTCCCCTCGCCGAATCTTTGGGAACGCCTCCGAGCCTCGGGTGTCGAACCGATCACCGTCCAGCCCAGGCCGTTCGAGGCGAGCCCGCTGTCCCAGCTCCTCTATCGGGGATCGCGCTTCGAGGCCGTCGGGGACACCCACGAATTGATCGATGCCACCGTCCAGCTCGCGGGAACGGGAAGGAGATTCATATTCACCTACATGTGGCAGGTCGATTTCGCGGCCCACGTCAGCGGTTTGGGCTCACCCCAGTTCTTCGAAGCCATGACGCTGGCCGCCGGGGTGTGGGATGGCCTCTCCTCCCGGCTTCCCCCCGACGTCGCCCTGATCGGCACCGCCGATCACGGGCTCGTTGAGTTCTCCGACGACGACAAGATCCTGGTCCGCAACAAGCGATTCGATCCACTGCGTTTCGCCGGCGACCCCCGTGGCGTCCTCCTCTGGGGGGATCGCGGTTTGATCGACACTTTGCGCGATCAAACCGGGGGCAGCCTCGTCGACCCGGTCACCCTTGTTGGCCCCAACCCCTCGGCAGTGGCCCGGCATCGGCTGGGAGGGGACCTACTGGTTCCTCCCGACGGAAAGGTGATCCTCCCCCCCGGTTTCGACAAGCGGCTTCGTTGCTATCACGGTGGCCTCTCGCCCGCCGAGATCGAGATCCCCCTCCTGGTGCGGTAGGAGCCGCCGCGACTAAAACTTGCGCAGTCGATCCAGCCACAATATTTTGAGGTCGTTCGGTAACTAACGATCAAGGGGAATTGGCTTGAAACATCTCATTGCTCTCTGTCTGGTTGGTGCATTCCTGGTTTCCGCCTGTGCCGGAGCATCCGACGATGAAGGCCCTCTGGTGGTCTACTCCGGTCGCGGCGAGGAATTGGTGGCGCCACTTCTCGAAACATTCACCGCCGAGACAGGCATCGAAGTCGAAGTTCGCTACGGCGGCTCGAACGAGCTGGCAGCAACCCTGATCGCCGAGGGCGAGGAAACCGAAGCGGATGTGTTCTTTGCCCAGGACCCCGCCGATCTCGGCTCGGTGGCGCCGATGATGAGCGTCCTCAGCGATGAGACACTGGACCTGGTGGACCCCAAGTTCCGGGACCGTGACGGGCATTGGGTGGGGACCTCGGGCAGGGTCAGAGTCGTGGTCTACAACACCGGCACAGAAATCCCGCTGCCCCAGACCATCGACGACGTGACCGACCCGGCTTGGTCGAGCCAACTCGGGATCGCACCCACCAATGGGTCGTTCCTCGCCTTCGTCGCGGCCATGATCCTCGAGCGGGGCGAGGACGGCACCCGTCAGTGGCTCGAAGCGCTGGCTGCCAACGACCCGGTCGACTTCGAAGGCAATGCGCCCATCGTGGAGGCGACCGACAACGGGGAGTTGGAGGGCGGTCTGGTCAATCACTACTACCTGCTGCGCCGCCGCGCCGAAGGCCTCGGTCAAAACGCCGAGAACCACTTCATCCCGGCCGGCGACGTGGGCTCGCTGGTGATGCCCGCGGGGGTGGGAATCCTGTCGGCTACGGCGCGGCCTGAAGCCGCCCAAGAGTTCGTAGACTTCCTGCTAGGAAGCGATGCTCAATCGTTCTTCGCCACCGACCTCTACGAGTACCCCATGATTCAAGGTGTCGATTCTCCCGAAGGGATTCCGGCCCTGGCCGAGATCAACGCTCCTGACATCGATCTGAGCGAGTTGGCTGGTGTCCTCGACCTCGCCACCCGTCTCGTGGCGGAGGCCGGTCTGGTTTGAGGTGACCGCCCCCCTCGCCATTCCCCGGATCCGATCCGGACCGGTCAGGTACCGGTCGAGCCGGGGATGGTGGTTGGCGGCCGGGATCGCCCTCCTCCCAGGGCTGATTCCTCCGATCAGCCTCTTCTTTCAGGTGATCGGCAGGGGGACAGCACTCGCGGTTCCCCTGACCCGTTTGCTCCAGCTCTTCGTCAACACCCTGCTCCTGACCGTCGCGGTCACGGTGACCGCGGTGGTGATCGGACTGGCGACGGCATGGGCCACTACTCGAGTCGACCTGCCGTTACGCCGGGGGTGGATGACCCTGGCGGCGCTCCCCCTCGTAGTCCCTTCCTACGTCGCGGCGCTGAGCCTGATCGCGGCCACAGGGCCAGGTGGGATCCTCCTCGAGATTCCAACGCCTTACGGCTTCGTTGGCGCCTGGTTGGTCCTGTCCATCTTCACGGCCCCGATGGTCCATCTCACCGTGATCCCGGGGCTAGGGGCCATCGACCCCGCCACCGAGGAAGCAGCCACCGGTCTGGGCGCCGGCCGATGGAAGGTGTTCAGGACCGTCACCCTGCCCCAGCTCCGGCCGGCCCTGGTTTCGGCCGCCTTGTTGGTGGGCCTCTACACCGTCTCCGACTTCGGGGCTGTCTCGTTGCTCCGCTATGACACCTTCACCCGGGCGATCTATGCCCTGTATCGAGGTCAGATCGATCGCCGGCCGTCGGCCACCTTGTCGCTGATCCTGATGGCATTGGCGATCCTCATCCTCCTTCTGGAGCGCCGAACCAGGGGCCGCTCCGCCCTCTACTCCAAGAGGCCGCGGCGTGCCCGGCCGCTGATCAAGCTGTCGGGATGGCGCATGGGTCTCTCGCTGTCTCTCATCGGCAGTTATGCCCTCATCGCCCTGGGAATCCCCGTCTTCGTGATGGCCGTCTCGGTTGGGCAGGGGCTCGACGCCGGACAACCATTAGGGGCCACTCTCGGCGCCGAGGCAGCCCGGTCGGTCGGGGTGGCGGTGGTCGCGGCCCTGATCACCGCCCTGGCCGCTTTCCCCGTGGCCATGGTGACCACTCGACGACCGGGCCGGCTGTCGGGATGGGTGGAGTCGGCCGTGTGGGGGACCTACTCGCTGCCCCACATCACGGTTGGGGTGGCAGCGGTCGGATTCGCCCTGCAATGGGCGCGCCCGCTCTATCAGACATTGATCTTCATGTTGATCATCTATGTCGGGATGTTCCTGCCCCAGACCGTCGGGGCCGTCCAGGACTCGATGCGACGCGCCAGTCCTGACCTCGAGGACGCCTCGCGCGGCCTGGGCCGGGGGCCACTGCGAACTTTGCTCAATATCACATTGCCCTTGGCCGCGCCCGGCCTCATCGCCGGAGGGGCCCTGGTGTTCCTCAGCGCCATGAAAGAGCTGGCTGCCACCATCCTGTTGCGGCCCAACGGCTTCGAGACCTTGGCCATCCGGATCTGGAGCTCGACTTCGGAGGGATACCTGACCAGGGCCTCCGCGGCCGGCTTGGTTCTCCTCGTGGTGTCGATCGTGCCACTCTTCCTGGTGATGAACCGTGACCTCGGCGACTGATCGCCTGGCAATCCGGGCCCGAGACCTGACCAAGTCCTATGGCGACGCCGTCGCCCTGGACCATTTCAGCCTGGACGTCTGGGAAGGTGGCGTCGTCACCCTGCTCGGGCCCTCCGGGTGTGGCAAGACGACCGCACTCAGAGTCATCGCCGGCTTCGAGACCGGCGGAGGCTCGATCGAGATCCACGGGCGCAAGGTCCTCGACAACGACGTCTTCGTCCCACCCGAGAAACGCAAGGTGGGGATGGTCTTCCAGGACTATGCCCTCTTTCCTCACATGACCGTCCTGGCCAATGTCGCGTACGGCTTGCCCAAGGGGGACCGCACCCGACGTGTGGGGGTGGTTCTCGAGTTGGTGGGCCTCACCGGGCTGGAGGATCGGTTGCCCAACGAGCTCTCCGGTGGACAGCAGCAGCGGGTGGCTCTGGCGCGGGCCCTTGCCCCGGAACCAGAGGTGATCCTCCTCGACGAGCCGTTCTCCAATCTCGACGCGAGTCTGCGCGACCGGGTGCGGCGAGAATTGCGGGTCATCCTCACCGAGGCCCGAACCACGGCCGTCTTCGTGACCCACGACCAGGAGGAGGCCCTGGCCACCTCGGACATCGTCGCGGTCATGAAGGACGGCAAGATCCTTCAGGCCGACACCCCTGCC
The DNA here is from genome assembly GCA_035292685.1 of Acidimicrobiia bacterium. Lineage (GTDB taxonomy): Bacteria > Actinomycetota > Acidimicrobiia > Spongiisociales > ZC4RG35 > JALYNX01. Next base: position 4,774 of record DATDPP010000018.1, read on the forward strand.
CAGCTCTATGCCAATCCGACAGACCCCTGGGTTGCCGAGTTCCTCGGCGACGCCGACGTCATCGAGGCGGTGGCCCACAACGGTCGGGTCGACACCCCCGTCGGAGGCTTCGACACCGATCTCGAGGGCAAGGTGTCGGTGATCGTCCGTCCCGAGAACCTCGAGATCTCCCTCGGGGAGACACCGAACGCGGTCGTGGCCGGAAGCGAGTTCTTCGGCCACGACCAATTGGTGACCCTGGCACTGCACGGGGGAACTCGGGTTCGAGCCCGGCTCGGGCCGCGCCCGGTCTACAAGACGGGGGAGTCTTGCCGGGTACGGGCCACCGACGCCCGAATCTTCGCTCGCTCCCCGTAATTGGGACCGTGAGGGGTCAGATACGGACCTACACATCCCAATTACACCTAGCCTCACCCACTTAGTGGACAGCGCCCTTGCTCTGCTCGCCGCCCTGGCCGCCGGCGTGTTCGCCGTCGACCTGTGGCGGGACTACCGGAGACGGCCCCGACCGCACATCGCCGCCTATGGCACCGGGATGACGATGTTCGCCATTGCCACCTGGGCCTTCTTCATCGGCCTCAGCCTTGGTTGGACCGGGCCGCTCTATCGCACCTTCTACCTGTTCGGGGCGATCCTCAACATTTCCTTCCTCGCCCTGGGCTCTATGTTCTTGGTGGTGGGGAGACGAGCCGGGCACGTGATGGCGATCGCCATGGCGGCCCTCGCTGCCATCTCCATCACCCTCACAGCCACCGTGCCCTTCGCCAACCCGCTTCCCGATTCGGGTGTCCCCGATGATGTGTTCGCCAGCGGGTTCGGTCCGCGGTTGTTCGCAATCATCGGTGGGGCGGTGGGATCGACGATCTTGGTGGTCCTGGCCTTGGTCAGCGTGTTTCGATTCTGGAGAAAGGACCGGAACATCGTCTGGGGGAACCTCCTCATCGTCACCGGCACCTTCGCCGCTGCCTCGGGGGGCACCGGACTGGCACTGGGAGCGGGCAGTGCCTTTGCGGTCTCCCTCCTGGCCGCGGTCACCCTGATCTGGGCCGGCTACAAGGTGGCATCCCGAAGCCGCCGGGCCAGACCAACAGAATCGCCGGGCTCAGCCCCCGATGTAGCTCCTCTCAGCGGGTGATTGGCGTCGTTTCTCGTTGCTGCTCGAAAGTTGCTGTGACCGGGGAAACGAGAATTGCGCTCTTGTGATTGCCACACATCCGTGTCTGGCCCCGAACTGCAGCTGCTCTAGAGCAAGGATCTCCGCCCCAAGGACGATGCCGAAAACACTAGGTGTTGTCCGGTCCTCGACGATTGTGATCAGGTATTCCTCGCGGTCCATCTCGTCGCCGACCACCCATCTCTGCCTTTATCAGAAGCCGTTGCCATGGGACACGGCTCAGGCAATCAACCGTTCATCCGCCCAAGACGTGCCGATATCGAGTGGGGGACGGTGCTGGAGAGAGTCGGAACGTTTGAGGAGGGCTCTCGCGTTGTTTCACAGGCTTGGCTGCGGTTGTGTCAGAGATGTTCGGAAGTCACGATGGCATGCACGGCCACTGCCAGCACTAGGAGAAGGGCGATAGACCCGATGAGGATGGGCACCCGGCCGCGCCGATCGCCAAAGCGATAGACCTCTCTGCCATAAAGTATCGCGGCCGTAGAAGGGACAGCGAAAAGGGCCAAGATGAAGGCCCACACAGCCACGTCGAACCAGAGGGTGACGGTTGCCATGGGTTCATATCCCGCCAAGCGGTATACGGCCTCGCTGGAGAAGACGGCGAGGATGAGGGTCAGCGGCATCAGCCCGACGGAGATCCAGGCTCGTCGCAGCGGCCGTCGGCTAGAGGATCTCTCCCCGGCTCGATCTTCGTGGGCGATGTGACTCATAAGACACCTCCTGAGTTGCATCGTCTCTCAGCGGCTGGCAGCCGGCCAGAGGCGAAAGGCCACAACTGATCACCACGCGGTCGAGGACGGCGACCCATCCAGTGGATGGGGGATCCACGCGCATTGGCCACTGGGACTCAGGAATCTTTGGGTCTTGCCCCTCGGCCGGGCTGAGGCCTCAGCGCCGAGCTCAAGACGCGGGAAGGACCGGCAACTTGATGAACTGCCCAGCCGGTTTTGCACGACGGGACGGCGGAGGTCGCGTTGCCATGGCGCGAGCCGGGCGGCGAACCGGTCTCGGGCAAGCTGTTGTTCACCAACCGGGGCCGAGGGCCGCTCACCCGGGCCTACTTCACCCACAACGCGTGGAAGCCGGCTTTAGCGGCGGCCGGGATCGAGCGGAGCCGAGAGACGGGGATGCATGCTCTCCGTCACCACTACGCCTCAGTGCTCCTCGATGGCGGGGTGTCCATACGTGCGGTGTCCGCGTACCTGGGCCACCACGACCCGGGCTTCACCCTGCGCACCTACGCCCATCTGATGCCCGAATCCGAGGACCGGGCCCGGGACGCCATTGATGCTGCGCATGGTGCTCCCGCGGAACCTGTGCGGAACGCCGAAGACGCAGAAGGGTAAAGCCCCTGGTCAGAGGGTTGTGAGCGCGCCTAGCCCCCGATATAGCTCATCTCGACCCGGGACCCGATACTGACGGTCTGTGAGGACCGGATCTCGGAGTACTTGTCCGTCCGTTCAGACCAGACAGAATCGATGGTTGCCCCCAGATCCTCCCCGTTGCGAAGCACTTCGCGCAGATTGGTGCCTGCAGTCGCAAAGAGGCAGGTGTAGAGCGATCCCTCTGCGGAGATCCGGGCCCGAGTGCACGACCCACAGAACGGCTGAGACACCGAGGCGATGACGCCAACCTCGCCCTGGCCGTCGAGATAGCGGAATCGGTTGGCAACCTCGCCCGGGTAGTTGGGTGGAACCGCCTCCAGGGGATAGACCTCGTTGATCGAGGCGATCATCTCCTCGGCGGGCACCACGTCGTCGAGCCGCCAACCGTTAGTGGTTCCGACGTCCATGTACTCGATGAAGCGGACGATGTGCCCGGTGCCTCTGAAGTGGGCCGCCATGTCAAGCACCGCATGGTCGTTGACGCCGCGCTGGACAACCGCGTTGATCTTGATCGGGCCCAACCCGGCCTCGGAGGCGGCCGCGATCCCGTCCAGCACTGCACCCACGGGGAACCCGACGTCGTTCATCGCCTGGAAGGTGGGATCGTCCAGGGCGTCGAGACTGACGGTGACACGGTCCAGACCGGCCCCGGCCAGACTCTGGGCCTTCCGGACCAGCAACGAGGCATTGGTGGTGAGAGTAAGGTCCTGCACGCCGTCCACCGAGCGAATCATCCCGATCAGTTTCTCGATCCCCTTGCGCAGCAAAGGCTCGCCACCTGTGATTCTGATCTTCTCCACTCCCCGGTCCACGAACGCCCTCGCAATCACAGTCATCTCGTCAAAGGTGAGTAGGTCGTCGCGGGGCAGGAACTCGTGATCCTTGCCGAACACCTCTTTGGGCATGCAGTAGGTGCAGCGGAAGTTGCAGCGGTCCGTCACCGAGATCCGCAGATCCCGCATCGGGCGCCGGTAGACGTCGGTCAATGCGGTCATCGCGCTCAACGTTATTGGAATGGCCGACCTTGCGGAGCCAGAGGGTCACCCGGGCAGCTACGAGTCGGCGTTTTCGAGTAAGTTCGGGAACCACCCGGACCACGCCAACGGTGTGGCAACGACCCCCCAGACAGCAGGAGTGCCCGTAATGGCCGCCAAGCCCGATCAGCTACGACGTCAGACCCTTCCCATCCCGGATCGGGTGGAACCCCACCTCACCACCTATGACGCCAAGGACCCGGACGGCGCATTCCCCCCGATCGAGCAACTCCGACCCCCCACCGGCGCGCCCAATGTGTTGGTGGTGCTGATCGACGATTGCGGGTTCGGTGCCTCCAGCGCGTTCGGTGGTCCGATCGACACCCCGAACTTCGAACGGCTGGCCGCCGACGGGCTCCGCTACAGCCGATTCCACACCACGGCATTATGCTCACCGACCCGAGCCGCGTTGCTGTCGGGCCGCAACCATCATTCGGTTGGGATGGGTGGGATCACCGAAATCGCCACCTCCGCGCCCGGGTACACCTCGCTCCGTCCCAACACCTGCGCCCCATTGGCCGAGACCCTGAAGTTGAATGGGTACTCCACGGCTCAGTTCGGCAAATGCCACGAGGTGCCGGTCTGGCAGACCAGCCCGATGGGACCTTTTGACAACTGGCCGGCAGGTGGCGGTGGGTTCGAGTATTTCTACGGGTTCCTTGGCGGGGAGACCAACCAGTACGCCCCCGCCATCTACAACGGCACTGTGCCCGTGGAGCAAGACAGGACACCGGAGGAGGGCTACCACTTCACCGAGGACATGACCGACAAGGCTATCGACTGGGTGCGCCAACAGAAGGCCCTCATGCCCGACAAGCCGTTCTTCGCCTACTACGCCCCGGGGGCCACCCACGCCCCGCATCACGTCCCCAAGGAATGGTCCGACAAGTACCAGGGCAAGTTCGACCAGGGATGGGATGCGCTACGCGAAGAGACCTTCTCCCGCCAGAAGGAGCTCGGGGTGATCCCACCCGAGGCCGAGCTCACCGCTCGCCCGCCAGAGATCCCGGCCTGGGACGACATGCCGGACGATCTCAAGCCGGTCCTCGCCCGTCAGATGGAGGTATACGCCGGTTTCTTGGAGCACACCGATCATCACATCGGCCGACTGCTCGACGCCCTGGCCGATCTCCAGATCCTCGACGACACCCTGGTCTATGCCATCATCGGCGACAACGGCGCCTCGGCCGAGGGGACCCTCAACGGGTCCTTCAACGAGATGATGATGCTGAACGGGGCCGCGGCCTTGGAGACGGTGGAGTTCATGGCCTCACGGATCGCCAAGTTCGGCACCCCCGAGGCCTACAACCACTACGCGGTGGGATGGGCCCACGCCATGGACACCCCCTACCAGTGGACCAAGCAGGTCGCCTCGCACTGGGGCGGGACCCGCAACGGCACCATCGTTCGCTGGGCGAACGGGATCAAGGCAAAAGGTGAAGTCCGCGATCAGTTCCATCACGTGATCGATGTGGCGCCAACCGTGCTCGAGGCCGCCGGGATCCCGGAACCGACCTTCGTCCACGGTGTCCAACAGCGCCCCCTCGAGGGGGTCTCGATGCTGTATTCCTTCGACGACGCCGAAGGAACCGATCGCCACACCACCCAGTATTTCGAGATGTTCGTCAACCGCGGCATCTACCACCAGGGATGGACTGCGGTCACCCGACACAGCATCCCATGGGCGGTAACCGAGTTGCCGGCGCTCGACGACGATGTCTGGGAGCTCTACGGGCCCGACGACTGGACCCAGGCCCACGACCTCTCAAAGGAACAGCCCGAGAAGCTGCACCATCTGCAACGAATGTTCCTGATCGAGGCTGCCAAGTACAACGTGTTCCCGCTCGATGATCGCCGCCACGAGCGGTTCAATGCCGACATTGCGGGCAGACCTCAACTGATCCACGGCAACTCGCAGCTGCTGTTCGGTGGAATGGGACGTCTCACCGAGAACTCCGTGCTGTCGATGAAGAACAAGTCGCATTCGGTGACCGCGGAGATCGTGGTCCCCGAGGGCGGTGCTTCGGGCGTGATCATCGCCCAGGGCGGAGCCTTTGGGGGCTTCACTCTGTATGTGCATCAGGGAAAACTCGCCTACTGCTACAACCTGTTCGGGCTGCAACGGTTCAAGGTCTACGGCGAGCAGCCGATTCCCGCCGGAGAGCATCAGGTGCGGATGGAATTCACCTACGACGGTGGCGGGCTGGCCAAGGGCGGCACGGTCATGCTTTACGTCGACGGCAACAGGGTCGGAGAGGGGCGGGTGGAGGCCACCCAGCCGATGATCTTCTCGACCGACGAGACCACCGATGTGGGGAGGGACAGCGCCACCCCGGTCAGCGACGACCACGGTCCGAAGGAGACCGTTTTCACCGGACGGGTCCGCTGGGTCCAGATCGACCTCGATGAGGCAGCCGAAGACCTCGACCACCTGATCACCCCCGAGGAGCGACTCCGGATCGCCATGGCCCGGCAGTAGCCGCAGCATCGCGACCGAGGTTCATCCGTTGGCCGCAGCCTGATACAAACTGAGGACGGGCAGCCACCCCTGGTCGTAGTCGACCCTGGCCGTCATCGCCACCTCGCCCAGCCGTTCCCAGCCCCGATGCTCCAACTCGACCCTGGTCCCGCCGTCGATGGCGGAGAACCGGACCTCGACCTCGGTCGACACGGTCGGCTCAGGGGTAGGGTGCCAGGCCAGAACCAGCCGGTGCGGCGGCTCCCATGCCATCACCTCGGCCCATTCCCATTCGGTTCCGTCGTCGACCAGCTCGAGCACCTTGCCTCCGTACCACTCCTCGAATCTGACACCGACCGCCCGCTCCTCGGCGATGGAGTGACTCAGAAACGGCCACCACTCGCCCATCCGGCGGGTGAACATGTCAAACGCCCCCTCCGGTGCAATCGACACCTCGACCGTGCGGAGCACCGCCGGAATCGTTTCTGTGCTCATGGTTTCTCCTCTTCTGCGGCCGCAGCGAACCGCGCCAGCGTGTCGTCCCACATTTGTTCGATGGCCCGCCTCAGCTCGTCCAGACCTGAGGGGGCGGTCGAGTAGATGCGACGGGTGCCTTCGGCCCGGTGAGTGACCAGACCCGATCTCTCGAGCACCTTGAGATGTTGGGAGACGGCCGGTCGGCTCACCGGGAGCCGCGCCGCGATCTCGCCGACCGACCGCGGTCGATCGAGGAGGATCCCCATGACCTCACGTCTCGTGGGATCCCCTAATGCATCGAACTGGTCGGTGGCAAGCACGAGACCTATTGTAAGCCTCTACTTACGGTAAGTCAAGACTTACTGTCTCAACCCCTTCCGGCTCAATCTCAGCCGCGAAAGAGAGAATCCAGGCGCCAAGCCCCCACGGAAGAACGACCAGCGGGACCACCCAGCCGACGATAGGGATCATCCAGACCAACCCGACCAGCAACGAGCCCAGGGCGATGGCGCCGAACATGCCTCGCTCGCCGGGAAGGAGCCGACCGACGACCAGGACCGTTGGAATGCCTGCCACCAGCGAGAGGACGAGAATGATCCCGGCGGTGATCACCACCAACGGCACGAAGATGGCCAGCAAGGGGAGACTGGCGGACGCTGGAGCCAAGGTCGCCACCAGCGCGGCTATCCCGGCGAGGAGTAACGGGGTGATCGTGACCAGCGCACCACGCCCATAAGCCTTCCAGGGGCTGGCCGATCCCCGACTTCCGGCGCGGGCGGTTCGATGGGGCCATCCCCAGGCCACCAGAAGGGCAGCCGCCGTCAAGCCCAGGACCACCAGGAGCCGGGTGAGAAGACTCAGGGCCCGGATCCTGATGTTGGGAGGCAGTGGCGTCTTGTGAACCACTGCGCCACCGACCGTGGCCTGGTCCAAGCCCGATGCCTCCACCGGTGATCGGTAGTCGAGGTCGCCGACAACGACGAGCGGGCCGGTGATGGTGAGCTTTCCGACGGTCACGTTGACATCGCCATCGACCTCGCCCTCGAGGGAAAGCCGGCGCTGCGTCCCTTCCAGATCACCACCGATCGTTCCGGCTCCTGTCATGCTCAGCGCCCAAACGACAACATCACCGATCACCTCCGAATCCGGCTCGAGCTCGGCACTGACCACGGCCGCCACCAGATCCTTGCCGATGTGCCCGGGCACCACCAGCTCCCGGCCGCTCACCCGCACCGACCCACCAACTGTCCCTTCAACCGTGACCTTGGGCGCGATCGCGATCACACTCCCCGTCACCTCACCTGTGATCACCACCTCCTCCGCGGCGAAAGCGACGAGGTCGCCGTCGACCACTCCTTCGATCAGGACCCGCAGTCCGGCGGCGTAGAGGTCGTCGTCGATGGTGTCGCCCTCGCGAATGATGACGATGTCGGAAGCAGAGTTCTCGGCGGCGAGCGCGGTTGCACCCAACCCGAGCACGAATAGTGCCGTGAGAGCCGCCAGAACCAGGGGCCTAGAGCGGTAAGGCATCCGCGGCCAGGTCGAGGAGGGAGGCGGGGAAGATCCCCCAGACAACGGTGGCCAGCACGGCAAGCCCGAGCACCCATCGCACCGGGCCCCGAACCGCGAGTTGCTCCCCCTCGCCGGCTTCCATGTACATCACGACGATGAGACGCACGTAGAAGGCAAAGGCGATCACCGACGCCAGCACAGCCACCACCACCAGCCATTGGTACTCGTTGGCCCAGGCGTCCGAAAACACGCCGAATTTGGCGACAAAGCCCGAGGTCAGAGGCAGACCGGCCATCCCGAGCAGGAGGACCGTGAAACAGGCAGCCAACCCGGGGCTGCGCCGCGCCAGCCCCCGGTAGTCGTCGATCGACGATCGGGCACCGCCGAATCCGCTGACTACCGCGACCACCGCGAAGGCTCCCACCAGTTGAATCGAGTAGATCGCCAAGTAGAACAACACCCCATCCGTGGCCCCGCCGACCACCCCGGTCATGATGAACCCGGCGTGGGCGACACCGGAATAGGCCAGCATCCGGCGCACGTCCCCCTGAACCAGGGCCAGGATCGCGCCGACCAGCATCGAGAGCGCCGCAACCCCGGCCACCACCGGAAGCCAGGTCGCGTCGAGATCACCCAGGGCCACCAGTAGGACCCGGGAGATGGCGACGAACCCGGCGATCTTGGCCACCGCCGCCATGTAGCCCACGATGCCGGCCGGAGCGCCCTGATAGACGTCAGGGGCCCAACTATGGAAGGGGGCAGCCGAGATCTTGAATCCGAGCCCGGCAATGACCAAGCCGGTGCCGATGTAGATCACTGCTGGGCTGGTCACCAAGAAGGCGGAGAAGAACCGACGGATGTCGAGGATGCCGAAAAGCCCGGTCCCGGCGTAGATCAGGGCCACTCCGTAGATGAAGAGAGCAGAGGCGAACGAGCCGAGCAGAAAATACTTGATCGCAGCTTCGTCGGACTCAGCCCGCTCCTTGGTCATCCCCGCCAGCACATACAGGGCTATGGAGCCGACTTCGAGACCGAGGAACATCATCACCAGGTTGTTGGAGGCGACCATTATCGAGAACCCGGTCGTCGCCAGCAGCACCAGCGCCAGGCACTCCGCTCCCCGACGACCGAGTCCTTCCACGAACCGCCACCCGGCCAACAGACCGAGCCCGGTTGCCACCAGGAGGGCAAACCGGGCGAATATGGCAAGACCGTCCATGGTGATCATGTTCGAGAATGCAAGAAGGGTGCCCTGGTTTCCGGTGGCGACGGCGTCCCCAGCCAGAGCCCACTGCAGCCCCGAGAGCACGATCGCCATGACCAGGGTGGCAGCCGTGACGTATCCAAGGATTCGGGCCGGCGGCTTCCATTGCACCTCGACCAGGAGCACGGCGGCGGCACCGATGGCGAGCACCAGGTCGGGAGCGATCGCGATCCATGAGACTTCAGGGGTGGGGATCATTCAGTGGGCCCCGCCATCAACACGTCGCTGATTCGCCCCGGTGCCGGGACGACATAGCTGGTCGTGGCCTCGATGCGATCGAGCACCGCCTCGGTCGAAGGGGTGATCTTGTCCAGCAACACCGCCGGGTAGAGCCCGAGGATCACGACCAATACCGCCAGCGGGGACAGCAATGCGATCTCTCTCACCGAGAGGTCTTTCAAACCCAGATTGTCTTCTTTGTCCGGTACCCCGGTGAACACCCGCTCGTATGCCCAGAGGAGGTAGATCGCAGCCAGCACCACCCCAACGGCGGCGAAGACAGTAAGAGCCGGGAGCGTCGCATAGCTGCCGATCAACACCAGGAACTCGCCGACGAATCCATTGAGCCCGGGAAGCCCGATCGAGGCGAAGGCCATGAACAGAAAGAACCCGGCGAAGAGAGGCATCACCTTCTGCAACCCGCCGAAATCGGAGATCTGCTTGGTGTGACGACGTTCATAGATCATCCCGACCAACAGGAACAGGGCTCCTGTGGTCAGACCGTGATTCACGTTCTGGATCATGGCGCCTTGGAGGCTGCCCGAGGTCAGGGCGAAGGTGCCGAGCACGATGAAGCCGAGATGGCTCACCGACGAATAGGCCACGAGTCTCTTGAGATCCGGCTGGACGATCGCCACCACGGCTCCGTAAATGATCCCGATCACCGCCACGATCCCCATGATCTGGACGGCATCGACCGAGGTCTCAGGGAACAAGCCCAGATTGAATCGGAGCAGGCCGTAGGTCCCCAGTTTCAGGAGCACCCCCGCCAGAAGCACCGACCCCGCGGTCGGAGCTTCGACATGGGCATCGGGCAGCCAGGTATGGAGCGGAAACAGTGGGACCTTGATCGCAAAGGCGAGGGCGAAGGCCACAAACAGCCAGAGCTCGACCCCGGCACTCAAGTCGAGATTCATCAAATCGTCGAGGGCAAAGGACGGCGCACCGAACTGGGAGGCATAGTTGAAGGCGAGGGCGATGATCGCGGCCAGCAGCAGCGCCGACCCGAAAGCGGTGTAGATGAAGAACTTGACCGCGGCGTAGATGCGCCGCTCCCCGCCCCAAATCCCGATGATGAAGTACATCGGGACCAGGATCACCTCGAAGAACACGAAGAAGAGGAACAGGTCGAGAGCCAGGAACGAGCCGATCAACCCCGCCTCGAGCAACAACGTGTAGACCACGAACTCCTTGGTGCGCACGGTGATGGCGCTGGATGCCCCCAGGGCGATGGGCACCAGCAAGGCGGTGAGCAGGATCATCGGCAGCGAGATCCCGTCCACCCCCAGATACCAGCTGATCCCCCACGGCTGGTACCAGACCGCGCGCTCCACGAACTGGTACCCGGCCGCGGGCTCGAATGCCGAAAACAGGTATCCGGCCAGGGCCAGCGGCGCCACGGAGAGGGCGACGCCGAGGGAAAGATGCATCTCCCGGCGCCGGGACGGGACCAGGGCAACGATCACCGCGGCGACCACCGGGAGCAGGATGAGTGCGGTCAGCATGGGGGCACCTCCGGTGCCCCGTAATCCGTAGTCCGTAATCCGTGATCCGTGACCCGTAGTCCGTGATCCGTATCAGAGAACGGAAAACGGAGAACGGAAAACGGAAAACGGATCATGAGCTTCCCGCTACCAACCAGATCACGACGATCAACGCCCCACCGAGGAACATGACCCCGTAATTGCGGACGAAACCTGTTTGCAGGGTGCGGGCCCAGTCACCGGCGCTGCGGACGACATTGGCGACACCGTTGACCGCGCCATCGATCACCTTGAGGTCGAAGCCGAATGCGGTCAACTCGGCTGCCCTCTTCCCAGGGGCAACCAGGGCCACCCCGTAGAGGTCATCCACCCGGTATGCGCCCTCCCAGGCGCCCCAGAGCGGGCCGAAGCCCTGCTCGAAGTCGAGCCAGCGCTCTCGTGGGCGGCGGTATGAGAGGAAGCCGGCTGCAATCCCGCCGACCGCGGCCAGCACCGCCAGCCCGGCGAGAACCAGGGCCAGCAATTCTCCCTCGGGTGGTTGCTGCATGTCCACCAACTCGAAGGAGGGCTCGAGGAACTGCTCCAGCCTGGCGAAGTACGGGGTGTTGACCAATCCCCCAACCACCGAGAGCGCGGCCAGCGCAATCAGGGGCAGGGTCATCACCCTCGGCGATTCATGGGGGTGCTTGTCCTGGTCCCAACGCCGCTCACCGAGAAACACCAGAACCCACTGTCGGGTCATATAGAAGGCGGTGATCAATGCGGTCACCAACCCCAGGATCCAGAGGAACGAGAACCATCCGCCACGGGCGTAGACCGAAGCCAGGATCTCGTCCTTGGACCAGAACCCGGCGAGTGGCGGGATGCCGGCGATGGCCAGGGTGGCAATACCCATCGTCACCGCCGTGGTCGGCATCTTCTTGAACAACCCGCCCATCTTGTGCATGTCCTGCTCACCGCTCATGGCGTGGATCACCGACCCGGCTCCGAGGAAGAGCAGGGCCTTGAAGAAGGCATTGGTCATCAAGTGAAAGATCCCGGCGACGTAGGCGGTGGTGCCCACCGCCAGGAACATGTATCCAAGTTGGGAAACCGTCGAATAGGCCAGGACCCGCTTGATGTCCCTTTGGGCAATGGCGATCGAGGCCGCCCATATCGCGGTGAAGGCCCCGATGGTGGCAACGGTGATCTGGGCCACGGGCGATAGCTGGTAGATGGTGGCCGAGCGTGCGATCACGTACACCCCGGCCGTGACCATGGTTGCGGCGTGGATGAGGGCCGACACAGGGGTGGGGCCCTCCATCGCATCCGGCAGCCACACATAGAGCGGGATCTGGGCTGATTTCCCGGCGGCTCCCAGCAGGATTAGAAGGCCGATGGCCGTCGCCAGACCGGTGCTCAGCTCGGCTCCGGCTCTCTCGAAGACCCCTGAGTAGGACAGAGTGCCGAAAGTGGTGAAGATCAGCATCAAGGCAACCATGAGCCCGAGGTCACCGATCCGATTGACCACCAAAGCTTTCTTCGCGGCGGCGGCTGCGGACGGCCTGGTGTGCCAAAAGCCGATCAGCAAGTAGGAGCAGAGGCCAACCAACTCCCAACCGAGGAACAACATGGCGTAGTTGCCAGCGAGGACCAGGGTCAGCATCGAAGCGGCGAACAAGTTGAGATACGTGAAGAACCGGGAGAACCGCTGGTCGCCATGCATGTAACCGATCGCAAAGACATGGATCAATGTGCCAACGCCCGTCACCACGAGTGCCATCAGGGCCGCCAGCGGGTCCCAAAGGATCTCGAGGCTGGCCCCGATCGCCGGCATCCAATCCCAGAGGAAGACCACCGTGCCGCTCTCGCCCCCTTCGAAGAAGGGAATGGCGGCCACGAATGCCACGACGAGGGCCCCGCCGATGGCAGCAGAGGCCAGCCAGCCGCTGAGGGAGCCCTTGAGGGAACGCCCGAAGAAATGGAGGAAGATCGCCCCGGCCAGAGGGAGCGCAATGACCAGCCAGAGGAGGTCGATCAAGATCGACCTCCTCCGTAATCCGTGATCCGTGATCCGTTATCCGTAATGAGAAGCGGAATACAGAAAACGGAAAACGGAGAACGGCGGATGGCCGAGCGGAGCGAGGTCATCCGCGTAGTTCGCTCAGCTCGTCGACCGACGCGGTGGCCCTTCGCCGGAAGATGGCAACGATGATCGCCAGGCCCACCACCACTTCGGCGGCGGCAACCACCAGGATGAAGAACACCGCAACCTGTCCGTTGATGTCGTTCAGCACCCTGCCCGCCGAGATCAATGTGAGATTGACAGCGTTGAGCATCAGTTCGATGCACATGAACATGACCAGGGCGTTCCGCCGAAGCAACATCCCCAGGGCGCCGATCATGAACAGGGCCGCGGCGAGCCCCATGTACCAACTGGCGGCAACCATCACACCCGCACCCTGCGGAAGTGGGCAAGGGCAATCGCCCCGGCCGCGGCAATGGTCAGCAGCAGTGCGGTTGCCTCAAAGGCGAGAACCCACTCCGTGAAGAGGGGCACGGCAACTGCCTGAACCGTGCCGTTGGTGCTCTCCGGATTTGTCTGCGCGGTAGCGGCTGGGACCCAGACGAACTCACCAGAGAGGGTGACGATCGCGGCCAGGGCGACGACCAGACCGGCGAGCCCTCCCACCCACAGCCGTTGTCGGGGGAGATGCTCGTCGAGGTCCTCGCTCAGGTCGACGCCGATGAGCATTATCACGAACAGGAACAGGGTCATCACCGCCCCCGCGTAGACGATCACCTGAACCGCAGCCACCAGATGAGCGAGTTGCACCACGTAGAGCACAGCCACCGAGAACAGCGTTGCCAGCAGCCCCATCGCCGAATAGACCGTGTTGCGGGCCACGACCACGGTCACCGCTCCAGCCAGGGCACTGAGGGCCATCATGACGAAGAGCACGGCCTCAACCATCGGGCTCATCCACCTTGGTGCGGCGATCCCGCTCCTCCTGTGAGGGTTCAGGGGGCCAACCGGCCGCGCCTGGCGTCGGCTGCCACATCTGAACACCCTCGTAGGCGGCCACCCCGGCCGGTGCCGTGGCGCGCAGCCACCCGTCGGCCGTGTTCAACTCCTCCATGTCGGCGAGCGGGTCATCGGGGAACATGTGGGGGACGGTGCCCCTTTCGTCCATGAGAAGGGTGTCACGGGTGTAGATGGCGTCCTGACGGCTGGTGGTCGAGAACTCAAAGAGAGAGGTCATCGTGATCGCCTCGGTAGGACAGGCCTCCACACACAGCCCGCAGAAGATGCACCGCAGCATGTTGATCTCGTAGACAAACCCGTAGCGCTCACCGGGGGAGGTCGGGTGGGCCGGGTCGTTGTCCATGCCGCGCACGTAGATGCACTTGGCGGGGCAGGCACCGGCACAGAGCTCACAACCGATGCATTTCTCCATCCCGTCCGGGTACCGGTTGAGGACATGGCGACCGTGAAACCGCTGCGGCTTGTCCCGCATCACCTTGGGGTACTCGATGGTGACCAGCTCCCCGCCGCCGATGGTGCGCAGCATGGTCCCGCCGGTCACCCGAAGCCCTTTGATCAACTCTCGCAACAAACCCATGTCTAGCTCCAGGGGACCCCGAATTGGCGAAACGCGAGCACAAAGGTGGAGAGAGCCAGCCAGCCGAGGGCCCCCGGGATGAGACGCTTCCAGCCCAGCTGCATGAGCTGGTCATACCGCAGCCGGGGAAGGGTGGCCCGGATCCAGAAGAAGAGAAACACCAGGAAGTAGGTCTTGAGCAGGAAATAGACGGTGGGGAGAAAGGCCGAGATGAAGCCAGGGAGGGCATCATCGAACGTGGGGCCGTTCCAACCACCCAGGAACAGAGTGGCCGCGATGGCGCACATCGAAAAGATGTTGACGTACTCGGCAAGGAAGAACATGGCGAATCTCATGCCGGAGTACTCGGTGTGGAACCCTCCGACGATCTCCTGCTCCGCCTCCACCAGGTCGAAGGGTGCCCGATTGGTCTCGGCCACGATCGCAACGAAGAAGATCACAAACCCCACGAGTTGGGGGATCACGTTCCAGCGGGGAACGAACCTGAGGACGGGCTCCAAGACCGGCAACAGACCGCCCCACGTGCCCGACTGGCGTTCGACGATCTCGGCAAGCGAGAGCGTCCCACCATCACCCTGGGTTGCGCTGAACATGACGACGGACACCATGGCCAGGCCCATCGCCGCTTCATAGGAGATCGCCTGGGCGGTGGCACGCACCCCTCCCAATAGCGGGTACTTGGATCCTGAGGACCATCCGGCGAGGACCACCGCGTACACCGCCATCGACGACATCGCCAGGATGAAGAGCAGTCCGATGTTGAGATCGGCCCCTTGAAGTGCCACCTCGTAGTCGCCGATCATGAACGGCTTCCCCCAGGGGACCATCATGAATATGAGGAAGGCCGGGATCACTGCGAGAAACGGGGCTAGGAGGTACATGCCCAACTCCACTTTCCGCGGTGTCACCGACTCCTTGAAGAAGAGTTTGAGGCCGTCGGCCACTGTCTGCAGGATCCCGTAGGGCCCCGCTCGATTGGGACCGATTCGACTCTGCATGTCGGCGAGGATCTTGCGCTCTCCCCAGACGTTGAGAATGGTCGCCACCAGGAGCAGGCCAAAGGTGAGCACTACCCGGAGCGCCACGATCCAGAACTCAGGCCAGGTCATTTGGCGGCCACCGCCTTCACCCGAACCACCGGGTCGGTGCCGAGAGCCGACCCAGCGACCTGGTTGAAGGGAACAAAGATCACGCCCGCCGGCGTCCCTTCGTCGATCACGACCGAGAACTCCCCCTCACCCTGTTTGGTCACCACCTGCACCGGGTGCCCGGGCTGGGCCCCCAATTTGCGGGCATCGATCGGGTTGATGTGGGCTACCGCCCCCGGCGCCAGTGGATGGAGCGAGGGGCTCTGTCGCAAAAGCACCCCATCGTCGTACATGGTCCGGGCGACATGAAGCATCAGTGCCGCTTTGGGTGGCCGTGGGCCGGCCAATGCGACCGGTATGTAGTGGATCGGCGGCGACCCCGACAGGGGGACCACGGCACCGTCGCGCGCTTCCCATTCGAGATGGTCCCAGGTGACACCGGTGTACGCCGGCGCCACCTCGGCAATCTCCTTTGAGATGGCGTCGGGAGCCGCCAGGCCCAAAGGCCGGCCCGTCCGCTCGGCGATGTCGGCCAGGATCGCCCAATCGGGACGGCTCTGGCCCGGGCCGGGGCGGATCGCATTCACCTTCTGAACACGGCCCTCGACGTTTGTCACCGTCCCCTCCTTCTCGGCAAACCCCGAAGCGGGGAGGATCACGTCGGCTGACCGGTTGGAGTCATTGAGGAACAGGTCGATGGCAATCAGGTACTCGGCGGTGTCGAGACCCTCGACGGCGACCCTGGGATCGGGGAGATCCCGCACCGGATCGGCACCGACGAGCACGAGACAGCGGACGTCCCCGTCTTCCAGACCCTCCAAGATCCGCCGAGTATCGCGACCGGGAACAGTCGGAATCTCACCCCAGGTGGCGGCGAGGTTGGCGCAGTGAATCGCATCGACCGCAGCCCGGCCCGGGAGCAGATCGGGGGCCAGGCCCATGTCCAGCGCCCCATAGATATTGGCCCGTCTTGCCAGCGGCATGATCTTCACCGCGCCGGCCTTGTTGCGAGCCAGGGCCGCGACGGACTCGGCGAGTTTGGGGCCGTCGGCATGACACGCTTGACCGACGATCGCCACAACCTTGCCCGCGGTCAGGGCGTGGCTCACATCGGGGTGCTCACCCTGGGCGATGTCGTCGAGAAGGGCAAACCCGCCGCCGGGGCGATAGGTGAGTTTGTGGGCAGCCCTGTCGTCGAGCCCGGTGGCGCGAGGATGAATCACGACCAGGGTCACGCCGAGCTCCTGGGCGGCCCGCCGGACGCGCAGATAGAGAGTCGGGTGCTCTTCTTTCAGATCCGGGCCCCAGACCAGGATCGTGTCGGCGTCGTCGAGATCTGAGATCAGGGCCCGGTCCACCGTCGCGGCCAGGAAATGAGACGCCAGGTCATCGCCGACGCGGGCGTCGACGTTGTTGGTTTCCAGCACCACCCGGGCGAATTTGGACAGGGCGTAGGCGTCCTCGTTGGTGCCCCTGGCTCCCCCGATCACACCGAATGCGCCGCCACCGTCCTCATCGCGGATCAGTTCGATCCGGTTGGCCACGATGTCGAGTGCCTCGTTCCAGGTGGCCTCTACGAGCTCGCCACCCCGATTGACGAGCGGGGAGGTGAGCCGTTCCTTGGATTCGATGTACTGGAAGCCGAACCGATCCTTGTCCGACAGCCAGCCGTGGTTGGTGGCGTCGTTGTCCACCCCGATAAAGCGAAGGATCTGGTTCTGGCTGGCGTGGATCGAGATGCGGGGATGGGCGGTGTCGTACAGGGACGAGCTCTCGACCTTGGTGAGGTCCCAGGGGCGGGCCCGGAACCGATACGGCCTGGCGGTCAGGGCGCCCACCGGGCAGATCTGGACGGTGTTGCCCGAGAAATACGATGAGAAGGGGAGCTCGGGGAAGGTATTGACCTCGGTTACGTTCCCTCGCTCCATGAACTCGATCAACGGATCGCCGCTGATCTCTTCGGAGAACCGGGTGCACCGGGCACAGAGGATGCAGCGCTCCCGATCGAGGAGAACCAGGTCGGACACGGAGATCGGTTTCTCGAAGTTGCGCTTGATCTCCACGAACCGACTCTCCCCGGGACCGTGGGACATGGCCTGATCCTGTAAGGGGCATTCCCCTCCTTTGTCACAGATCGGGCAATCGAGGGGATGGTTGGCCAGCAGGAACTCGAGGACCGCCTCCTGGGCTTTCTTGACGGTGTCGTTCTGGGTGTCGACCACCATCCCTTCGGCCACAGGGTTGGTGCAGGCGGTGATCATCATCGGGCCCCGGGGGCCGTCTACCTCGACCAGGCACATCCGGCACATCCCCACCGGGTTCATCCGCTCGTGCCAGCAGAAGCGAGGGATGTAGGTGCCACCATCCTGAGCCGCCTTGATCAGCATCTCGCCGGGGGCAGCCTCGATCTGCTTGCCGTCGACGGTGATTAGTACGGAGTCGCTCATTTGCGACCTCCGGCCGAAGAGCGCCCCGTAATCCGTAGTCCGTTGTCCGTACATGTCAGAGAAACCGAAAACGGAGAACGGAGAACGGAGAACGGTCTCAAGCGACAACCTCCGCCCTCTCGAGTGGGCACCTCCCCAACTCCACGTGCTCCATCACCTCTTTCCTGAAGAAGTCGCGAAGGGCGATGATGGGCGAGACCGCGGATGGGCCCAGCGGGCAAATCGTCGTCATCCTCGGCGGCCAGGCGAGCCCGATGCTGATCCCATCGGAGACGTCGAGCATCAGGTCGAGGTCGATGGGACGACCCTGGCCGGTCTCCAGACGCCGGAGGACCATCTCCAGCCAGGTGGTTCCCTCCCGACACGGCGTGCACTGACCGCAGGATTCGTGGGCGAAGAAACGCACGATGCGCTCGGCGGCTCGGATCACGCAGGTTGTCTCGTCCATGACAATCACGGCCCCGGAGCCCAACATCGACCCGGCCTCGGCACAGACGTCTTTCGTTATCTGCTGGTCGAGATGGACGGCGGGGACGAACCACGGTGCGGAGGCGCCACCGGGTATCCAAGCCTTCAACTCGCGATCACCTCGAATGCCACCGGCCACTTCGTAGATCAGCTGGCGCCAAGTGATGCCGTGCGGGATCTCATAGTTGCCGGGATGGTTGACGTGACCCGATATCGACGTCATGAAGGTCCCGGTGTCGAGCGGGTGGCCGAGCCGGGAAAACGCCTCGGCCCCCATCTCGAGGAGGTGGGGTAGTGCGGAGATGGTCTCGACGTTGTTGACGATGGTCGGCTGCATGTAGAGCCCCTTCGCCGCCGGGAAGTAAGGGGGTTTGAGCCGTGGCTCGCCGCGAAGACCCTCCAGACTGTTGATCAGGGCTGTCTCCTCCCCGCAGATGTAGGCCCCGGCGCCCAAATGGACCGTGACCTCCAAGTCGTAATCGGTCCCGAAGATCCCCTTGCCCAGATAACGCCTGGCATAGGCGTCGTCGATCGCGGCCTGCACCCGCCGGGCCGGCTTGGGGTACTCACCCCGGATGTAGATGAAGGCATGGTGGACCTCATTGGCCACCCCGGTGATGATGAGGCCCTCCAGCATCTGATGGGGGTCGCGCTCCAGAAGCTGACGGTCCTTGAAGGTGCCCGGCTCGGACTCGTCGGCGTTGACCACCAGGTAGGCCGGGCGGGACGGGGCGAGGAAGCTCCACTTGAGACCGGTGGAGAAACCGGCGCCACCCCGACCGGCGAGGCCCGAATCCTTGACCGTCTCCACCAACTCGTCCCTGGTCATTCCCAGAGCGCGTGGAGGTTGTTGGTAGCCGCCGGTGGCCTCGTAGCGCTCAATGGTGTGCGAGTCCGTGGGGTGGTCGATCATCCTTCGAGTGACTACCAGAGGTGTTGTCAAGGAAGCCCCTCACTTCCCACCGTTCCCAACGGTTGGAACGCCGGGTAGGGGCCGATCGCCCCGACTCCCTCCTTCGGACCCCAGTCGAAGCTCCTGACACCGCCGAACAACTCCTGCATCTCGTCGGTGTTGACCACCGCAGGCCTGGCTCCGCTCAACCATCGGACGAGGTCACGGGCACGATCCGGAGTCACCCCCTCGATCAGCTCATAGTTGACCTGGACCGCGGGCGCTCCCCCGCAAGCCCCGAGGCACTCGACGTGCTCGACCGTGAGCAGCCCTTTCTCATCGGTCTCGCCATGGGGCACCCCGGACTCATCCTCGATGGCGTGGAGCACGTCATCGCCGCCGAGCAACATGCAGGAGATCGAGGTGCAGCACGAGATCAGATATCGCCCGGTGCGCTCCCGCTTGTACATCGTGTAGAAACTGGCGACCGCCTGGACCTGGGCGGGTGTGACCTCCACCCAGCGAGCCACCTCCTCCATCCCTTCGCTGCTGAGATGGCCTTCTTCGGCCATCGCCAGATAGAGAAGGGGCATCACGGCCGACCTCTTCTTCGGATACCGGGAGATGATCTCGCGGGCGCGGTCCTGGGTGGCCTCCGACCAATGGCTCATCGGTCTCGGAGATTAGGTAGCCCCTGTTTGCGTAGCGAAACCCACAATGCCTACCTGAGGTACGCGGCGTCATATATGGCGCACATCGAACAAAGAACCCGGAACTGGGGCAGAATCACATGGCGATGTCCCGCTCATGGCGCGACGAGGACCCTGGTCTCCCCATCGCCTTTGGGCAGTGCTCCAACGGCGAGTATGAGCCCGAGCCGATCACCCCGGTGCGGCGGGAGGCGGAGAACCTGGCACTGTCGGGAGTGGATGACGCCATCGCCAGGACCGGGATGAGCCGTCGCCAATTCCTGAGGTCGGCCTGTGCACTGGCGGTCTCGCTTGCTGCCATAGACGCCGCGGTGGCCAAGGCGGCAGGGGTGCCGGCGGGTATGTGGTACCCGTTCGACCCCACCGCTCGTCATGACACCGACGCGGCGCGGGCGGTGCTCGGACCCTCACAGTTCGTGTTCGACATCCAGGGACATCTCCTCGAATACGACCTCGATCCCTCGACTCGCGGCGATTGGTTCTGGGGCCGGCAATTCCCCCAGGCCCGGTGTCAGGACGAAGACGACCCCCGCGCCTGCTTCTCGATGAATCACTTTCTGGAGGAGGTATTCGTCCGCTCCGACACCACGATGGTCGCCCTCTCCGGTCTCCCCATTCTCCCCGAAGGCAGCCCGCTCTCGCCACAGGTGATGGAGGAGACTCGCCGCCTGGTCCAGAACCTCTCGGGCGACGACCGGGTGGTCGTCAATGCTCTCGCCCTGCCCCAGGTCGCGCCGATCGAGGCGGTCCTGGAGGAAATGGAACGCACCGTCACCGAAAACCAGATCGCCGGTTGGAAGACCTTCACCCATTTCCCGTCCGGGATCCATTGGTGGCTCGACGACCACGACCCCAACCTGGCCCAGGTGGGAAACGTCTTCCTCGATCAGGTCGAAGCCCTGGGCAACCCGGTGCTCTTCGTGCACAAAGGCCTCTCCAACCGGGCCCGCTACGGGTCACCAGAGGACATCGGCCCGGCGGCGCGGGCCCATCCCAACGTCAAGTTCGTGGTCTATCACTCAGGGTTCGAGGTGGCACAACGCGAGGGCCCGTTCACCGAAGGCAGGGCCGGCATGGGCGTCAACCGGCTCATCGATTCGGTCCGCAAAGCCGGGATCGGCCCCGGGGAGAACGTGTACGCCGAGATCGGCTCCACATGGTGGCATCTGCTGCGACGGCCCGATGAGGCCGCCCATGTCATGGGCAAGCTCCTGGTTGCCTTCGGGGAGGACAATGTGCTCTGGGGGACCGACTCCATCTTCTACGGCTCCCCGCAGGGACAGATCGACGCCTTTCGGGCGTTCCAGATCCCGGCGGATCTCCGCGAGCAACACGGGTATCCGGAGCTGACCCGGGCGGTGAAGGCCAAGATCCTCGGTTGGAATGCGGCCAATCTCTACGGGATCGACCCGATCCGCGAGCCGGTCGGTTTCACCGCCGACGAGTTGGAGGCGGCCCGGATCGAGCACCCGGTGCCCACCATGACCTGGGGCCCGTCCACGACCGACGAGGTACGCGAGTTCCGTCTCCATCATCAGGGCTGGCCGTGAGCACGACCTAAGAAGCTACGTCAGCCCGACCACGTCGCCGTCTTCGTTCACGTCGACCTTCATGAACCCTGGTGTCGCCCCCAGCCCCGGCATCGTGCTCACCTCACCAAGAAGCGGGTAGATGAATCCGGCGCCGACCGATGCCCGGACCTCCCTCACGGTCACGGTGAAGCCCGTCGGCGCCCCTTTGAGCGCCGGGTCGTCGCTGATCGAAAGGTGGGTCTTGGCCATGCAGATGGGCAGGTAGGCGAAGCCGGCCTTCTCGAAATCGGCGATCTGCGCTTGTGCCTGCGGGGAGTAAACGACCGCCCCGGCCCGGTAGACCTGGGTGGCGATGATCTCGATCTTCTCCTTGATCGAGCGGTCGAGCGGATAGAGGAAGTCGAAGCGACTCGGTTCAGCGCTCGCCGCGACGACGGCTTCAGCGAGCTCGTGGGCGCCCTCGCCGCCACGGGCGTGATGGTCCGTGGTCACCGCGGAGAAAGCCCCTGCCTCCAACGCCGAATGCCTGATCAGATCGAGCTCGTGCCGGCTATCGGTGGGGAACTTGTTGATGGCCACCACGACCGGCACCCCGAACCTCGCCGCGATCTCGAGATGCGCTTCGAGGTTGGCCATACCCGCCCGGAGCAAGGGCAGGTTCTCCTCGGTGTAGACCGCGTCCAGAGGCCTCCCCGCGATGACCTTGGGGCCTCCACCGTGGGTCTTCAATGCCCGCACCGTTGCCACCATCACCACGCAGTCCGGCTTCAGCCCCGACACCCGGCACTTGATGTCGAAGAACTTCTCCATCCCCATGTCGGCGCCGAACCCTGACTCGGTGACCACGTAATCGCCGAGATGAAGCGCCATACGGTCGGCCAGGATGGATGAGTTCCCGTGGGCAATGCTGGCGAAGGGCCCGGCATGGACGAAGGCCGCCTGACCCTCGAGCGTCTGCATCAGGTTGGGGTGGAGGGCGTCCTTCATCAGGACGGTAACCGCCCCACCCACACCGAGGTCGTCGAGGGTTATCGGGGTCCCGTCCTTGGACAGCCCGAAAACCACACGGCCCACCCGCTCCCGCAGATTGCGCAGAGCCGACGGGTAGTCGGCACCGTCGGCCAGGGCGAGGATGGCCATCAGCTCACTCGCCACGGTGATGTCGTAACCGCTCTCCCGAGGCCGTCCGTCGACAGAGCCACCCAACCCGATCACAACATTGCGCAGGGCCCGGTCATTGACGTCCACCACCCGGCGCCAGCTGATCCGATTGGGGTCGATGGCGAGACGCGTCAACCCGAGGGCCTTCAATTCGGGAGTCGTGAGCCGCCCTTCGTGATACCAGCGGGCATCGATGGCCGCGGCGACCAGGTTGTGGGCGACCGAAACGGCGTGGATGTCGCCGGTGAGGTGCAGGTTGAACTCGTCCATGGGGACCACCTGGCTGTACCCGCCGCCGGCAGCACCACCCTTGATCCCGAAGGTGGGTCCCATGCTCGGCTGACGAATGCAGGCAATCGACCGATGCCCGAGGGCGCCGAGGCCCTGGACCAAGCCGACCGCCGTGGTCGTCTTGCCCTCTCCGAGTGGGGTCGGAGTGATGGCGGTGACGTCGACGTACTTGCCGAGAGGCGTCGTCGCGATTCGGCGCAGGGCGTCGAGATGAACCTTCGCCTTGGTCCTGCCGAAGGTAATCACCTCGTCGTCCTCCAACCCGAGGTCCCTTGCCACGTCGGTGATCGACTTCAGCTTGGCGGTGCGTGCGATCTCGAGATCGCTGCCAATTGGCGGGGTCGGGCTCAACATCTGCTCCTGATCGGGTCGGGCCTGTGTAGTTCTAGCCGAGGGACAGAGCCGGGGCCAGCCGGCCCATTCTCAATGCACCACGTCACGCCTGTGTGACGCCCTGCATTAGGAACGCGCCTGCTAGCGGTCAACGTCTCCCATGACCGGGTCCATGGAGGCGATGGTGGCCACGGTGTCGGCCATGAGAGAGTCGGCCATGGCGATGGGAAGCCCCTGGAGGTTGGCGAACGAAGGGGCCCGGGTGTGGATCCGGTAAGGGCGGGCCTCACCGTTGGAGACGAGATAGCAACCCAGTTCGCCTCTCGGTGACTCCACAGCAACATAGGTCTCACCGGGCGGCACCTTGAAACCCTCTGTGAACAACTTGAAATGATGGATCAAGGCTTCCATCGACTCGTCGATGCGGGCCCGCGGCGGTGGGGTCACCTTTCGGTCGTCCACCCGATAGTCACCCATCGGCATCGAGTCCATCGCCTGCTCCACGATCCTCAATGACTGATGGATCTCCTCGATCCGCACCCGATAACGGTCGTACACGTCTCCGTGCTCCCCGACCGGAACCTCGAACTCGTAGTTCTCGATCCCGGAGTAAGGGAATGCCTGGCGCAGGTCCCAGGCCACCCCGGCGGCGCGAAGCGCGGGGCCGGTGATCCCGTAGGCGATCGCTTCTTCGGCCGAGATCACTCCGACTCCCCTGGTGCGGGCAATCCAGATCGGGTTGTCCTTGAGGAGGTCGTCGTACTGCTGGAGACGTCTAGGTAGTTCGGTGAGGATGGCAGCAACATCGTCTTTCCAACCGGGCGCCAGGTCGGCGGCTACCCCGCCGGGCCGGATGAAATTGTGGTTCATGCGGAGCCCTGTGGTCTTCTCGAAGAAGCCGAGGATCTGCTCCCGCTCCCGGAACCCGTAGATCATCATCGAGATGGCACCGATGTCCATTCCGTTGGTGGCCAGGGCCACCAGATGGGACGAGCAGCGGTTCAACTCGGTGAGGAGGACCCGGATCGCGGCCGCCCGCGGCGGAACCTCTATCCCGAGCAGCCTCTCCACCGCCAGGGAATACGCCAGTTCGTTGTGAAACGGTGCCAGATAGTCCATCCGGGTCACGTTGGTCCCACCCTGGGAGAAGTTGAGCTGCTCCCCCGTCTTCTCCATCCCGGTGTGGAGATAGCCGATGATCGGCTTGGTGCGCCGGATGATCTCGCCCTCGAGCTCGACCTGGAGTCGAAGCACCCCATGAGTCGAGGGATGCTGGGGGCCCATGTTGAGGATCATCCGCTCACCCTCATCGACGCCGTCGTCGAACACGTAGTCGTCCTCCACCACCCGGCCGAACTGCTCGTCGAGGCGGGCCTCCGACTCGTGGTCCGATATCTCTTGTTCGCCCTCGTCGGTTGGGCTGAACTCGGGCTCCTCGGTCCCGGCGACCCAGAGATCCAGGGTCTCGGTGATCTCGGGGCTGTCGATGGTGGGATCGCTCATCTCAACTCACCTGATGGCTTTCCTTGAACTGCACCGGAACCGATCCGACCCCGAAGTCCTTGCGCAGCGGGTGGCCTTCCCAGTCGTCGGGCATCAGGATCCGGGTCAGATCGGGGTGCCCCTCGAAGGTCACGCCGAACATGTCGTAGGCCTCACGCTCGGCGAAGTTGACCCCGGGCCAGATCGGGACCAACGAAGCGACCGACGGATCGACCCGCCCGGCGGTCGTGGTCATCCTCAGTCGGAGCTTGTGGGCCATCGAAAGCAGGTTCGCCACGATCTCGAAACGCTCTGGGCGCTCCCGCATCCAGTCGACCACCGTGACGTCGACACAGACCTCAAAACCGGCGTCCCTGACAGCATGAGCGAACCCTGCCCAGGCCTCGTTGGGGACCTGTGCCACGTCCTGACCGAGCGACCTCACCCAACCCACCGTTTCGAAGTCCTCGAACAGGGCGCGAAGCACCGGGTGCTCGGGCAGCGGGCGTTCCGGCCCGACCGGCGGCGTCTCCTCGACCGTGGTCGTCTCGTCACTCAATTGTTGATCTCACCGCTCATGATCTTGTCGTGAAGGGTGAGGATCCCGTGCAGAAGGCTCTGCGGGCCCGGCGGGCATCCGGGCACGTAGATGTCGACCGGGACCACCTGGTCGACCCCCTGGACCAGCGCGTAGTTGTTGAACATCCCCCCGGTGGAGGCACAGGCACCCATCGAGATCACCCATTTCGGGTCAGGCATCTGATCGAAGACCTGACGCAGGACCGGGGCCATCTTCTGGCTCACCCGCCCGGCCACGATCATCAGATCGGCCTGACGGGGTGAGGCGCGGAACACCTCCATCCCGAAGCGGGCCAGGTCGTAGTGGGCGGCCCCGGTGGCCATCATCTCGATCGCACAACATGCCAATCCGAAGGTGGCCGGGAACATCGACCGGGTCCGAGCCCAGCGGGCCGCCTTGTCGACGGTGGTCATCATCAGGTTGCCCGGAGCGGTGGTGGCCATCTAGGCCGCCTCCTCCGACCTCTCGGAGGGCAGGTAGCGGGTCCGCCGATGCACGTTCCAGTCCAGTGCCCCCCGCTTCCAGACATAGGCCAGGGTCTCGGCGACGAAGAAGGTGAAGATGAGCACCGCGCTCACCCCGTACCAGCCAAGGCGATCCCAGATCGAGGCCCAGGCGAAAAGGAAGATGATCTCGACGTCGAAGATCACGAACAGCATCGCCACCAGATAGAACTTGACCGGGAACCGCTGCACCGGCTCGACCTCGGGAACGATGCCACTCTCGTAGGGGTCCAGCTTCTCGGGTGTCGGGTTGTCCGGCCGGAAGAAACGGGAGACATTGAGCGACACTGCCACGAACGCCCCGGCGAGTAGAAGCATCAGGCCGATCGGCAAATAGTCGGCAAGGGTCACGGATCTGAGCTTAGAACGGGCCGGTTGGTGCGGTAAATCAGGGGAGTTGGTGAACGACGCCTGGCTTAGGCTGCTACCCACGCGACGAGAGGAAGCCCAATGAGTCTCGGTTTCGGGTTGTTGTCTGCCCAGCTCCGACCGGGTGAGGACGATTGGTCACGGGCCTACGAGGAGACGGTGCTGCTGGCGGTCGAGGCCGAGCGCCTCGGCCTGTCGTCGGTATGGACCACGGAGCACCACTTCGTCGATGACGGCTACATGCCGTCGCTGGCGGTGGTCAGTGGGGCCATCGCCGCGGCAACATCGAGCATCGAGATCGGGACCGGCGTAATCCTCGCCCCGCTACAACACCCACTCCGGCTCGCCGAGGAGGCAGCCACGGTCAGTCTCCTCAGCGATGGGCGGTTCACCTTGGGCCTGGGCCTGGGCTGGAGCGCCATCGAGTTCGAGGGCTTTGGGGCCCAGATCACCCACCGCGGGGCGGCACTCGAGGAGATCCTGTCCATCCTCCCTGAGGCCTGGACGGGAAAGCCCTTCGCCCACGAGGGCCGGATCTACCAATTCCCGGAACTGGCAGTGCGACCGAGGCCGTCCGCCCGGATCCCGATCTTGATCGGGGGCACCGCCGAACCGGCCATCCGGCGCGCCGCCCGTCTCGCCGATGGGATCTTCTCCAATGTGGGGCCGGACAAGTTCCTTCGCCAGCTGCAATGGCTCGGAAACGAGTGCGAGCGGATCGGCCGCGACCCGGACCAGCTTCGCATCATCCATTACTCGACGATCCTCCCCGGCAGCTCCGCCGACGACGCTTGGGAGCGCTACATCGACCACGTGTGGCACATGAGCTGGAAATACGACGACATGGAGGAGTCGGCAATCCGGCCCGGGCCCCCACCACATGCCCCGGAGCTAACCGAGGAGCGTCGAAGCAGTCTGCGCAAGCGCTTCATCGCTGCCGGGTCCAGCGACGAGATCGTGTCGACGCTCCTGGAGATCCGGGAAAGGGCAGAGCTGCCGGTCGAGTTCGTCGCCCGCAGCTACTTCGCCACCCTGGCGTACGAGCAGCAGGTCGAGTTGATGCACCAACTCGCTGAGGAGGTTGCCCCCCACCTCTGATCAATCGATCAACTGGTCGGCGATCTCGGTCAGGTCGGATCCGACCACCTCAGGCATGGTGCGGGGCAGGCTCCAGATCGACCCGGGACGCTTCAAGAAGGCGCCCTGGGCGCCGGCATTCATCGCCCCAGCCACATCCCAATCGTGAGAGGCGATCAGCATCGATAGGGCAATGTCGACATCCATGACCCGAGCAATGTGCCGATAGGTGGCCGGGTGGGGTTTGAAACGCCCGACTTCCTCCACCGAGGTCACCCGCTGGATGAAGGTCGTCAGACCGGCGTTCTCGATTTGGGCATTGACCACCCTGGTGCTTCCGTTGCTCAGGGCCGCGATGCGGAACCCGGCCTCGAGCAGGCGATCGAGAGCCGGGATCACATCCGGGTGGGCCGGAAGATCGGCGAGTCGGGTGACCACCTCGCCGGCCGTCGCCTGGTCTAGCTCGACACCGTGCCGCTCCGCCACCAGCAGCAAGGCCTCGACGCCGATCACATCGAGTGCCCGGTACTCGTCTATCTCGTTAGCGACCAGCGACCCGTGCAGCATCCGGGCAAACCACTCGCCGATCGGCGTCGTAGTACCGAACACGACCTTGAAATCGACCTTCAATGGTGAGAGGTCGACCAACGTCTCGTTCACGTCGAAGACGAGAAGCTCGGGTCTCAACTGACAGGCAGGGTTCGGGCTACCCCGGCCAGGGCGTCGTAGATGCGCTCACCCAGGTGCTTGTCGTCCTCGTCGAGGAGATTGGACATCACCTTGAGTGTCCATTCCATCAACGAACGGCTGTGGAGACCGGTATGAGCCAGAGTCCGCATCACCGAGGGGTGGCCGATCAGCTTCACGAAGATCCGCGCCGTCTTGTGGTAGAGCCCGTACTCATCGTCGAGATGCTGCGGATAACGACCGAGCAGCCCGAGGTCATCCTCGGTCAGGGCCTCTGCTATGTGCCCGGCAGCCATCCGGCCCGTCTCGTAGGCGTATGAGATCCCCTCGCCGTTCCAGGGGTTGATCGCTCCGGCGGCATCCCCCACCGTGATCCAGTTGGCGCCGATGAGCGGGCCCTTCGAAAACGACATGGTCAGCTTCCCGCCGACCGGGTCGGTCAGCTTGGACTCCTCGCTCAACTCCCAGTAGGCAGGAGCAGTGGCGGCGTAGTCGGCCATCATGTGGGTGGTGTTGACGTGCTTCCACCTCTTGAAGGTGGTGAGGAGGCCCACTCCCACGTTGACCGTCCCGTCACCCAGGGGGAACACCCAGCCGTAGCCGGGCATGGTCGCCCCCGACGAGTCTCGGAGATCGAGCTGGCTCTCTAGGAAGGGGTCGGTCGAGCGCGGTGACGAGTAGTAGCCCCTGGCAGCGAGCCCCATCGGGTAGTCCCGACGTCGCTCGGTGCCCAGTTCACGGCCGAAGCGATTCATCGACCCGTCGGCGATCACGGTCACCCCGGGTTGAACCTTCTCGACCGAGCCGTTGTGCTTCAAGGTGACGCCGGAGAGGAATCCACCTTCGATGATGGGAGTCGCCTCGGTCTTCTCCAGGAGCCGGATCCCCTGCTTCTCGGCAAGGTTGGCCACCTGGGCGTCGAGGTCGCTGCGTCGGATCACCCCGCCCCAGTTCGGGAATCGGCTGTGCTCGGGCCAGGGAAGTTCCAGCATCAGGTCGTCACCGGCATAGGACCGCAGCCCGGTGATGGTGTGGAACTGGGGGACATCGAAATCGAAGCCCATCTCCTGGAGCTGGAGGATTGCCCTCGGGGTCAGACCGTCGCCGCAGGTCTTGTCCCGGGGATACTCCTTCTTCTCCACCAGGGTGACTTCGTGGCCGTCGCGGGCCAGCCAGTATGCGGCGGCCGATCCGGCGGGGCCCCCACCTATGACGAGCACCGACGTAGAGGGCATATCAGCCAGGTTAGAGGTTGGCGGCGATTCAAAGCCCTCCGGGCCGGGCAGGGGACCGGAAGGTCTAACGTCGCCCCACGATGAGTGAGCTTCCCAAGGCGACCGTGGTCCGGCTTCCCCGGTACCTGAGATTGCTCGAGGACCTCGAATCCAAGGAGACCGTCAGCTCCGTGGAGCTAGCCGAGGCTGCCGGCGCCAACGCTGCCAATGTCCGACGTGATCTGTCCCATCTCGACTTTCACGGAGTGCGGGGCGTTGGTTACTCGGTTCCCGATCTGACATATCGGATACGTCAGGAGCTGGGGATCGCCGACCGCCGCCAGGTCGCCATCGTAGGCGCAGGGAACCTGGGGCGGGCCCTGGCGGCATACGGCGGGTTGAGCCGGCGGGGCTTCGATGTGACCGCGGTCTACGACACCGACACCCGAAAGGTGGGCACCCGGGCAGGTCGGGTCGAGGTGCGAAATTTCCACGACATGGCCAAAGACTGTCAGGGCGGGTGCTTCGACATGGCGATCCTCGCGGTTCCCGCAGTCTCCGCCCAACAGGTGGCCGATCGTCTGGTCGCCCTCGGAATCAAGTCCATACTCAACTTTGCGCCAGTTCGGGTGAACGTCCCTTCCAGCGTGACAGTCCGCCAGGTTGACCTGTCGATGGAGCTCCAGGTCCTGAGCTATTACGGCAATCGCCCGTAGGGGCGATTGCCGTACGCAATACGCAATACGCAATAAACAATGCGCAAATACGCAGAACGTACTGCGTACTGCGGAAGTCCTCGGCTAGGCCGAGGACTTCTCTTGAAGCTCTTCGTACTGATGCAGTGCCACGAGGAACACCAGGAACAGCACAAGGGAGACCAAGAGGAACGTGATCGGGATGATACGTATCTCGACGGCGTTGAGCCCTTCGATGTTGTCCGGCTTGGGGCCGCGAGGGGCGTAGATCACAAAGAGCATCGATGTGATCGTCAGCCATCCGAACAAGGCGCCTCCGGTCACCAGGAATCCGAGTCTCTTGCCGAGGTTGGTCGCGTTGAACAGGTAGATCGCGCCATAGAAGAGAAGGAACGCCCCGATGGTCAGGATCACACCGGTGACAAACAGGTTGGCCGAGAACAGGGACCGGAAGAACTCCCGGAAGAAGTCACCCTGGGCCATGACCATGGAAACCATCAGCTCTTCCCGTCCATATTGCCGGCGCGAAGATAGGAGGCGAGAAGCTCGATGTCAGCCTGGCTGAGGAGGGGGCCAAAGGAGGGCATCCGACCCGATCCGAAGCCGTTGATCCCATAAGGAGTCTGGGCTTCGGATCCCTGGATCAGGAACTTGACCAAGAGGTCGTCAGCCGGGTTCTCGGTGGCGTCACCAAACTGGACTGTCGGGCGACCATCCCACAGAGCCGGCCCGAAACCACCAGACCCTGCCTCCTGGGTGTACGGCACCCCGGCGCTGAACCCGGCCGTGTGACACCGGGCGCAGTTCGAGTTGAACAACCCCACGGCACGTCGCGCCGCTTCGAGATCGGCTCCCATCGCGGCTGCAACGCCTTCGAAGTCGATCTCCCAGAGGCCCGTCTCTTGGGCCTCCAGGAGGAACTCCAAGCCACCCACCTCCTGGGCCAGGAGCTTTTCCTGGTTCTCGGAGGCGACCCGGAGTGAGATTCGGAGAGACTCCAGATTGCCCACCATCGTGGCGGCTGTCTCGATATCCGGCGCTCCACCGACCGAAGCCGGGTTGGTCGGGTCGAGACTGATGACTCGAAGGTCACCCGGGATCGTGGCCAGGTTGGCCTCGGTCATTTGGTTGGTGATGTCTTCCTCGGCAGCGGTCGAGAGCCCGTCCCCATCGGGGTCTGAACCTGCAGTCAACGCGGCGTCCGCCGCGGCGGCTAGATCCGATGCCCCTTCGACCGGGGGCTCGGCGACGGACGCCGCTTCGAGGGCTGCGACCAACTCGTCGGCATCGGCAATGTTCTCGATGGAGGCGGGCACAGCGACACCCAAGTCCTTGGACTCGGTGGCAATAGCCTCCAACTCGGCGATCGCCGCCTCGCTCAGTCCCACATCGCGATCGACCGTTCCCTCGTCGATGGCCTGCTCCACGGCGTCTAGGTAGATCTCGAGAATCGGGGCGATCTCGAGTGATTCTTCCAGTGAGGAAACCGCCTCCGCAGCGAGCTCGGCGTCGGCGGTCTCGGGGTCGAGTGCGATCGGTTTCACGACCGTCAGAGCTTCCACCGCCTCGACGGAGATCGCGGAGAGCTCTTCCTCGGCGACATCGGAGAGACCGTCGTCGTCGGTGTCGATTCCTGTAGGGGCATTGTCGAGGGTGTCACCGGCCCGTTCGGCAAGCGGTATCACGATCGGCAGTCGTGTGGGGGCGGCCTCGATATCGGCCACGACCTGGGCCTGGTTGACGATGGCCGCGTCGAGCGTGGCATCGCCGTTCGCCAGCCGGTCGAGTTGCGTCTCAATCCCTGGCTCCACCTCGGCCAGAACCTCGCTCTGCGGCACCTCGATGGAGGCCAGGTAGTTGACGACATCGGCCACCTGGGCCTCGTTCAGCGGACCACCGCCCGCGAGGCCCCAAGGGGGCATCGGGGTATTGCCCCGCCCGTAGGTGACCCAGAAATTGACTTCGTCCTTGTTGTATCGATACAAGACGTCGTTGATGGAGGGCACCGCCCAGGCGACCGTCACCCCTGAGCGCTTCTCCACATATCGCGCAGTCCCCCCCACCCCCTCGGGGCCGTGACAGTCGAAGCACCTGAACTCTTCGACGATGTGGGCCCCGCGCTCGACGGACGCCTCTTCGAATTCGACGACGAAGTTCTCCTGACGGTTGGTCTCACCGAGAAAGTAGAGCGGGAGCGAAATGGCGAGAAACGCGGAGAAGGCGAGTGCCGCCTTCTGCCCGCGTTCGAGACGCCGGGTCTCCATCTCCTGGTCCGTGATCCCCGGCTTGAGGTTGGCAGCGACCTCCTCGCCTCCCCGGTTGCGGATCGCAGAAACGAAGAGGGCACCGAGCCAGACGATTCCGACAACCAGCGCAAGCACCGTTATCAGGTTTGCGGTCATAGTGTCGTGACGATGGAGATACAGCTCGGGCCGAGCGGGTATTCAACCGAGAGCGAGGGAGCACGTGGAGTCTGAATCACGGTTCCGGTCTTGATAATGAATCTCTCGTCCACCAACTCGACAACAAACCGGTCGAGGTTGCGGGGCGCCGGCCCGGCGAAGTACTCCCCTATCGCGTCGTATTTGGAGCCGTGACAAGGGCATTCGAACCCCTGCGAGGTGCTGCACCAAGGGACACGGCAGCCGAGATGGACACAGCGCTGGAAGAGGGCCATCAGCCCTCCGGCTTCGACGCTCTTGCCCTTGAACTGGGCTGACACAGGTATCGGAGCAGGCACCACATACGCCTTGGCCTCAGGAATGAAGAGTGGAAGAACCGCCCCGGTCGGGGTGAACACCTGGCTTTGGAGGTCCGAGACCAGACCGGCGTCGATGTCGGCCCCAAACCCCCCGGTCAATCTGGGCCAGAACAAGGCCAGGTAGTAGACGCCCTGGAGGGCCAGGAACGAGCCGAAGGTGGCAGTGATCGCCCGGTTGAAGAATTGCCTCCTGCTGACCCCGCCCTCCTCGGCCGACACTTCGACCACCCGTTGGGTCTGGACAATCTGCAACCCGGCAGGCTCAGGTTCGGCCGGCTCCTCGGGCTCCGGCTCGGGCTCGATTTCCTCGACAACGGGCGCGACCGAGACCCCTTCCATCGATCGGTCGGCCGCCCTGGTCTCGGCGGAGACCCCGGAGGTAGGATCCGTCTGCTTGGCGGCTCCCGCCTGTGACCGGCGAAAGGCCACCGCGAAAGCCCCGATAGCGCCAAAAATCGCGACCACGGCGACACCGATCAGGGCCAGGTTGGTCCCACTCATTCGAACTGCACCCAGTCTTTGAGGTCGTCGAAGAAGACCCCGTCCTTCCAGGGATAGGAGAAGTTGAAGCCCCGTCCCCGGAACAACACCCCCATGATGGTGAGCGTGGCCGCCCCGGCGAGGAAGATCGAATAGAGGGCGATGGCGAACTTGCGGTCGCTGGGTCTGGTCGAGGGGTTCTTATCGACGTAGGGAATCATCATGAACCCGATCAACCCGGTGATGGTTGGCACCGTCACGCCCGCGATCTGGGGGTCGAAGTACGACAGCAACTCCTGGAGACCGAGGAAGTACCACGGCGCCTTGGACGGGTTGGGTGTGATGATGTTGGCCGGGTCCAGCAGCGGCGAGTGAATGATCACCGACAGGATCACCAGGAACCCGGTCATGGCGAGCAGCGCCCCGAACTCCATGAGCATGAGATGCGGCCAAGTGTTCACCTTGTCGGTGGGCTCCGCCTTGACGGACTGAATCGCTCTCGCCTTGACCACCGTGAGCAGCCTCTGGGTGCGCACCCCCTCAGGTGTGCCCGCCGGTGGCACCACCGGTCGGGGGCTGACAGTTGCAGCCACCCTCCCGTTTCCGCCGCCATTCCCCTCGACCACCGGGGCAGGCTCTTCAACGATGGTGGCGACCGCTACCGGGGCCTCCTCGGTTTCGGCCGCAGCCGCGGAGACCTCCTCGACCAGGGCCGGCTCGGAGTCGGCCTCGATCGCGGGCTCCTCCGCGGGGAGCTCGTCGGCGACGGGGATCTCTTCCATCTCAGTCTCGATCATCGGCTCCGGTTCCGGTTGCGGGGTTGTGGGCGGCGTGGCTGGCAGCGCTTCGCCCTTCATTTCGGCGATCACCTGCTCGACCGGCAGGCCGAGGGCCTTGGCCTTGGCCTCAGCCGACCGTTTGAGAAGACTCTCTGGTATCTCTGTCATGTCTATCGCCCTTACAGGGGTCCTGAAATCCCGCCGTCCTTGCGCACTCTCCAAAAGTGGACCGCGAGGAAGATCACGAGTATGAAGGGGAACGCTATGACGTGGAGCACATAGAACCGGAGCAAGGTGGCTCCCGAGACTTCCACCGCTCCCAGCAGGGCAAATTTGACCTGTGCCCCCACAACAGGGACAAACCCCGCCATGTTGGTCCCGACGTTGACTGCCCAAAACGCCAGCTGATCCCAGGGGAGCAGATAGCCGGAGAAGGAGAGGAGCAAGGTGAGGAGCAGCAGTATCACCCCGACCACCCAGTTGAACTCACGCGGCGGTTTGTAGGCACCGTGATAGAA
Source organism: Acidimicrobiia bacterium (assembly GCA_035292685.1). Taxonomy (GTDB): domain Bacteria; phylum Actinomycetota; class Acidimicrobiia; order Spongiisociales; family ZC4RG35; genus JALYNX01. The sequence continues at coordinate 39,450 of DATDPP010000018.1, forward strand.
GACCCGGCTCATGTGGAGGAACACGGTGAGGACCATGAGGTGGGCGCCCCAACGATGCAGGTTCCTGACCAGAGAGCCAAAGGCGACAGTGGTCGACAAGGCCTCGATATCGAGATACGCCCGATCCGCAGAGGGGGTGTAATAGAACATGAGGAAGATGCCGGTGATGGTGAGCAGGATGAAGAGGAAGAAGCTGAGGCCACCCAGGCAAAGGGTGTAGGAGAGTCGGACACCGTGCCGCTTCACCTTGACCGGGTGCAGGTGGTAGAGCACGTTGTTCATCACCACGTAGGAGCGGTTTCTCGGGCTGTCCGCATAGCCCTTCTTGAATGGCGAGCCGGGGCGAAGGATCGACTCGGCGAGCTGGGAGCCCCACAGCTTCTGATTCGCCTCTTTCACCCGGTCCATGAGACCGACTTTGCCGTTGCCGTTAGCCAAGACCCCTCCTACCAGCGCATCCCGTATGCGTACCCATTCTTGAAGTCACGTTGACCGGTGTCGAAATCCCAGGGCCGGCGGTCGAGACCGAGCTCGACAGCCTGGTCGGCCAGGGACCCTTCGAACTTCCCGAGCGAGATGACATTGGTGGGACAACGGTCGACACACAGGGCGCACCGGGTGCATTCGTCCTCGTCGACTATGAAGAACCCCAGGTTCTGTGGGTCATCGCCCGGATGGTCGACGTTGACCCCTTCGGTGATGGCATCCAGTGAGAGATAGTGGATGCACTTCCAGGGACAGATGTCGACACAGCCCTCACAGAGGATGCACTCCGACTGGTCGATGTGGAGGAACTGCTTGGGGCGAAGCTTGTCGGTGAAATAGTCACCGTCGACCACCGCAAGCTGGTAGTCGTCCCGAATCGGCGGGGTCTCGTCCACGACACCGCGGACCATCAACTGCCTCCCTTGACCAGGGGGCGCCCGTAGGGCGACTTCTTTGCCGGCTTTTCAGCAGACGCCGGTCGGCCCTTCCTGATCTTCTGCAGCTCGAGGGCGAAGAGACCCGCCACCGCCAGCATCACCAGGTGATAGCCCATCGAGATCGAGTCCTTGAGCACGCCGTAGCTGATCTCGACCGTGTTTCCCAGCACCAGTATCGGTGGCACCACCAGGGCCACTTTTTGGGATGACCAGTCGAGGTCGGTTTGGGCAAAGGTGAGCCATTCGGAGGGGACGATGCCGAAGATGATCACCAGCTCCAGCCAAGTCAGGAAGGCGGTGAACAGCGCACGGGACCAGGTCATCCTGCCGTTGAGCACCCAGAGGAAGAGGGCGCCGCCGATCATCATCTGAGCTGCCGCGAACACCACCAGATAGCCGGCGCCCTGCCACAAGGAGCCACGGGGCCACCAGTTGAAATAGTCGACGACCAGGGGCTCCTCCACGCCATCCACCAACTCGGTCAGGGGCAGACTCGAGAAATGGATCCACAGGACACCAACCGCGAGGAGGAGGGTCCCCAACAGAAGCAAACCCCAGCCGGCTTTCTTGCGGGTGCTGTCGCTCAGTTCTGCGAGTCGGTACATCTTCTGTTGTTTCGGGCGCGGGTCACTGGCTGTCGCGCCGTTTCTACCATAACCGGGCGTTGTCTACAGAACCCGAATCGGGCCGGCCTCGGCCCGCACCCGAGAACGGAACGGATCGGCGAAGTAGTTATGCTCCCGGCGTCCTGTCCTTAACGAGGAATCCGGTGGCGACCAGGCAACCAGCAGACATACGCTCATTCCTCGGAGGGGGAGCCAGCGAGGACCGTGTCGCGGCGGCGCATTTCCTGACCGGAGCGGTCTTCCTGGTCGTGGGAGGCCTGCTCGAAGTGCTCGTGCTGTTTGCGCTCCGCTTCGCCGGCCTGTCCCCGGTGAGCATGGGGCGGTTGGAGCCAATGGCCAACCTCACACTGATGATCGGCTTCCTGGTGATCTCACTGCTCGGGGGGGTCTACTACGTCCTTCCCCGCCTGACAGGCGCCCCGTTGCGGAGCGTGGCCATGGCGCGGGGCGGGCTTTGGCTCCTGATCACCGTGGTCGTTGCCGGCCTGGGTGCTCTCGCCTTCGGTTACGGTGATGGCCAGGAGCCCTTCGGCCTTCCCTGGTGGCTCGATGTCCCACTCTTGCTGGGCCTGACATTGCCGGCCCTCAACACCTTGGCAACGATCGCCCGTCGTCAGGAGACACGGACCTACGTCACCCTCTGGTTCGTGATGGGCGGCGTGGTGTGGCTCCCCCTCCTCTTTGCCGCCAACCTCATCGGGACTCTCCCGTTCGAGAGCTCTCTCACGCAGGCTTACTCCGGTCTCTTCTTCACGGCGGGATTCGTGACGATGTGGCTGTTCACTGTCGGGACCGGTCTCTTCTATTACACCCTGGTCAAAGAGCTCGACGTGCCGCTCGCCTCACGCCAACTCGCCGGGGTCGGGTTCTGGTCACTCGGCTTCGCCGCTGTGTGGTGGGGTGTCGCCCAGCTTGTTTTCGGCCCCGGCCCCGGGTGGGTGGATGCGGTCGCGGCTGCTCTCGGTCTCGCCTTCCCCATCGGTGCCCTGGCCAATGCCTCGAACGTCTCGCTCACGCTTCAGGGTCATTGGGATCGGGTGACGGACCGACCGGGGGTCTCTTCCGGAGTGGTGGGCACATTCTTTGGTGTGGTGGTGGCGGTGATCGCGAGTCTCGCCTCATTCCGGTCGATCGGCTCGGTGACGGCCCTGACCTCATTCTGGGAGGCCATCGAGTACGCCTGCCTGCTCGGGGTCGGCCCGTTGCTGGTCGCCGGTGTCAGCCTCGAAGCCCTCCCTCGGATCACAGGGCGCGCCATGCAGTCGACCGACCGGGCCCGCTCGTTCCGCCGACTGACCGTGGTCGGCGTCGGTGGGGTTTTGGTGACCATGGCTGCCGCCGGCATCCTCAGCGGGTATTCCTGGCTGGGCGGCTCCAACAGCGCCGCCTACGTGGACGCGGGAAACGGTTGGGCGGCCGGAGCTTCCGCCGCCGAGCCCCTGATGCTGATCGCCTTCGTCTTCTCGATCATCGCGTTCCTCGGCCAGTTGGCCTATGCCTCGGCGGTGATCGGCACCGTCACCTCGGGTAGGGCGGTGCCCCAGGAGGTTCTGGTCTACGAGGGCGCTGATGAGTGACCTGCTGGCGGCCGCGGCCGCGGCCCTGGGCACCCCTGAGGCTCTGGTCAAGCGGTCGGCGGAAGCCCGGGCCACCGCCACCGGCATGACGGTGGACGAAGTCCTCGCCGAATGGGCTGGAGGCGGTTCCGTGGCCGGCTCCGCACCCCCTTCGGTCGGCGAAGCGCCGATCGGTCCCCCCGCAGAGCAGGGGAGAATCGCACCCCCCTTGGTCGGCGAAACGCCGGCCGCTGTGATCGAGATCCCTCGAGCGGCAGTTGCCCCGACGCCGGTGGCGGCTCCTGCTGCTTCCGGGAAGCCACCGGTCCTGGTCGGCCAACCAGATCGACCGTTGACGGTTCTGGCGGGAGTGGTCGGCCTCTTCGTGGCGGTGTTGTTGGTCGGGCTGGTCGGCCCTTCGATTGCCACCGAGAACCCGGGTGCCCGCACCAGCGCGATCAGCTACAGCCAGGCCGGCCTGCGAGGACAGGACATCTATCGAGACGTGGGCTGCGGGTCCTGTCACTCCCAGATGGTCCGTCCCATCATTTCGGACGTCGGTTTGGGGGCGGTCACCCTCAATGACTCAAACCAGGTTCTCGGCACGCGTCGGTTCGGCCCCGATCTCTCCGACGTCGGATCCCGGCTCAGCGCATCTGAGAGCAAAGCAATCATCACCGGTTCGAATGGGCACCCAGGGGCGGTCCTGTCTAGTGCCGATCTCGACGAGCTGGCCACGTATCTCTCCGAGTCGATCACGACAGCTCCAGGTGAGGAGGGGTCGACCCCGTGAGTGACCTCGCCGCGGCCGCTGCCGCCGCCCTGGGCGTTCCGGAGGCCCTGGTTCGCCGCTCGGCCGCGGCCCGAGCCTCGGCCACCGGGATGACCATCGACGAAGTGCTGTCGGCATGGGCCGGGGGCGGGACTGTCGCCGAGTCTGCACCCCCCTCGGTCGGCGAGGCGCCTGCAGCCACCATCGAGATTCCGGCGGTCGCACCCCCCTCGATCGGCGAAGCGCCAATCGGTCCCCCCGCTAGGCAGGGGGACAACCTGGCGCCGTCGACCGGGTTGACCACCCGGGCCCCGATTCCTGGAGAGGTGTCGGCAGCCGAGGCCGCCAATCTCCCTGAGGTGATAACGGTGCCCACCGCCGGGATCCGGGAGCGAACCAACTTCGTGTTACCCAAATGGCTGGTCGCGGTGATGTTGATCATCCCGGTGTTTGGGTTGCTGGCTCTTGGAGGTTCGGCGACCGGGATTTGTGGCGAGGCCACCGAGCTGCAAGCCGATGTGATCACCGGCGAGATCGTCAACTGTGACGGCTCGGAGTTCACTGGGTCGGGGGGGGGGGGGGACGGCGTCGATTACGTGGCGCTCGGAGACAGGATCTATCACGGGGAAGGCGCCACCTGTGCCGGCTGTCACGGTGCGGAGGGTGGTGGCGGCGTCGGCCCCTCCCTGGCCGGTGTCCTCACCACATTCGGGGCCTGTGTCGATCACATGGAGTGGGTTCGGCTCGGGACCCAGGGCTTCCAGAATGCCGGTCGGGCCACTTATGGAGACACCGACAAACCGGTGGGGGGTGGTGGGCAAATGCCGGCCCACGCCTCGCTCAGCGAAGAGCAACTCACGGCGGTCGTCGCCTTCGAGAGAGTGCGGTTCGGTGGGGAGGACCCCGATGAGGCGCTGGTCGATTGTGGTGTCGCCGAGGAGCCCGGAGCTCAAGGGGAGGAAGGGGCTACACCGCCCGAGGAGGGGGCGGTCACGACCACCACGGTGGCCGGTTGAGGCCGTGATCCGTGATCCGTTATCCGTTATTCGCTTTCCGCAAACGCCGTAGTTCACGACTCAACCGACGTGGCTTGATGATGCCCTCGGCCAGGACCTGATCGTTGGGACCGAGCACCACCGGGATCCGCAGCCCGTAGTCACGGGTCAATTCCGGGCTGGGATCGATATCGACCTCGTCGAGGGTGGCACCCACTGACTCGACGGCCGAGATCACCAAGGGCCGGGCCTGATCGCAGAGATGGCACCCCGGTCGGGTGAGAAACTCAACCACTAAGGGGCTCAAGATATCACTCTCCGTGGTCGATAATGAGGACGCATGCAGGAAGGAGGGTCACCCGTTCCCCTCATGCCTAGGGCACGTTCGTCCCAGGTGTGAACGGATAGCCTCCCAGCCCGCCCCACGGTAACGGAGCCCTTCTTCATGTAGTCGGGGCCCCCATTTATGGGGGCCCCGACATCTTTCTGAGAGGTCTTCCTCTCATGCGGTGCAATGAAACCCTCACAAAACGGTAGATTCGCCGATTCGTGCGACCGGCCACCGCCATCGTCATCGTCATCCTGCTCGTCTTGATCGCAGTCGTCGGGGTCATTCAACTAGGGGAGATCCTGTTCCCGCCAACGTGACCACTACCCCGTTGCCGAGGCGGAGCAGATCGTCGGCGCGACCTTCACGAACCGCCACCGCGATCAGGCCCGCCGAGTCGACGTGGATCATCGGCTCGCCCTTCCCCACATCGGAGTAGGTGCCTACCCAGGGGATCGAGTGGACTGTGGACCCGATCGTGAGGGTGACCACGGTCCCGGGAAGGATGCCGACCGAGGCCAACTCGTCAGGCCCGATGTTGGTTTGCACGTTTCCGAAGTGGTCCACCCACCAGGCCTCGCCAGAGACAACGGAGCCCTCCACTTTGGGGAGTGGCAGCAGCAACGGCCTCACCTCGCCCGGCGTGACCTGAGGCCCGAGATCGGCGAGGACGGCCTCACCGGTGGCAAGAAGTGCCGCCGCCGGAGCGAAGATGTCACGGCCGTGGAAGGTCTCGCCCGGTGAGGGGATCATGGCCTCGGGGTTCTCGATGGACACCATCTCGGTCGCCCCGCCGACCATTGCGACAGCCGGAGAGAGCACCCCGTTGTCGGGCCCGACGAAGAATCCCCAACCGGTGGCGACGGCCAGCGCCTTTCTGGCAGAACCGACTTCAGGGTCCACCACGACCAGGGCGACCCCTTCGGGTAGGTACTGGATGGCCCGTGTCAGGTGGAGGGCGCCGGCCCGGATGTCACCACGCGGGGTGCTGTGGGTGATGTCGATCACGCGGGACTCAGGGGCGAGTTTGGCGAGGACCCCGTGGACCACGCCAACGAACTCGTCGCTGTGCCCGAAATCGGAGAGAAAGCTGATCGGCAAGGACATCCCCACTGACGCTAACCCAAGGATCGGCCGACCCTGCCCGGGGCCGGGAAGTTCCGGGCGCCGACCTATATTGCCTCATGGTCGAGCCGAGCATCGAAACACTGGCGCGAGAAGTCTCGAGGGCCAAGGTGGCGATGCTGGTGGGCGGGGTCGACACCGGGAAGACCACCCTTGCCCTGCAGGCTGCCCGGCTTGCCGTGGCCGCCGGGAGGACCGTCGCCTTGGTCGATGCGGATGTCGGCAACTCCACCGTCGGTCCCCCGGCATGCGTCGGCCTCAAGATCATTCGAACCCCGGCCGACATCGACGACATAGCCCACCCCGACCAGTTGCATTTCGTGGGCACGATCACGCCGGCGCGTCTCGTGCTGCAACAGGTGGTGGCAACCGCTGCCATGGTCGACGCTGCCAGGCGTCTTGCCGACCTGGTGATCATCGATACCACGGCCGTCGTATCGGGCGTCGCCGGGGAGACTCTCAAGTATCACAAGGCCGAGCTCTGCCGGCCCGACAAGGTCGTTGCCTTGCAAAGAGGCGGAGAGATGGAGCCGGTGGTCGGGATGCTTCGCCGCTTCCTTGGGCTCGACGTGACCGTCGCCCCCAGCGACCCCAACCTCAACCCGGTCTCGCCCGATGAGCGGGCCCGGCGGAGGACCGCCCTGTTTGCCACGGCACTGGCACCACCTCGAGAGCGGTGGAAGGTCCGCCCGACGGTGTTCGCGCCCACACTCCCGATGGGTCTGAACCTGGGGCGCCTCCACCATGTTCTGGTTGGGGTTCAGGATGCGGGGGGTGGCTGTCTCGGGCTCGGGATCCTGATCCACGAGGAGGATGCGCTCCTGGTGATGACCAACCGCGGTGAGGGAATGACGGGACTGCGGTTGGGGTCCATGAAACTCGACCCCGAAACCCTCGCCTCGAGTGTTATCAGTCTTCGTGAGGTGATGTTCGGGATTTGAAGGTCCAGGGCACCCATCCTGGGGAGCCATTCCCGCCGATTGCAGCATTGACGTCGATGGAACCTCATTAGCTACCAATGCGTCTATGGCTCGATGATCGAGGAGCACATCTCTTTGAGTGAGCCTGCCTTCCTCCCTTCGTTTGAGGGCTTTTACCGAGCAAGCTGGCATCAGATCTACCGCGCCGTGGCGATCAGCATCAATGACTCCGACCTTGGCCGAGAGGCCGTAGATGAGGCGATGGTGAGGGCTTACGAACGGTGGCGAAAAGTGTCAGTGATGGCGAACCCCGAAGGATGGGTGTTCCGAGTGGCCATGAATTGGGCCCGGTCCCGGCTCCGTCGCCGCAAACTCCAGTTTCGATCTGGCGAGCCGATCGGGGTCTTCCAGATCCCCGACGTGGCAGACCTCAAGGTGGTGGAGGCCGTGCGGGGGCTTCCTGGCCGCCAACGTGACGTTGTCGTGGCTCGCTACCTGTTGGACATGTCGGAAGCCGATACCGCACAAGCTCTGGGCATTCCTCGAGGCACAGTCAAGAGTCGCCTCAGCCGCGCCCTGTCAACATTGAGGGAGGACCTGACGTGATATTGGACGAGAAGGTTCGATCCAGCCTGAAGGCAGCCGCTTCGGTTGTTCCTCACGCTTCTTCAAGTGGTCCCGGCGAGATCATTCGCCGCGGACGCCGGAGACGGCTTGCGCGCCGAGTGAAATGGAGCCTCACGTCTGTTGTCTTCTTCGTGGGTGTGCTCGCCCTAGTCATTCCTTATGACCCGAATCCGATCGACCCCGCCGACACTCACGATGTGTTCAGCGTCGAGATCGCCGACCTGGCCGTCGCCATCGTCGACGTGGAACCGATCTCAAACGATCCCGACGTGTGGCTCGGACTGCCCGGCCCGGCCCCCAGATTCGACACCTCGGGACTCGGGCCAGACCTCTCGTTCGCCCCAGGGACACCATCCGCTGACGATCTGAACGATCGAATCCGGCGAGCGGTGTATGTCGGTGATCTGGACGGGGAGCCCTTCTACGTCTACTCAGCTGATGCACCTTCGATCTGGGACCGGATGTTTGAGATAATCGCCGGGAATTTCTCGGGAGACGTCCTTGGCACCTCGCTCAGCTGCTGCAGCGGAGGGGACATGGACCATGAGGGGGGACTACCCGGTTTCAGCCTCAGCCAGGCAACCGGACAGCCTGATTTGATTGTTGGCGAATGGTTAGGACTCTCACCGGATGTCTCGGTCGTCGCCTATCAGATCGATGGGGCCTTCGTGGGTTGGCAGACACCTGTCGGTGGTGTCTCCTCGATCCGACCGGATCATTGGCCCGACGAGTTTCTCGTCATCGCCTTCGACGCCGATGGACAGGAGCTCGATCGCTTCGTATCTCCTCCGGACTTCCAATCGTTCTCCGATGACACGCCCCGCGGTCTGATCGAGCAAGGCTCCGCATCGGAGTGGGCGCCGCTGACATCCAGCGGCATCGAGATCGGGCCCGAGGACATCCCAACCGACTCATTGCGAGAGGTTATGGCTCCCCAACCGGGCGACCGGATCTTCGCCGTGACCACCGATGGCAACCAGGTTCTCGTCATGATCCGTAGCTCCGGTCGGGCCCACGCCTATGCCACATCGTGTGAGTTGCTGGCCTCGGTCGATCTGCCGCCTGGATGGGAGGGAACCTGCCTGGAGAGAACAGTCAACGGACAGCGCGAAGTCGGCGTATTCGATTACCCAGATGTGACCAACGGAGGCTGAAGTCCCCGGCCGCCCCCGGTGGTTAAAGCCCACTGAGGGAGAGGCCGATAACCCCGTAGATGACGGGGACAAGGCGTTGGCTGTCACTTTTGCTCGTTGCTGCACTGGCAACAATCGGGCTCGGCCTTGCCGCGGCCGGAGACTCGGGCACCGAAGCCGAGTTTCTCGCCAAAATCAACGCCTCACGTTCCGCCGCCGGTCTCGGACCGCTTCAGGTCGACGGTGGTCTCGTGTCACACGCCAGGAATCACACCGACGCCATGATGGCGGCCGGTGACATCTTTCACTCGTCGAGTGCTGAGTTGGCGGCGGCCGGTGGGAGTGGATGGGACAGGATGGGGGAAAACGTGGGCAAGGGCCAGAGCCCGAGCAGTCTGCACGAGGCCTTCATGAATTCCGCAGGGCACAAGCAGAACATCCTGGGTGACTACAACTACGTCGGGATCGGAACCGGAAGCAAGGACGGCTATCTCTACGTCACGGTCGTCTTCATGAAGAAAGGCGCCACGGCGCCAGCCCCCACCACGACCGTCGCCGCCTCCCCGGGCACCACCATCGCCGCCTCCCCGGGCACCACCAAGCCGGCCTTGCCGGCGGCCACCGATTCCACCACCACCACCCTCCCCCCCACTACCACCACCACCATGATCGTGGGGCCGGACAAGGCCGTGGTCCCCGGTCAAGCCTGTGTCGAGGCCGACCGGTTCGGCCAGCTCTGCCACAACTGACCGTCTTCCGTTTTCCGTTTTCCGTAAGAGCCAACGGATTACGGATTACGCAAGAGGAACGCCCGAGTGACCTCTCGGAGCCTCCTCCGCACTTCCCCGAACGGACGGTTCTCCGAACTGCCTCTCGGGCGTTCGCAAACCCGAATCTACGGAGTTCGAGTCATCGGATCAACAACCCCCGGCACGAACCCAGAGATCGTCAACCAACGACGAACAACGCCATACGATGAGAATCGCGGGCTGGGAAGCGGGTTACCAACAGCAATCGGGGTTATCCACAGGCCTTGTCAACATGGGCGTGTTCACAAGTTTCTAACCAGAATTTTCGCGACTCGTCATGCGGTCACGACCATCGCATCTCGACTCTGGGCTCCAACTCACCGACCTGAACATCGCCACCCATGACCTTCGGCCGCCCGATCGCAGCGATCTGCTCGGCGATATGGCGGGACTGCTCACCGAGCCCCACGAGGGCCGCAGCGGCACCCACGTCGGCGACGGTCTCCAAGCCGTCCCAGGACTTGACAGCAATCCCGAGCCTGTTCTCGAGGGCCACGCCCATACACCCATCGGCGCCTCTCTTTGCGGCCGCATTCATCGTCGAGGCGATGACGGCCTCACCGTGTTCTGATCCCGATACCAACGCCGGGTAACGGTGCATCGAGACGAACACCTGCCGCAGACTCTGGTGGTGGTGGGCGAGCCTCGCAAAGAGGAGAGCCATCACCCGCGTGGTAGTCCGCAACACCGGGGCGCCACAACCGTCGATGCCCACCGGGTCGGCCCTGTGTTGCCCGAGATCGCTGACCAGTTCGACAATCCGGCGTTGAATCGGATGATCGGGTGCCAGATAACCCTCGATTGGCCAGTCCTGGGCTTGGGCCGCCCGGAGCCAGGCGGCATGCTTGCCGGAGCAGGTGTGCCATAGCCGGCGAGGCTCGAGGTGACCGTCACGGGCCAGACGTCGCTCGGCAGCGCGGGAAAGCGGCCAACTCGGAGGGCAACGAAGGTTCGAGTCGTCGAGACCAACGGTGTGGAGCATCGACTCGACCAGGGCAAGGTGAACCGGGTGTCCGTCGTGGGACCCGGCGGCAACCGCTAGTTCGACCGGGCGGAGCAGCGCGCCTGCTTCCTGGGCCACCGCGGCCTGGAACGGCTTGGCTGCTGAGCGAAGAAAGAAGGGTCGGTCGATATCACCGGCCCACCCGATCAATTCACCTTCTGCCGAGACCACCGCAACTGCGCCATCGTGGAGCGTTTCGACCAGACCCGAGCGGGTCTTTGCGGCAAGCAAGGCCTATCCGGAGACCTGCGCTTGGCCCTGTTGGCTCCGATAGCGGGCAACGATTTCGTCCTGAAGAGCGTCGATGACACCGTGGAGTTGCTTTCGCTGGATCGACAACTCAGCTTCCACCTCCCGGAGCCGTTCCAGGGACTCGTCCACCTCTTCGTCGGACAACTCGGGGAGTTGGGTCAGGATCCCGTCATCCATGATCTTGTCGATGTGGCGCCGTCCGGTGGTGGTCGGCAGGGGGGGCATGACGTCGAGGTAGCGCAGGTTTGGCTCCGGACCGAGCGCCATCCCGGATGCGAGGATCTCGGGAAGGGCGTCGAGGAGTGACCGCTGCTCCTCGCCGGCGCGGCGCCGATGCTCGAAATTCAGCAGATCCATGCGCCCATGCAAGAGACGCCGGTAATAGGAGATCTGGTTCTCGACGTCCTCGGCGGTGTTCCGCCGCGCCCTCAGTTCGTCGAGGTCGAGAGCATCGAGGCCAACCAGGAACTCGGGCTCGAGAACGGTATCGATCCGGCGCTGTCGGCTCACCACGTAGAGGTTACCTGCAGGCCGCGGCAACGGTCGGATAGGGATTGACCGCCGGAGCGCCGCTCCCCCCGGGATGGATCTCGAAGTGGACGTGGGGGGCCCCTGCCGACGCGTTCCCGCTGTTACCGTTGAAGCCGATGGTCTGGCCCTGGCTCACCCTGGAGCCCGACCCGACGTTGTAATCGGAGAGATGGGCGTAGTAGAAGCCGATCCCGTTGTCACCCGACAGCCAGATCGATTTGCCGCCGAGAGAACTGTTCGATAAGCGCACCACTCCTGAGGCAACGGCATACACCGGCTCGCCATAAGCGGCCATCAGGTCGGTCCCTTTGTGCCGCCGACCTCCGGATCTGGGGAATCCCCAGGAGTCGATGAATGACGTCCGACCTGGAGTGAAGGGACAGATGAACGACCCCACCTGGACCGATCCACTTGCCCGGGCCTGGGCGGCGGCAGCGGCGGCCCGCTGTTGGGTGTCGTACTTCGAGGTCAGCGTCTTGCAGCGATCGGACAGCTTGGCATAGGCGTTCTGCTCGGCGACCATCGCTGCCTCCTGGTTGTTCTTGGCTTCGAGTTTGGCCGCCTCCACCACCTTGAGCTCGTCACGGGTATCGGATAGGTCGCCACTGAAGCGGTCGAGCTCGCTTCGGGCGGCGATCAACTCGTCGATGGACCTCTGGCCCCCGGTAGCGGCCTGAGTCAGGAATTCCGAGGTAGTCATCAGCTGATCGACCGATGACGCCGCCAGGATGATTCCCGGGCTCGAGAGACCGCCCCGCATGTAGAGCTCAACGGCTTGTTCCTCGATCTGCTGCTGGATGCGGTCGACGTCCTCGGCATGGACGGCAACCGAGCCTTCGACCCGGTCCTGTTTGCGCTCTACCTTCTCCACCTCGTTGAGTACCCCCTCGTACTCGAGGGCTGCCGTCTCGAACACTTCCTGCGCGGCCCTATATTCGGCAAGCTGTTCGCGCGAGTCAGCACATGCCTCGTCGACCTGAGCCCGGGTGATCGCCAGGGTGGCAAGCGGGAATAGGGAGGCCACCAAGGCGGTCATGATGACAAGCAGAACTACGCGATGGGACGTCCTTGCGGCAGCCATGCGGAGGAAGCGTAACCCCGCCCGCCACTTTGCTCTAGTCGATGTCATCAAGCCGCGCCCTCCGGCCACCCGCGAGGTCAGAGGACGATTGCGAGTAGTGGGAAGTAGATCGCGGCGGCCAGGGCCACCCCGTCCAGAGAGGTGAGCCAGCCCGGAGGCCTCTCAGTCAGAGCTACTCGGCCGGTGCGCAGCATCGAAGCAACCCCCCGGCCCGCAACCAGGGCGACAGCAATCCCCAGTCCAATGAGCAGATAGCCGACGACATCGAGGTCCCATAGCACGGCCGGTCCCACTGCTCCAAGCACCGCACCAATCGCCGTCATCGAGAAGGGGTCCACGAGAGGCAACGAGGGCATACGCTCGGCGACCGAGCCCAGCACCGACCCCGCGATGACCGCCACCAAGAAGACATCCACTGCCTGGGGATCGGGGCTGCTGGAAGACCGGGCAATGACCAATGATGCCGTGCCGAGCCCGGCAAAGAGGGAAACGAGGAGAATCGGGCTGAAGACATCCACCTCCCGGTAGGCCGGGAAGGCAACGGCCCACCCAAGAGCCACCACGACGGCCGCCACCAGAGCAAACGAATAGCCAGTCCCGCCCATGACGTGGGCGGCCATGGCCGAGACGGCAGAAGTCACGACTACGGCCAGCGGGGCAAACATCCGTCCTCGGGAGGACAGAACCGATCCGATATCGAGCGCCCAAGCCGCGGCGATAGCCACCAGGGTCGCGGCCCAAATCTCCTGGCCCTGGAGATTGGCAACGACCGCGACCACGAGCACCGCGACGGGGAGAAAGGCGATCAGGTCGAGTGTCGTGGGGGTCGTCATCGAACGGCTGCCGCCGGACACCGGCGGGAGGATGACAACCTCGTCGCCATCGGCTACCGGGTCGTCGTAGGTTGCCGTCTCCCCGTTGACCCAGACCCGCGAGGTTTCAACAGTGCGTCGGAAATGAGGCCCGAAACGCTCCGAGGCCTCCTCGATGACCCCACCCACCGTATCGGACCCCACCTCGACTCTGGCGGAGCCGGCGATCTCCCGCAGGTTGGCGAAAAGACGGAGCCTTGCCATGGACAAAGGGTAAAGCGTCGCGGTGCCCGGAGACGGGTTCGCGCCGAATTGCGTACCCTCGGGTCCATGGATGACACGGTGCTCGTTGCGGTCGATGTCCCGCTGCTCGGCGACGAGCGTCACAAGAACTGGGCCAAGATCGTCGAGTCGGTCGACTCCAGCAAGTCCTCCGGATGGGCATTTGACGGCCCGTTCGTTGCAACAGGTGGGATCCAGGATCTCCCAGCCGGGGCGGTCCTCCTGGTCTACGGCGAGCGGGGCTCGCGGACCAACCCTCAAATCACGGCCCGGGTGTTCACCGTGAACGCCGATGCCACGATCAGCATGGAGGCCGAGGCCAAGGGCAAGGCCTGGGCCCGAACCATCCGTGACACGGTGGAGCGTTGCCTGGGGATGGACAAGCAACCTCTCGACCTCTCATATCTCGGCGACGCCCTCCTTGTCGAAGAGCTCAGGGCGCGAGGGTGGAAGGTGGAAAGAGAGTGAGGGCGATCGTCATCTCGAAGTCGGGCGGAGCAGAAGAACTGGTGCTCGCCGAGGCTGCGGACCCGAATCCAGGGCCCGACGAACTCCTCGTCTCGGTGGAGGCTGCCGGGGTCAACTTCATCGACATCTACCACCGGCGGGGCTTGTACGACATGACACCCCCATTCATCCCGGGACTCGAGGGTGCGGGAACCGTCCTCGAGTTAGGCCCGGATGTCGATGGAATAGAGGTGGGCGACCGGGTCGGGTGGACCGACGTGATGGGCTCGTATGCGGAGCGCATCGCTCTTCCGGCCTCTCGGGCGGTGCCCTTGCCCGAGGACATCGATTCGAAGACCGCTGCCGCGGTCCTTCTCCAGGGTCTGACCGCCCATTTCCTCGCCTCCGACACCTTCCCCCTCTCCGCCGGGGACAGATGCCTCATCCACGCCGGGGCAGGCGGGGTTGGGCTCCTGCTCACCCAGATCGCCAAGCTCAGACAGGCCGAAGTCTTTACGACCGTCGGAAGTGAGGCGAAGGCCGAGCTCAGTCGCGCCGCCGGCGCCGACCATGTCATCGTCTACACCGACAATGAATTCAAATCCGCGGTTGAGGCCATCGCCGGCGCCAATGCCATCGACGTGGTCTATGACGGAGTCGGTGCCGCGACCTTTGAGCAGGGCCTGGACCTGATCCGTCCCCGGGGGATGATGGTCACTTTCGGTAACGCCTCCGGGCCACCACCCGAGATCTCACCGCTGATCCTCGCCTCCAAAGGCTCGATCTATCTCACCCGACCCACGATGCGCCACTATCTGGGGGACCGATCGGAGTTGCTACGGCGCGCTGCCGAACTGTTCCAGTGGATCGGTGATCACCGGCTCCATGTCCGGATCGGGGCCGAATACCAACTCGCCGAGGCCGCGGATGCCCACCGCGCACTGGAGGGTCGGGCCACCACCGGCAAGGTGATCCTCATCCCCTGAGCCCGGTCGTTGACGCCTGGGACCCGATCAGGAGCCGACGGTGAGGATGGCGTTGGCGACCACGTCCGGCGCTTCGAGATGGGCCTTCCACACCGGGACCGCCTTCACCTCCATATCGGGAAGTGCTTCAACGACGAGGTCCACTGACTCCTGAGGGACGTCGCCTTCCTCACTCCAGATGAAATAGGTGGGCGCCGTGATCTCGTTAAGTTTGGACGGGACCACCGACGCAGCCGGGGTCTTTCGGTAGGAACGTATCGATTCCGTGGTGTTCTGCACGGTTTCCGCCCGGTCTCTCGCTGACACCTGGTCCGGCGTCGGGCACCAGCCGCCGTCCCCACAGTTGGGCGCCCAGCGGCCGGCAGAGAATCGGCCGGCACCCTCAAACGAGAAGGTGACGGGGGGGCCGAAGAACGGGAGTTTCTCCATGAACTCGACCCAATCACCAGACTCGTTGAAATCCACATCGACCAGCACCAGCCCTACAACCAGATCGGGGTAGGTCACCCCGATCTCGGCGGCCACCTCGCCACCCAGACCGACACCGGCAAAGACGACCGGCCCGTCGAATCGGGCCTCGGCCAACTCAGCGACCATCTCCGCCATGACCGCCACCGTGTGCTGGCTCCCCTCCTCCGGCACCCGGTCGCTAAGGCCGAATCCGGGCAGGTCGATGCGAACTGCCGTGACATCCGCGCCGAGATCAGCCACGACCGCGTCCCAGAGGATCCCACCGGCCACATCAGCATCGTGGAGCAGGATCACCTGAGTCGCCCCCTCCCCTTGCTGAACGACACTGAGGGCAGTGCCGTAACTGGTGTCCACCACGGTCCGGTCCAGTTCCTCGATCGCGGTGACCTCAATCAGATCGATCCGCTGGTTGGTCACCACCGCCCAGATCACCGTCCCGGCCACGGCCATGAGAAGGATCAGGCCCACCAATCGGGCCGCCACGCGGGTAGGCGCTGCCGGGGCCTTGGGTGGTGGCTGCAAGCTCATCGGAAGAGCACAACATGTAGATGACGAGGACCGTGGACCCCGAGCTTCAACTGCTGCTCGATGTCCGCGGTCCGGCTGGGGCCGGTCACTATGACCATGTTGGCAGACTCGAACACGGTGGCCGGGTGGCGTCGGGCCCAGTGAACCAGGGTCCGTTCGATCGAATCGACGTCGAGAATCGCAACATGTACCTCCGGGATCAGGCTCGCCATTCGAGGCCGACCTTCGCCGTGGAGGAGAACCAGGCTCCCTGATTCGGCGAGACCGGCATCCGCCCCCGTCACCCCGAGATCGAGTGTCCGATACCCGGTTTGATGGGGGATGCGACCGCCTTCCGGAACCCGATGCTCCACCCTGTCCAATCCGGCCCCCGTCAAAGCGCTGGTCACCCCCGGTGTCGGGAGCTCGTCCCAGGCCATATACGTCTGGCTTGCGTGTCCGGCAGCGATTCCTGACACCGCCCGGGGGACACCGTGTCTGCCCACGGGCCCATGAACCACTGTCGCCACCTCCTGGGCCCTGGCGCGGAACAGCCCGACCAGATCAACCGGGTCGAGGTCGGGCAAGCTCTCGGGGACCTCAGGCGGCCGGGGGAGGGTCCCCACCATGGCGGCAGCGGAGACCCTTTTCAAGAACTCGTCACGTTCCACGATTGGACCTCCACCAGGCAGCGAATGACTCCCGGGCCGGGCGTGGAACGTCACGATAGGTGGTCCAGCCCCCGCCCCGACCCGGGAGGCGCCGGATCCAGCCGCCACGTGAGAGCGGCCCGGTGAGGGTGTGCGCCAACCGCTTGGCTCTCTCCCATTTGCGCGGCGTGTAGCCAGTGTTTGTGTAGCGACGCATTCCACGCTCCAGCCAACCCGGAAGCCTGCCCTCGGCAGCGGACCTTGCCCTCAGCTTCAGCAACATCGCCGGGATCTGGATCCCGATCGGGCACACCTCCTCACATGCACCACACAGGGTGGAGGCATAGGGCAGCTCCCACCACGGCTCCATTCCCAGGAGCCCGGGGGTGACGATGGACCCGACCGGGCCGGAGTAGACCGTGCCGTAGGCATGGCCGCCGACCGTGCGAAAGACGGGACACACGTTGAGGCAGGCTCCGCACCTGATGCAAGCCAGGATCTCTGCCGTGTCGCTGCCGAGGATCTGGGAGCGCCCGTTGTCGATCACCACCACATGGAGTTGCTCCGGGCCGTCGTCGTCACCTGGGCGCCGAGGCCCGGTGACCACGTTGGTGTACGAGGAGAGTCGCTGCCCTGTTGCCGAACGGGCCAGCACCTCGAGGATCACCGAGGCATCCTCCCATCGGGAGACGAGGCGCTCCATCCCGAGCAAGGCAATGTGCACTCGCGGCGCGGTGGTTACCAACCGCCCGTTTCCCTCATTGGTCACCGTAACGAGGGACCCGGATTCGGCAACCGCGATGTTGACCCCGGAGATCCCGGCGTCGGCCTTGAGGAAGATCTCCCGCAGGTGATCCCGCGCAATCTGATTGAGCTCGGTGGGATCGAAAGTCTCTTCCACACCGAGTTTCTGGGCGAACAACTTCCCGATGTCATGCCGGTCGAGGTGAAGCACCGGAGCCACGATGTGACTCGGGGTATCGCCGGCGAGTTGGACGATGAACTCTCCGAGGTCGGTTTCCACCACCTCGATTCCCCGGTCTTCCAGATAGGGGTTGAGCTCGATCTCCTCGGAAACCATCGACTTGGACTTCACCACCAAACGCGACCCGTTCTTCTCCAGGATGCGGGCGACGATCTCGTTGGCCTCGTCGGCATCGCCGGCGAAATGGACTTCGCCTCCCTGCTCGATGACCTGATCGGCGAAGTGGGACAGCAGACGGTCGAGGTTGGCCAGAGCGTGGAGTCGGATCACACGCGCCCGATCCCGTAACGGGCCCATGAGCGGGAACCCGGCGACCGCGGTCTCCCGCCTCTCGGTCAGATGACGCAAACCCTGGCCGACCGACTGCGCCTCATGAGTCCCGATCAGGGCTTCGGCTCGTCCGAGGAAGGTCACCGGTTGAGTAGTCATGACTCGCCCCCGGCCAGGACCTCGGCCAGGTGTTTCACCACGATCTTCGAGTGCCGGCGCCGGAGGCCCCCCTCGAGGTGGATCAAACATGAGACATCCCCCCCAACCAGGACATTGGCGCCTGAAGCCTCGATCCGGTCCAGCTTCTCGTTCATGATCGCAGCCGACAGCGGAGCCATCTCGACCGCGAACACCCCTCCGAAGCCGCAACACTCCTTGGCTCCCTCGAGTTCGGCCCTCTCGACTTCCGAGAGAAGCTCCTCGGCCTGGTGGCCGAGCCCGAGACCACGCAGCCCGTGACACGAATGGTGGTAGGCAACCAGGCATCCCTCGCAGGACGCCTTGAGGTCGGTCTCGAGGTCGTCCACCAGGAACTGGCTCAGCTCCCTCACCCGGGAACCGACCCTACCGGCTTGCTGCTCCCGGTCGGTTCCCGCAAAGAGATCCTGGTAGTGGTGGGCCATCATGTCGGCGCAGGATCCCGAGGGGATGACGATCGGGCCCTGGGTGACATCGAGGAGATCGAGAGCATGCCCGGCCAAGCGCCGGGCCTCGGTGAGCATCCCCACGTTGAACGCCGGTTGGCCACAACAGGTCTGGCCTGCCGGAAACTCGACCTGACAACCCGCCTTCTCCAGGACCGTGACCGTGGCCCGACCCACTTGGGGAGCGAGGGCGTCGACCAGGCAGGTGACAACCAACTGGACGGTCTGCCCCTCCATGTCCGCGAGGATATTCAGCCAGACTGGCCAGCCGGGTCAATGCCTCCCGTATCCCTTGTCGTAATTGGGATCTACAGGGCCGGATGTGACCCCTGTACGTCCCAATTTGGAGGGGGGGAGGGGTCTTGCAGCACAATCACAGCATGACCTCTATCCCGCGATCTCCTCGCGACAAGAGAAACACCGTGACCCGACGTCTGGTGCAACTCGGGATCGGCCTGGTTTTGTTTGGGGTCGGCATCGGCCTCATGCTCGACTCGGGCCTGGGCGTCCCGCCATGGGACGTGCTGCACCAGGGTCTCGCCGTCCGCTTCGGCCTCACCGTCGGCATCTGGTCGATCATCGTGTCCGCGGTCGTATTGCTGCTCTGGATTCCCCTCCAGGAGCGCATCGGGATCGGGACCGTGGCCAACGTGATCATCATCGGTCTGATGATCGACGCGGCCGCGGCGGTCATTCCCGAGCCGGGCACCACCCTCATCGCCTGGGGGATGCTCCTCGGTGGCGTCCTCTTGATCGGTTTGGCATCAGGCCTCTACATCGGAGCCAACTTCGGGCCAGGTCCCCGAGATGGCCTGATGACCGGGATCGCCAAACGCGGACATTCGATTCGGCTGACCAGAACCCTCATCGAGGTCACGGTCCTGGCGCTCGGGTGGGCCTTGGGTGGGACCTTCGGTTGGGGGACCGTCATCTTCGCCGTGCTCATCGGGCCCCTGGTCCATTTCTTCCTCCCCCGACTCACGATTTCCACAGAGCTCGTGACCGACCCTCTGGGATACGAGGCCCGTTAGACGGAACCCCGTTCAGGCTGTCCGCTTGGGTTGGACGGTCCACACGCTGACCAGTGCCAGACCCGCCACCAGAGCGACTCGGAGCAGCTCAGGCATTACCGACTGCCAAACAGCCAGCCCAAGCATCCAGGGAAGCCCAAAGACCCATACGATCACCGTGAGGACCATCGACAAGCTCCCGGCCCATTCCCAAACATCGATGAGTACGTCCGGGGCCACCCACATCGCGAGGCCAAACCCGACCCAAATCAGCAGGACCAGGTAAAAGAACAACCGACCGAAACCCGTGGCGCCTTTTGCCTCAGATGACGGGACAAACCCGTCGGCCACGTCCAACCCACCCGATCCGCCGTGACCTGAGAAACTCATTGCCACCTCCTCGGAGTGCCGATTCCATTGGATGAGCAGGACAGGGCATTGGGCTAGAGGCTCAAGACCCGAAAAGACGTGCGAATCCGTGCCAACAGGGACTTTTTGCCCTTGTCGCGCCAAGTGAGGGTGCGGCACAGTTCGGGTGAAGGAGGTTGCTGATGACGCAGCTTGAAACAGGGCCACAGGCCCTCGACAACGGCCCACCCCCGACCCGGCTTCGCCGGAGCAGAGAAGACCGGGTGATCGCCGGTATCTGCGGCGGTTTGGGCCGATACTTCAACATGGATCCGCTGTGGTTCAGGTTGGGATTCGTGCTCGTCACCCTCGCGGGTGGCGCCGGCATCCTGATCTACCTGGTCTGTTGGCTGATCATCCCCGAAGCCGGCCCGGACGAGGCTGTCGGGACCCGAGACGCGGTATCTGGGGCACAGGGGCCGATGGTGATCGGAGTCGTTCTCGTTGGCATTGGGATGATGCTCCTGATCGACAACCTATTTCCATGGTTCGACAAGGTGATGTGGCCGGTGGCCATCATCGCCGGCGGTGCCGGATTGTTTTATCTCGGGAGTCGCCATGAGCACAACTGAAACCCTCGAAAGATCCGATACCCCAACGGGCTTGAGCCCGAAGAGCCGTCACTTTGGGGCGGTCGTCACCGGATCCCTGCTCATGATCGTTGGCGGCCTATGGCTGCTCGACGTTCTCGACGTGATCGAGCTCGAGGCGGCGATCGTCCTGCCTGCAGTTTTGATTGCGATCGGCCTCGCCCTGACCATCGGCGCTTTCAGCGGCCCGCATGCGGGCCTGGTCGTGGCAGGGGTATTCGTGACAATCGCGGTCCTGGCGGCGGCGGCAACGCCTCCCGACGCCTTCAACGGAGGGATCGGCGAGCGGACGGTCGCGGTCACCAATGAGGCCAATCTGGCTCCCCAGTACAACGTGGGGCTCGGCGAGTTGAGACTCGACCTGAGCGACCTCAACATGACCGAGCCGGCGGACGTCGCAGCCACAGTTGGGGCCGGAGACCTCATTGTCTTCCTGCCACCGGACCTTCCGGTGACCATCGACGCCTCCGCAGGCGCCGGTGAGATCGATCTGCTGGGAGAGGTCGAAAGCGGCATCTCCGTGAGCCGGAGCTACACCAGCGACGGATTCGATTCCGCCGCCGTGACGCTGACACTCGAACTCGACGTGGCAGCCGGAAACATCAAGGTGGAGAGATGAGACTTCACAGAGGCACTTTGTTCGCAGGGGTGATCTACCTGGTCATCGGAGTGGTCTTCCTCCTCGAGGCTCTCGGGGTGTGGACGCTGCAGATCTCGGACCTCACATTGATAGGCCCGATCGCACTGGTGGTTCTGGGCCTTGCGGTCATGGTCGGCTCGATGGGTCGGGCCGACCACGGCACCTGATCCCCCGTCACAATCTGACCGGTCAAAGCGCCGACGAGTAGGTTCCTGGATGTGGAACGACCCGACTGGTTTCTCGCGGACCTCTACAAGTTTGAGAGCCATTGGCAGGAGGTCGACGGGGCACAGATCCATTATCTCGACGAGGGCCAGGGCCCGGTGTTGCTCATGCTGCACGGCAACCCGACCTGGTCTTTCCTCTACCGTCGGATGGTCCCCTATCTATCGGACCGATTCCGTTGCATAGCCCTGGACTACCCGGGGTTCGGGCTGTCCACCGCCTCTGCGGGCTACGGGCACACACCCGCCGAACATGCCGCCACCGTTGGCGGGTTTGTCGACGCCTTGGGCCTCGACGGCTTCACACCCGTGCTCCAGGACTGGGGTGGGCCGATCGGCCTTGCCATGGCTCTGGAGCGCAAAGACCGGGTGCGGGCGATCATCCTCGGCAACACCTGGGCCTGGCCTCGCACCGATGCCGCCGCCGAGCGCTTCTCCGCAGCCCTGGGTGAGGGCAAGACCGGTGAGTTCCTGGTCGACCGGGCCAATGTCTTCGTCAACCTGATCGTGAGACGGGCCATGCGCCGGCGCAACCCGACCGGTCGGGAGATGAGGATGTGGCGGGGGCCCTTCCCCACGCAGCCGTCCCGGCTTCCGATGCGGGTCTTGGCCCGGGAGGTGATCGGCTCCGCCGACTGGCTGGCGTCGATCGAAAAACGATTGGGCGAGGTTGCGGACAAACCCTCACTGTTGTTCTGGGCCGACCAGGACCCGGCGTTCCGTTCGGCGGAGAAACGCCGATGGGAGAGTGTGCTGACCAACCGGCGAACGTACATCCTCCGTCACGCAGGCCACTACTGGCAGGACGATGCCGGTCCCGAGGCAGCACTCATGATCCGCTACTGGTGGGATCAGGCCGGGGTCTAGAGGGGTCATCTCCGATGGCCGCACAAACTAGGTGGAGCTGGCGAGTGACCAGATCGGTGGTCTGGCGGTGCACCTGGCAAATCGGATCATGGGCCGAGGCCGGGCCGGGCGCAGTCTTAGTCTCGACCACCGTCAAGGATCTCGTCTTGGGGTCGGGAATCGTGTTCGCCGATCAGGGACCCCAGCTCAGGGGAGCCCCAGTCACATGGAACCTCTTCCAGGTGACCAGCGTGCCCTAGCTGTTCAAGGGCAACGGCTCCTCGAGCAGGGCCTCGGTGTCGTTGATCAGATGCTCGATCTCGTAGAGCACGGTTTCCAGCTCAGTCACCGCAGCCTCATCGCCGAGGCCGAGCTCGATCGTGGTCGATGTCACGGTTGTGGTCTCAGTCACCTCTGGGAGCTCCGGAGGGGTGGTCGACGTGGCAGTCGCGATCGAACTCTCGACGGGTGCGATTGAGGTGGTTGTCACTCCGCCTGCCGAATCACAGGCAGCAAGCAACATCACGATCGAGATAACCGCCAACCCCTTCTTCATGCTCTCGACTGGCAGAAAACTGCTGCTTCGGCCAGATTGTCGAGACGGATCTCGAGGACGTCGATTCGCTCGGTACGGACCGCGATCCGGTTCTCGATGAACTCGGCCAACTGCTCGCGTCCGTTCTCACGGGCCTGCTCAGCCTTGGTCTCGAGCCATGCGATCGATCCCCGGGTCTCAGCGTCGCCGTTTATCCGGGCGAGCACGTTCTCGACACGGGTGGTCAGATTCGGCACCCGGGCGCATGCCATATCAAGTCGCTGCTCGCGTCGTTCTGGATCGGGGGTTGCGGCCATCGCCGGTGTGGCGCTGAGAACCAATATGGTGGTCAGCCCCAGTGCCATCGCGATGCGACGGATTGTCATGTCTACCTCCTGGTCGGGTCCTGTCGTCAGCAAATACTCGGCACCGATCCTGTGAGAACTCTGTGGCGATCGTGAGGACCGACGAAGGTTTAGAGGAGTCGGAAGGTGATCGCTGCCCCTCCGCCGGGAGCATCGTCAATGGTGATCGAGCCGCCGTGGATGCGAGCCTGTTGGGCGGCCAACGCCAGTCCCAACCCGCTCCCGGCTCCTTGCGCCGAGTCGCCCCGCACGAATCGGCCCATGACCGCTTCACGCTCCGCGGCAGGGATTCCGGGCCCGCGGTCCGAAATCGTCAAGGAAGTTCCGGGAGCCTCGTCGACAAGCTCAACCCTGATCTCGGTCCGTCCGTCCGCACTCTGGCCGTGGGTTATGGCATTCGCCACAAGGTTGTCGATCATCAGCCGCAGGCCCTCCGGCCACCCCCGGGCGATGATTGGTGTGTCGGGCATGACCATGGTGATCGCGGCGGTCGGAGAACGCCGGCGAGCGTTGGCCACGGATTGCTCAACCAGATCGGAGAGGTCGACGTCCTCAAAGGCTTCGGGGCCGGTCAAGTCGCCACGGGAGAGGAGACGCAGCGCCTCGAGCAGGCCGACCAAGCGCCGATGTTCGCTGATGAGGTCCTCGACCAGAGCCTGCCGGTCCCCGACCTCTGGATGGGAAGAGAGCACCTCGAGGTTGGCTCCCATGCTGGTGATCGGGGTGCGCAGCTCATGGGCCGCGGCTGCGGCGAAGGTGCGAGCGGTTTCGAGCGCTTCCTCCCGCCGGAGGCCGGCTTGTTGCAGTCGCGCCAACATCGCCTCGAAAGAGGCTGCAAGCTCTCTCACCTCGCGGGGGCCCTGGTCACTCCCCACGTGGGTTCTCAGGTCATTGGTTTCGGTCACATGCTCGGTGGCTTTGCGGAGTCTGGCGAGCGGGGCAAGTGCGCCCGCCGCGGCCAGCCAGCCTGCGAGCCCGAACAGCCCAACCCCAAACACGACCACACGCCGCAGCCGGGTCCTCAGTTGCTCGTATACGGCGTCCACCTGTTCGAGGGACATCGCCACTTCCACATCGACAGCTCGGCCGACCGCCAAGGCCGGCTCGACGGTGTCGCTGAAAGCGCGGTAGCGGTCTGACTGCCCGTCCAATGTGCTGTAGCCAGGGCGAGCCGGGGGTAATCCGCCCAAATCCTCCGCCCCCAACTCGAGGAGCAGTCGTTCCCCTTGCCACACCCTGACCACGGCCGGTGCCACCAGTCGCTCCGCCGCAAGTTCCTCCAACCGCGGCCGGTTGAGACGGGCCGCAGTGGCGGCAGGTTGGGCCAGGACCTGGTATTGCGACGCCAGAAGGGCATCGACCGATGCGATCTGATCGGTACGAAAGGCACCAATCACCGCCAAAGCACCGACAACCATCAGCACCGAGGTGCCGAGGGCCGTGAACAGGGCGACACGCACGCGGAGGCTCATGGACGGAGCACGAAGCCGATTCCGCGGACGGTGTGAATCAGACGAGAGCCTTCGTCGTCTTCCAGCTTGCGTCTCAGGTACCCGACGAAGACGTCGACCACGTTGGTGTTCACCTCGAAGTCGTATCCCCACACCAGTTCGAGAAGGCGGGCCCGGCTGAGCACGATGCCCTGGTTGCGCATCAGCGTCTCGAGGAGATGAAACTCGCGTTTGGTCAGCTCGATCTCACGTCCGCCCCGCTGGACCCGGTGCCGTGCCGTATCGACTCGCAGCTCGCCAGCCGTGAGCACCGGGGCGTCGGCCTCCGGTCTCCGCCGCAGCAACGCGTTGAGCCTCGCGACCAACTCGGCCAACACGAACGGCTTGACGAGATAGTCGTCGGCACCCGCTTCCAGACCGGCCACCCGATCCCCCACCTCGACCCGAGCCGACAGTATGCAGATCGGGACGTCGTCACCCGCGGCTCGGATCCGGCGCACGACCTCGACCCCGTCGATGCCGGGCAAGCCAACATCGAGCACCACCAGGTGAGGACGGTCGCTGTCCGCGAGCTCGATTGCCTCTTCACCGGTGCCCACGGCCAGCACGTCGAAACCTTCGAGTCGGAGCCCACGATCGAGGGCCTCACGGATCGAGCGGTCGTCGTCGACAACGAGGACTGTGGGCATCCCGGTGATTCTGGCCGGAGCGAGGGCGGCGAAAGGTGAGGGTTCTCTGAGAAAACGATCTCGCGAAATCTCTTCACCTGCATAACTGGCTACCGGAACACCCGCGGTTCTAGGGTGCCTATCACTTCCCCTGAATGCTTATCGAGGCGTTCACTTTCCCTCACAGTGCTGGTTTTCTCGCTCTGGGAGCGTCTCGATCGGCTTCGAAAACAATGCTTGACGCATGACACGGATGTAATTACAGTATTGAAGTCCATACTAGATGTCGTGGTCACTTTCCCTCGTACCACTACATCTTGTGGTAGGAGAGGATTTATGGACCTCGTCCTCGTAGTATGACGAAGGACGAACAGTGCAGAGGAGGCACTATTCATGAGCAAAGGCCTGCGGATCAATCGTCGCTTCACCGAGGCCGGCAAGGACGCCTACGACAAGATCGAATGGTCCCGTCGTGACTCCCGAATCACCAACCCCGATGGCTCGATCGTCTTCGAGATGGCCGATGCCGAGATTCCGTCTGGCTGGTCACAGGTGGCCGCCGACATCATGGTCTCGAAGTACTTCCGCAAGGCAGGCGTCCCCCAATTCGACGACGAGGGGAACCAGATCCGCGACGAATCCGGCCAGCCGGTCATGGGCCCGGAGCGCTCCGCCAAGCAGGTGTTCAACCGTCTCGCCGGCACCTGGCGTCACTGGGGCGAGAAGGAGGGCTACTTCGCCACCACCGAGGACGCCGTGGCCTTCGAGGACGAGCTCCGCTACATGCTCGCCAACCAGATGGCCGCCCCCAACTCCCCGCAGTGGTTCAACACCGGTCTCAACTGGGCCTATGGCCTGACCGGTCCCGCCCAGGGCTTCTGGTACGTCGACAGCGCCGACGGGGAGATGAAGGCCTCCCCCGACTCCTATAGCCGTCCCTCCCCTCATGCCTGCTTCCCAGCCGGAACACGCATCATCACGGACGAGGGTTTCAAGGCGATCGAGAAGATCGAACCTGATGACCTTGTGCTCACTCATGAGGGCCGCTTCCGCAAGGTCGCGGAAACCATGCAGCGACAGATCGACGAGGACCTGTTCAGGCTGACAATCGGCAATCAAACGGTGACTGCTACCAACAATCACCCAGTCCTGGTCCTACGAGATGGCCAACACAGATGGGTTGCCGTTGGCGACGTCATGCTGGACGAACCGGTTTTCACAATGCCCAACGCCGAATCGGCGCGGCCGAATGGAATCGCGGCCCCAGTCATGCAAATCGAGCGAATCCCGTTCTCGGGCACCGTCTACAACTTCCAAGTTGAGGGCGACGAGAGCTACGTGGCGAACGGTGTCGTCGTCCACAACTGTTTCATACTCAGCGTGAAGGATGACCTGGTGAACCCGGGCGGGATCATGGACCTCTGGGTCCGTGAGGCCCGCATCTTCAAGTTCGGCTCCGGCGCCGGCTCCAACTTTTCCCAGATCCGCGGCGAGAACGAGCGGCTCTCCGGTGGCGGCAAGTCCTCCGGTGTCATGTCCTTTCTCAAGATCGGTGACCGGGCCGCAGGCGCGATCAAGAGCGGAGGCACCACCCGTCGCGCCGCCAAGATGGTGATCCTCGACGTGGATCATCCCGATATCGAGAAGTTCATCGACTGGAAGAAGGTCGAGGAGGACAAGGCGCGAGTCCTGATCCAGCACGGCGGCTTCCCTGCAGACTTCAACGGCGACGCCTATGCCACAGTTTCAGGCCAGAACTCCAACAACTCGGTGCGGGTCACAAATGATTTCATCCAGACCGTCCTCGACGACGGCGACTGGAATCTGACCAACCGCACCGATGGCAGCGTCCGCAAGACGGTGAAGGCACGCGACCTGTGGAACAGGATCGCCGAGGCAGCCTGGGCCTGCGCCGACCCCGGGCTCCAGTTCGACACCACCATCAACGAATGGCACACCAGCCCTGCTGGAGGACGGATTCGCGCATCCAACCCATGCTTCACCGGTGAGATGCGGGTGGCCACCGACAAAGGCCTTATCCCGTTCAAGTCCCTGGTTACTCGGGTAGCCGAAGGAGAGTCATTCCAGGTCTACACCCACGACGCCACCAACCCCGACCAGCCGAGCGAAACCATCGACCTGACGACTCCGACCCAGGTGATGGTGACCGGGATCAATCAGATCCTCCGAATCGAGTTCTCGGATGGCCGTGTGCTCAGATGCACCCCCAACCACCGGCTGTGGACCTCCAATCGGGGATGGGTGAGAGCCGACGAGCTGACCGAAACCGATCAGATCCGTCTCCTCGATCGTGAGATCGATTTCGGTATGGCCTCTTGGGCGATTCCGATTTCGACAGAGGTCGCCACCTATCAGCAGCGCGCCTCGAGCCGTAAGTACGCGGTCAACCTGCCCGAGAAGTGGACCGAGGACTTCGCCCACTATCTGGGCTGGTTAGTTGGCGATGGCAGCGTGACCGACAAGATCGCAGTGACTGTCTACGGCAGTACTGAGGAGCAGCAGACGGCGATGATGCTCCATCGGGAACTCCTCGCCGAGATCAACGGCGGCTTCGCCCCCAAGCCAACCAAGATGGGCAACGGCACCTATCAACTCCGCATTGGAAGAAACGCATTCCGCCGGTTCCTCCAGGCGCTGGGTGTCTCTCAGGCCAAAGCAGGTGAGAAGAGGGTTCCGTGGTCCATCTTCGAAGCCCCCAAGCCGATCGTTGCTGCCTTTCTCCGCGGGCTCTATGACGCCGACGGATGTGTCAGGTACGGCGATGACACCAGGTACGTCGGAGTCGCAAGCGCGTCCAAGGACCTACTGCGAGATGTACAGCAATTGCTCGACACATTCGGCGTGCACGGTTCCATCTACTCGAGCAAACGCAAGGCGCCCGCCACCTTCGAATACACCACCAAGGACGGCGAGCACCGCACCTATCGAGGCGGCTCAGACATCAACGATCTTCGAGTCATGGGATCCGATCTCGATCGGTTCTTCGACTCCATCGGATTCGGACTCGTCAACAAGGATGACATCTTGCATCAGGTACTCACCGAGACCACCAGGTACGCCACCCGGCATTGGATTCGACTCAAGGGCCGAGCCGAAGACGGTTGGGAAACCACCTATAACCTGACCGAACCCATGAACCACTCATACCTGACGACGGGGATTCTCACCAGCAACTGCGCCGAATATCTCTTCCTCGACGACACCGCCTGCAACCTGGCCTCGATCAATCTGGTCCGGTTCTACGACGACGAGACCGGTGTCTTCGACATTGAGACCTACCAACACGCCATCCGGCTGTGGACGATCGTCTTGGAGATCTCGGTGGCCATGGCCCACTTCCCGTCACAAGACATCGCACAGGGCTCCTATGACTACCGAACCCTGGGTCTGGGATACGCCAACCTCGGATCGCTGCTTATGCGTCAGGGGATCGCCTACGACTCCGATGAGGGCCGGGCAATCGCTGGAGCGATGACCGCCATCCTCACCGGCTACTCCTACGCCACCTCCGCCGAGATCGCCGAGGTCACCGGGCCCTTCCCCAAGTTCGGCGAGAACCGCGAGGCGATGCTCCGAGTCATGCGCAACCACCGACGGGCCGCCTATGGCGAGAAGGACTACGAAGGTGTCACCACGCAGGTGATGACAATCGATCCATCGCTGTGCCCGCCTGACATGCTCGAAGCCGCCCGCGGCTCCTGGGATCTGGCACTCGAGCGTGGCGAACAACACGGCTATCGCAACGCACAGTCCAGTGTCATCGCGCCGACTGGAACTATTGGGCTCCTCCTCGACTCGGATACCACCGGTATCGAGCCCGACTTCTCACTGGTCAAGTTCAAGAAACTGGCTGGGGGTGGCTATTTCAAGATCGTCAACCAGTCAGTGACGCCGGCCCTGGCCCACCTCGGATACGACGCCGATCAGATCAAGGATGTGGTCGAGTACATCGTCGGCACCGGCTCTCTCGAAGGAGCTCCCCACATCAACCGGGAGACCCTGGCCGCCAAGGGCTTCGATGACGACGACCTGGACAAGGCAGAGGCCGCACTGGCTTCCGTATTCGAATTGAGGCAGGCGTTCAACGTGTTCACCTTCGGGGAAGCCACCCTGCAGCGGCTCGGGTTCGGCGTCGACGAGTACACCGGCTGGGAGTTCAACATGCTGCGCGCCCTCGGCTTCACCCAGTCCGAGATCAACGAGGCCAACGACCACATCTGTGGCCTCCAGACCATCGAGGGTGCACCTCAAATCAAGGAAGAACACCTCCCCGTATTCGACACCGCCAACAAGAACGGCAAGTACGGAACCCGATTCATCCACCACAACGGGCACATCAAGATGATGGCGGCGGCACAGCCGTTCATCTCCGGTGCGATCTCGAAGACCATCAACATGCCCAACGAGATCACGGTCGAGGACATCGAAGAGGCTTACCGGATGTCCTGGGAGCTGGGTTTGAAGGCCATGGCCATCTACCGGGACGGCTCCAAGGCGGCCCAGCCGCTCAACTCGGTCTCTGACGAGGGCGACGAACACGAGGATGAGGCGCCGGGGATCACCGCCGCCGTCGAAGCCGAAAAGGCGATCCACTGGGGCAACCTGCCACCGGGGATCTCCCCGACCCAGGCCTACCGACAGGGTATGAAGCCACCCCGTTTCCTCCTCCCGGCCCGTCGCAACGGGTACAACCAGGAGGCGAGGATCGGCGGGCACAAGGTGTTCCTGCGCACCGGTGAGTACGAGGATGGGACCCTGGGTGAGATCTTCATCGACCTTGC
This sequence comes from Acidimicrobiia bacterium, assembly GCA_035292685.1. Taxonomy (GTDB): domain Bacteria; phylum Actinomycetota; class Acidimicrobiia; order Spongiisociales; family ZC4RG35; genus JALYNX01. The sequence goes on from DATDPP010000018.1 coordinate 69,724, forward strand.
CAAGGAGGGGGCGACCCTGAAGGGGATCCTGTCCTGTTTCGCCATCGCCGTCTCCAAGGGTCTCCAGTACGGAGTGCCGTTGGAGGAGTTCGTCGACACCTTCACCTTCCAGACCTTCGAGCCGCGGGGCATGGTCGAGGGCCATCCCAACATCAAGATGGCCAACTCGATCGTGGATTACGTGTTCCGGGCCTTGGGTGTCGAGTACCTGGAGCGTGACGAACTGGCCCAGGTGCCTCCCATCCGTGAAGTTGGTGAGCTAGCCGGGCCCGCCAAAGGCCTAGCCGCCGAGGCTGGAGTTCAACTCGACCTGACCGATGCGGTGGCCGAAGCCGACGTCGATGTGGTGCAGCGAGCCGCCGACTTCGTGGACTCACCCGACCAGGATCTCCCCCTGCGCAGCGGGGGGACCGACGCCAGCTCCCGAAGTGAGCGCGTCGAGGGGAGCACCGTCATCCAGGTGGAGGAAGATGGAACTGTGATGGCGGGTAGTGCCGCCCTGGTCGACGCGGCCCTCAAGGAGAACATGGGCGACGCCCCGGTCTGCTCCAACTGCGGTCACATGACGATCAGAAACGGCAGCTGCTACGTGTGCCTCACCTGCGGGGACACGACGGGGTGTAGTTGAACAACCAGCCAACGCCGGGCTTATCGCCCTCTGAACAGGCGTTTCAATAGATTGGGGCCCATGCTGACAAGTACCTACTCGACGCCGGGTGAGCGCTCCAATCTCGGGAGAGAGCTGCGCAAGACGGTTCCACGTTCGAGTCACAGCGAGTGGGAACCGCCGCCAGATCGTCAGGATCCAGTGGCTCTCATCATCGCACTGCCATGGCGGCCGTCACGGGTTACCGGCGATGGCTGGTCGAGCTCTCCGCGCTGGTCAATCTCGGCATCTGGTACGCCAAGGCTTCTCGCTTCGACCGGGCGGTGGCCGACTTCGCCCTCACCTACGCCGACCAGAACCAGCGTGATTACGAGGTGTTCACCAGCGCAATCGCCTCGGGGAGGCTGCCGGCCGAGACCGAGTGACCGCGGCGCCTCCTTCAGCCCAACGGCGCCGCCGCAAACGGCACCGCGAACCGCAGGCACCAAATCAGGACCGTTCGGTGCACCTCCGGGTCGAAGTCGGCGGGGAGCTCGTAGTTCTGGCTCCCGACGGTGCCCTTGAGAGTCCCCAGGTCGATGTACTCGGTAGGTGAACCGCCCTGATAAGAGGTCGAGGGGAGCAACAACACGTAGAGATCGGGACCGTTCTGAATGTCGGTGTCGTCCTCGAAGCGAAGCACGTATCTGCCGTCCTGTTCGTACACATTGGCCGTGCCGGTTGCCGAGTGGTCGATCCCGACAAACTGGCCGGTCGAGATCTGGACAGGCTCGGTCGGCGCGGTCGCGGTGGTGTCCGATGGTTCAACCCTCGTGGAAGACGAGCCTGCCGGCCCGGTGGTGGTCGTGGCCGCGAACGCCTGATCAAGGGACTCGTCGGTCTCGACATCGGTGAAAAGAGTGTCGGGTCGGAACAGGAGAAACCCGACCACTGCCACCACGACCACCCCACCGATCAACAACCACATTCTGGTTGACATCAACCCTCCGGCGGGGTGAGCACGGTGTCGATCACGTGGATGACCCCGTTCGAGGCCTCGATGTCATAGCGAAGAATTGTTGCATCTCCGACCATGACGGTCTCGCCGTCGACGGTCACCTCGAGGGGTGCCCCGTTGAGTGTCGTGATGGTCTGACCGTTCATACCCATGACCATCTCGGAGTCCTCCATCATCGTGACCACGTGATAACCAAGGATCGATTGGAGCATCTCCGCCCCGGCGAACGCCTCGTCCTGGCTCATCCCGGCGCCGTCGAGATAGGCGGCAAAGGCTTCGTCGTTGGGGATAAACAGGGTGAACGGTCCCTCACCATGGAAGTCCTCCATGATCCCGGCAGCGTCGAGGCCGGCTAGGAAAATGCCGAGATCGCCCTCAGCCTCGGACACGGCGAGGACATCCTCATCCATCATTTCTTCGGTGGTGGAGGTATCGGCTGCGGCCGGCGCAGTGGTGGTGGTAGTGGACTCCCCACCGCAAGCGGCGACGATCAGACCGAGCAGTATGAGCAGTAGTGCGAAACGTGGGGTCGACATCTTCATGGCATCTCCTTGGTAGGTGGACCAGCCCAACGTACGAGAGGATCCGGCCCCAAAGGCCGTTGTTCACCAGCTCTTAAGGGTTTGTTCCGGGTTCCGAAAGAGCCGTTGCCGAAGGTGAAACTTTGGGAAACCCTATAGCCATCCCTGTTGGTTTGAGCCGAGGCCGACATAGCATTCCCCCGTGGAAACTCCGGCCCAGGACACCGGTCAGCGCGTTCTATTAGTGGACGATGAGCCAAGGATCCGTGAAGTCGTGGCCAACTACCTGCGCCGGGATGGGTACAACGTGCAGACCGCGGTAGACGGGGCTACCGCCCGGCGTCATCTCGCCGAGTTCAAGCCGGATCTGGTGGTGCTCGACCTGATGCTCCCTGCTATCTCCGGATTCGAGGTGTTGGCCGAGATCCGCCGCAACGGTGACCTCCCCGTGATCGTGCTCACTGCCCGGGCCGAGGAAGCCGACCGGGTGGCTGGTCTCGAGCTCGGTGCCGACGACTATGTGGTCAAGCCGTTCTCCCCTCGAGAGCTGGTCGCCCGTGTCCGCAGCGTGCTGCGTCGAGCCACGCCCAAACCCGCCTCGGGCCCCATCGAGTTCGACGGTGTGGTGGTCGACGTGGGACGACGGGTGGCCACGGTCGAAGGCACTCCGGTCGAGCTGACAGCCAGGGAATTCGACGTGCTCGCCTTCCTCGTCGGCCATGCCCGGCAGGTGTTCAGCCGGAGCGATCTTCTGGAGCGAGTTTGGGGCTCATCAGTGGAGTGGCAGGACCCAGCAACCGTCACGGTGCACATTCGCCGCATCCGCCTGAAGATGGAGGAAAACCCCCAGAGCCCGCGCTGGATCCAGACAGTCTGGGGAGTCGGCTACCGGTTCGGTTCATGAAGAGGACGGTTTGGGCCGTGGTGGTGGTGTTGGGAGCCGGCTTGCTGGTTGCCGAATTGGCGATGGATCTGACCGGTCCTGCCCGTCGTCAGCTCTACCTGGTGTTCGCGCTGATGGCATTGTCGACCTTCGTCGCAGCCGTGATCTCGATGCGGTTAGCGACAAGACTGTCCTCGCTACGTACCAGTCTCACTGTTGTGGCGTTCGCCGGGGTGGCGGTCACTGGGGCTGTCGTCGCAGTGGCTGCTCTGACCATGTTCATCGAGATCCACGACCTGACCCTGGTGATGGTGGCGCTCGTCCTCGGAGTGGGGCTGGGCGGGGTGTTGGCCGGGGCCGTCGCCCGGCCCCTCACCACAGACTTGGATGCGATCGCCGAAACTGCGTTACGGGTGGGGCAGGGTGACCTGGCGGCCCGAACCGGGGTGGTCCGGACTGACGAGCTGGGGAAAGCGGCCACGGCCCTCGACGAGATGATCGAGAGACTCGAGATGTCCGAGGAGGAGCGGAACAATCTGATCTCCGCCATCGGTCATGATCTGCGCACACCGCTCGGTTCGATGCAAGCGGCTGTTGAGGCTTTACAAGACGGGGTTGCACCCGACCCAGCCGCCTATCTGCGCGGGATCTCCCACGACCTGGAATATCTGCGGCACCTAGTGGACGACCTTGTCCTGCTGACTCGCATCGATGCCGGCCGGTTGGATCTGTCGCCGACTGGCGTCGATCTGGCTGAACTCGCAGACGAAGCGGTCGAGGCGGTGACTCCGGCCGCCGCCAGCAGGAAGGTGCGGCTGCGGGTCGAGGCTCCAGGCCACATCGGAGTCGAGGGCGACCCCGCCGCCCTGAGCCGGGTGTTCCGCAACCTGCTGGCCAACGCGATTCGCCACAGCCCCGAGTCAGGAGAGGTGAAGATCGTCCTCACCCGGAACGGGTCCCACGCGGAGACCACCGTGGCGGATCAGGGGTCAGGGTTCCCGGATCATCTCAGAACGCGTGCGTTCGACCGGTTTGTGCGGGATGACGACTCCCGCAGCCGAGAATCGGGAGGCACAGGGCTGGGTCTGGCCATCGCCAAGGGGATCGTCGAAGCGCACGGCGGCACCATCATCATCGAAGATGGGCCGGGGGGCCGGGTTCGCTTCTCGGTACCGATGAGATAGCGGGATCCCTCCTCCCCGGGGACGGCTAGACCAAACGGCCCGACGGTCGAGCTCACCCCGAATAGCTGTAGGTGGTGTGGGTGTTGCCGCTGGGATCGAGCAAGAACACGGTGTCCCCACCATTGTTCCACACCGCCGAGCCGACCGTGCACCAGTAGAGGAAGGCGCCAAAGTCGTCGCCGCAGCCGGTGTAGATCGTGACCGACTCCCCCGATGCCAGGGTGAAGGCGGGTGGGAACCGGTAGCGATGACTGGCCGATTCGTCCTTCACCTCCCAACCGGTAAGGTCGACCAGGTTGTTCCCGTCGTTGCGGATCCGGATCCACTCCCCGTTCAGGTTCTCGTTGTCGTTCCCGGGTGCGTCGTACTGCACGGCGATGATGCTGAGCCGGGCTTCGGCTCGGGGCCCACAAGCCTCCGGCACCCACAAGCCCAGGCCCGCCTCCCTGGCCGCGGCCTGCGCCGCCTCGAAACGCTCTGCCATGGCGGTGTCCGGCGGGTACCGCCTGGCGATCGCGGCTCCCCTTCGCACCGATTCCTCGTTCACCGACATCCCGCCGACCCACAGATAACGGAGCAGCCGGCCGAATTGGTCCAGATCTGACACGTCGCTGGTCATCCCGATCTGACTACCGACCGGGGCCAGCACCCCGAGCACCAGCGTCGCCTCCTCCCCGAAGCATTCATTGGACTCCGGAGTGTTGATGCCGATCAACCTCACTACGGCCACCGACCCGTCCCGGAACCGCACCTCGAGGGTGTCGCCGTCCGTGATCGAGAACACGGTGACAGGTTCGGCCCCAGGAGGCAGCGCCGCCACGGGATCACCCGATGGGCCGTCCTCGGGTGGCGCCAACAACAGATCCGACTGAGGAAACGAAGTCGTGGTGACGTCGGCCGTAGTGGGCGTACTGACGGTCGAAGTCGTCTCGAGAACTGTTGACGTGGTTGTCGGGCCCTCGGACGTTGTGTTGGTCGGCGCCAAGGTGGTGGAGGCATCGGCGCCCGAAGATGGGCCGTTACCGGGACCAACCAAGAGAAGGAATCCCACCCCTGCCACCCCGGCCAATGCGCCGGCGACAAGCCACCTGCGTCTGCCCATCAATCGTCACGGTATCGCTGTGGACCGCCTCACGGTTGGCCGACGACGCATAATTGGCAACCTGAGCGCCGGCCTGGGCCCGAGGTGAATGGTGCGACGACTGACATGGTCCCAACTCGGAATCGCCGTCTCACTCCTGGCGCTGACGGCGGCCTGCATCTCGACCACGGCCGAATCCAGCACCACGACCGTATCCGGCATAAGCACCCCGGCGCCATCGACCACCTCCGCTCCCGTCCCGGCCACGACGGTGACGTGGAAAGACCTCTCGATCCGACCCCACATCTGGTTCGGGCCGCTCGACCCCTGGTCCTGGGGTCAGTTCTACCCGGGCGCGGGCCCCTTTCAGTTCTACGACCTGTTCACTGAAGACGCCCCATGGCCGCGTGCCGCCGAGGCGGTTGGCGTGATGCGGCTTTACCCGGTCTGGCTGGAGAGCTTCGCCACCCGAGGTCAACTCGAGGACGTCTTCGAGGACCTGGGACGGCGCGGGATCGCCATCTCCTTCGAATTGGGCCCGCTCACCGAGACAGCAGCCTGCAACGCGTCCACGGTCGAGGGCTTCGCCGGCGCTGGGCCCGCGCTGAACATCGCCCGCAGAATCCGCCAGGCAGGTGGCGTGCTTCACTCGATGGACCTGGAGCATCCCTTCGACGCCGCCAGCTACGGACCGCTCGCATGCCGGATGAGCCCGGTCGAGATCGCCCGCGATTCGCTGACAACAATCGAAGCCGTCCGCTCCATCTTCCCCGAAGTTCTGGTGGGGAGCATCGAGACCGCCGATCTCGATCCGGAGGCTGTTGCAGCCTGGCTCGACGGTTACCGGGAGGTCACAGGAGAGCATCTGGCGTATTTCCACCTCGACTCGAACTTCGCCATCCCCGACTGGTCATCACGAGCCAAGGCGATCGAGGAGGTTGTCCGCTCCCGGGGCGTCGAGTTCGGGATCATCTACTTCGGTGATGCCGAGGACACCAGTGACGAGGAATGGCTGGCCCGAGCCGAGGAGCGCTTCGTCGAATACGAGGTGATCACAGGAGGCAAACCCGATCATGCCATCTTTCAGTCCTGGCACACGCACCCCGAACGCCTTCTCCCCGAGACCGACGCCGGCACCTTCACCTATCTGATCAACCGCTATATGCGACCACGGTCCGTTCTCGAAGTGGCGTTCGTGGATGCAGCGTGGAGCGGTTCGCTGACCGCCGAGGACAGCACGCCGCTGGCCGGAGCGACGATCCAGCTCTCCGGTGAGCCAGTTTCTGGCCCAGGTCTGGTCGGCACCTACACCATCAGCGGAACCGTCCCCGCTGGTGCCACCGGCGCCGATGTCGGCTACCGAATCAACACCGAGTGCAACTGCTCCGGGCAGGCCGAACTGACTCTCCACGAGGCCACGTATATGGAAGCCGGCTCGACCTCCAACCTGGTCCCCAATGGTGACTTCTCACAGGGGTTGGAAGGATGGGGAACCTGGGGGTCGGCCTCGTATGGCCTGGTGGACAGCGACATCAGGACAGGAAATGCCCTCCGGGTGAGCGCTGCGCCGGGTCTCGACGCCGGGCTCAACTCGGGCACGGCCGCGGTCACCGCAGGCGCCGGATTCACCATGACCGTCACCGCCCGGGTCGACCCCGTCTCTGCGGGATCCGGCTATTTCCAGATCATCTTCCTCAACCCAGGAGGCGAGGTGGAACGGAGGACCATCCCGTTGGCGGCGGCCCGGGTCGACCTCGGCGTGGTCGAAACCGGGGTGGACGGACGGTTCGAGCTCTCCGGCACGGAGCTGGGGGCGGGAGTACGGCTTCGAGCCTGGTTCGCCGGGGATGCCTCTCACTGGCCGGCCCTTGCGATCGCCGAGGCAAGCGACGGATGAGCACAGCACCGCCTTTCGAATCGCTCGATTTCCTCTACATCCCGACTCAGAACGTGGCGGCTGATGCCACCTACTTCACCGAGGTGTTGGGTGGCACCCTGGTGTTCGCCATCCAGGAGTGGAACACCAGGGTGGCCATGGTCGAGATGTCTTCAGGGCCTCCCCATCTCCTGTTCACCGATCATGTCGAAGGGGAGCGCCCGATCCTCATCTACCGGGTCGAAGACCTGGAGGCCAGCCTCGATCGTCTCCAGGCTGCAGGCTGGGAGAAGGAATCGGTATTCGAGATCCCACACGGGCCATGCTGTTCTTTCCGAACGCCGGGCGGGCACCGGGTCGCCGTCTACCAACTGATCCGGCCCCAGGTAGCTGCCCACTTCGAAGGGCGTATCGATTTCTGAAGGAACTGTTAGCTGGTCGGGCCGATTCGCTCGATTCTGATCAGGGCCGGGGTCATGACCCAGGTCCTATCTTTCCAGTGTCAAGACAGGAGGTCGATGGAACTTTCAGCCGCCACCATGGGCACCGCAGGAACTCTGCTGCTCGCAATCGCCGCCGTGGAGTACGGGGGAGTCTTCATGCTCAGCATCCACCGCGGCAAGAAGGAATTCACCGACTTTCAACGAGCGTCATTCTGGGCCGGACACGCCCACGCCGGCGTGTCAGTGATCCTCTCGCTGGTCGCCCTTCTCTATGCCGACGCCCTCGAGATGAGCGGGTTCGATCGTTTCGCCGGTCGTTCGACCATACCCCTGGCCGCGATCCTGATGCCTGCCGGATTCTTCCTCTCGGCGATCGGGGAACAACGTACCCGTCCCAACCGGCTCATCGTGTTGATCTATCTCGGAGCCGTGTCCCTAGCAGTTGGAGTCGTCACCCTCGGGCTGGAACTACTCACAGCCTGACCTTGCTACAGCCAGCCGCTCTTCTTGAACTTGGTCCACAGGAAGAAGCTGGCGCCGGCCATGATCAGGAGGGCAAGCGGATACCCCCACACCTCGTCGATCTCAGGCATGAACTCGAAGTTCATCCCCCAGATCCCGGCCAGCATGGTGGGGACGGCGGCGAGGGCGACATAGGCCGAGATCTTTCGCATGTCCTCGTTCTGGCGCAGACTCACCTGAGTCAGGTTCGCCGCCACAATCGAGGTCAGCATGTCCTGGAAGGCCTTGATCCGGTCCACCACCCGAAGCAGGTGGTCGTGCACGTCGCGGAAGTAGGGCTTGAGACTGGGATCGATGGCGGCGAAGTCGTCGACCGAGAGCCGGAACAGCGGCTCTTCCAGCGGTTCGGTGGCGTTTTGGAAACTGAAGACCTCCTGTTTCAGCCGGTAGATCCGCTCCAGGTTGCCACCCGACGAGAAGACCTCCTCCTCGACCTCGCGCACGTCATCCCCCAACGCGTCGAGAACCAGCGTGTAGTCCCTCACAACGCGGGAGAGGATGGCGTGGAGCACCGACCCCGGGCCGAGGGCGAGACGGGCCGGATCCTTCTCCAGGTCGTGACGCACCTCGACCAACTGGCTGGCCTCCCCATGACGCACCGCGACCACGAAGTCAGGATCGACAAAAAGCAGGATCTCCCCGAACTCGATGATTTCGACCGGGTCGACATAGCGAGCGGGTTTGGTGACGCCAAACAGCGTCTGCCCATAGGTTTCGAGCTTGGGACGTTGGTGTGCCTTGACCGCGTCGTCCACCGCCAGCTCGTGCAGGCCGAAAGCCTTCCGTACCACTTCGAATTCCTCCTCGGTCGGCTCGTAGAGCCCGACCCAGACCGACGTCTCGGGGTCGCCTCTGAGTTGACTCGCATACTCGAGATCGAACGGCTGGTCGAGCCGATGGCCGTCCTTGTATATGGCGGCGTCGACAATCATCGGCGCAGGCTACGCGCTGCTATAACCAACCGGTCACCGAGCCCGAGAGGAGGCAGACATGTCCGCAGCCGAGTTCAGCGGGTCCGGGACCGAGGGCAACCCGTGGGTCCTCAAGACCCCCAGTCTCGGATCCGAGATCCTGATGCACCAAGACGAGGCCCACGACCCGCCGGTGCTGGTCTGCACGGTGGGCAGCACCGTGCTCTATTACGACCTCCGGATCATCGAAGACCTCCATCAGATGTTGAAGGAGCGCGGTGATTGGGTGCCTCTTGGCAATGCCGACGAGCAGAAACCGGCGGCTGAGGGCACGGTCGAGGCCTGGGCACGCTCTCCCGACAACCCGATCGGCGGCTGGTACGGGTTGAAGAAGGGGTTGCGTGGCCGCGTCGGGAACTACGTGCCACCGGTCCTCGAGGCTCTCGGTCTGGCCGACGTGGAGCACAACCCCCGCAACAACCGGATGCGGGCCCTCTGAATCACACCCTGGGCGGTGGGAACTCAGACGGAAGGTCGGGGACCTTCACCTGGAGCAACTCCTCGGGATGGGGAAGACCGTGAAGCTCGAAGGTGCCGAGGCTGACCAGGTCGGTCCCCTCGGGAACTGCCCGACCCAGGGCCTCCCGGGTAGCGGTGGAGAGAAGGATTTGGCCCCCATGGCCGGCGTTGCAGACCCGGGCCGCGGTGTTGACCGGGAGCCCGACATACCCGGTCTCTGTGCGGGCCGGGCTCCCGCTGTGGAGACCTATCCGAACCCGGACTGCCCTGCCCTGGGGCCATGAATGGTCCCGCAGCGAGCGCTGGATCTCCAATGCCGATGTCAGGGCGTCGGCGGCGTGAGCGAAGGCGGCGAAGAACTCGTCCGCCCGGGCATCAACCTCGCAGCCACGATGACGACCGACTGCCTCACGGATGACCGCCTGCACCGCAGCCAACACCCCGGGATAACGGTCACCGAGCTGGTGCACGAGCCCGGTTGACCCCTCCATGTCACTTAGGAGCAGCGTGACCGGGCCGGAGGGGAGGTCGGGTGCTCCCTCGTCGCCGGCCGCTTCTTTCAATTGCCGGGCCACGAACCCGATCGGGGCGATCCCGTATTTGGTGGCAGCCGTCAACAGCTTTCGGAACGCCCGTTCCTTCGCCGCCTCGTCTTCGAACCTGACCTGGTTGAAACGAGAAAGGGCATTGCGGACGTGCGGCTCGTCGTTGATCGGAAGCAGACGACGCCCCGTCGAGTCCACATAGGCAAAGGCGCTGTTGGGCAATTGTGCGCGTCCCTTGGCATCGAGCTTGGCCATCTGAAGACTCGAAACTACCCGGATCTCCGAAGCGGGCCCGGACGCGTCGAGGGCGGCGCCCACCCAGCGCCGCCCTTGACAGTCAGCCGATTCAGGCCGAGATGGCCTCGCCCAGAACCGCCTGGCCGAAGTAGATGAGGAAGGCAACAGCCACGACCCACATCAACGGATGGATTTCGCGCGCCTTTCCCTTCACTACCTTGATCAGCACGTACATCACGAACCCGGCACCGATTCCGACGGTGATCTTGTAGGTCATCGGCATGAGGACGATGGTGAGCAGAGCGGGGAACCCCTCCTCGACATCCTCGAAGTCGATGCCTTTGAGCAACCCGCTCATCAGGAAGCCGACCAGGATCAGCACCGGGGCCGTCGCCTGCGCCGGGACCAGTCCGGCAACGGGCGTGAGGAAGATGGCGACGAGGAACAGCAACCCGACAGTCACCGAGGTGAGACCGGTGCGTCCACCCTCGGCGACCCCTGCTGCGCTTTCGATGTAGCTGGTATTGGAGCTGACCCCGGCCGCCCCGCCGGCGACAGCGCCCAAGGAGTCGACCAACAGCAGCTTGCCAACACCCTCGATATTCCCATCCTCATCGGTGAGGCCGGCCTGCTCGGCGATGCCGGTGGCGGTTCCGACGGTGTCGAAGAAGTCGGTCAGCATGAAGCTGAAAATCGTCAGCGCCGCCGCCACGAACCCGAGTTGCGTGAACACGTTGCTCAAATCGAAATCGCCAAGGGTGGCGAAGCTGGGTGTGGCGCTGAAGGTGTCCGGGAACTCGCTGATGCCGATGATGAAGGCAATGACGGTCGTGAGCAGGATGCTGATCACCAGCGCCCCCGGCACCTTGCGCACAAAGAGCACAACTGTGATGAAGAGCCCGATCAGAGTCAGCCAGGCTTCGTCGGTGTTGGGGAAGATGAAATCAACGATCGGTACCCCGGTGCCGATCAGCCCGCCATTGACGAACCCGATGAACATGATGAAGAGCCCGATGCCGACGCCGATCGCCCGTTTCAGGCTGAGGGGAACGGCGTTCATGATCGCCTCGCGGAGACCGACCACCACCAGCAGAGTGACGATCAGACCCTCGAGGACGATCACACCCATGGCCCCGGCCTGAGTCAAACCGTCCGTGAGAACCAGACCAAATGCCACGGCAGCGTTGATCCCAAGACCGGCCGCCATCGCAAGGGGATAGTTGGCGACCACCCCCATCAAGATGCAGAGCAGCCCGGCAACCAGGGCAGTCCCGGCGGCCACTGCCGGAATATCGAAGCCGGCTTCGCCGAGGATGAGAGCGTTCACGAAGATGATGTAGGACATCACCAGGAAGGTGGTAAACCCGGCTCGAACCTCGGTTCCTACCGACGTGCCCCGCTCGGAGAGCTTGAAGAAATTATCGAGACCGGATCCACCCGAACTCGACTGCGTTCGATCGACCGTGTCGGTCATGTCTCCTCCCAATTGACGGATGCCGGCGATCGGCAACCAATTTCAGACCAAAAGTAGCGACCAGGGGTTACACCCTGTCGTGTGAAGTGGCTGTGTCTTGAAGGTGAGACCGAGAATGAGTCCGTCAGCCGACGACAACAAAGCTGCCGGTCCAAACGCCCCAGGAGCCTGAGTTGACGCCATTCGCGCTCGAAGCCGTGTAGGACTCCTGGCCGGGACGGATCTCGATGATCACATCCCCTCCGTCTTCGACGGTGATGACGCCGGCATGCACGCCTGCGCTGCACACCGACGAATCGTCGGTGTAGATGCCCGTCCCCCATACGGAGTAGTTCGGCCCGCCCGGCGGGCACTGGTAGGTGAACTGCGTGTCGTTCTCCCCTCGGTGCGGCGCCGCGGTGAGCGCCCAGGCTGCGGGGTCTGCCGGGACAGCAGTAGTTGGTGCTGGTTCGGTCGTAGTCGGTGCTGGTTCGGTGGTAGTCGGTGCTGGCTGGGTCGTAGTCGGTGCCGGTTCGGTCGTGGTCGGTACTGGTTGGGTCGTGGTGTCGTCGACCGTTTCGGCGCCACAGGCGCTGACAAGGATCACGATGAGCACCGCGAGGACCCCGAGCGATCTCGACTTCGACATGTCACCCATTCTGTCAGATCCGGAAACCCGATGCTCGCGGGTTAACCCGCTCCCCTACGAAGAGATATACGCAGACAGCGTCCGGGTATCGACGAAACCGCCTCGACCATCGACGGTGACTACCTCACCATCCCGTATTCGACTGGTTCCATCCCCCGTGCCGACGACGGCCGGAATCCCGTACTCCCGCGCTACCAAAGAGGCGTGGGATATGACGCTTCCGACATCGGTGACCACGGCGGCGGCTCTGCGGAACATCGGTGTCCACGCGGGAGTGGTCAGGGGTGCTACCAGGATCTCGCCGGCGCCCAGGCGACCCTCATCATCGATCGAGCGAATCACCCGGGCGATGCCTGTGACTCGACCCGGGCTGGCAGGCAAGCCGGTGATGGCACCCTCAGGTACCTCACCGCCCCTGGCGGCCTCGGCCTGGTCGAACAGCTTTTGTAGGTATGAGGGCATCTTTCCGATCACTAACGGTGGGGAGAGACGAGTCTGTCGCTTCCACTGGGACGACCGACCTCTGGCGACCGAGCCCATTTCCGCCGGTTCGAGCTCCAAGACCGAGGATCTCAACTCGTCAAAAGTGACATAGAAGACCTGTTCGGCATCCTCCAGGGACTCGACTTCGACCAAACGCTCCCCGAGACGAAGCGCCGCCTGACGCAACGCTGGCCAGGCAAGGGTGAAATGGCTGACATGTTCTTCCCGCATCCGGGCGGCCTCCTGGGCCCGCACCAGAAGCTCTTCGAACCTGGCGAGAAGCCGGCGGCTCGATCGCAGCGCCTCCCGCGCCTGTGCCTCTGCATGGCGACGGGCCGCAACGACGTTCGAATCGGACTCCGAACCCAGAGTGTCGCCCCCGCCCAACTCGCCGAGGGTGGGCCGGGACCAGTCGAGGTTCTGGACTGCGTGTGGTGGCGTTGCCCCTATCGGATACAAACCGGCCAGAAGCACTTGATGACCTTCATCGATGACCGAATCGAGATGCTCTCGGCAGAACTTGGCGAGCGGGAGCTCGGTCTTCCATCCGTAGCCGGCGACGATGGTCAGGGATGCGTAGTAGCGGCCCGCAAGTTCGGCCAGCCGCTCGATCAACCCGACAAGCTCCTCGGGCTCCGCATGGGCAACCTCCGCCTCCGTCTGCCGAACGATCGCGGTGTAGGAGGGCAGCAGCTCCTCTTTCCAATCCCGGATAAAGAGGTCCATGCCCACCCCCGCCAACGGCGGTACCGCGGCGCTGACCCGCCGGGGGTTCCTGACCAGCCTGGCGAGCATCCGGGCCAAGGTCAGCATCAACATGCCTGGAGAGCGCGGCATCGGCAAGGTCCCGAAGTACCAGCCGTTCACGGTGACGTGGTGTGGGGGAGGAAGCCGAAAACCGAACCACTCCTCGTACTGGTCGAAGAAAGCCTGTTCGATGCGAGGAAGAAGCCAGGTGTCGAACAGGGGTGTCATCGGTTCGCCGATCCATTCCCCGAGCCGGAAGTTCCGCACCCAGGCTCCCGGCATTGAAAAGTCCCACGAGACGAGGTCGGGAAGAGCGGTAATGGGCCGAGCCTGCAGAAGAAAGAGCTCGTCATCGGCGATCGCCCATTCGATATCCTGAGGCGCTCCGAGCCGTTCCTCGAGCTCTCGAGCGAGCCTGGCGATCGTCAGTGCCCATTCTGGGGTGAGCGATCGTTCGGGGTCTCTGACCCTGCGGGCATGGCCTCCTGTCACCACCCACTCGTCAGGGTCGGCGGTTCCCGAGACGAGCCTGTCACCCATCCCTCGAACCGAGTTGATGACGACTTCGTCTCTGACGCCAGTGACTGGGTTCGCCGAGAAGGCCACTCCGGCCGCGGTCGGTCTGACGAGGCGCTGAATCAGCACGGCCATCGCGGTGGCAGGCTCAGAGTCATAGACGGCGACCCGCTCGGAGAAGGTGGACACCCAGCAGGCTCGCACCGCTTCGCGGATGGCCTGGTAGCCGACAACGCCGAGGACTGTCTCGTAAAGACCGGCATAGGAGGCACCTTCCAAGTCCTCTGCCACTGCAGAGGATCGCACAGCCCATTCGAGGTTTTCGCGCCCGGTCAGGGCTCCGCGGATCGCCTCGTCCACCTCATCCGGAAGGCGAATCGAGCGTGCCGCCGCCGCTTCCCCTTGTCCGGCTAGCTGCAGGGCCAGGCGAAACGCTGTCGTGGTGATGAGGAACCCTTCGGGCACCGGGAAGCCAGCCTGAAGAAGTTCACCTAGGGTTGCGGCCTTGCCACCGGCCTCTGAGGTGTCATCTCGTGCGATCTCGGTGAGATCGATGACCAGGGTTCGCATGTGCTCGTCGACTTGCGGACTCGCCGACCGCCCACCCTTGATGGTCATCGTCCCCACCTCACCAGCTGGATTCCGGTTGCGATGAACCAGACCAGGAACAGGGCCGTCCCGGGAAGGGTGACGGCATCGGGCAGCCCGAGCATCAGCACTGCTGAGTGAAACACGTGCAGACTCGCCACCACCAAGCCCAGCACGGCGATCCACCTCGGAAGGGCCTGGGTCCGGAGTAGCAGAAGGGAGAAGGCACCAACCCAGACGGCTTCCAGCCAGTAGAAGAACGAGTTGTAGATCCAGTCCCACGAGGCGAAGACGCCGAGGATCGCCTCCGAGGCTTGCGTGTCACTGAGCTGAACCAACGCCGCCTGCAGGCCTAGTTCGGTGAGGGCAAGTGGGATCACCGAAGCGGCTGCGATAACTCCTGTGGCAAGGAGCAACCTGTCAATGGTCTTCGTGGCCTGATCCCGCATGAATCGATGGAAACCGATTATGAAGCCCCCGAAGATCACCACCCCGAGCCCGTGTTGCCAGTAGAGCGGCAACAACTCTCGATACGAGTAGAACTCCTGGATGAGTTGGAAATCAGAGGTGCCCGTGACTCGCTGACCAGCGACGATCATGGAGCCTCCGTGGGCGATCAGCAGGGAGGCAGTGATCGCCAGCAGTGACCACCCGGCCCAACGTGCAGCCGTTGTCACGTCCGTTCGGTCTGGTTCGGGCTGCACTTCTGCCGCGTCCTTTCTGGTCGGATGACTACGAGGTGGCCTTCTGTGTCTCGAGAATCCTCCGGATGGCCCACCCGACGGTCGCCGCCGCTCGCTCGGCGTCCATGTTGAGGTAGTCCTTGAAAGCTCGGAGCGCCGCCGACGACCCGAGAAGAAGGACGATGTTGCGAAGGTTGGTGAACTCCTCTGGCGACATCGGCCCTGCGACCGATCTCACCAGGTTCTCGATCGCCGCCAGACGGCGGGGCATTTGCATCCGCCGGGACCGTTGGCCCACATCGGTCGCCATCGCCGCTCGCAGAGCCGGATCCATGGCCTCGCCCCTGCGGTACATCTCGGTGATGATCTCTACGACTTCGTCGACCGTCTCCGGAGATTCCGTCTCCGACCACATGAGACCCGAGCGGGCCACCACATAGCCACCCAACGCCTCCACCAACGCCTGCTTGCTCCCGAAATGCCTGTAGATCGTGGGTACCGAGACACCAGCCTCAGTTGCCACTGCGGGGACCGAGAGCTCACCCACTCCGTCCGAGTTGATCACGCGAATCAGACCCTCGAGGATTCGATCCCGCGTCCCCTCCATCTGCTCCTCTCGAAGCGGGCTCTGGTATGACCTGGGACCGGAATCCATGATAGGTATCATATTGTCAATATACGAACCTTGTCAAGCCTCGGCGACGCGGAGCGAGATTCGGTTCGATGCTTGGATGAACCGGTCGGAGTCGCGACTAACCGGCGATATCTCGACGAATGGCGTCGAGAGCGATCTCCACCATCTCGTTGAAGGTCTGCTCGCGCTCCCCGGAGCTGGTGTGCTCCCCGGTGCGGACGTGGTCGGAGACGGTGGCGATGGTCAAGGCGCGGGCTCCCCTCTCCGCCGCCACCCCGTACAGGCCTGCCGCCTCCATCTCGACAGCGAGGACGCCCATCGCCTCCATGCGGTCGAAGGCGGCCGGGTCGGGGTTGTAGAACAGGTCGCCGGAGTGGACGTTGCCCACCTTCACCTCCACTCCTCGAGCGGCGGCGGCGTCGGCGGCGGCGCGCAGCAGGCCGAAGTCGGCGGTGGCGGCGAAATCATGGCCTCCGTAACGCCTCCGGTTGACCCCAGAATCGGTGCAGGCCCCGATTGCCAGGATCACGTCTCGGATCTTCACCGTGGACTGGATTCCCCCGCACGACCCGACTCTGATCAGACGCTCCACTCCGTACTCGCTGATCAACTCGGTGGCGTAGATCGAAGCCGAGGGGATCCCCATCCCGGTGCCCATCACCGAGATCGGTACTCCCTGAAAGATCCCGGTGTACCCGAGCATGTTCCGCACCGCATTCACCTCGCGGGCCTGGTCGAGGTAGGTATCGGCGATGTGCTTGGCGCGCAAGGGGTCACCGGGAAGAAGGACCGAAGGGGCGAAATCCCCTTTCTCGGCAGAGATATGAGGGGTGGGCATTGAATCGGGCTCCTGAACTGTGTCGGTCTGCCACAACCTATTCGATCAGGACCGCCTTTCTCCATCCACGCACCGCGTTCGTGACCGCGATCTCGTCGGCCCGATGCAGATCGTCGAGAGTGAGCACCGCCTCGCCCACCCGACCCTCGGTCAGGGCCAGGCTCCTCTGAACCCCGGGAACACACCCGGAGGCGACGATCGGGGTCAGCCATTGCTGATCGAAGCGCAGCATGAGGTTGGAGATGTTGGTCTCGGTGATCTCCCCGTCGAGATTGATCAGCACCACCTCGACCCCCTCCTCGGCGGTGGGGTAGCGGGTGCGGTCATCCAGCTTGTGAAACCACCGGGGATCGGTCTGATCCACCCGCCCCTCCCAGATCTGAAGCCCAACCGGCTCCTCCCACGAGGGCAGAGGCTCGGTCGTGATCTCCGCCCCACCCGATGCGGTGAGCACCAGCCTCACCTTCAGCGGAGCCGCTCCCCCCACCCCCGACAGCGCGTCACCGACTGCCGCCGGGTCGAAGGGGATCCCCCAATAGAGGGCGGAGGCGGTGAGGCGGGCGATGTGTCGCTCCAGCAGAGGAATGCCCTCACCGGGCGAATACCGCATCGTCTCCAGAAGATCCGGGGGGTCGTGCTGCTCGGTGACCACCAACGCCTTCCAATAGCACTCGTCGTACTCCGCCCCGGCCAGGGAGTCGTAGGTGATCCCGCCACCGACGTGATATGTGAATCTCCCTTCGTCGACCACCCCGGTGCGAATGGCAACCGAGAACTCTGCCCGCTGTCCCCCGGGCTCGAGGTATCCGATGGCTCCGCAATAGACACCCCTGGCGTCTGGCTCCAGGGCGGCGATGATCCTCATGGTCGACACCTTGGGTGCCCCGGTCACCGAACCTGAAGGAAAAACGCCGGTGAACAACTCGGCGAGCCCGACAACTTCGGGCAGCCGGGTGGTGATCGACGATGTCATCTGCCACACAGTCGGATGCCGTTCCACCTCGAACATGGCGGCGACTTCGACCGAGCCGATCTCTGCGACCCGCCCCAGATCGTTGCGCAGCATGTCGACGATCATCACGTTGCCGGCCCGCTCCTTTTCCGAGCTCACCAAACGATCACGCTGCTCGAGGTCCTCGACAAGGGAGCGACCCCGGGGCGCGGTGCCCTTCATCGGTCTGGCGGTCACCAATCGGCCATCGCGGGAGAAGAACAATTCAGGCGAGACCGAAAGAATGTGCCGGTCAGCGAGGTCGATATGCGCTCCATAGCCCTGGGGCTGGCTGCGCACCATGGCCCCGAAGAGGGCGCCGGGATCGCCCTCGAATTCAGCCCACATCGGGAAGGTGAGATTGACCTGATAGGTGTCACCCGCGGCGATCGCCTCACGAATCGCCTTCACCCGTGAAGCGTGCTCCGCTTCGGTCAACCCGGCGGTCCAACCGCCGAGCTCGAAACGGCCGGGCGATGGGCGGGGGGCGTCCGAGCCATCGAAGACCCCGAACCAGACCAGCGGGAGATCGGGCACCTTGCGGCGGGAGGCCACCCGCAGCGGGGCGTCGAAGGCGGGAGCCGCCTGATAAGACACATAGCCCACCACCCATGAGCCGGCTTGGGATGCTTGCTCGGCCTCCTCCATGGCGGGCAGCACCCCGGCCAGAGTCTCGGCGGCGATCACGCGCACCGGATCGGCGAAATCGCGTGACCCCACCCTCCAGCGATCACCGACCAGTGCCACCGTGCCGTACACCATCTCGACGTTACCGGCAACGTCGCTCGCCTCCGCCCGAGCTCGGCACCCCTAGGCTCGATTCCTATGACCGACGTTTACCACTCCATCCTGAAACTGCGGGCAATACGTGATTTCAAGCCTGATCCCCTCGCCGCAGAAGACCTGACGGCCATTCTCGAGGCCGGCCGATGGACCGGGAGCTCAAAGAATCGCCAGGACTGGTCCTTCATCGTGATCACCGATCGTGACCGCCTCCAAGGATTGGCCGAGCATGGTGACTACACCCAACCGGTGCGCGACTCGGCGGCAACCATCGTCCTCGTCCAAGAGCCGGGGGGCAACATGTTCGACATCGGCCGGACGGCCCAGAACATCATGCTGGCCGCCAGGGCACTGGGGGTGGCCTCCTGCCCGATCACCCTTCATCGCGACGCCCAGGCGCTTCGATATCTAGGCGCCCCCGACCAACGGGTCACCCGTTATGCGGTGGCTCTCGGCTACCCGGCGGAGGGGGCAGAGCCCAGGCGCTACGGGGGGCGGAAGCCGGCCGACGCCTTGGTCCACCTCGAGCAGTACTGACCTCCCCGGATTCGGGCGACTTCAAAGAACTCCCCGCCGGCGGCACTACCGTCAGGTCGCGTATGCGCGAATCGATAGTCCGGGCGCACGGCCTCACCAAGAAGTTCGGCGACTTTGTCGCGGTTGACGCGGTCGACTTCGACATCGTCAAAGGAGAAGCCTTCGGATTCCTCGGCCCGAACGGGGCCGGCAAGACCTCGACCATGAAGATGATCACCACGGTGAGCCCGATCACCGCGGGCGACCTGACGGTGTTCGGCCTCGACCCAAGCACTCAGGGACGATCCATCCGGCAGCGGATAGGCGTCGTGCCCCAGGAGGACAACCTCGACCTGGAACTGACGGTGGCAGAGAACCTCTACGTCTACGGCCGTTATCACGACATGACCCGGGCAAACATCCGACGCCGGATCGAGGAATTGCTGGAGTTCGCCCAGCTCACCGACCGGGCCAAGTCGACGGTCGACTCTCTGTCGGGGGGTATGAAACGCCGGCTCACCATTGCCCGGGCCCTGATCAACGACCCGGAGCTGGTGATCCTGGACGAGCCGACCACCGGTCTCGACCCGCAAGCCCGCCATGTGCTGTGGGACCGGCTCTACCGGCTCAAACAGCAAGGTGCCACCTTGATCATCACCACCCACTACATGGACGAGGCCGAACAGCTCTGCGACCGGCTCGTGGTCATGGACAAGGGTGTGATCGCGGCCGAAGGCTCGCCGCGGGCTCTGATCGCCGAATACGCTCCACGGGAGGTAGTCGAGCTTCGTTTTGAGGACGGACAACAGGACGATGCGGTGATCAAACTCGACGGCCTGGCCCACCGATCCGAGATTCTGGCCGATCGTGTCCTTCTCTACACCGACGATGCCGAGGCCACCCAGCACGAGATGGGGGTGCGGGGGATCCATCCCGGGCAGGTTCTCGTCCGTCGCTCGACTCTCGAGGACGTGTTCCTGCGGCTGACAGGCCGAAGGCTGATCGACTGATGAGCGTCCTCACGCGCTCGATGCGTGTCGTCGAAGCCGAGTTGGTGGTCTATCGCCGGACCTGGCGAGGGACGGTGATCTCCAGCTTCGTGAACCCAATCCTCTACCTGACTGCGATGGGCCTCTTTCTCGGTTCGTTCGTCGACTCCACAGCCGACCTGGGGATCCCCTATCTGACCTTTGTGGCGACCGGTCTGATGGCCGCCACCGCCATGCAGGCGGGAGCCGGCGAAGGGTCATTCCCGGTGTTCGCCGGAATCAAATGGCGCAAGGAATTCCACGCCACGATCACCACCCCACTCAGCCCGGCCGACATCGTGTACGGGCGGTTTCTGTGGGCCATCATCCGACTCACCTTCATCCTGGTGGTGTTCGCACTGATCTCGGTCTTGTTCGGCGCCATCGAAATCGGCCCGGCCCTGCTGGCCGTCCCCGCCGGGGTGCTCACCGGGGTTGCCTTCACCACGACCGTGACCGCCTTCACCGTGACCCGGGAAAACGAGACCAGTCTTTCCACCTTGTTCCGTTTCGCGATCACCCCGCTATTCCTCTTCTCGGGCACCTTCTTTCCCGTCAGCCAGTTGCCTGATTCCCTGCAGAAGATCGCCTACCTCACTCCCCTGTTCCATGGCGTGGAGTTGGTTCGCAAGATCGCCCTGCCCGGGGTCGGCGAGCCGGCGGTGACCTCGCTCCCGATCTGGGTCAGCGTCGCCTATCTCTCAGTGATGACTGCCATCGGGTTGGTGCTGGCGGCGAGATTCCTCGACCGAAGGCTCCGACCATGAGCGTCTCGGCACCGTCCCGTCTCACCCCATCAGGACCGATGACCCCGTTCCGAGCGCAGCGGATATGGGAACGGAACATCCTGGTCTATCGGAGATTGTGGAAGATCATCTTCACCGGGTTCTTCGAGCCGGTGTTCTATCTGTTCTCGATCGGCATTGGCATCGGTGCCATGGTCGGAGATGTCACCTTGCCCAACGGATTGGTGATCGGGTACCCCGCCTTTGTCGCACCGGCATTGATGGCGGCGTCGGCGATGAACGGAGCTGTGCTCGAGACAACCTTCAACATCTTCTTCCGGTTGAAATTCGAAAAGGTCTACGAGGGAATCCTGACCACCCCCCTCATCCCCCGCGACATCGCCGTCGGTGAGATCGGATGGGCATTGCTCAGGGGAGCCCTC
Source organism: Acidimicrobiia bacterium (assembly GCA_035292685.1). Classification (GTDB taxonomy): domain Bacteria; phylum Actinomycetota; class Acidimicrobiia; order Spongiisociales; family ZC4RG35; genus JALYNX01. The sequence continues at coordinate 91,127 of DATDPP010000018.1, forward strand.
TATGCGACGGTTTTCCTGGTGGTGATGGTGTTGATGAGCCTCACCCAGTCCTGGTGGGCCGTGATGATGGTGCCCGGCGCGGTGCTCATCGGTTTTGCCTTCGGATCGCTGGGTATGGCCACCGCCACCTACATGCGGTCCTGGCAGGACCTCGATTTGGTATCGCTGGTCACCATGCCCCTCTTCCTGTTCTCGGCCACCTTCTACCCACTCGAGGTGTACCCACCCGCCATTCAGCAGATCGCCCGGCTCTCCCCGCTCTATCACGGCACCGAGATGTTGCGGGCGTTCTCACTGGGGATCTTCGACTGGAGCCTGGCCGGCCACATCTCCTTCCTGGTGGTGGTGGGGCTGATCGGGGCCAGGATCTCCTCCCGCCGTTTCGACGGGCTGCTGCGCAAATAGGGAGGGCATCTAGGCTCGGCGAACCTGATGATCGATCTGTCATTCCCGCTTCACGCCCCGCACGGCTCGGCGCTCAACACCAAGGGCTGGCTCCAAGAAGCGGTGCTCAGGTGTCTGCTCAACAACCTCGACCCGGAGGTCGCCGAAGACCCGGAGAACCTGATCGTCTATGGAGGACGGGGAAAGGCCGCCCGCAATCTCGAAAGTCTCCACGCCATCGTGCGCACGCTGGAACGTCTCGAGAACGACGAGACCTTGCTCGTGCAATCGGGAAAGCCGGTCGGCGTCTTTCGCACCCACGAGATGGCGCCCCGGGGCCTGATCGCCAACAGCCTCCTGGTGCCTAGGTGGGCAACGCTGGAGCATTTCTGGAAGCTCGAGGCGGAAGGGCTGATGATGTATGGCCAGATGACCGCCGGGTCGTGGATCTACATCGGCACCCAGGGCATCCTTCAGGGGACCTACCAAACCTTCGCCGCCATCGCCGACCAGCGTTTTGGAGGAACTCTCGCCGGGACCCTCACCCTGACCGCCGGACTCGGGGGAATGGGTGGTGCCCAGCCGCTGGCGATCACCATGAACGGGGGTGTCGCCCTCTGTGTGGATGTCGACCCTCATCGCATCCAGAGACGTCTGGAGACGGGGTATCTCGACGTGGCCGCGGCGTCGACCGAGGAGGCGATCGACCTCGCCCTCTCGGCGAAGCAGGAACGGCGCCCCCTGTCGGTCGGCCTGGAGGGCAACGCAGCCGACGTCTTCCCGGCCTTGCTGGGGATGGCGCTCGAAGTCGACATCGTCACCGACCAGACCTCGGCTCACGATCCGCTGTTTGGCTACATCCCGGCAGGGTTCACCCTCGACGAGGCGATACAACTCCGGGAGGACGACCCCGATACCTACATCAAGGCGGCGCGAGAGTCGATGGCCACCCACTGTGAGGCCATGGTCGGCTTTCAAGACGCCGGGGCGGAGACCTTCGACTACGGCAACAACCTCCGGGGCGAGGCCCAGACCGCCGGTTACGCGGCCGCCTTCTCCTATCCCGGGTTCGTTCCGGCCTATATCCGGCCACTGTTCTGCGAAGGCTCGGGGCCCTTCCGCTGGGTCGCCCTCAGTGGTGACCCGGCGGACATCGCGGCCACCGATCGGGCCCTGGGTGATCTGTTCTCCGACAACGAGCCTCTGAATCGTTGGCTGCGCCTGGCCGAGGAGAAGGTCCATTTCCAGGGGCTCCCGGCGCGGATCTGCTGGCTCTCCTATGGAGAGAGGCATCTGGCCGGCCTTCGCTTCAACGAGTTGGTGGCCGCGGGAAAGGTCTCGGCGCCCATCGTGATCGGGCGGGATCATCTCGACTCGGGCTCGGTCGCCTCGCCCTACCGGGAAACCGAGGCCATGGCCGACGGTTCCGACGCGGTCGCCGACTGGCCCATCCTCAATGCCATGCTCAATGTCTCCTCAGGGGCTGCCTGGGTGGCGGTGCATCATGGTGGCGGGGTGGGGATCGGCAACTCGATTCACGCCGGTGCCCAGGTGGTGGCCGACGGGACCGATCAAGGGGCCCTGCGTGTGGAAAGGGTGCTCACCAACGACCCTGGAACGGGCGTGATGCGACATGCAGACGCCGGTTATGCGATAGCCCAACGGGTGGCGAGGGAACGGGGAGTCGACATCCCCATGCTTTGAGCGACAGAGCCAGGGCCCCGACCAGGTCGAGGCCCCAGCTCCATTGCCGCATGCCTATCAGATGAGCCAGATCAGGCCGAAAGTCACGGCCCCGGCCACAGCCAGGACACAGAGGACCGTCATCACGGTCACCCGGGTGGTCCAGATCCGGTCTTCCCTCAGCATGCTTCGGGCAGCGAGCCCGAATGCAATTGCCAACAGCACTCCGGCCAAGACGAACATGCCGAGGTACCAAGCTTCGGCTAGTCCGCCCATGAACCAGTCGGCGGGCACGTAGTACATCCACGCCCCGACACCGGCTGCCAGCACGCCGGCGATCCCGATCGTCCATTCAACGACCGTCGACCGTCGCGGCATTCGGGTGACCTCCGCCTCTGGGCGCTGAGTAAGCGTCGTCACGAAGATCACCTCCCTTCTTTGGATGCCCATTCCTTCGGAGCATCCAACGTGAGTGTCGGCGATCTCCGCCGACTTGACTAGGGCCAAGTGGCACATTCGATGCGCCTTGAGCCTCCGGCGAACGGGTGGGCCGCATTTGCCGATACCCTGGATGGCTGATGACCATCCTCGACCCTTACTGGCCGCGGGCAGACGTCTGGCTGAACCAGGAGCACCCCGACCCCGAAGTGGTGGTGGTTGGAGTCCCATCGTCCAAGGCCTCCCTTTCGCCGTCACGTGCCGATCTGAGCCCGATGGCGATGCGGGATCGTCTCGCCCGCTTCTCCACATTCCATGGAGAATGGGGCGTTGACTTCGGTCAGGTGGCGGTTCACGACTATGGCAACTGGCCGGTCTCCGAGTTGGACAGGGACCAGATGCCCGAGCTGGTCGGGGAGTTGGCGCGTGGTCTCCCTGTCGTCCCGTTGACGCTCTTCCTTGGAGGCGACAACGCGATCACCAGGCCACTGGTTGGGGCGCTGGGGCCGGATCTCTCCCGGGTCGGAGTGCTCACATTCGACGCCCACCACGACGTGCGAACTCTGGAGCTGGGGAGGACCAACGGAAACCCGATTCGGGGGCTGATAGACGAGGACGGCCTGCCCGGGGTCAATGTCGTCCAGGTGGGGATCCACAGTTTTGCCAACTCCGCCGAGTACCGCGCCTACTGCAAGGAGGTCGGGATGGGAGTCGTCACCGTCAGCGACATCGAGGCTGCCGGCATCTCCGAAGTCACCGCCCTCGCCCTCACCTCGCTGGCCGAGCGTTGTGACTCGATCTACGTGGACGTCGACATCGACGTTCTCGACCGGGTGTTGGCCCCGGGATGCTCAGGAGCCCGCCCGGGTGGGATGACGTTGCGGGACCTGGCCGAAGGAGTGCGTCGCTGTGCCCGGCATCCCAATGTGAAGGCGATGGACTTCGTCGAGGTCGATGCCGAAGCCGATCCCGACGGGCTGACCCTGGATGCGATGGCTCATCTGATGCTCTCCGCGGTGGCTGGCTACGCCGAGCGCGGATAGCTCGATATCAACCGCCGCTGATCACCTGTTCGGCTTCCCGACCCAGCGCGTCGCCGCCGCGGTCATCGAGGAAGCCATGGGGCAGTCGGACCGGGCGCGGGCCGTGGGAATGACCACGAACCATGCGAGTCGCCTCCTCCGGGAACGGGATGCTCGAGTCGAGGAGGTCGGTCAGGATCACCAACTCCTCCAGTGAGGAGACCCGTGCAAACCGGTCCCGGACCAATGGTCCCACCGGGAAGCCCTTCAGGTACCAGGCGGTGTGCCTCCGGAGCAGATTGATACCGATTCCCTCTCCAAACTTGTCGGCGAGGAGTCGGGCATGGGCGACCATGATCACAGCCACCTCACCCAGATTGGGGGCAGGCTGTTGGTCGCGGCCCGCCAGCCGATCGGCCAGATCCCGGAACAGCCAGGGTCGGCCCAGGCAGCCGCGGCCTACGACTACGCCGTCACATCCCGTCAGTCGCATCATCCGCACCGCGTCGTCGGCGGTCCAGATGTCCCCGTTTCCCAGCACCGGGATCGACGTGACCGCCTTCTTGAGCGCCCGAATCGCTTCCCAGTCGGCGTCGCCCGAGTAGAGCTGGCGAGCAGTGCGGGCATGGAGCGCAATCGCGGCCGCGCCCTCGTCGGCGGCTGTCAACCCGGTCTCGATGAAGGTGAGATGGTCCTCGTCGATGCCCTTGCGGAACTTCACGGTGACTGGCACCGCACCGGCATTGTCCACCGCCGCCCTGACGATCGAGCGAAACAGATGCTTCTTCCAGGGGAGGGCGGCCCCACCACCATGTCGGGTCACCTTCCCCATCGGACAACCAAAGTTCATGTCGATGTGATCGACATGATCGATCTCAACGAGACGTCGGACGGCCTCACCCAACGAGCCGGGGTCGGTCCCATAGAGCTGTATCGAACGCGGGGTCTCATCGGGATCGAAGGCTGCCAGAGCAAGAGTCTTGGGATCTCCCTCGACCAACCCTCGGGCCCCGATCATCTCCGAGACGTAGAGCCCGGCGCCGAATTCGCGACAGAGACGTCGGAAGGGGGCGTTGGTGACACCCGCCATCGGGGCGAGCACCACCGGAGGATCGACGGTTAGGGGGCCAATGCGGAGCATTCGTCAGCGCAGGCTAGAGAGAATCCCACGGCAAGCCATGGCCCCCTCCCGGCTTCGCCGGACTCCCCCCAACGCTGGCTCGGCTCGCTGGGGGAGAAAAGCTAGAGAGTCTCGACCTCTTTCAGGTTCTGCAGCCGGACCTGACCCCGAGCCGCCAGCTTGCCGTCGACTTCACGGGTCACGGTGACCTGCCACAACTGTTGGGTGCGTCCCCGATGAATCGGTGTCGCCTCCCCGATCAGGGCCCCGTCCCGGGTGGAGCGTATGAAATCGGTCTGGTTGCTGACTCCGACCACTCCCGCCATCCCGTTCTCCACCGCCCAAATGGCGCCACCGGTCGATGCCAGGGTCTCGATCAGAGTGCAATAGACCCCACCGTGCACCACCCCGTAGGGCTGGTGGTGGTTGGGGGTGATCTCGATCCTGCCCGTGGCACGCTCGGCGGACGCATCGATCACCTCTATCCCGGTGAGGCCGACGAAATTGAGACGATTGTCGAAAGGGGTGTCGATCACACTCCACACCCGACTTCGATCTGGAGCAGGGCCCCGATGTCGTCGTTGACATACTCGAACACGTGTATGGCCCCGCCCTCGTAGTAGGCAGAATCGAGGACTATCTCCATACGTCCGTCACCATTCAGGTCGGCGATGGCGGCCACCATGAAGGAGAGCACGAATGGGGTCTCGCCCTCTGCCGGCTCGAGAACCACCGATTCCCCGATCACCGATGTCGCGATGTCGCCCCCGACCACTTTCTGCAGGAAGACGATCGAGTAGTCCCCCACCTCGGCCAAGAGGTCCTCGGGCACGTCCTCGGCTACCACGAGCACCTCATTGACCCCGTCGCCCTCCAGATCGAACCTGAACACCTGCTTGATGAGCGGGTTGGGAACGGTCAGGCCCCTTTCGGCGAGAAGACCGGCTGCCACCGCCGAGTAGGTTCCGTTGTCATTGGTCTCCTCGACCAGGTGTGGGGTCAACGGCCAGTCGGCCGAGATGGCGACGCCGTAGGGCTCGGGCCACTCACCGAGCTCCTCCTCGTTGGCCAGGACCACGCCCGGGTTGTTCAAGGGGTCGCATACCAACTCCTCGCTGCCGCCGCCGATGATCCCTTCCACCCCGTAGAGAACGATCTGGTAATCCTCGCCACCGGCGATCGGGAGACTGGTGCCGCTCTCAACCTGAACCCACCCCCCGCCGTCCCACCATCCCAGGGCGCCGAAATTCGAGACCACAAGCGGCTCTTCGGCCCAATTGCCCTCCAAACCCCCGGCCACAGTGGTGGTGGTCACAGCAATAGAGGTTGTGGTCTCTCCGGCTGTGGTCGTTGTTTCCTCGCCCAGCGTGGTGGTCCCCTGGACCGCGGTGGTCGTCGCCCCCAGTTCTGTGGTGGTCGTTTCCCCGGTGTCGTCACCGGTGAACATCACGATGAGCACGATGACGATCACACCGAGGAGGACGGAGAGGGCGATTGTCCAACCACGCATCGGCCCAATTTACCCGCGGTCCGGAAGACGGAACTGAGACAGCCGGGCCCCTACCGCCGACATGAGCCGATCGAGAAGATGGATGGGGAGCCCGATCACGGTGAACGGGCTTCCGATGACCCGTCGGACGTAGACACCGCCAATCCCCTGCAGGGCATAGGCGCCGGCCTTGTCCATCGGCTCGCCGCTCGCTACGTAGTCGACAATCTCCCCCTCGGTCATGGGGACCATCTCGACCATGGTGACATCGACCAGGGCCTGGATCGAGGGGCTTCCCTCCCACCACGCCACCGCCAATCCGGTGAAGACCTCGTGGGTCTCCCCCTGAAGACGTCGCAAAATGGACCGGGCCTCCTCGGGATGGGCGGGCTTGCCCATGACCCGCCCTTCGTGAACGACAGTCGTGTCGGCCGCCACCACGAGACGGTCGGGTCCGGCGACGGAACCGGCCTTGGCGCGCGCCACCCGTTCCACGTAGACCCCCGGCGGCTCGTCGGGAAGCCGGGTCTCATCGACCTCCGCCGCCTCGACATCGAAATCGAGGCGAAGTGTCTCGAGGAGGATCCTTCTTCGAGGCGACCCCGATGCCAGGACCAATCTCATCGGAGCGGTCTTCCCAGACGGATCACGGTCTGCGGGTGGGCGAGAACGCGAGGATCGCGGATCGGGTCTTCGGCATAGAGCACCGCATTCGCCGGCGCGCCCACCTCGAAGCCCGCGGCGCGCCCGGTGGCCCGATATCCGGCGGTGGACACCGCCCCCACCACGAGGTCCGGGCTCATCCCCAGCTCCCAGAGCCGGATCGCTTCTTTCGCAACCGCATGGGTCCCGACTGCCAGATCGGTGCCAGCGAGCACGAAGACCCCTGCTTGCACCGCGGTGTCGAGCAGCCTGGCCACGTTGCCGATCCCCTCACGGACCAGACGGCCGCCGGTCGATTCAGCGCCGAGTTGACCGATCACCGCCTCCATGCGGAGAACCGTGGGAACCCACATCCCGCCTCGCGCCCCCAGTTCGACCACGTCGTCGGGCGTGAGAAACAGGCCGTGCTCGATGGAGTGAACCCCGGCTCGGACCGCCATCGACGGCACTTCCCGGGCCATGGTGTGGATGGCAACTCGAGCCCCCATCCCGTTGGCGACACTCACCGCCTCCGCTAGCTCCGCCTCGGTGAAATCGGGCATCGGGCCCACGCCAGGCCGCGGCCAATCGCCGACCAGCTTCACCCAACCCGCCGCTTCGGCCACTGCCTCAGTCACGACCCGGGTCATCTCGCCGGGCCAAACGTGTCGGCCAAACTCCGGCCAATACCCGCCCTCGACCGAATTGATTACCCCCGCCGCCTCGATGTCAGGACGATCCTCCAACGCCAAGCGGCTCATCATCTCGAGCGCCGTGAGATCGGCCCACCCCTTGTCGAGCGCCAGCAAGACACCTGCGGCCAGGGCCTCCCCGGCGCGGCGCATCGCCCCGTCGACAGAGTCCGTGACCCAATCGGCTCCGGCGACAGCGGCAAAATGGGCATGACCGTCGACCAGGCCCGGGATCGCCCACACACCCTGGCCCAGGGTCGAATCGGGTGAACCCGACGGGTCGGCCCAACAGCCGTCGACCACATCTCGGGTCACGGGCTCGCCGCCAGCAGGTCGGAGCACCACACGCAGTGACACAAGTGCGACGGTAACCGGCTCCCCTTGCCGATAATGGCCGAGATGCTGAAATCGGCGCTGGCCGCTGTCATGGTGATTTCCGCCTGCACCGCGGGTGGCGGGGAGGCGGCCACTACCACTGCCCCCAGGCCGGTCACGACCGTCCGGACCACACCGGCCGCATCTCTTCCGCTCCCCATCCAGATCGAAGATTGCTCGGCTCCCCCGGTCACTTTCTCGCCCTTGTGCGAGGCCTACGAATTGATCCAGGAACGCCATGTCGGACGACCCTTCGACGCAGCGACTCTGGCAGCGGGCGCCCTCGAGGGTCTCGACGGGTACTTCACCGATGAAACTGCCGACCCGCCACGGGCTTTGATCTGTGCGATCCCCGATCCTGCCTTCACTCAGCTGTGCGACCACCTGGCAGCTCGAATCGACGCTGCCTCGATACCGGTAGGTCCGGCCATGGAGGCCGCCCTGCTCGGAATGATCGAGGGGGGCCTCGATCGCTTCTCGTACTACGTACCGCCCGACCAGGTCGGCATCTTCAGGTCCAACGGAGTGGTCGGAGGGGTCGGCGTCCTCCTCGATGCCACGGATGCGGTGGGGTCGAGATGCCTCCAGGTGACACCCTCCTGCCCGCTTCGAATCGTCTTCGTGGTCGAAGACAACCCGGCTGCCGAGGTGGGGTTGGTGGCAGGCGACACCATCACCGCGATCGACGGTGCCAGTGTGGATGGGTTGGGGTTCGTGGAAGCCGTGAGCCGGATTGCGGGCGACGAAACGGGCACTGTCGAGATCACGATCGAGCGGGGTGGCGTGGTGGAGGTCTTCGGAATCGAACGCGCTGAGCTGTCGGTGCCCAGCGTCGAGATCGACATCCCCCGGGCCAACGTGGGGCTCATCCGGATACCCGATTTCGAGACCGACATCCCTGATCTGGTCCATGAAGGCCTTACCGAGCTCGTCGACCACGGAATCCAAACACTCATAGTCGATCTCCGCGACAACCCCGGCGGCTATCTCGAGGCCTGGGTGCTGGTGATGTCCGAGTTCGTTGAGGACGGCGTTCTGGCCAGAACTCACGGGCCCGACGAGGAGACCCCTCTGACGGCCTTGGGAGGCGCCGTCGCCTCCGACGTGGACCTGGTTGTCCTGGTCAACGGAGGCACTGCCTCAGCCGCTGAGATGACAGCTGCCGGGCTTCGTGACCGGCGCGGCGCGGTCATCGTCGGCGAGCCCACCTTTGGCAAGGACGCAGTGCAGATACCCTTCGAGCTTCGGAACGGAGGAGAGTTCTACGTGGCCGTCGCCCACTGGACGAGCCCTAGCGGAGCAACAGTGGCTGACGGGGGCATCATCCCCGATCATGTCCTCTCTCTCCCGCCTGACCTGACTCCTGAGGAGCTTGTCGACATGTCACTGGGCGTGGCCCGATGAGAGGCGGGTTGGCGTCGCTGGGAGCCGTGGTGCTGGCACTCGGCGCATGCGTGAGCTCGGGACAAACCACCGGTTCCGAATCGGTGACCGCCATTTCACCGGCGGCCCCGTCGTCGGCCAGCCCTGGGCCTACCGGCCGCAATCTGGAAACGGTCAACTGCGATCAGGCCATCGAAGACGTCGAGATCGTGTGTGAGGCCTACGAACTGATCCGGCGTCATTACGTGGACGATCTATCCGACACCTTTCTCGCGGAAGCCGCATCACAGGGCGTTGCCGATCTGGACGGATCAACCTCCACCGGTGACCTGGTGTGCGCCGCCCCATCCGGTGAGTTCGACGCCAGTTGCCGGCTGACGATCAACGAGGCGGAAACCACGACCGAAGCTGCCGGGGCGATGGTGTCAGGCCTGGCGACCTATGCCCTGGACGCCAACTCGGTCTATCTGGATCGCGATTCCCTGGCTCTCCTCGAGGAAGAGCAGGACGGCACGATCCAGGGGATAGGCGCTCTGGTCATAGCCGAAGACTCATCGAGTGGAGAAGAGAAGCAATGCTCGGTGGTCTCCGCCCAATGCCGGCTCATCATCGGCTCCACCATCCCCGGCAGTCCCGCCGAGGCCGCCGGGCTCGTCCCGGGCGACGTCATCCTCGGGGTCGATGGCACTGAAGTCGACGGATGGACCGTGGACGAGGTCACGTCAACGGTGCGGGGAGTGGCGGGGAGCACCGTGACGCTCACCATCCTTCGTGATGATCGTCAGTTCGACGTCGCCATCACCCGGGCCGATGTGCTGATCCCGGTCATCGAGAGCGAGCTGGTTGGTGACACCGGCTACGTCAAACTCAATGTCTTCTCGGAAGGTGCCGGCGAGCAGTTCGAGCAGGCGGTCTCCCATCTCCTTCAAAGTGACATCGAGTCTCTGGTCATCGATCTCCGGGACAATCCGGGTGGTCTCCTCGATACCGCGATCGAGGTCGCATCGGCCTTCCTCGCAGACGGCGACGTTGTGGTGACCCACGGCCCTGATGCCACGACCTCCTACGAGGTCTCGGGGAAACCAATCGTCCCTGCCGGTCTCGACGTCGTGTTCGTTGTCAACAAGGGAAGCGCGTCTGCCTCCGAGGTGGTCTCCGCCGTGCTCCAGGAGAGAGGTCGGATCACCGTGGTCGGCGAGAGCACCTTCGGCAAGAACACTGTTCAGCAGCGTTTCGGGCTCTCCAACGGCGGCGCCCTAAAGCTCACCGTCGCACGCTGGGTGACCCCGGGCGGCCTCGACTTCGGCGAGGTAGGAGTCACTCCCGACGTCGAACGGCAATTCGACAGTCGGCTCTCTGTCGAGAGGGTGGTCCAGACCGCACTGGAAGCTTCCTTGGCAGCCACCGGGTAACCCCTGTCAACCGAGGAGGTAGGCGATCCCGGTGGTAGCGGGCAGGCTCGGCGGATGTCTTGCCATACTGTGTGCGTGGATTTCGAGCTCGGACCGTTCTTCGACCGCTATGCAGAGCGATACATGGAAAGCGACGCCGAGACCGTCGCGGACATGTGCGAGATCCCGTTCCTCGCCCTGAGGTCCGGCGAGGCCTTCCATCTGCCCGATCGCGAGGCCGTCGTCGCGCATTTCGCGGTAAACATGCTCGCGTATCAATCTGCCGGTGCCGATAGGGCCGACATCGTGGACATCGAGGTCCAGGAGCAGGGGACAGAGGCGGTTCTCGCGACCGTGCACTGGCATGTCCGAGCCGCGGACGGAACGATGATCCGCGACTTCCGGACCTCATACCAGTTAGTCGCCGCCGATCCGTGGCGGATCCTGTCGTACGTCAATCACGACGTGGTGACGCGCGAGTGACGCGGCGAATCATCAGTACCCCGGACGCCCCGGGGAGTGCGGCCTATGCGTTGGGCAGCTTCTCGTACAGCCAGGCAGTGGTGGCGGCGGGGCTTGTATTCGTGGCGGGGCAGGGCCCGCTCAACCCATCCGATGGGTCGGTAGTGGGGACGACCATCCAGGAGCAGACCCATCAATGCCTCCGTAACATCGAAGTGATCCTGATGGCTGCAGGAAGCTCCATGGACAAGGTTGTGCAGGCCACCTTCTTCCTGCGTGACGCCTCCGATTTCGCCGGCATGAACGAAGAGTGGGTCCGATGGTTCCCGGTCGACCCGCCAGCCCGTCAGGGTGCCCGACACTGGCTGGACGTCGAGGGGGTCATGATCGCGTTCGCGGTGGTGGCCGAGGAATAGCAGGCCCCGAGATCCCCGTCAATCGAGGGGGTAGGCGATCCCGGTGTTGGCGTGGCAGTCGTACCCGTGGGGGTTCTTGGCGAGATACTGCTGGTGGTAGTCCTCGGCGTAATAGAACTCGCCCAACGAAGCGATCTCGGTGGTGATGTCACCAAACCCGAGCGGTGTCAGCTCAGCCTGGTACTTGTCCTGGGACCTCTTGGCGGTTTCCAACTGCTCATCGGTGGTGGTGTAGACCGCCGAGCGGTACTGGGTGCCCAGGTCGTTCCCCTGACGCATCCCCTGGGTGGGATCGTGGGTTTCCCAGAACGTGCGGAGCAGCTCTTCGTACGACACCTCGGCTGGCCGATAAACGACCAGAACAACCTCGGAGTGACCGGTGCGACCGGTGCACACCTCTTCATAAGAAGGATTCGGGGTGTAGCCCCCGGCGTAACCGACCGCGGTGCTGTAGACGCCCGGCATCTTCCAGAACCTCCGCTCGGCACCCCAGAAGCAACCCATCCCGAAGATGGCGCTCTCGGTGTCGTCGGGGAACGGCGGTGTCAACGGATTGCCGTTGACGAAATGGGCGGGAGGAACCTGTACCGCTTGGCTCCGGCCCGATAGGGCTTCGGTGGCACCTGGCATCTCGTTCTTCTTTCGTCCCAACATCTCGATCGACCTCCTGGCCCATACAACCCGGTGATGAGCTCACGCGTTCCCGAACCGAGCGATTTCGTCTAGACCGGATCGGTGACGATCGCCTCGGCTTCGATCTCGACCTTCCAGCGCTCATCCAGTAAACCGGCGACCACGACCATCGTCGAAGCCGGAAGCACCGTACCGAACACCTCGCCGTGGGCACGGCCCACGGCCTCCGAATAGGAACCGTCGGTGAGAAAGCATCGGGTGCGGACCACATCGCTGGCTCGGGCACCAGCCTGGTAGAGGGCGTCGAGGATGATCTCCAGACAGCGCCTGGCCTGTGTGGCCGGGTCGGGATCGACCTGGCCATCGGGCCAAATAGGGGCGGTTCCGGACACCAGCACCCGGTCACCCACACGCACCGCGCGACTGAAACCGATCAACGGCTCATAGCGCGAACCGGACGAGATGTTGGTTCTGGCCATGAGTGAATTTAAGCCCCCACATCCGGTCGATTCCATCCCTTTCCCGAGCCGAGGCGGCGAGCGCACTTCATGTGCTCGAGGGCTTTGGGTACCCTTCCCCTCCAACCGATGCGCTGTCGTCGCACCCTCACCTCGCTCCTGGCCCTCGCTCTGGTCGCTGCCGCGCTGGCCGGCACCGCGCCCCGGGCCCGCGCCCAGAGTGTCGACGACGCCGAACAGACAGCTTCGAAAGCCAAGGAGCAAGCCGGGGCCGCCGCCGGCCTGGTGGACACCGCGATAGCCGAGCGCTCAGAGATCGAAACCGAGCTGGCGGCCAGCATGGTCAGGCTCAATGAGTTGGCGGAGCAGCTTTCGTCGGTGGCAGCCGGGGTCGACCGTCTCCAGGGTCAAATCGGCTTTGCCGACGCCGAGTTGTCAGGCATCGAGTCGGATATCGAGGTCCAAGCAGTCGACGCCTACATGACTGCTCTCAGCGTCCCTGGCATCACGTTTGTCAACTCGGACAACGTCGAAGACGCGATGGTCACCGGGCTCTTCGTCGGCGATGTCATCTCCAGCGGGCAGGAGAAGGTCGACGAACTGGTCATGAAGCGCCGCAATCTCGAAGCGCTGGTGGCCACCTTCCTCGCCGAACAGGAGAAGGTGGCCGAACTCAACGCTCAGGTCGATGCAGAGGTCGAAAACCTGGCACGCCTCTATGAGGAGGCAGACGCCGGGGTGGCAGAGGCCATTCGTGAGGCCGGGAGGTCAGCGGCGGAATACAGCGCAGCACTGAGCGCAGTCGATGCGGCCCAGGCTCGCGAGGCCGAGCAGGAACGTCAGAACGGGCGAGAGCCGCAAACCGCGACCATCCCGGATCCACCTGACAACAGTACGACATCAACCACCACGATCCCCGTCACCACCACGACCGGTGGGAGTGGCGGAGGCGGGGGTCAGAATTTCCCGCCGGCCGTGGAGCGTTGGCGAGACGAAGTGCGACAGTTCTTCCCCTCCTCCCGCGTCGATGAGGCTCTGGCCATCATCCAATGCGAGAGCATGGGGGATTCCGACGCTTACAACCCCTATTCGGGGGCTTCAGGATTGTTCCAATTCCTCCCCTCCACATGGGCCGCCACCGCTCCCAAGGCCGGCTTTGGCGGCGCCTCCCCTTTCGATGGGGTCGCCAACATCGGAACCGCGGCGTGGCTGGGGAATCAGTACGAGGATCTGGGATTGGGCTTCTGGAAGCCCTGGTCCTGTCGCCGGGTCTTGAACTGAGACCTATCCGCCGTTCTTAGGATTCCCACGCCCCCATGGAAACCGTCGACTTCGATCCCCGCCGTCAGATCCTCTATGTCTCACTTGCGTTTGGGGTCACGCTGCCGGGGGTCTTCATCCGACTGACCGGAGCACATCCCGACCCGGTCTTCGCGGCTTTTCTCTTCGGCATGGCCATTGTCGGGGCCGCCTTCATCCTCTCCTGGGCCGCCGAGGTAGTCCAATTGGACATCGCGGCCGGTCTCGCCCTCGCCCTCCTGGCCTTGATTGCGGTCCTTCCCGAGTATGCCGTTGACTTCGTGTTCACCGCCAAGGCGGGCCAGGAGTACGCCGAGACCGGGGAGGCGACCCAGTACGGGCCTCTCGCTCTCGCCAACATGACCGGGGGCAACCAATTGCTGATCGGCCTCGGATGGCCGCTCGTGATCCTCCTCGGGACATATCGGGTCAGGAAGACCCAGGCCTCTCCACGGCGAGCAGAGGGCACCACCGGGACCACGATCAACCTCGGGCGATCCCAATCTGTGGACATCGCCTATCTGGCCATCGCCTCCCTCTATGGGCTCACCCTGTTCCTGAAAGACACGTTGACGTTGTGGGACGCCGGGATCCTCGTTCTCGTCTATGTTCTGTATCTTCGGCGATTGTCGGGGGCTCCGCCCACCACCCCTCACCTCGTGGGGCCGTCTGCCTACATCGGCTCCCTCCCCAAGCACCGGCGGCGGGTCATCAACTACACCTCGTTCGCAGTGGCGGCGGCAGTGATCCTCCTGTGCGCCGAGCCCTTTGCCGAGTCGATCGTCGAGATGGGCCAAGCGCTCGGGATCAGCGAGTTCCTCCTGGTGAAATGGATCGCCCCCCTGGCTTCAGAGGCTCCCGAGCTCCTGGTGGCCGCCCTCTTTGCCTGGCGTCTGGCGGCGCGGACCGGCTTTGGGGCTCTGATCTCCTCGAAGGTGAACCAATGGACCTTGCTGGTGGGGAGTCTGCCGATCGTGTTCTCCATCTTCTCGAGGACCACACAAGGGTTGCCACTTGACAGACAGCAACGAGTCGAGCTCATGGTCACCGCAGCCCAATCGGTGTTTGCGGTGGCGATCGTCGCCAGTCGTTCGGTCTCCACCAAGGAGGCGTGGGTCATGCTGTCACTCTTCATCGCCCAGCTCCTCGAGTCGGGCCTGGCAGAGCTGGGCCATATCTCAGAAGAAGCCTCCGCCCGAGCCCGTATCGGCGTCGGCATCGTGTTCCTGCTGGCCGCGGTGTGGGTGCTGCGCAAGGACTTCAGACGCCTTGTCCAGGTGGTCCGTGACGGTCTGCGCACCCCGTGGGAGGAGCTGGTACTGGAAGACGCGACCCGGTGACGTCTCCCTTCTAACCGTCTGATCGGTGCTGTAGGTTTGCTGGGAGGCAAAAGGGGGGTTCCCGATCGCAAAGCAACATTTCTCGCCGGCCGTATTCACCTTCCTCACCGAGCTCAGCCGGCACAACGAAAAGTCTTGGTGGGACGCCAACAAACAGCGCTACATCGAAGTCATCCGGGAGCCGGCTCTCGATTTCATCGACGATTTCGGCCCGCGCCTGGCCCTGATCTCATCCCACTTCACCGCGGATGCGAGGACCGTCGGCGGCTCGTTGATGCGCCCATTTCGGGACACGAGGTTCTCGAATGACAAGACTCCCTACAAGACCAATGTCGGGATCCAATTCCGTCACGACGCCGGCAAGGACATCCACGCCCCCGGCTTCTACCTGCACCTCGAGCCCGGAGCCTCCTTCGCAGGGGTCGGGCTCTGGCATCCTGAAACCTCGGTGGCTCGTCAAATACGCCAAGCGATCTACGACGACCCTCCCGGTTGGAGAAAGGCTGCCAAAGGGAAGGCCTTCGCCGACGTGTGGTCCATCGAACAGGACGATGACGAGATGCTGAAGAGAGTCCCCCGAGAATTCGACGAAAACCACCCCTATGCCGATGACCTGCGGATGAAGAGCTTCATCGCCGGGGCAAGTGTCACCGATCAAATGGTGACCGCACCGGGGTTCGACCGCGCTCTCGCAGCCATGTTCACCAAAGCGGGCAGTTTCACCGCCTTCGTCTGCTCGGCACTCGGGCTGCCTTTCTAGTTTGCGACCGGGCGGCCGCGGCCTAACTTATGGGGATCCCGATGACGGGGGGGAAGCTGGAATGACAACCTTTCCGGGCATAGTTACATTCGAAGACGACCGGGTACCGGTCACTGTGGGCATCGATGTCGACAAGATCACCCTGCTATCCGGCGAGATCGAGATCGGTGAGTGGGCCGCTGCCGAATGCACGTTCCTCGAGAAGGGTGACGGGATTTGGGTCATCGAAGCCGAGGACGATTCCGTCTTCTTCCTTCCCGACGATCCAGGGCTCTTCGTCCGGGGTCTTGCGGGACACCTGATCATCGACCCGTCTTCGCTCACTGACCCGACGAGAGCAAGCGCGACGCACCCCGGCACCGCGGAGTTCACCGTGGCTGAGGGGCCGCGGCCCAAGCCTCTCACCTGGGTCGGGTTCGTCGCCCTATGTCTTGTGACCGCCGCTCTCGGAGTTTGGGCGCTGGTCAGCCTCGTCGCCTGATCAGGTGGGAAGCTCCATCCAACCCTCGACCCGGTCGAGGAGATACACACTGACATCGTGAGATCGGTCGAGCACGTCACACAGCTGTTCACGACCCATCAACACGTCGACCAGACTGACCGACGACTTCCCGGTGAGGGTCAGCCGGCGCTCCGGAGCGTCGGTGACCGCCCCGTACGAGTCGATGGCCTGCACTTCCACGGCCAGCGACAGCCGCCCGATCCCGGCCAAATCGGTGGCGAGCACCAACAGGTCGGGTGGGTTGTGCAATGGCGGCACGGCCCAGTTGAAGAACAGGTCGAGGTGGTACTGGTCTTCGGGCTCCTCGAAGTCTGAATCCATCTCCTCGAGACGCTCTCTGAGCGACAGAATCACCCGCGGGTCTCCATCCAAGGCGAGATGCAGATCGATCGGGCCCCCACAACCTGCCTCCGGATGGAGATCCACCTCCCAGGACTGGCGGAGTGAATAGGTCTCGACAAAGTGCCGCTCGTCGTGGACGTGGAACCCGTGCTCGGTGGCGTGCTCTTTGAGATCGGTGACAAACCCGGCGATGTCGATCGACATTTGTTGGGAGGTTATTGAACTCGAGGTTCAATTCACAGTGAGACGGTCATCGTCGGTGTCACCGGTCGAATCCTTGGATCCTGTGGTGGCGAGGTGATCTGCATAGACCTTGGTCACTTCGGCGCCGAACAGAAAGACCGAGGAAAGCATGTAGGCACTGAACAGGACCACGACGAGTGACCCGGCAAACCCGAGGGCTGTCGGAGACCCTAGAGCCGTGAAGTAGAGGCCGATCCCGTAAGCGGCGACGGTGAAGACCACAGCCGTGAACAAACCGCCCCTCCAAGCGGCCCGCCAAGGAAGCGTCGCGTCGGTCAGGGTCTTCATGATGAGCCCGAAGACGAAAGGAAGCACTGCGAGGGAGACCAAAGGTGTCATGAAGGCAAGAATCGAATCGAGATTCTCGAGCCGAGCTGGGAGCAACGAGTCCAAGAAGCCCATCACTGCGTTGACCAGCAGGAGGACGATCATGATGATCCCCAGCCCGAAAGCCCAGAGGAACCCGATCCCGCGTTTGCGAACCAGCCCGATCAGGCCCCTAATCCGCTCGTAGGGCACGTCGAAGATGTCGTTGAGGTCGTGTTGCAGTTCGATGAAGAGACTCGATGCGGACCAGAGCAGCAGGACGACGCCGATCAATGCCGTGGTGTCGGCAGAGCTGACCGCGCTGGCGAGAAAGGTGGCCACGGCGTCGGCTACGTCGGGGCCGCCGATCGACTCGATGCGTTCCAGGAGCTGGGCCTGGGCCTCCAACGCACTCCCCAGGAAGAATCCGGCCAGCGAGATGGCGATGATCAGCATCGGGGCCAGGGCAAAGACGGTGCGATAGGCGACTGCCGCGGCCATCCGACCGGCCCGGTCCTGACCGAACTCCCGAGAAGCCGTGATCAGGGACTCGACCGGAAGCCTGAGCCAGGACGGCAGCTTGTCGATCATGGGATCAGCGTATCCACGACATACACTCGCCGACCGTGAGTCATCCCTTCCCACCGCCCGTCGAGACGATGGAGGCCAGGGTCTCGGAGCGCTGGCCGGGCGGAACCCTTCTCTACGAGCCGAAATGGGACGGTTTCAGGTCTATCTCGTGGTCCGCACCCGAGATCCGACTCGATTCCAGAAGCCAGCGACCGCTCCTCCGCTACTTCCCGGAGCTGACGCCCGCTTTGGAGCAGCTTCCCGAGGGCACTGTGGTGGACGGTGAGGTGATAGTGGTGGTCGACGGTGTGACCGACTTCGCCGCTCTCCAACAACGGATCCACCCCGCCGATTCGAGGGTGAGGATGCTCTCGGAGGCCACCCCGGCCGAGTTGGTGGCGTTCGATCTCCTCGCCGACAGCGGAGAGGACCTTCGAGGCCAGCCATTTGTCGGGCGCCGTGAGCGCCTGGAGGCCCTCGCCACGCGCCTCGGGTTTCCGTGGCACCTGACCCCACAAACCGACTCCGAAGACCTCGCCCTCCGATGGTTCGATGAGTTCGAGTCGGCGGGCTGCGACGGGATCATCGCCAAGGACCCCGATCTCGCCTATCAGCCCGGCAAGCGAGCGATGATCAAGATCAAGCACCGCCGTACCGTTGACTGCGTGGTGGGTGGGTTTCGGGAGCACAAGGAAGGGGGCAAGATCGGGTCGCTCCTCCTTGGTCTCTACGACGATCAGGCCCAGCTCCACTTCATCGGGCACTGCTCCGGCTTCCCGGACGGGCAGCGGGTTGAGATCTACGACCGCTTTCTGGAACTCGTCACCGACGACAGCTTCGACGAGAGGGCCAGGGCACCGGGGGCACCCAGCCGGTGGTCGTCTGAGAAGGACTCGGCGTGGACCCCGGTTCGGCCCGGCGTCGTCGTGGAGGTCAGCTACGACCAGTTGGAAGGGGACCGTTTCAGACATGCCACCCGTTTCCACCGGTGGCGCCCGGACAAGGACGCCATGAGCTGCACCATGGAGCAGTTGGAGCGTCCCGAAGGCCCGGGATTCCAGGAGGTCGTGGGGTGAGCCAGGGACCATGTCCCCCCTTTTCCAAGGGGGGACCGCCCGAACGCAGTGAGGGCGAGGGGGGTTCACCCCCCTCGACGCGCTCCCTCCGGTCGCTGGCGCCGGTCCCCCCGCTTATGCAGGGGGACAACCTGTGACGGTGCTCGAAGTCTCCAACTTGACCCACGACTACGGAGAGGTGGTGGCCCTCAAGGACCTGACCCTCCAGGTCCCTGAAGGGGTGACCGGCTTGGTGGGGGCCAACGGGGCAGGAAAGACGACTTTGCTTCGGCTCATGCTCGGGCTGTTGCATCCCACCGCCGGCTCGATGCAGGTACTCGGCCACGACCCGCAACGCGACCCGCTCGCGGTGCGAGCCGTCATTGGCTACATGCCGGAAGGGGACTGCATCCCCAAGGACCAAACGGCTGCCGATTTCGTGGCCTACACCGCCCAGCTGGCGGGGATACCACCTCGCGAGGCCAGGAGAAGGGCATCGGAGACCCTGTTCCTGGTCGGTTTGGAGGAAGAGCGGTTTCGCTTCCTGGGTGACTTCTCGACCGGCATGAAACAGAGGGTCAAGCTGGCCCAGGCCATCGTCCACGATCCCGACCTGCTGCTGCTCGACGAGCCCGCGTCCGGGCTCGACCCCGAGGGCCGCATCCAGATGCTGGAACTGATTCGCCGACTCGCCGACTTCAAGGTCAACATCATCCTCTCCTCGCATGTCCTCACCGATATCGAGCAAACCTGTGACTGGGTGGTCATGCTCGACGCCGGGGACCTGCTCCGCTCCGGGCCCCTGGGAGGCTTCGAGAAGCTGGGAACGGTGATCGTCGAGGTCCTCGACCATGCCGACCGGGTTGCCGCCTCGCTTCGGGGGCGAGGCTTCGAGGCCACAGTCGAGGGTCAACGTCTGCTCGTGGGCCCGGGTGATGAGACCCTCGAGGATGCGATCGTGGCCGAGGCCGCGGCTGCCAATGCCGGGCTGGTGCGGATGATCCGGGGGTCGGCCTCACTCGAGGACCTGTTCCTGGCGCGGGAGGTGGCCCCGTGACCGACCAGATCATCTTCGACCGTGGTTATCGAACCTACGACGGGCCCCGGCTGGGCCCGGCGGGGGCTCGCAAGGCGGTCTTCAAGGACGGCGTGCGCCGGGTTCTCGGACTGGGGCGTAAAGCCCGGGAGAAGATCTTCCCGTGGAGCCTGATCGGGATCGCAGTGATTGCAGCGGCGATCTTCATTGGCATTCATTGGGCAATTGGCAGCATCGAGGAAAGCCTCCGGGAGGGGGCTCCCACCTACGGAGGCCTGTTCGATTTCTACTCGGCGATCTCCTTGCTGTTCATCGCCCTGGCCGGGCCCCAGCTGTTGATCCCGGACCGGACCAAAGGCGTCCTCTCGGTCTACTTCTCACGCCCGCTCACCATCGACGGGTATCTCACATCGAAGGTGGGGGCTTTCGCCACTGTGGTGGGCGCCATCTACATCGTCCCCCAGTTCCTCCTGCACCTCGGTCTGTCGCTGATCTCGGACGACGGGTTTCTCCCCTACCTTGGCGACAACCTCGACATCCTCTGGAAGGTGCCGGTCACAACACTGGCCTTCATCGCCCTCCACGGCTCGGTCATCTTCACCCTGTCCACCCTGATCGACCGGACCGGTATCGCGGCCGCCGCCTTCCTCGGCATCCTGGTGGCCGGTGGGGGCGTGGCGGGAAGGGTGGCCGAGGCCACGTTCCCCGGGTCCCGTTACGCCTCCCTTCTCGCCCTCGACCAACACCCCAGGATCATCCGCGACTATCTGTTCGAGGACACCGTGGCCTACCCGGCTGAAATCGCCGGCTTCGAGGTTTGGGTCTCGTTGGTGGTGATAGTCGCCCTCGTCGTCGTTTGTGGTTGGTTCATCCGCTGGCGATACAAGAAGCTGGCATGACCGACACCATCGTGGTCACCGAAATGTCCAAGTGGTTCGGGCTCAAGGTGGCGGTCAGCGAGGTGACCATCGGCTTCAAGCCCGGCATCACCGGCCTCCTCGGTCCCAACGGGGCCGGCAAGACCACCTTGCTCCGGGTCATCAGCGGCCTGCAGCGCCCCTCCCAGGGCAACATCCGGATCCTGGGTGTTGATCCTCGTGCGGATCCTGCCATCTACAGGAAGATCGCGCTGGTCCCCGAGGACGAGACCGTCTACGACCGGCTCACCGGGCGCCAGTTCATCGAGCTCGCCGCGCGTCTCAGCCGGGTCGACAACGCCAAGGACCGGGTCGGGGCGGCCATCCAGCAGGTCGGCCTTTCCGAAGCCTCGGACCGGGCACTCGGCGGGTTCTCCAAGGGCATGAAGCAGAGGGCCAAGGTGGCACAGGCCCTGGTCTCTGACCCCGAAGTCCTGTTGCTCGACGAGCCGTTGAACGGCACCGACCCGCTGCAAAGAGCCCATCTCATCAACCTGTTCCGAGAGCTGGGGGACGAGGGCAAGACGGTGATCGTCTCCTCTCATGTCCTCGCCGAGGTGGAGAGAATGACAGATCGGGTGGTGGCGATGGTCGATGGGCGGCTCGCCGCGGTCGGCGACGTGGCCGCGATCCGTGCCGCCATGACGGACAGGCCGAGACGCGTGTACGTCGAAGCCAGCGATCCTCGACGGCTGGCTTCGACCCTGATCGTCACCTCGGGCGTGGTGGGGGTCACCATCGACGGAAACACCGTCCATGTCGAGGCTTCCGATGCCGCATACCTGGCGCGCCGGCTTCCCGTCATCGCCGCCGAGGGTGGGATTCGTCTCATGAGGGTGGAGCCGGTCGACGAGTCCTTGGAATCTGTGTTCCGCTACCTGGTCGAGGGTCGTTGATGACTCTCGCCGTCCATCTCTACCGCCGAATCATGCGTCGGGGCCGGGTCATCGCCCTGATCGCCCTTTCCTCGGTCCCCGGGCTCGTCTATTGGCTGGTCGGTTTTGATGGGGAATCTGGGGGTATGACCGAGCTGTACACCGAGATCCTCGCCAGTGTGGGTTACACCTTCGTGGTGGCCGCCCTCATCCTGACCGCGGCCACGCTGCGCGAGGAGAAGGATGGGGGCACCCTCCCCTACATCTACATGCGCCCGATCTCACGACCTTGGTTTGCCGCCCAGTCGATCATCGCCGGATCGGTGGCCGCCATGGTGATCGGCATCTGCGGTTGGTTGGCGACGGTGCTCGCCTCGATCGCGGTCGGGAACGGGGTGGGCCCCACCATCCCCGGATTGTCGTTGTTCGTGGCGGCCGCGATCGGATACGCCGCGGTTTTCGTTCCCCTTGGCTATCTGGCGCCGCGGTCCCTCCTCATCGGCCTCGGCTACATAATCGTCTGGGAGACGATCCTGGCCAATGTCGTCACCGGGCTCGCTCAGTTCTCGATATGGCGTATCTCGCTCTCGATCTACGCCGGTCTCGAGGACGATTTCGGCCCATTCGCCACCGAGGCCCTGGGGCCGGTCACGGCCGGGGTGGGTGGCGGGGTGGCCAAGTTGGCGGTCGTGATGTTGCTCGGGCTCGGTGTCCTGATCTGGACCCTGCGTCGGCGCGACGCCCTCTAGGGATGCTCAATACTCGTCGTCGGGCCGACGCTGTCGCGAAGGCTGGACTCGCGGCGGCTCGCCGGGCATCTTCGGGTAGTGGGGCGGCCAGGGGGCGTCCCCGATTCCGTTCTCCTCATCCCTCGCCATCCACTCCAACAGGGTGTCGATCCGCCCCGCCGCCTCGTCGATTCCCGCGGTGAGGTCGCCGAGCTGGGTGTACCGGTCGCGAAAGGTGTCCAGCGGGAAATCCTCGATGGCGACTTCGGCGAGCTCGTCCCAGGTGATCGGAGCCGAGACGAACCCGGTCGGCCGCACCCCGTATGCCGATGACACCGATTTGTCCCTGGCGTTCTGGTTGTAGTCGATGAAGACTCCCTGCCGTTCCTCTTTCCACCATCTGGTGGTGACCTGACCCGGCATCCGTCGCTCCAGTTCGCGGGCGAAGGCGAGCACCGCCCTCCTGGTCTGGAAGAAGTCCCAGAGTGGCTCGATGCGAACGTAGACATGAATCCCACGACTCCCCGAGGTCTTGGGCCAACCGATGAGACCAACCTCCTGCAACAGCTCATGGGCCCCGGCAGCCGCTTGACGCACCTGATTGAAGGTGACCCCCGGACCGGGATCGAAGTCGAAGCGAAGCTCATCGGGATGATCGGTGTCCTCGGCCCGCACCGGCCACGGGTGGAAGTCGAGACAACCCAACTGGGCCAGGCGAATCACGTCGGCTTGGACCCGGGGCACATTCATCCGACCCGGTCGCTGGGAGGGGAAGCGGATCTGGACTGTGTCGAAGGGCGAATTGTTGGCCGCCCTCTTGTGATAGATCGGGTCCTCGTCGACGGTACCCAGATACCGCTTGAGCATGGTGGGCCGGCCGGCGATGCCCCGTATGGCGCCCTTGCACACCACGGTGAAATGCTCGATGACGTCGAGCTTGGTCCAGCCCTGACGGGGAAAGACCAAGCGACCCGGGCTGGAGACGCGGACCTCCTCCCCACCGACATTGACAGTCGTCTCGTCGCTCATTCCCTACCTAAGGTAAGCGGCAACTGATCCCGAGTGGAGGGAAAAGGATGACCGATCCGGTGAAGGACCCCACACCCGAGCAAACGGCCACCTGGCACCGCACCTTCGCCCCGCAGGCCTTCAACCACACCTGGGAGCTTCTCGACCTCGACACCCGGTCCTCCGAAGAGGACGAGGACATGTTGGCTTCCACCTTTGCCCAACGGTTTCACTGGTATCAGCTGGGAGATGCCCGGAGCCGGGCCATCGCCGACTGGCAGGTTTCCAGGGTGGCGGTGGTGCTCGGCTACGCCGAGTTGGCCCAAAGATTCGGTGAGCGCTCGCTGGCGGTTTGCGAGGAGCATGACCTCGACGCCTTCGTCAGGGGCTTTGCCCATGAGGCCTTGGCCCGGGCCGCCGCCGAGGTCGACGACGTAGACACCTTCACCGAAAATCTGGAGTTGGCCAAGGCGCTCATGGCGGAGGTCGAGGACATCGAGGAGCGTGACGTGTTGGCCGCAGATCTCGCCGAGATGTCGGAGGAGTGACTATCTATAGAACGGCAGTCTCCTGAATACCTTGGTCAGGTACTCCACCATCCGGGTATAGCGCTCCGCGCTGACCGCTCCGAAGGGTGAGTACGCCGGGATCAGTCGCTGAACCGCCACTGCCTGAGGCTCGGTGAACTTGAGGATCCCTTCCACACCATGACGCCTGCCCATGCCGGAGTCCTTCATCCCACCCATTGGCGCTTCGTGCGACCCCCACGTCGCCACCAAGCCGTCGTTTATGGTCACCGACCCTGCCTGGAGACGGGTCGCGATGTCGAGAGCGTGGTCGGTGCCCCGGCCCCAAACGCTGAAATGCAGCCCGAAATCAGAGCTGTTTGCGCTCTCTATGGCCTCGTTCAAGTCCGTGTAGCCGTAGATGGCGGTCACCGGCCCGAACGTCTCGCTCCTGCACAAATCCATGTCCTCGCTCACGTTGGTCAGCACGGTGGCCGCATAGAACAGAGGCCCGACGTCTGGTCGAGGCTTACCCCCGGTGAGCAGAGTGGCACCTTTGGCGACCGCGTCTTCGACATGAGCATGGACCTGCTCGAGTTGTGCCTGGTCGATGAGAGAACTGAGATCGCTGGAGAAGTCGAAGGCTGGGGCCATCGGCACCGAGGCCGAATACTCGACGAACCTCCTGGTGAACTCCTCCCTGACCGATTCGTGAACGTAAATCCGTTCCATGGAGACACAGGTCTGGCCACCGTTGGCGAAGCTGCCGGCGGCAAGCTCACGCACGGTTCGCCCGAGATCGGCATCGGGGAGGACGATGGCGGCGTTCTTCCCTCCAAGCTCCATTGAACATGCGATCAGCCTGCGACCGGCCATCTCGGCGATCAACCGCCCGACCTCGGTCGACCCCGTGAACATGATGAAGTCGACCTGGTCGACGATTGCCTCTCCAATTGGAGCCCCCGCCCCGGTGACCACCTGGACCAGGGCCGGCGGCACCCCCGCCTCCTCCAACAGCCGGGCGCCGAGCAGGGCCGAGTACGGGGTCTTTTCGTCGGGTTTCAACAACACTGCGTTCCCGGTTGCCAAAGCCGCGATCGCATCGCTGATGGCGAGCGTGAACGGGTAATTCCAGGGACTTATGAAGCCCACCAATCCTTTGGCGTGCCGGAACTCGTAGGTCTTGGTGAAAATGGGCATTGCCCCCTGGTGGCGACGCCTGCGGGTCACCTTGGGGGTCATATTGGCGACGAACCGGGTGACGCCGATGGTGTCGACCACTTCCCGCCAGGCGTCCATCCGTGCCTTGCCTCCCTCGAGCTGGATGAGATCGGTGACCTCATCGACGTGTGCGAGAAGGAGATCGTGGAATCGCAGCAGAATTCTTGCCCTGCGTCGCGGGCCCAAGGCCTCCCAGGCAGGCTGGGCGGACCGGGCCGCCAACCCTGCGTTGCGGATGTCCTGCTCCGTGGCCTGGGGGACAGCACCGATGACCCGGAGATCGAATGGCGCCACCACTTCGATGATCTCCCGACCTTCTCGGGGAACGCTGGTCCGACCCTCGAGCTCGCGGAGCAGCATCGCCGTCACGTTCGGGGCGAGCCGGGTGGTCTCGGTCACGGTCATGGTGAAACGCTACCCGGCCACCGCTTCTGCGTCTGCGTAGCCTTTCGGCCAGACGCGTGCGATTGGAGGAAACTGTGATCGACCTCGAAACCTGGATCGAAACCTATCGAAAGGCATGGGAAGAAGCCGACGCTCAGACGGTGGTCGGGCTGTTCACCGAGGAAGCCACTTATCGATCCGACATCTTCAAGGAGGCGCACATCGGGCGGGACGGCGTCGGCGCCTATTGGAGAGAGGCGACCTCCACTCAACGGGATGTAACGGTTCGCATGGGTCGCCCGATAGTCGACGGACCGCGGGTTGCGGTCGAGTTTTGGACCACAATGGAGAACGAGGGAGAGATGATCACCCTCCCCGGATGCCTTCTCCTCGACTTCGACGCAGAGGGCAGATGCCGGAGCCTGCACGAGCACTGGGAATGGACCGCAGGGCGTCACGACCCGCCACCGGAGTGGGGTTGACGGTCACCGCCTCCCTACTACCGGCCCAGACGCTCGTCCAGAAACGCCAGGGTGGCTGCCCAGGCCTCATCGAAGGCAGCAGGATCGAACGTGTCTCCATCGGGATCGCCGAAACCATGACGCGTCCCCGAATGTCGCATCACCTGGACGTCGAGCTCCTCCAGACGCATGGTCGCTTCCATGAACACCGCTTCGTCGGCGGTTATGAACTCGTCCTCTTCAGCGAGATGGATCAGGTAGTCGGCCCTGGCCCCGACGAAGTCGATCTGCTGGCTCCCGTAGAACGACACCACGGCCGCCACCAGGTCGGGGAGGCGGACCGAGGCCCATAGGGCAAGTGAGCCGCCCATCCCGAACCCGATCATGCCGATGGGGCCTTCCGTCGACCTTTCATGGAGGAGTTTGGCCGAGGACAGCACGAGAGAGGCGAGACGGTTGGGGTCGGCCTTGCCCAGATGATCCAGAGCATCCTGTTCCGATTCGGGGAGCTCACCGAAGGCGATGTCGGGAGCAAGCACCGTAAAGCCATCGTCGGCGAGCTCGTTGGCAAGGCTCTTCACCGAGGAGGTGAGGCCCCAAAAGGAGTGGAGCAGGAGCACCCCGGGACCGGGGCCTCCCTCCCCCTGAATGAAGTAGGCGAGATCGCGCGCCACTGAGCCCGAACCTACCGGCCCTACGCTTTCGACCATGGCCTCTTCGGTCGCCCCACTTCGGATCGACGCTTTCCGCACGCTGTGGATCGCCTCGCTCCTATCCGCAATCGGGAGCTTCATTCAGAATGTCACCGGATCCTGGCTGATGTTGGACTTGACCGGATCCAACACCTGGGTTGGCCTCATGGTCGCCTCGAGCACCCTTCCCCTCCTCTTCTTTGCACTCGCCGCAGGGGCCCTCGCCGACATGTTCGACCGGACCAAGCTCATGCTGACCGCCCAGATCATCATGGCGGGCTCGGCATTGGCGATGACCATCCTCACATTCAGTGGCTCTGTCACCCCGGGCCTGCTTCTCGGGCTCGGGTTGCTGCTCGGGACCGGGGCGGCCCTCAATCTCCCCACCTGGCACGCCCTTCTCCCCGATCTGGTCCCCAGGACGATGATCCCTTCGGCGGTCACCCTCCAATCCGCGGGTTTCAACGTGGCTCGAGCAGTCGGGCCGGCAATCGGCGGCGTTCTGATCGCAGCCTTCGGACCGGCGCTCGGATTCGGGATCAACACCCTGACCTACCTCGCGGTGATCGGTGCGCTACTGCTGGTGGGAAGGACCCTGGTCACCCCGGAACGGGACACCGCCTCGTTCGGCACCGCTATCGGTCTCGGCCTTCGCTACGCACGGTTCACCCCGGTCTTCCGGAGACTGCTTCTTCTGGTGTCATTGTTCGCCGTCACCTCCGCGGTGGTTCAGTCGGTGCTGCCCGGCCACAACGAGACCCTCGGCGGTGGCGCCGGAACCCTCGGCCTCCTGCTGGGGGTGATGGGCGCCGGAGCCCTGGTCGGAGCGTTTGTGCGACGGAGGTTCGTGGGCAGACTCGGGCGCCGAGCGCCAATGATGACCATCACTCTGTTCGGGCTGTGCGGGATCGGGATCGGACTCTCCCCCAACCTCGCTTGGGCCGGAGTCTTCATGTTCGCCTCCGGTGCCTTCTGGGTCCTCACCCTGACCAATCTGAACGCCACCGCGCAACTGATGGCCCCGGGGTGGATCCGGGGTCGAGCGATGTCGTTCTACAGCCTGGCCTTCGGAGGCGTCCTCCCTCTGGGCGCGATCCTGGGTGGGATCGTCGCCGACGCTGTCGGCACCGGCAGCGCGATGGTCTCGTTGTCGATGGGGACCGTGGCACTGGGCCTCATCTCCCCCGCTTTCAAGCTCCCCACTCTCGAGGAGGTGGAATCACCCGAGTTCTCCATGGAGCGTCAAACCCCGACTCACGACGAGACCATGGAAGGTGGCCCGGTCATAATCCTCAACACGTGGACGATCGACGAGAGCGACTTCGCCGAGTTCACCGAGTTGATGAACGAGATCCGCCTGGTCCGACTGAGGACCGGCGCCTATCGATGGACTCTCTTCCGAAACGCCTCGGCACCAACCCGGCTCACCGAGATGTTCGCCACCGGTTCGTGGGAGGAGCATCTGGCCCAGCACCGGCGGATCGATGACGCGTCGGCGGCCCTGATCGCCCGAGCCCGGGCCTTTGACCGGGCGGACGGGCCGGTCACCCGGCATTTGATTGCCATCGACGTGGAAGACCCGCCGAACTTCGACCAATTGCTGCTGACGCACGAACGGATGCACCAGACCGACGGTTCGATCCCGACCATGGTCGATCAGGAGGATTGATCGAAACTCATCTCCCTGCGGAACTTCTTCCAGTCGGATTGGCTGGTCGACCACAAGACGTCGGTGACGATCTGACCGACGCCCACCACCACCAGCACCCAAACCACCCACGACGGGACGGCAGCAGCCAGGGCGGCCCCGATCAGGGCGAAGGGGACGATCTTGGTGACTATGGCCCCCGAGGCGTGCATCCAGGCCCGGGATCGAGCCGGCGTCCGTAGGTAGCTGGCGTATTCCAGTTTGACTCCCGGCTGCGGGCTGCGAACCCCGCCCACGAACCAGCGGGTGAATCGAATCCCGAGAAGCGTGCCCACCAGGAGGTGACTGAGACTGTGGGTCGTCACCAGGATTGCCCCAAAACCGAGAAGGAACGCGATTGCCGCCGCGTTTTCCTCAAGGGAATAGGCCCAACCAACGAGGGCCAGCCCGAGCAGGGTGCCCCCGATCATCAGCACGTTCCCGATCCAGAGAGGCACGGTGATCAGGGCCCAATCCCGAAAGGCACTCGAGTCGATCACGGCGATCCGGTCGGCGTGGGCCTCGAGCATGACCGGGTCCGCTTTCACCGCGGCGACCGCACGCCAGAACCCGGTCGGGCCGAGCGGGTCACCGACCTTGACCGCAGCCTCCGCCAGCCGCAGAGTCTCGGTGATCTCCGCGTCGTCCACGACTCATATCTAAGTACGGTGCGACGGCTGCAACCGAATCCTTGCCGAGGGTGTTCTGATAGCGATGGATGAGTTGGCGACCGCGCTCGCGGCCGATCTGGACCGGGCCTTCCCGGAGGTGGTCAAGAGGTTGGGCCCGCGCCTGTACTGGGGCCTGCGCCGCATGTGCGGCGACCCCCAGGAGGCCGAGGACCTGACTCAGGAGACCTTCATCCGGGCTTACCGGGCCCTGGGAGACTTCGACCGACGACGGTTCGAAGATCTCCGACTGACTGCCTGGGTGTGGACGATCGCGCTCAATCTGGGCCGAAACCACCTTCGCGACCGTTCGCGACGACCG
>DATDPP010000019.1:0-28953 GCA_035292685.1 Acidimicrobiia bacterium
CCCGAGCCACTGGAGAAGCCGGCCGGGACAGTCGTCGTCGCCGTGGCCACCCCCGAGCAGGTGCGAGGGCGAGAGATCCGCTTTACCGGGGACCGGGAGCGGGTGCGCGCCTACGGAGCCACCGCCGCCCTCCACCTCACGCGTCTGGCGTTGATCGGTCAATGGTGGGCTCCCTAGGGAGGGTGTTCACCGGGGTGCCCCTGCCCCCTGAGGTTCGGCTCGCCCTCGATCACACGCTTCGACAACACGAACTCCCGGGGACCGTGGCGCCGCCGGAGAACTGGCATCTCACGCTTCGTTTCCTCGGGACTGTCGACGAGGTCACCTACCAGCGGTTCGTGGCCGGGCTCGACGATTCCGATCTGGGTAAGAGGTTCCGGGTGACCCTGGGTGGGCTCGGCGGGTTCCCCAACCCGAAACGGGCGACCGTGCTCTGGGTGGGCCTGGCTCAGGGATTGGAAAGATTGGGCGAGCTTGCCTCGATCGTCGATGAAGCCGCGCAAGCGGTGGGCCTGCCCCCGGAGGAGCGGCCCTTCCGCCCTCATCTCACCCTCAGTCGGATCCGTCCCCAGGTTGACGTGAGCGAGTTGATCGAGGCGTTTGGTGACACCGGAATCGGGTGGCGGTGTGAGACGATGGTGGTCTACCGATCCCATCTGGGACGTGGAGGCGCCCGATACGAGCCTCTTGAAATCTTCAGTTTGAGAAGGTAATAACCAACCACGAACACATGTTCGGTCTAGTATCCGGCGGAGCCAGAAACTTCTTGTCGGTGGTGGGCGATACGTTGACCGTCATACGACTTCGAGGAAGGAGCCGGAGTGGAACGTGAACGTGACAAGGCCCTGGATATGGCGCTCAGCCAGATCGAGCGGCAGTTTGGCAAGGGGGCCATCATGAAGATGGGGGAGGCGGCCAACCGCAAGGTGGACGTCATCTCCACCGGTGCCCTCTCCCTCGACCTGGCATTGGGGATCGGCGGTGTGCCCCGGGGCCGCATCGTCGAGCTCTACGGCCCGGAGAGCTCGGGCAAGACCAGCCTTGCCCTTCACATCGTGGCCGAGGCCCAGCGCAACGGTGGGATCGCCGCCTTCATCGACGCCGAGCACGCCCTCGACCCCATCTACGCCAAGGCGATCGGGGTCGATGTCGACGAGCTTCTCATCTCTCAGCCCGACACCGGGGAGCAGGCACTGGAGATCGCCGACATGCTGATCCGCTCCGGGGCTCTCGATGTCCTGGTAATCGACTCGGTGGCGGCCCTGGTGCCTCGCGCCGAGATCGAAGGGGAGATGGGTGACTCCCATGTCGGGCTCCAGGCGAGATTGATGTCACAAGCCCTGCGCAAGTTGGCCGGGAACCTGAACAAGTCGCGGACCACCGCAGTCTTCATCAACCAGCTCCGGGAGAAGATAGGTGTTATGTACGGTTGCCTGTCTTGGGACACACGTGTCGCGCTCGCTAACGGCAGTTCCGAGTACATCGGCAAAATCGTCAATCAGCGCATGCCAGTGGAGGTTCTCTCCTACGACCCTGGCCAGGACAAGATAGTTCCGCGCAGGGTGGTCAACTGGTTCGACAATGGGCGGACCGATGAGTTTCTAGAGATCCAGGTTGCACGACCTGCGGGTCGAGGAATGCTTCCCAACTTATCGTGCACGCCGAATCACAAGGTCCGGACATCCACAGGGTGGAAAGAGGCTCAGGATCTAAGAGTCGGCGATCGGGTACTTCGCGCTGTCACCCATGTGTTGTCGGATCAGCAGTGGGAGGTGCTACTCGGTGGCTTGATGGGGGATTCCGCGTTGTCACTCAATAAGACTGGACTGGCCGCGCGCCTTCGGTGGGGCCATGGACAGCAGCAAGAGAGCTATGGAGATTGGAAGGCCTCTCTGTTCCCAAATATCGAAGTGAGCCGAACAACCAATGCGCGGAAGGCGGTCTATTGGGATCTGCCACCCCTAGCCGAACTGTTGGAGCTTCGGTCTTCGGTCTACACAGCAGGGAAGAAGGTACTGAGTTGGGACTATCTGAAGCGTCTCAGCCCACTGTCCTTGGCCATCTGGTACATGGACGATGCGACTTTCACACTCCGTTCCAAAGGACTTCAGGAGCGAACCGTAGGAGGTAGCGGCCGAGTGGAGATCTGTGTCGAGGCGCTCGAGCAAACGAGTCGTGAACGCCTCCGAACTCACCTTGCTGACACATGGGGCATCCAAGCCCGGCTACATCAGAAAGGTCACAGGAAGATGGCCTATCTCACGTTCCGCACGGAAGAGACGGTGAAGCTACAGGCGTTGATCGCTCCATATGTGCATCCGTCAATGGATTACAAGCTGCTTCCAAGGTTCAGGCATCAGTTCGCTGTCGAACCAGTCGTGGTAGCGGAGAGCTACGAGCTGATGCCCGTTCCCATCCTCAAGATCGAAAGGACTCCACCCAAGAACAGGCGTACGCATCGATTCGACATCGAGGTTGAAGGAAGTCATAACTACTTCGCCGAGGGTGTCATGGTGCACAACTCACCTGAGGTAACCCCCGGTGGGCGGGCGCTGAAGTTCTACTCAACGGTCCGTCTCGACATCCGTCGGGTCGAGACCATCAAGGACGGTGCGGAGAGCGTCGGCAACCGGGTGAAGGTCAAGGTGGCCAAGAACAAAATGGCCCCACCGTTCCGGCTCGCCGAATTCGACATCATGTTCGGTCACGGGATCTCCCGTGAGGGCAGTCTCCTCGATGTGGCAGTGGATCATGGGGTAGTGCGCAAGAGTGGCGCCTGGTTCACCTTCGACGACGACCAGTTGGGTCAGGGTCGGGAGAACTCCAAGCGGTTCCTCAGGGAAAACCCCGAAGTGGCGATGCAGCTACAGGCCAAGGTCTACGAGCTGGTGGGCCTCAACCAGAAGCCCGAAGATTCGGCAACCGAAGAGATAGTTTCCGAGGACGCAACGTCACTGGAGGAGTAGTCGTTTCACTTCTCGGTTCCGGGTGTAGCATCCCGGTCAGCACACGAAACATTCTTAACTGCAGACCGGAGAAAGAAACGTGATCAGGAGGAGCGACCGAGCCGACGGGTGAGATCACTCGTTTTCGTCGTCAACTCCTTTCGTGTGCCGAGCCCATAGGGCTCGGCACGTTTGTTTTTATCTTCGGGGGAAGGGAAATGCCATGGACAATCCCCTGGCAATAGGGCTCAGTGTCCTGGGACTCGCCATCGGTCTCGGATTCGGGTATCTGCTCGCCCGACTGTCGATGGCCCGTCGGCGGGAGCGTGACGGGGTGTCGGCCGAGGATGCGGTGACAACGGCACGTCTCGACGCCCAGCGAATCCTGGCCAAAGCCGAGGAGGAAGGACGGGCCAAGGCCGAGACCTACCGGGAACGGGAGGAGGCCAATCTCGAGCACCGCCATCTCGAGGCATCGAGCCTCGAGACGAGGCTCGCCCAGCGGGAGGAGACGCTCGACCAGCGTGCATCCAACCTGGCGCAACGAGAAAAGATGGTGATCGACCGTGAAGAGGAGGTCAACGACTCCCGTGGCCAGTTGGAGCACCTGAAGGAGGAGGCGCGGTTCCGGCTCGAGCAAATGGCCGGCATCGATGTCAACGCCGCAAAGACCGAGATGCTGGCTCAGGTGGAGGATGAAGCAAGACGCGAAGCGATGATCGTGGTCCGCGATCTGGAGATAAAGGCTCGCGAAGAGGCAGACCGGCGGGCCAGGAGGATCCTGGCAACCGCGATCCAACGTCTGGCCTCCGAGGTGGTGACAGAGACAACCGTTTCGGTGATCCAGCTTCCGTCCGACGATATGAAGGGACGGATCATCGGTCGTGAGGGCCGAAACATCCGTCACCTGGAGTCGGTGACCGGCACCAACCTGATCGTCGACGACACCCCGGAGGCGGTCTCGGTCTCGTCGTTTGACCCGGTGCGCCGCGAGGTTGCCCGTATCACGCTCGAAAAGCTGGTGGCTGATGGGAGGATTCACCCCGCTTCGATCGAAGAGGCCTACGAAAAGGCCCAGGCAGAGGTCGAGCAAAGCGTCCGTGACGCCGGGGAGTGGGCCCTGGTGGAAGCCGGGGTGTCCAGGATGCACACGGAGTTGGTGACCTTGATGGGTCGTCTCAAGTATCGGACCTCATACGGTCAGAACGTCCTCAACCATCTGGTGGAGACCGCTCACATCGCATCGATGCTCGCCTCCGAGTTGGGAATCGACCCTGCCCCGGTAAAGCGGGCCGCACTTCTCCATGACATCGGCAAGGCGGTGACTCACGAAGTCGAAGGCTCGCATGCCTTGATCGGCGCCGAGATTGCTCGCCGCTTCGATGAGGACCCGGCTGTGGTTCACGGAATCGAGGCCCATCACAACGAGGTCGAGCCGCGAACGATTCTGGCCGTGATCGTTCAGGCCGCAGATGCGGTGTCGGCGGCCCGTCCCGGCGCCCGTCGTGAGACCCTCGAGGGTTATGTCAAGCGACTGGAGCGGTTGGAAACCCTGGCTCTCGAGTTCCCGGGAGTCGACCATGTCTTTGCCCTTCAGGCGGGTCGTGAGGTGAGGGTGGTCGTGGATCCGGGTGAGGTCGGTGATCTCGAGGCTCGGGAGCTTTCGCGGAGAATCGCCCGTAAACTCGAGGAGGACCTCCAGTATCCGGGCCAAATCCAGGTCACTGTGATCCGGGAGTTCCGGGCCACCGATTTTGCTCGCTGAGGCAACCACATGACCCAGAGCGTTCTTCTTCCCAGCCCGACGTTGCGCGAGCCCGTCAGACGCCAGCCGACACGGGTGGGCAAGCGTTACTTCATCCGCACCTTCGGGTGCCAGATGAACGAGCACGATTCCGAGCGGATCGCCGGTCTCTTCGAGGCCGACGGGATGACTATCGCCGACGGTTTGGAGACCGCCGATGTCGTCTACATCAACACCTGCACGATCCGGGAGAACGCCGACAATCGAATGTACGGCAACCTCGGGCAGATGAAGGCGATCAAGGACCTCAACCCGGACATGATGTTGGTGGTCGGGGGGTGCGCGGCGCAGAAGGAGCGCCAGTTGGTACGCGAGCGGGCACCGTGGGTGGACGTGGTGATGGGCACCCACAATCTCGACCGGGTGCTCGACCTCATCGACCATGTCGAGCAATGGGGCCCGATCACCGAAGTCGTCGATGAGTTGCAGGCCATGCCTTCGTCGCTTCCGGTCAAACGTGAGCTCGAGCACTCGGCATGGGTGACGATCCAGGTCGGATGCAACAACACCTGCACTTTCTGCATCGTGCCCTCGGTGCGAGGGATCGAGGTCTCCCGGCGGCCCGGAGACATTGTGCGTGAAGTGGTGCGGCTCGCCTCCGAGGGGGTGGTCGAAGTGACCTTGCTCGGACAGAACGTTGATACTTACGGCCGCGACCTGGCCCTCGACGGTCGTCGCCGGCCGATCTTCGCCGAGCTTCTGCGGCGGGTTGGGGCCGTCGAGGGGATCAGAAGGGTTCGCTTCACCAGCCCTCATCCCAACGACTTCCGTGAGGAGGTGGCCCGAGCCATGGCAGAAACCGAGGCAGTTTGCGAGCACCTCCATTTCCCACTGCAGTCAGGATCCGACCGCATCCTGGCTTCGATGCATCGTGGCTACACCAGCAGCAAGTACATGAGCAGACTGGCAATGGCCCGCACCACGATTCCCGGGCTCGCAGTCTCCACCGACATCATCGTGGGCTTCCCGGGCGAGACCGACCAGGACTTCGAGGCGACCCTCGAAGTGATCGAAGAGGCAGGCTTCGATTCGGCCTTCATGTTCATCTTCTCGCCACGACCCGGAACCAGGGCCGCCGACATGACTGCCTACTTCGTGCCGGACGAGGTGATCAAGGAGCGCTTTGCCAGGCTCGTCGAGCTCCAGGACCGTATCTCGCACCGACGGAATCGCGAGATGGTGGGCCGGAGGGTGGAGGTGTTGAGTGAGGGCCCTTCGAAACGCGATCTGGACGTGGCAACCACCCGAACCCGCACCGGGAAGCTGGTTCACGTCGATGGCGGCCATCCGTCCGGGAAGTTCTTCGACGTCGATGTGGTGGCCTCGAGAGCGCATCATCTCGTCGGGAGACCTGCCTGAACCGGGTCCTGGCTCTGCTCGGGCCAACCGCCGCAGGCAAGACGGAGGTGGCGGTGCAGACGGCAGAGCGCATCGGCGCCGAGGTGATCTCGGTCGACTCGATGCAGGTGTACGTGGGCATGGACATCGGCACCGCCAAACCGAACATGCTCGAGAGAGATGGAGTACCCCACCACATGATCGATATCGCCGAACCGGAGGCCAACTTCTCGGTTGCCGACTTCCGTCGTCTCGGGCGGGAGGTGCTCGGATCCTCGGATTCGGCCAGGATGTTGATCACCGGAGGCTCCGGGCTCCATTTCCGGGCCCTGGTCGATCCCATGAGCTTTGCCCCGACCGATCCCGAGATCCGTGCCGAGTTGGAGGAGGCACCCATCGAGCAGGTCTTGGCCGAGCTGCGCCGAGCGGACCCTGAAGCCGAGCGCTACGTCGACATGGCGAATTCTCGCCGGGTGATCCGGGCCGTGGAGATATGGCGGCTGTCCGGCGAAGGTCCCAGTCAGCGAGCCACCAGCGCCGAGGCGGAGGATCTCCGCCGTTACGTGCCGGAGATCGAGTTCACCGCGGTGGGCGTCGATCCGGGCGAGTTGTTGGAGCAACGGGTCGAGGCCCGATTGGCCCGAATGCGC
The DNA here is from genome assembly GCA_035292685.1 of Acidimicrobiia bacterium. GTDB lineage: Bacteria > Actinomycetota > Acidimicrobiia > Spongiisociales > ZC4RG35 > JALYNX01. The sequence goes on from DATDPP010000019.1 coordinate 6,738, forward strand.
GCCGGGGGCCTGGTTGACGAGGTAGGCAGGCTACGGCGACGTCTCGGGAGGACGGCACGAAACGCGGTCGGCTACCGCGAGATCCTTGGCGCCCTCGACGGTTTCTGCAGTGTCGACGAGGCCTTTGAGCGGGCGGCGAGGAACACGAGAAAACTGGCTCGCAAGCAGCGGACCTGGTTTCAGCGTGACCCCCGAATTCGTTGGATACCCTGGTTCGACGACGTCGCAGATCGTGTCGATCGTGTCCTGGAGGCGATGAGTTGAGTGCAGTCGAGTTCACCAAGATGCAAGGACTGGGAAACGACTTCGTAGTCATCGACGGCCCCGCCCGATTCACGGTCGACGAAGTGACCGCGCTCTGCGACCGACGGCGCGGGGTCGGCGCCGACGGTGTCCTGGTGGTGACTCCGGGATCCCCGGTCAAGATGGACTATTGGAACGCCGACGGGAGCCCCGCCGAGATGTGCGGCAACGGGTTGCGATGTGTGGGTCGTTACGCCCGGGATAGGGGCTGGGTCACCGCCGATGAATTCGGGGTCGACACCCCGGTCGGGCTGCGCAGGGTGCGCTTCGTTGGCGAGTTACTGGAGGCTGAGATGGGCACACCCCTTCTCGAGGGTGAGGAGACGATCGAAGGTCATGCCTACCACCTGGTCGACATAGGCAACCCCCATGCGGTTCGGGTTGTGGACGATCCGGCTGAGATCGACGTCGGCACGGTGGGGCCGATCGCGGCGCAGCAGGCCGGGTTCGACACAGGGTGCAACGTGGAGTTCATTTCGGTCGTCGGCGATGTCCTGACCATGCGGGTTTGGGAGCGGGGAATAGGGGAGACCCTGGCGTGCGGCACCGGGATGGCTGCAGCCGTCGCCGTCGCATTGAACGGTGCCGATGGCTCCATGACTGTCAATGTCCTCGGTGGGACCGGATCGGTCGACATTCGCGACGGAGTCGCTTGGCTTACCGGTCCGGCCGAGTATTCCTTCCGCGGGGTGTGGGATCAGGGATAGCGTCGAAGGACGCTGACAACCTTCCCGATCAATTCGACTCCTTCGGTAAACACCATCGGCTCGTAGTTCGGGTTCTCGGACTCGAGGATCACCTTGCCGTGCTTCCGGCGGAGGCGCTTCACCGATGCATCCTCACCATCGATGAGGGCGGCCACGATCTCGCCGTCCCGGGCATCCTTCTGGCTGCGGATCGCCACCAGGTCTCCGGGGAAGATCCCGGCTCCAATCATCGAGTCGCCCTTGACCTCGAGCAAGAACACGGGGTCATTGCCGACCAGGTCCACCGGCAACGGTATGACCTCTTCGACGTGCTCGGCGGCCAGGATCGGGGTGCCGGCTGCGATTCGGCCCAGCAGCGGAACGTCACGCATCCGGTCCGAGGCGCGGGCCACGGCCGATGCCTGATCATCGACGACGACGATGGCACGGGGCTTGGTCGGGTCCCTCTTGATGACGCCGGCTTCGACCAGGGCCGAGAGGTGGGAGTGGACCGTAGACGGGGAGGAGAGCCCGACGGCGTCGCCGATCTCTCGCACCGACGGCGGGTAACCGCGCTCGGTTACCGTCCGCCGGATGTAGTCGAGAACCTGTTGTTGTCGCTCGCTGATCACCTGACTCCTCCTCGAACTGATGTTCTGGCGAGGTTACCCGAACACGGGTTCGAAACCAAACACCTGTTCGATGAGGACCCGGCCCCCGGATTCCGCACTTGACATCGAACATCTGTTCGATAAAGTGGCGAACGCATGTTCGATACGAACTGCATCCAGCAAACAGAGCCCATCCAAGACCGATCAGGAGGGAGACCGATGCAGAAGGCAACACTTCAGCTGTCCGTCCGGCTGGCCCTGCTCATAGCGGCAGCCTGTATGGTCTTCCTCATGATCGGGGGCTCTGCAGACGCCGAGGGCCGGCCCGCAGTGACCGAGTATGTGGTCGCCTCCGGCGACACCCTTTGGGAGATCGCCGCGGGTAGAACCGAGCCAGGTGGCGACATTCGTCGGCTCGTGTCCGACATCGTCGAGCTGAGCGGTGTCGAGAACGGGATGATCATTCCCGGCCAGATCCTGCTTCTTCCCAAGGGCTGAGCGATACCACCGGTTTACCCTGGGGCGATGCTTTGCCCGACTTGTGGTGCACCGGATACCCGGGTGATCGACAGCCGACCGGCCGAGGGTGGTCAGTCGATACGTCGTCGTCGGGTCTGTGAGGTCTGTGACGGCAGGTTCACTACCTACGAGCGCCTCGAGCCCCAACTCATGGTGCGCAAACGGAATGGGCGTCTGGAGGCGTTCTCGTCGGCCAAGCTGGCCGCCGGGATCTCCGCCGCCTTTGCCGATCGCCCGGTTTCGGGCTCTGCCATCCAGTCGATTGCCGCGGATGTGGAGCACTCGCTGCGACAACAGGGGCCCCAGGTGTCATCCGAGGACATCGGGCATCAGGTTCTGGAACGGCTCCGGGCCCTCGACGAAGTGGCCTATCTCCGGTTCGCCTCGGTGTACAAAGACTTTCAGGATGCCGCCGACTTCGAGAAGGAAGTCGCGGCGCTGGAGTCAAGCGAGTAGCCGACCGATCAGGGCTTGCGCCTCGTCGATCTGGGAGTCGACCTCGTTGGCGAGGCCCGTCATGGTGGTCATCATGAGCCCGCGGATCGTCTCCAGATCGGACTCGAGTGTTCGGACGGCAGCTTCGGCACCGTTGCGGTCATTGGTGCGGATGGCGTCGAGGTAGGAGCCCTGACGGGTCTCCAGCCCCGAGCTGAAGTCCTCGAGAGCGGCGGTCAATGCGACGGCCACCCGTTCGGGGAGAGCCGATCTGATGCTGTCGAAATGAGACCTCCACTCAGAGAATTCGAGGGAGGCGGTGGCGAGATCGGTCAGAGCAGGATCCGTTTCGAATGCCGGGGCAAGGAGGATCGGCTCGACCGCCCCTCGGTAGGCGAGCCCCTCGCGAAGCTGTCGGGAGGCATTCAGGGACAATGTGGCGGCTTCGGCAGCGATCGTGCCGGCCGCGGTTTCGGACCCCGGGAGGTCACCAGAGGCTTCGAACAGATCCCGGGCCGTGTCGTCGACTTCGAACAGGTCAGAAGCAGAGAGGCTCATCTCGATGTCCGGGGCCGACAATTGCTTTCCGATCTCCGATACGCCGTCGAGGGCGGCGGAGAGAGCTGTGGCGTCGTCCTCCACGGCGACAACCGATGCCGCAGCACTCGTGCTCGAGCTCTGATAGAGCCAATAGGCCCCAACCCCGAAGGCCATGATGATGATGAGGATGAGGAAGACGCGGCTCCATCTGAAGTTTTGACGTCGCAGATGTTTTCGATCGAGGACTGTCGGCTTCCAATCGAGCAAAGGTGGGGCATCGAGCTCCGTGGAGTCCCAGAGGTCCTGGACCATGTCCCCGCTGGGAGCCAGCGGCCGGGTGGTGAAGGTGGACGGGACGGGCATCGGCCTGGACGCCACATAGGTGACGGTCGCCTCCGCGGGCGTGTCGAAGAAGCCGAGTGCCTCCATCGAGGGAAAGCGCGCATTCCGGCCGCGTCGCGTGCGTGAGGTGGCGGTCATCGAGGGGTCTCGCTTACAGTCGTCAAGTCAGCCCCGCCCGAAGCCCGTGACAGCATGCAGGTTAACTTCGTCCGTCTCGATCCGGAACTGGAAATTCCCACTAGGTCTCATATCGGCGATGCCGCTATCGACCTTCAGTCCCGAATCGCCATAGATCTCGACCCTGGAGAAAGGGCTGCCGTGCCCACCGGGATTGCCGTCGCCATCCCCGTCGGGTTCGCCGGCTTGGTGCTTCCCAGGAGCGGTCACGCACTCCGAGCCGGTGTCGGGGTGGTCAACGGGCCGGGGTTGATTGACTCGGGGTACCGGGGTGAGGTGACCGTCCTACTCATCAATCATGGCGCGGAAAAGGTGACGTTTGCCCGGGGAGATAGGGTTGCCCAGCTGGCCGTGGTGCCGATGCCAGAGGTGGAGTGGGTGGAGGTGGCGGACCTCGATGCCACAGTGCGGGGTGCCGGGGGATTCGGCTCGACCGGTGTCTGAGGTGACCATTTGGTTGGCAATCTGCCCCGGCTACAATGCCGCCTCCGCTCGCGGAAGTAGCTCAGTTGGCTAGAGCGCAACCTTGCCAAGGTTGAGGTCGCGGGTTCGAATCCCGTCTTCCGCTCCGACGACGGACAATGGTCGAGTCGTCCGATGACGGCGACGTGGCCGAGTGGTTAGGCGCGGGTCTGCAAAACCCGTCACACCGGTTCGATTCCGGTCGTCGCCTCCGAGGGAGGAACACGGGCCCTTAGCTCAGCCTGGCTAGAGCGCTTGCTCGACACGCAAGAGGTCACTGGTTCAAGTCCAGTAGGGCCCACCGGCCTCCAGTCCTAGCGGTTGGCCGCGACGATGCCGGCCCCCCATCCCGGTGCGCGCCCCCCGGCCGGTGGCTGGTATGAGCGCGCCGGTAGCCCGCTCCGAACGAGCAGCCACGAGATCACCGAGTTCGAGTTCCACATTTCACCCGCTCCCAGCTCGTCTCGTCCCCACATCAGTGCTGGCACCGAGGCAACCAGGTCGAGAAGATGCCGTGCCCGGTCTGGGTCATTGCTCAAGCGCTGGGGACTTGCGACCGCCTCGCCGGCATCTGGAATGACCCCGTCCCGCCACCGGCGCACCTCGTACCGGAACAGTCGGAGACTTGCGAGACGGCGGCTAGCAACCGGGCCTTCCACCACCACTCCACGCGCGGCAACGTCGGCATCGGGGCTCGGCCAGGCGTTCTCGATAATGAAGCGCTCGCCCGCGACCTGTAACTCGATCGCCGTGTGGTAGAGGTCGAGCGGTCGCCGCCGCTGGGCACGCGCCTGAATGGCCTCGTATACCCGCCCATTGAGCCGAACGAAACCAGCACCCCCTGCGCCGACAGGGATCCAGTACAGGTCGATACTGGCCTCGGAAGACTCTGGCGCGAGGCGCGGCTCGGCGTCCATGAAACGAGCTTACGTCCAGCGCTTGGACGCGCCGAGGAGCCTCTTGGTCACAAGCGCGGCCATGTCCACGATGTGGCATTATTGACCGAATTACGACGCTGAGTTAGGAGCCCTAATCATGGCCATGTCCCAAGAACACAAAGCCGCACTCGCTCGCGGGCGCAAGGAGTCGAGGGCAATCAAGAGTTATCTCCGGGCCATTGGATCCCGTAAGCCCGGACGACCGGTCACAAAGGAGAGCCTGAATTCACGTTTGGGCACGGTGAATGCCAAGCTCGAGGTCGTGGACGATCCGTTGAAGCGGCTCGATCTTCTCCAGGCTCGGCTGGACATAGAGGAGGCGCTTGAGTCGGTGGAGGATGCGGCCAATCTCGACGAGATCGAGGCGGAATTCGTCGCCAATGCTCGCAGTTATTCGGATCGAAAGGGCATCAGCTACACGGCATGGCGCCGCTTTGGCGTGCCGGCGGTGGTGTTGAAGAAGGCAGGGATTCCGGAAACCCGTCGTCGCTAGTCCCAACCCAATTCGGCGAGGCGGTCGTCGTCGATTCCGATGTGATGAGCTATTTCGTGTAACACGGTTCGCCGAATCTCTGCTTCGAGTTCCGCATCGTTGAGTCCTAGTTCCATATGGGGAGTCCTGAAGATCACGATTCGGTCCGGCATCGCTCCCCAATAGTCGGCGGCGCGCTCCGGTAGCGACACCCCTTCGTAGATACCGAGGACGTCTCCCTGCTTCACGCCGGGGCGTTCCTCGACGACCACATGGAGATTGTCGATCTGTTCGACCACCCATTGCGGGAGACTCTCCAGGGTCCGGTCGACCACCTCCTCGAACTGCCGACGGTTCACCAGGGGATTCAATCACGGCTTCGGATGATCGCGGGGACCGGTATCCTGACCCATCCCCGAACGGGCGATTAGCTCAGTCTGGCTAGAGCGCTCGCCTCACACGCGAGAGGTCACTGGTTCAAGTCCAGTATCGCCCACCAATCCCGCTCCTCAGGTCACGGTCATGGCGACGTGGCGGAAGTCCTCGTAAATCCCGGTCTCCACGACCTTCTTCAACCTCATGACCGCGGTGTGGACGTCGAGAAACGTCGTGTAGAGCGGCGACAGCCCGAATCGCAGCGTATCGGGAGCCCTGAAGTCGGGGATCACCGCGGCGCAGTCGATCAGGGCACGGGTGATCGGCCAACCCTCGGCATGGGAGAGTGCGATGTGAGAGCCGCGCCGCTCGGGGTCGAGGGGGGAGGCGAGGGCAAAGCCCAATGATTCGAGATGTGTGTCCCAGAGCGCGACCAGAAACTCGGACAGCGCCACCGACTTCGACCTGATTTTGCCCATCCCGGCATGGAGCACATCGCCGATCCCGGCCTCGATCGCGGCGAGCGAGAGCATCGGCATCGTGCCCGTGTGAAACCGACGAATCCCCTCGACCGGGACGAAGTCGAGGTCCATCGCAAAAGGGTCGGCATGGGCCCACCATGCCGTGATCGGGTTCTCGAGGACGGATTGCAGATCGGAGCGCACATAAAGGAAGGCCGGGGCTCCCGGACCGCCATTGAGGTATTTGTAGGTGCACCCGACCGCCAGGTCCGCATTCGAGGCTCCGAGATCGATGGGGACTGCCCCCACCGAATGGCTCAGATCCCAAAGGGTCAAGGCTCCGGCGTCGTGGGCGATCCGGGTCATCGCCGGCATGTCGTAGTTGTAACCGGACTTGAACGAGGTGTGGGAGATCGAGACGAGAGCGGTATCGGTGTCGATCGCGGCACGTAGGCCCTCCACCGGCCCGTGGATCCCGTCCGACTCGACCACCACCAGTCGGTACCCGTCTCCGAGCAACCTGGCGATCCCCCCCAATACGTAGATGTCGCTCGGGAAGTTGAGGTCGTCGGTGACGATGGTGTGCCTGCCCGGTCTCGACCGCACGGCCGCAGTTGCCAGCTTGAACAGGTTCACTGAGGTCGAATCGGAGAGGATCACCTCGCCTGGCGAGGCCCCGATCAGGGGTGCCATCAGATCTCCCAATGTCAGCTGAAGATCCCACCAGCCCTCGTTCCAGGATCGGATCAGACGATCGGCCCACTGGTGTTGGACGACATCGTCGATCAGTCCTCTTGCCTGCTGTGGCATGCGGCCCAAGGAGTTGGCATCGAGGTAGATAAGGTCGGAGTCGGCGAAGACGTATCGAGATCGAAATCCGGCGAGAGGGTCTGCGGCGTCGCGAGCCATTGCATCTTCGTATCCGTCCTCGGCCCGGTATGGCCCGAGGTCATCCAGCATCTTCATCCACAGGCCTCCGATACCGGTGTGCCCCCGGAGCTTAGGGATGCGGCCGCTCCCGGCTCCTACCCTGGGCACATGACTCCCGAAGTGACCCGTGACCACATCGTGGCCGCGGCGGGGCGGATCGAGGGACACGTCCGCCGGACACCGCTGATCGAGCTCGGCGACAGCTTCGGCAACGGCTACCGGTTGAGTCTGAAACTCGACAGTCTGCAACGCACCGGCTCGTTCAAGATCAGAGGGGCCTTCTCGCTGCTGACTGCGGTCGAGATCCCGGAGTCAGGGGTGGTGGCGGCCTCAGGCGGAAACTTCGGGCTTGCGGTGGCGTGCGCCGCCAGAGATCTCGGGCATCGGGCCACGATCTTCGTCCCTGACACCTCACCGCAGGAGAAGATCGGGCGCATCTCGGGGTATGAGGCGGACATCCGCCTGGTTCCTGGCTTCTATCCCGAGGCTCTCGAAGCGGCCAAGGTATGGGCCGCGGAGAGCGGCGCATTTCAGGCCCACGCCTACGACCAGCCGGAAGTGGTGGCCGGGCAGGGAACCTGTGGACGAGAGATCCTCGACGATTGCCCGAATGTTGACACCGTCTTGGTCGCGGTCGGCGGTGGCGGGCTCATCGCTGGTGTCTCGAGCTGGATCCGGGACGATGCTCGGGTGGTGGCGGTGGAGCCCGAGCTCTGCCCGACGTTGTTCGAGGCACGCCGAGCGGGGAGGCCTGTCGAAGTCGAGCTTGGAGGTATCGCCGCTTCCTCCCTGGCCGCTTCGCCTATCGGGGACCATTGCTGGCAGGCCAACCGCTGGATCGACGACTCTGCTCTCGTCACCGACGCCCAGATCGTCGACGCCCAGCGATGGCTCTGGAACGAGTGCCGGGTCGTCGCCGAGCCGGGCGCGGCTACCACGGTTGCGGCGCTGATGGTTGGTGCCTACGTCCCGCTCCGCGCCGAGCACATCGTGGCCGTGATCTCCGGTGCCAACACCGACCCGGCGTCGGTCGTGTGATCAAGTCGTGGTGGCGGCCTCCATGAGGCCGAAGACTTCTCCTCCCGGACCTTCGACTTCAACCCATCGGCCGACCTCAGGAAGCTCGAGGACATCGGTGAGCAGGGTCCCTCCACTGATCTCCACCGCCTGAATAGCGGCATCGAGATCCTCGACGTCACATGTGTTCAAGGTCTTGGGGCCGTCTTCACCGGCTCTGGTGACCGCCCCGTTGATCCCCGGCCCCTCGCCGGTGTTGACAAGCCAATACTCCTGGTCTCCCCATTGTTGGGCCTGCCAGCCAAAGGCCTTTGTCAGGAAATCGACGGTCGCTTTGGGATCAGCCGAATACAACTCGAAATGTGTGGGGCGAACCGGCATCGGGGCTCCTCCTGGTTGTTTGGTAGCTAGAACGTATAGCGAAGAACGAAGAACGCAACCGATTAAACGGTGACGGCCCTTCGTGCCCTCACTCGTTTCCCGAGATGATGATCGAGCATGGCCCACACGTCGGGACTGGCCAACGTTCGCTTCATGGAGATCAAGGTGCGGGTGAAAGTGGCAACTGCCCGGGAGGCGTCCATCGGGTTGGGCTGCATCGCATTCAGGACGGAGGGGGACGGGCTGAGGACCACCACGTCGCAGTTCGGCCACGCATCCTTGATCAGGCGAGTCTCCTCGGCCAGAGCTCGCTGCCCAACCCGGTCGAACATCTTCTCGTGGAACCGGGCCCGCTTCCTCGGAACCGCAGCCGCAAGCGGGGCGAGCACGAGCACCAGGTCAAGGGGGCGGTCCGATCCGAGGACCAGGTCGGCATGAGTGCCCGATGCAACACCCCCATCCACATAGATGCGGCCATCGATCTCATAAGGCCGGAACAACAGCGGTATCGATGATGATGCTGCCACGGCATGGGCCAGGCCAACCTCGGGTGCGGCACCCGTGCCGAAAGCAACTCGACCCTGCTTTATCACGTCGTAGGCGACAACCGCCGTGGGCTTGCCAGGCCACCCCGATGCCCGGTCCTCTCCGAGTTGGGTGACCACCCAACGGGCCACGCCATGGGCGTGGTACCGGGCGGGGCCGCCCATGAAAAGGGTCAAGCCCGGGTTTCTTATGCCGGGCACGATCCCGTGGCGGACCCACTGGCCGACCCCGACCCCGGGGTCGGGGTTGAAGACGTGACTCCGAATTCGCCCCGCGACCGCGTCGCGGTCGTCGGTGGGGAGAACCAGGCAATCGAGGCTCAGCGCGTCACTTCGCACCAGAGCAGAAACGAACGAGCCCCCCGAAGTGCCCACTACGACATCGGCGTCGTTTGGCTCCCATCCGGTGGCGAGACGGATCGTCATGAGCGCGGCCATCTCATAGGCGGCGCCAGTAATGCCCCCGCCACCGAGGACCAGACCTACCCTGTTCACCGAGCCACCATAGGGGAGTGATCGTCGCTTTCGGTACCGTGACTTGAATGTCTTTTCGCCGGGGGATCGCGAGGGGTGGCTCGACGAATGGGGGTGGCGGCAAGTTCAGCGTGGACCGGCTCGGTGAGATCTTCCGGCATCGGGTGTGATCAGCCGAAGGTGTTGCCGCACCCGGGGCAGCGGGGATCCTCCTCGTTGGTAGGCCCATAACACCATGGGCATGGCAGATCGTCGCCTCGCTCGTCCCGTGGCGTCACCACCAATTGGGGGTCGACCCGGTACTGGTGGTTCCCGCGTATCCCCTTGGCCAGGGCGAACAGACCTGTGGTAGCGGTCGCTGCAACCAATGCTTCGAACACCAGTCCGTCCTCCTTGCTCCAGCAAGCAAAGGCTAAGACCGAGAGTGTCGATTTTCGCGGATTTCGCGGGGGTCAGGTGCCGAGGACGGCCTCGGTGAGATCATCCACCAGATACTGGAGGTTGCCCAGCCGGCCCTCCCGGACCTCTGCTGCCTCGAGCATCATCATGGCGGAGTGATAGGCGACCCAGGGCCGATACCGGCTCTCGGGCAACTCTGCCCCGTAGCCGGCCCGGAAAGAGGCGGCGGCATCCTCGCCGATATTGCGCGCCAACTGCCAGACAGCCAGCGTCAGATCCCACTCGGATGGAGCGAGGGTTGCCCATTCCCAGTCGACGATGGTCACGTTGCCGTCCTCGTCCAGCACGAACTTCGACAACAGTGGTTTGGTATGTGCCGGAACCGGGGTGGTCGCCAGCGGGGGCTCCAGTTGCATGGCCTGGTCCAGCACGATTTGCTCCATGCCGAAACGCCGGCGGTAGCGCCCAAGACGCTCGATCGTCGAACGGAAGTGGCTCAGGACGTAATCAGAGTCGATTCCGGCTGCGAGGTTCGTTATCTGCGCCCCGGAGGTGTGGATGCCACGCAGGGCGGCCCCGGACGCTTCCACGGCTTCCAGATTCTTGGGGAGATTGGCCAGGTTCCAATGCCCGCCATCGGTTGTCTCCAGCCATGCCATCTCACCGTCCAGCCCGTGATTGATGATTCCGGGCACCGATGGAGCCGCGACCAGCGCTTCGAGTGCGTGACGCTCGCGGCGCTCACGTGAAGCGACCGGGTAGATCTTGATGATCGAACTTTGATTATCCGCTTGGAGCACCCGGAAGACCTTGTTCGCCCCTGAAGAAAGCTCACGAACGGCCCCGCCTGGGTGAAGACTTGCAGCCAACTCTCGTGCATCCATCCCCTGATTACCCCCTCGTTAGTGACCAGACCGGCCAGACTGCTCTGGCAGGCAATTAGCCTCTGGCCCGCTTCAGGCTAGCGAGATATCACCCGTGCCAGTAGAGCTTCGTTATCCGGATGGAAGGATCGTCGAACACGCCGACGGGGCCACGGCATTGGAAATCGCCCAATCGATAGGCCCCAGATTGGCCAAGGCTGCGGTGGCGGCGACCCTCAACGGGGAACTGGTGGATCTAAACCGTCCCCTCGATCACGGCGGAGATTTTGCGGTCATCACCCTGGACACTCCCGAGGGGCTCGACGTGCTTCGCCACTCGTCGGCCCATGTTCTGGCACAGGCCGTCCTCGGGCTTTTCGAGGGCTCGACGTTCGCGATCGGGCCTGCCATCGACGACGGGTTCTATTACGACTTCAAGGTTGACCGGCCGTTCAGCCCCGAGGATCTGGAGCAAATCGAACAGCGAATGAAGGAGATAATCGCCGCCGATCAACCGTTTGAGAGGGATGCGGTCTCGAGAGAAGAGGCCCTGAGTGTTTTTGCCGGTCATCCGTTCAAGTTGGAGATCATCGAGGGAGTGGACCCCGACCAAGGCGCTGCCGGCGAGCAGGTCACCCTCTATCGGAATCTGGGCTTCGTCGACCTTTGCCGGGGCCCCCATCTTCCATCGACGGGGCGGATCCCGGCGATCAAATTGCTCAGAAGCTCGGGGGCCTACTGGCGTGGAGACGAGAACCGGGAGCAGTTACAGCGCATCTACGGCACGTCCTGGCCGTCACAAGCCCAGCTCGATGAGCATTTGAACCGGCTCGAGGAAGCCGAGAAGAGGGACCATCGGCGGCTTGGCCCTGAACTCGACCTGTTCAGCTTCCCTGCGGAGCTCGGCTCGGGTCTCAGCGTATGGCATCCCAAAGGTGGAATGCTGCGCAAGATCATCGAGGACCACAGCCGGTTGCTTCACGAGCGCTTCGGCTTCGATTTCGTGTTCTCGCCGCATATCGCCAAATCGGAGCTGTGGCAGACGTCAGGCCATCTCGACTACTACGACGAAAACATGTATCCGGGCATGGAGCTCGACAACGACCAGGAGTACCGGGTCAAGCCGATGAACTGCCCCTTCCACGTGCTGATCTACAAAAGCAGGGGTCGTTCCTATCGCGACCTTCCGATACGCCTCTCCGAGTTGGGCGGGCTGTATCGATACGAGAAATCAGGTGTGCTTCACGGGCTGTTGCGGGCGCGGGGATTCACCCAGGACGACTCCCACACCTTCTGCACCGCCGAGCAGCTCGCTTCCGAGCTGAATCGACACCTCGATTTCGTCCTGACCTGGCTCCGTGACTTCGGGTTCACTGATTTCGAGGCCGATCTGAGCACCCAGCCCGAGAAAGCGGTGGGCGAGCAATCGAGGTGGGAGTTCAGCGAGAAGGCCCTGGCCGACTCATTGGAGCAGAAGGATGTCAAATACCGCGTCGCCGAAGGCGAGGGCGCTTTCTACGGCCCCAAGATCGATGTGCATGTCAAAGATGCGATCGGGCGCCGGTGGCAGATTTCGACCATTCAGCTCGATTTCATCCTGCCCGAGCGTTTCGGGCTCGAGTACACGGCGTCGGGCAACATCCAGGAGCGCCCCTACATGATCCATTGCGCCAAGGCAGGCTCGATCGAGCGCTTCGTCGGGGTCCTCGTCGAGCACTACGCCGGCGCCTTTCCCATGTGGCTGGCTCCGGTTCAGGTCTCGGTGATCCCGGTCGCCGACCGGCATCACGATTATGCAAGGTCGGTGGCGGCCCGGCTGCGTGATCCAGGGCTGCGGGTGGAGGTCGACGAGAGTGAGGAAACTGTTGGCGAGAAGATCCGCCGGGCTTTGAGCCAGAAGCATCCGGCGGTGATCGTGGTCGGTGACCAAGATGTGGAGAGCTCGACGGTGGGTCTGAGGATGTATGGAGAAGAGCGCGACACCCGCGGGGTATCGCTCATCGACGCCACCAATCGCCTGGTGGACCTGGCGAAGAGACCACAGTCTTGACCGGGCCCGAAACACCCCGTGTCGATCGGGAAGGCATCTACATCGAGCGCGACCTGGCCGATGCCATCTCAATCGAGGAGGAATTGGATTCCAACGTGGTCGGCCCGTACCGATTTCCCTCTCCCATGCGCCGGAGGATTGCCGGCTGGGTATTCGTGGTCGGCGCCGTCCTCGCCCTGGTTCTCCTCGACGATGGATGGATTCCTGCCCTGGGGTTCGTGGCCCTGGCACTCTGGCAGTTCGCCTCCTCGTGGCCCTTGAACATCGACGAGCACCGGGCCCTGGCCATCGCCGGGTCGGCGGTTGACTTCCCGGTGGGCCATGCCTCGGCGGCAGTCACCTTTCGCGGGCTTCGGTCGGTGCCACGGTGGAGTGTCGTCCTCTACTCGGCGGCCGAGCCTCCGGATCGGAGGGCCCTGGTCGTGGTCGACGCGGTCACCGGCGAGTTGGCCGAAGAGCCCTATCTGGAGGACGTTCCCTCAGTCTGAGTCAGCGCTCGTCGATTGGAACGAAGTCGCGGGGCGCAGCTCCCACATAGACCTGCCGCGGCCTGAAGATCTTGGCATCAGGGTCCGACATCAGCTCGCGCCATTGCGAGATCCAACCGGGAAGCCGGCCCAGGGCGAAAAGGACGGTGAACAAGTCGCTGGGAAACCCAATGGCTCGGTAAAGGATTCCCGAGTAGAAGTCCACATTCGGATAGAGCTTGCGGCTGATGAAATAGTCGTCGGAGAGAGCGACCTCCTCGAGTTGGCGGGCGACATCGAGAAGTGGGTCGTCGACGCCGAGGGCGCCAAGGACGTCGTCTGCCGTCGTCTTGATGATTCGGGCCCTGGGATCGAAGTTCTTGTAGACACGATGACCGAAGCCCATAAGGCGGAACGGGTCGTCCTTGTCCTTGGCGCGATCGACAAAGGTGGACACCTCTTTCCCGCTGGCAACGATCATTTCGAGCATGTTCAGGACTGCCTCGTTGGCGCCACCGTGGAGGGGCCCGGAGAGGGCGTGGATGCCGGCGGAAACCGAGCTGAAGATGTTGGCTTGACCCGACCCGACGAGCCGCACCGCCGAGGATGAGCAGTTCTGGCCATGATCGGCATGGAGGATCAGCAGCATGTTGAGGGCCTTGGCGACGATGGGATCAGGGTCATAAACCTCCGCCGGCACCGAGAACATCATCTTGAGGAAGTTCGATGCATAGTCCAGCTCATTGTCGGGGTAGACGTAAGGTTGATGCACCCGGTACTTATAAGACCAGGCGATCATCGTGGGCGTCTTGGCGATGAGACGGCGGGCGCTGATGTCCACCGACTCCTCGTCCAGGGGGTCGAGGGCATCGGGGTAATAGGTGGCGAGAGCGGAGGTGGCGGAGGCCAGGATCTGCATGGGATGCGCCGAATGGGGGAAGGCCTCGAAAAGGTACTTCACATCCTCACGGAGCAGGGTGTGGCGGGTGATGCTCTCCGCGTATTCCTCCAACTGGTCCCTTGTGGGCAGCTCGCCGTACTGCAGCAGATAGGCGACCTCGACGAACGAAGCCTGGTCGGCCAGCTGCTCGATGGGGTAACCGCGGTAGCTGAGTACCCCCTGCTCACCTCCCACGTAACTGACCGAAGAAGTGCCTTCCGCGGTGTTGGCGAAGCCACGGTCGATCGTGATCAGGCCCAGCTCGGAGCGGATGCCAGCGATCTCCATCCCCACCTCGCTCACCGTCCCCGCCACGGTAGGGAGTGAGAGCTCCTTGCCTCCAAACCGGAGAACCGCATCAGCCATTGTCAATGGTCCTTCCTGGGTTCGATCAATCGTCCGATTGCCTGGCCGCTGCGATCACTGTCTGCGCCTCGTTGTGTGGCACTTCTGCATAGTGATCGAATTCCACATTGAAACTACCCCGTCCTGAGGTCAATGATCGCAGCTCCGCGGCGTATTGTTGGATCTCGGCCATCGGGACTTGGGCGACCACCGACCGGAGGTTTCCCTCACCTTCCATCCCCAGCACCCGGCCTCGTTTGGAGTTGATGTCGCCCATCACGTCTCCCAGATAGTCCTCGGGGACGCTGATGGTGACCTTCATCACCGGTTCGAGCAGGATGGGGCGGAGATCCGTGGCCGCGGCCTTGACCGCTTGGATCCCGGCCATCCGGAATGACATCTCGTCGGAGTCGACCGAGTGGAACTTGCCGTCGTAGACCTCGGCTGAGATGTCGATGACCGGGTATCCGGCGAGGATCCCCCGCCTCAGCGACTCCTGAACCCCTTTGTCCACGGCTGGGATGAACTGACGGGGTATCGAGCCGCCCTTGATCGAGTCGATGTATTGGTAGCCGGCGCCACGTGGCAGAGGGGCGAACTTGACGAACGCGACACCGAATTGGCCACGCCCACCGCTTTGCTTCTTGTGCTTCCCCTCGGCCTGGCCCGATGTGGTGATGGTCTCCCGGTAGGGGATCACCGGCAGGGCAGAGATCACCTCGACGCCGAACTTGCGATGGATTCGGGCCAGGGTGACGTCGAGATGAGTGTCACCGAGCCCGGCGATGATGGTCTCCCCGGTGTCTGGCCGTCTCTCGATTCTGACCGTAGGGTCCTCTTCCTCGATGCGGTGAAGGGCGGTGGAGAGCTTTTCCTCGTCGTGGTGTGAGACCGGTGTGATCGCAAACTCGGCGACCGGATTGGGATAGACCACCGGGTCGATCACGGCGTTCAGTCCGGGGGACCGCATCGTGTCGCCGACCCTGACGTTTTCCAGCTTGGCCACGGCGCCTATGCCCCCGGCGGGCAGGTCGGCGACATCGTGGTGGTCCTTGCCTTGAAGCCTGAAGAGATTGTGGAGGCGGGCCTTTCCCCCGCGTGCCAGCTCGAGTTCCTGGTCGGCCTTCACGGTCCCGGAGAAGATGCGAAACATCGAGATTCGGCCCACGAAAGGGTCGGAGACGGTTTTGAAGACATAGGCGAGCGCTGGGCCGTCGGTGGAGGGTGCGAAAGTGTCGCCCGCCGAGAGATGGGGGATGGGCCGTTCGAGTGGATGCGGGCCGTAGTCGACGATGAACTGCGCGACCAGGTCGATCCCGATCATCCTTTCGGCGGAAGTGACCAGGACAGGATGGATGGTCCCGCCGAGAATGCCGTGGTGGATGGTCTCCACGATCCGCTCCCGTGGCGGTTCGGTGCCCTCGAGGTAGGCCTCTAACATTTCGTCATCCGTCTCGACAACGGCTTCCACGAGGGCGGTGTGCGCCGCATGAACCAGATCCTCGACCTCCGCGGGGAGCGGGATCTCGGAACCGGTCTTCGTTCCTCCGGAATAGGTGTAGGCCCGCTCAGTGGCTACGCGGACCACGCCGACCAGGCGGTCCTCGGCGCCGATCGGCACCTGGATCGGTGCGATCGCCTTGCCAAAGGACTCACGCAACTGGTCCAGGGTTCGTTCGAAGGAGGAGCGGTCCCGGTCGAGCTTGGTGACAACCACCGCGCGTGCGATGCCCTCCTCGGCTGCCACCTTCCAAAGTTGCTCGGTTTGGACCTCGATCCCATCCACTCCTGAGACGATGAACAGGGCCAGGTCGGCGGCCTTGAGAGCAGCTCGCGCGTCGCCGGAGAAATCACCTGATCCCGGGGTATCGATCAGGGTGATGGTGTGGTCTTGCCACTCCAGGCTCGCCACCGACAGCCCCAGGGAGATGCCCCGTTCTATCTCCTCCGGCTCGTGGTCCAGAATCGTGGTTCCCTGCTCGACAGATCCCCGTCGGCTGGTCGCCCCGGCAACATAGAGGAGGGTTTCGGCCAGGGTCGTCTTGCCGCTACCTCCATGACCGACCAGCGCCACGTTGCGCAGCTTCTCTGGGACCACAGGACCTCCGTTTCAATGGTGAGGCGACGATCCTAACCCTGCTGTGGTGCAGGCATCCCGGGTGCCAGCGGTAGGCTCGATCGGGTAGCGTAGCCCGGTGTCTCGTCACCGGACCGGTGTGGGTCGGGCCGGTCTCGTCTCGATCCTGGTTCTGGTATCAGGCGCATGTACCACAGGCGGCACAGACGGCACCACGACCCCATCGCTTTCGGTTCTCACCACCACGACCGCCGTCGTCACCACCGCAGCAACGGTGACAGATACCACCATTTCCCCATCGCCCGACCTGAACGGCGAACTGGCCTGGTTTTCTCCCCTGCCTCCGAGGGAGTCATCCCCGCACCAGGTCTTGCGGGTGTCTGCTACTTTCCTGGGTCGTGATCGACATGCGGGTTCGGCCCCGCGTAACCCGGTTTCTCGAACCAATCGGCAAGGCTCTCGCCTCGATCGGTGTCACCCCCACCGTCATTACCTTTCTCGGGCTGGGGGTGGTCATCGTCGGGTCGGTGATGATCGCCACCGGTCTGCCCCGTTCAGGCGCAGCCGTGGTGCTCACCGGGGCACTCCTCGATGGGCTCGACGGTTCGGTGGCCAGGGCCTCCGGCCTGGTCTCGGCGCGGGGCGCCTTCCTCGATTCGGCCTTCGACCGAATGGGGGAGATCGCGGCGTTCGCCGGGCTTGGCTTCTACCGCGCTGGATACCCCCGGGAGCTTCTTCTGATCGTGCTCGCCATCGGGGGAGCGATGCTGGTGCCCTACATGCGGGCCCGGGCCGAGGTCGAAGGCTTTGACGGCCGGGGCGGTCTCATGGGGAGGGCCGAGCGCGTCCTGTTGTTCAGCCTGGGGCTGATAGTCGGGCTGGTCGAGCCCATGCTGTGGTTGTTCGTGGTGCTGGTGTGGCTTACCGCCCTGGTCCGCTTCATCAACACCTACCGTTCCTTCGAGTGAAGGACTTTCTCGGGTATCTGGCTCTTCGAGCCGGTGTTGGCTTCGTCGGTTTGCTCCCTTTAGGCGCCGCCCGCGGTCTGGGGGGGTGGTTCGGTTGGTGTTGGCACCTCTCCTCTGGAGACCGCAGGCGAATGGCCCAGAGACACATGCGTCGCGTCCTCGGAGACGAAGCCGACATCGGGGCGGCAGCCAAGGCGGTCATGGTCTCCTACGGCCGGTATTGGGCAGAGGCATTCTGGGCTCGGCCCAACCGGATCCCTGAGATGCGACGTGACACGAAGGTAGAGGGCCTCGATCTGGCCATTGCCGCTCGGGACGCCGGAACGGGGATGATCTTCGCGCTTCCCCACCTGGGGAATTGGGAGGCGGCGGCTCCGGTGGTGGTCCTGGAAGGGATCCCGGTCGTCGCGGTGGCCGAGCGCCTTTCCAATCAGCGGATCACCGACTGGTTCACCGAGATGAGAGCAGCCTTTGGAATCGACATCATCCTGGCGACTGGTGGCATAGAGGTGATGCGGAAGCTGGAGACGGCGTTGAGGGACAACAAGAGCTTGGCCCTGCTCTCGGACCGTGATCTCAAGGGGCGGGGAGTCGAAGTCGAGTTCTTCGGTGAGCGAACGACACTTCCGCCCGGTCCCGCCACATTGGCGGTCAGCACCGGCGCCCCGCTTCTTCCGGTAGCCAGCTACTTCGAGAACGGCGGGCATCGGGTCGTCATCACGCCGGCAATCCCGATCCCCGAAGCGGGAACCCGTAGCGAGAAGGTGCAGGCCATGACCCAGGAGCTGGCCCACCGTTTGGAGGAACTGATATCGAAAGCCCCCCGGCAGTGGCATTTGGTGGTTCCCAACTGGCCCTCGGATCGACCGTGAGTCTTCGGTGAAGATCGGGCTCGTTTCCCCTTACGACCTATCCCAGCCGGGCGGTGTCCAGCAACTGACCACCGAGTTGGCCCGGAAACTTGGAGAACAAGGCGAGGAGGTGGTTCTGGTCAGCCCCGGGAAGGTGACACCCGACTCCCCGGGTCGCGACCTCGTCCCGGTCCCGGTGGGGAGGCCTACCTTCTGGAAAGGGAACGACTCGATAGCGCCCATCACCCTCAGTCCTCTGAGCTGGGCCCGCATCCGACGGGCCTTGGCCGGAGTCGATGTGATCCATGTCCACGAGCCTGCCGTTCCGTTGACCGGCTGGTTCGCCCTGACCGTTTCCAAACCGCTGGTCGCCACCTTC
Organism: Acidimicrobiia bacterium; assembly: GCA_035292685.1. GTDB lineage: Bacteria > Actinomycetota > Acidimicrobiia > Spongiisociales > ZC4RG35 > JALYNX01. Next base: position 25,745 of record DATDPP010000019.1, read on the forward strand.
CACGCCGACCCCAAGGCCTGGGTGGGGACTGCGTATCGGTGGGCGCCCCTCTTCGGCGCTCGCATGCGCAAATCGGTCTTGACCGCGGTGAGCGAGCCTGCGGCTCGGGCCCTGCCTCCCGCATGGGGAAGGCCGGCCATCATCCCCAACGCCATCGATGTGCCCAGCTACGACGTGCCGGTGGACCGGGTCGCCGGCCGGGTTGCCTTTCTCGGGCGCGACGAGCCGCGCAAGGGCCTCGACTTGCTGCTCGAGGGCTGGCCGCGGATTAGGGAGCAACACCAGCATGCCGAGCTCATCGTGATGGGCGCCGACCGGGAAGACGATCGACCCGGAGTGAAGTTCGTCGGCAGGGTGCCCGACGGCGAGAAGCGCCGTCTTCTGGCGTCGAGCGCGGTCTACGTGGCGCCCAACACCGGTGGCGAGAGCTTTGGGATCGTGATTGCCGAGGCGATGGCGGCCGGATGCGCGGTGGTCGCAAGCGACCTTCCCGCTTTCCGCCTGGTGCTCGGTGACAATGGCCTCCTGGTACCGGTCGGTGACGTCCCGACTCTGGTGACAGCAGTGAACGGCTTGCTCGACGACGAGGCCAGGGCAACCCGTCTCGGAACCGCGGCTCGCGAAGCGGTGAAGCGCTTCGATTGGTCGAATGTCCTCGACGCCTATCGGGACTGCTATCGACGTGCCCTCTCGTTGGGAACCTGAGCCGAGGCTGTACCATTTGGCTCAGAACAGGAGTTTGAACATGGAAACAGGAACCGATCGCGTCAAGCGTGGCCTGGCCGAGATGCTCAAAGGCGGGGTCATCATGGATGTGGTGACCGCCGACCAGGCGAAGATCGCCGAAGAGGCCGGCGCGGTGGCGGTGATGGCCCTGGAACGGGTCCCATCGGATATCCGCAAGGACGGCGGGGTGGCCCGCATGGCCGACCCCAGCAAGATCGAGGAGATCCAGGCTTCGGTGACCATCCCGGTGATGGCCAAGTGCCGGATCGGCCATTCTGCCGAGGCCGCCATCCTCCAGGCGCTGGGGGTGGACTACATCGACGAATCGGAGGTCCTCACCCCGGCCGACGAGGAGCACCACGTCGACAAATGGGCCTTCACCACACCCTTTGTGTGTGGCGCTCGCAATCTCGGTGAGGCGCTGCGCCGGATCGGGGAGGGCGCCGCCATGATCCGCACCAAGGGCGAGGCCGGGACCGGGAACGTGGTCGAAGCGGTCCGCCATATGCGCACCGTCACCAACGAGATGCGGGCCCTGACGACCATGGACCATGCTCAGCTGATGTCCGCGGCCCGGGACCACGGGGCACCCTACGACCTGGTGGGCGAGGTGGCATCGACCGGCAAGCTCCCGGTGGTCAACTTCGCCGCCGGGGGGATCGCCACTCCGGCCGACGCGGTGTTGATGATGTCCTTAGGTGTGGACGGGGTCTTCGTCGGCTCGGGCATCTTCAAGAGCTCAAACCCGGAGGCCTACGCACGTGCGATTGTCGAGGCGACGACTTTCTGGAACGAGCCCGAGGTCGTGGCCAAGGTCTCCCGCGGCCTGGGTGAGGCGATGCGGGGCATCGAGATCGGGACTTTGAGCGAGACGGAGCACCTGGCCGAGCGGGGATGGTGAGATGACCACGATCGGCGTCCTCGCCCTTCAGGGGGACGTCCGGGAGCACCTCGGGATCCTCGAGTCGCTCGGGGTGACCCCGGTGCCGGTCAAGAAACCGGGGCAGCTGGAGTCGGTCGATGCCCTGGTGATCCCCGGTGGGGAATCGACCACCATCGGCAAGATGGCGGTGCGTTTCGATCTGGTCGATCCCCTGCGCTTGGCGATCGAAGATGGCCTGCCGGTCTATGGAACCTGTGCCGGCATGATCCTGCTCTCCGGCTCGACAACCGACGGGGACCAGCCCCTCCTAGGCGCTCTCGACGTGGTGGTGAGGCGCAACGCCTTTGGCCGTCAGAACGATTCGTTCGAAACCGACCTGGATATCGAGGGGTTGGGGGAACCGTTCCCGGCGGTGTTCATCAGAGCGCCGTGGGTGGAGAAGGTAGGTTCCGAAGTCGAGGTGCTGGCATCGATCGGGGAGCACCCGGTGATGGTGCGTCAGAATCGGCTGCTGGCAACCTCGTTCCACCCCGAGCTCACGGGCGACGGCCGGATCCATGAGATGTTGTTGGAAATGATCTGAGGTCGAGATGTCCGGGCATTCCAAATGGGCCAACATCAAGCATCGCAAGGGTCGACAGGACGCGGCCCGGGGAAAGCTGTTCGGGAAGCTGGCCAAGGCGATCGAGATCGCGGCCCGTGAAGGCGGCGGCCACCCGGAGTTCAATCCGACCCTGGCCACCGCCATCTACAAGGCCAAAGCGGCCTCGATGCCCAACGACAACATCGAGCGGGCGCTCAAGCGGGGCACGGGCGAGGCGGAAGGCGCCCATTACGAGGAGATCTGGTACGAGGGATACGGGCCCGGTGGGGTGGCCCTTTACGTCCAGATCCTCACCGACAATCGGAATCGGGCCGCCTCCGACGTTCGTTCCACCTTCACCCGAAGCGGCGGGAACCTCGGCGAGCCGGGCTCGGTGGGGTACCTCTTCAGCCAGAAGGGCCTGATCGAGGCCAAGGGATCCGAGGATGAAGTCCTGTTGGCCGCGCTCGAGGCCGGAGCCGAAGATGTCCGTGACGTCGGTGACCAGTGGTTCGAGGTGGTCACCGCCCCCGGGGATCTGCAGAAGGTGCGAACTGCACTGGAGGCCGCCGGGCTGGAGCTCGAGGCGGCCGACATCACTCAACTCCCCTCGACAACGGTCCCGGTAGCGGAAGGTGATGCGAGGAAACTGCTCCGGTTGATCGACGCCCTCGACGAGCTCGACGACGTTCAGGCGGTCTTCTCCAATTACGACATCGACGACGAGGTGATGGAGAAGGTCCTCGAAGAGGTCTGAGGTGGGGAGGGGTGAATTGGGCGCCTATCGAGACCGCCGGCTGGCGGCCGGGGCGATCTGGGGTCCTGCGCTCTTCATCCTGGGCTGGGTTGTGTCCGGCTTCATGATCGACGGCTACTCGCCGATGCAGGACCACATCAGCAGCCTCGCCGGGGTGTCTGCTCCGTCTCGACTGGTGATGAATCTCGGTTTCGCCGCCTTTGTGGCCGGGGTGGGGTCGGCAGCGTGGCCGCTTCGTAAGGTGATCGGCAATGGTGCCT
>DATDPP010000020.1:0-8328 GCA_035292685.1 Acidimicrobiia bacterium
GATGATTGTGACTGAGACCGGGCCCGATTCGCTTTGGACGTCCACGGATGGCGTGAGCTGGCAGCGAGTCGACGTTATCGATGACAGCCGACTCGTCGAGCTTCAGAGCACGGATTTCGGCTGGATCCTGACCGGCCAAACCAATACTGAAATTTCAGCCGACGGGGAGAACTGGGAGGCGTTCGACCTTCCTCCTCTCGGTGGTGCCACCTTGCAGTACCTCGGCGGCACCTTCTTCCTTGGACCGGGGCAGGAGTCTGATCACTACGTTCTCTGGGTCGGGAAGCTGGTCGACTGACGGGGGGGCCGACCGCCGCGAGAAACTCTCATCAGTCGGCGATGGCGAAGGCCCGGACCGGGAAGCTGCCCAGGCCGCTGACCATGGCCGGCACCGCATAGAACCGAAACTCGCTGCCCTTTAGTTGATCGAGACCGGTCAGGTGCTCCACAACCGGAATCCGGGCATGAAGGAGCCCGGTGTGCGCCGGTCGGGCTCCTCCCCGGGTGTCGTCGATGTTGACCGAGTCGATCCCCACCAGCGCCGCCCCACCCCTCACCAGGGCGTCGACCAGCCCGGAAGCCACGAAGGGATGATTGCGGTCTCCGTAATGATCCGTGCGCCAATGGCGGTCCCACCCGGTAGCAAAGAGAACGGCATGCCCGGCAACATCCACGTCCTCCAAGACCGCGGCGCCCAACTCGGGCCCCTCCGCCCAGAGACAGATCCCGGGAAGATCCGCCACCTTCTCCAGGGGCAGCCCGGCCAGGTCGAAGCCGTCCTCGAAACGGTGGAACGGGGTGTCGAGGTAGGTGCCGGTGTTGGCGATCATCTCGATTCGGCCGATGCTGAATTCGGTGCCGGGGTCGTAGCGGCCCCGCGAATCCGCTCTGGACAGGTAATCCGTGATCACCGGCCCCGGCATTCCGGGATAGGTGGTCATCCCGGCCTCGATGGGGTGGGACAAGTCGATGAGCCGGGACATCCGATGATCGTATCGGCGGCCAGGCTCGGAGGCTGGCGAGGTCCCTCCGATCGGGGTCTTTGGCCCCTTTGAGCGGGATCCCTGGCTTCATACGTTGAGTATGTGAACCGCGCAGAGCCCATACAACGAACCGTCGACGGCAACGAGGCGGCGGCCCTTATCGCGCACAAGCTGAGCGAGGTCATCGCCATCTATCCGATCACCCCGGCTTCGCCGATGGGCGAACTGGCCGACGTCTGGTCCTTCAACGGGCACCCCAACCTCTGGGGAGTGGTTCCTGAAGTGATCGAGATGCAGTCTGAGGCAGGAGCCGCAGGGGTCCTCCATGGCTCGCTGCAGACCGGGGCCCTCTCCACCACTTTCACCGCCTCACAGGGCTTGCTTCTGATGATTCCCAACATGTTCAAGATCGCGGGCGAGCTGACACCGACGGTGATCCACGTGGCAGCCCGTGCCGTGGCCACTCATGCCCTGTCCATCTTCGGAGACCATTCCGACGTGATGGCGGCGCGTCAGACGGGCTTCGCCATGCTTTCCTCCAGTTCGGTCCAGGAAGCCCATGACCTGGCCCTGGTCTCTCATCTCGCCACCCTCGAAGCCCGGGTCCCCTTCCTCCATTTCTTCGACGGGTTCCGCACCTCGCACGAGATGTCCAAGATCGAGTTGATCGGAGACGACGTCCTGCGAGAACTGGTCGATGAGGAGTTGATCGCCGCCCACCGTCGACGAGCTCTCAATCCGAACCAGCCGGTGCTGCGCGGCACCGCCCAAAACCCCGACGTCTTCTTCCAGGCTCGGGAGGCGATCAACCCCTTCTACTCCTCGGTGCCGGGAATCGTGGACCATTTCATGGAGCGTGTCGCCGGCTTCACCGGGCGCCGAAACCGACTCTTCGAGTACCAAGGGTCACCCGAGGCGGACCGGGTCATGGTGTTGATGGGATCGGGAGCCGGGGCCGCCCAGGAGGCGGTGGATCAATTGTTGGCTCAAGGCGAGAAGGTGGGTCTGGTGGTGGTCAAGCTCTACCGGCCTTTCGATGCTGGAGCGTTCGCCGAGGTGATCCCGCCCACGGTGCGACGCATCGCAGCCCTGGATCGGACCAAGGAGCCCGGCTCGGTTGGTGAGCCCCTCTATCTCGATGTGCTGGCGGCGCTCGCAGAGCAGGACCGGGCGGTCGAGGTCTTCGGCGGCCGATACGGCCTCTCGTCTAAGGAGTTCACCCCGGCCATGGTGGCAGGGGTGTTTGCCGAGCTCTCCCACGAAACGCCACGCCGCCACTTCACAGTCGGGATCGTCGACGACGTCGGGCGGCTCTCGATCGATTACGCCAGGGACTGGCATGAGGAACCGGCCGACGTGACCCGGGCCCTCTTCTACGGCCTTGGCTCCGACGGGACCGTGAGCGCCAACAAGAGCTCGGCGAAGATCATCGGCGAGTCGACCCCGTTCCAGGTCCAGGGTTACTTCGTCTACGACTCGAAGAAGTCGGGCTCCAAGACCGTCACCCACCTCCGGATCTCGCCACGGCCCATCGAGTCGACCTACCTCATCGATCGGGCCGGCTTCGTGGCGGTGCATCAGTGGGACCTGCTCGATGACAGCGATGCCCTGGAACGAGCCGCCCCCGGTGCCACGCTTCTCATCAACAGCCCGCACCCCCCTGAAGAGACCTGGGCCCGGATCCCGGCCCGGGTGCAGAAGACCATCGTCGACAAAGGCCTGGAAGTCTGGGCGGTGGACGCCCTATCCATAGCTCGGGAGGCGGGGTTGGGGCTGAGGATCAACACCGTTCTACAGACCTGCTTCTTCGAGCTGACCCAGCTTCTCCCCACCGACGACGCGGTCCAAGCGATCAAGGGCCAGATCGCCCAGGCCTATGGAAGATTGGGCGAGGCCGTGGTTCGTCGCAACGAGGAGGCGGTAGATCGTGCCGTGGGCGGTCTGTACCGGGTGAAGATCGGAGACGTCGCAGAAGTCGGCCACCTCCCCATCGTGCCCGACATCGCGCCCGAGTTCGTCCAGCGCGTCACCGCCATGCTCATGGCCGGCCACGGCGACCTCCTCCCCGTTTCGGCGTTGCCCGTGGACGGCACGTTTCCCACCGGGACCGCCGCCTGGGAGAAGCGCTCCATTGCCCACGAGATCCCGATCTGGGATCCATCCCTGTGCATCGACTGCGGTCGGTGCGCCCTGGTCTGCCCTCATGCCGCCATCCTCCTCAAGGCCTTCGACCCTGGCCTCGAGATTCCCGAGGGATTCGCCTGGAAGGAGTCGATCAACAAGGACTTCGAGGGGATGCGGATCGTGGTCCAGGTGGCTCCCGACGACTGCACCGGATGCGGGGTTTGCGTCGACGTGTGCCCGGCCCGATCCAAGGAGATCTCCAAGCACAAGGCAATCGACATGGCGCCCAAAGGGGATCATCTGGAGCGGGAGCGGAGGAACTTCAGCTACTTCCTGGAGATCCCCGAGGTGGACCGCTCTCAGGTCAAGGTGGCCACCGTCAAAGGCTCCCAGTTCCTCCAGCCCCTGTTCGAGTTCTCCGGAGCTTGCGCCGGTTGCGGCGAGACGCCTTACCTGAAGCTCGTCACCCAACTGTTCGGCGACCGGGTGATCGTGGCCAACGCCACCGGCTGCTCCTCGATCTACGGGGGCAACCTGCCCACCACCCCCTGGACCACCAACCACGAGGGACGCGGACCGGCCTGGTCCAACAGCTTGTTCGAAGATAACGCCGAGTTCGGCCTCGGGATGCGAATGGCCATGGAGGCGCAGCGGGAGGACGCGGTACTGCTGGTCACCGCGCTGGCGCCCGAGCTTGGTGAGTTGGCGACGCGGATCCTTGACACCGGCGAGAACCCGGATCGGTCTGACCTCGATGCCCTGGTCCAGGCCCAGCGGCTTCAGGTCGAGGAGCTGAAGGACCGGCTGGTGGGCCTCGACGGTCCCTTGCCGAGACGTCTCGAAGGTGTAGCCGACGCTTTGATCGACACCAGCATCTGGATCGTCGGCGGCGACGGGTGGGCCTACGACATCGGCTTCGGCGGGCTCGACCACGTCCTGGCCTCGGGTCGCAACCTCAACGTCCTCGTCCTCGACACCGAGGTCTATTCCAATACCGGAGGACAGGCCTCCAAGGCCACGCCGCGGGGCGCCATCGCCAAATTCGCCTCCGGGGGCACCACGACCGCCAAGAAGGACCTGGGCCAGATCGCCATGTCGTACGGGAACGTGTACGTGGGCCAGGTGGCGATGGGGGCCAACCCGACCCAGACGGTGCGGGCATTTGTCGAGGCGGAACAACATCAGGGAGTCTCGATACTGATCGCCTACAGCCCCTGCATCGCCCACGGGATCGACATGTCGACTCAGATGAGCCATCAGAAGGAGGCCGCCGACTCCGGATACTGGCCCCTCTATCGTTACGACCCCGGCCGGGAGTCGGAGGGTGAGCCGGGGCTTCGCCTCGATAGTAGAAAACCCACCATGCCCTTCAAGGAGTTCGCACGCAAGGAAGCCCGCTTCGCCATGTTGGGCCGGGTCAACCCGGAGCACGCCGCCGAGTTGATGGCTCGGGCCCAACAGGACATCGATGACCGGTGGAACCTCTACGAGCAGATGGTCAACCTCCACCGAACCGCCGAGTACGCCGAGGTCTCAGAATGACAGTCGATCTTTCCACCAGTTACCTCGGGCTGAGCCTGGCTCATCCCGTCGTTCCCTCCGCATCTCCCCTGACCGGGGACATCGACCACATCCTCGCTATGGTCGAGGCGGGAGCGTCCGCCATCGTCCTCCCCAGTCTTTTCGAGGAGCAGATCGAGCATGATGCGATGGCGATACAACACGGTCTCGAGCTCGGGGCCGGTGCCTTTGGTGAGGCGCCCTCGGGGTACTTCCCCTTGCTCGACGGCTACAACACCGGGCCTGATCACTACCTGGAGCTGGTGCGACGGGCGAAAGCGGAAACCCGGGTGCCGGTGATCGCCAGTCTCAACGGGACCCTGTCGGGGGGGTGGACTCTCTACGCCCGGGTCCTCGCTGACGAGGGGGTCGATGCCCTCGAGTTGAACATCTACCGGGTGGCGGCCGGGGTCGAGGAAACGGCGGCGGAAGTCGAAAACGGCTACCTCCATCTGGTGGAGGTCGTGAGGTCCGGGATCGAAATCCCGCTGGCGGTCAAGATCGGGCCTTACTTCTCGGCGATGGGCTCGATGGCGCGTCGGCTGGGTGAGGCCGGAGCCGACGGTCTGGTCCTGTTCAACCGCTTCTATCAGCCCGACCTCGACCTGGAGACACTCCAGGTGGTTCCCAATCTCGAGTTGTCGACCCGCCAGGAGTTGCGTCTGGTGCTGCGATGGATCGCCATTCTCTATGGCCGGATAACCCCGGATCTGGCAGCCACCAGCGGTGTACACGAGGCCGAGGACGCGATCAAGGCGATCCTGGCCGGGGCCACCGTGACCATGATGGCCTCGGCCCTGCTGCGCAACGGGCCCCAACAGTTGACCAAGGTCCGCGACGGCTTGGATGCCTGGCTCGACGAAAAGGGCTATGAGTCGGTGAACCAGGCGAGGGGGAGTCTCAGTCAATTGGCGGTCTCCGACCCCGGCGCTTTCGAGAGAGCCAACTATATGAAGACCCTCACCTCGTACGTGCCTACTTGGTGAACCTCAGGCCTCTCAGACGGTGGCCTTCAGCTCCTCCGCGATCCGCGATGCCCAAACGCCTATCTCGTCCCAGTCACGGAAGTCGCCATCAGGCGCCCGGAAGGCGGTGACAATTGCCCTCTCTCCGAAGCTCAGAACCTTGCGATCCAGCTTGCCGGCAAACACGACGTGGCCCCGTGCCCCGGTGGCTTCGATGATCGGAGCGACATCGACCGGTTCCTCCTCCGGCTTTGGTGGGTCCCCGATCGGACCGCTGGAGAACAGCCAGACGAAGCGCCCCGCAAACTGAGAACGGCATCGGTCCACCATGTCCCGGGCATCTGCCGTCCAATGACCGGCGTAGACGGCGCTACCCAGGATGACGCCGTCGTAGGGGTCGAGCCCGGTGACGTCACCCGGAGCGGTAGTGGACGCCTCGACACCGTGACTGACCAGCACGTCCGCAATGGCTCGCCCGATCTCGGCGGTGGAGCCGTGTTTCGAGCCGACAGAAACAAGGATTCTCATGTTTGCGATTCAAATGGCTCCACCGGAGGCGGGCCAGGGTCAAAAGACCCTGCGCTTCGAGGCTGGAGACTCAGGCCTGGGGGCGGGGGCGTAACCGCCAGATGACGATGGCGGCAGCCATCGACAGCAGGGCCGCGGCCAGGGCGATCGGCTTCTTCCAGGACCGTGCCACCGCCAAATCGCCCTCGAGCGATGACATCACCCTCCATTCGAGATCCAGCGGGGCGCCGAAGGTCTCTGCCGACATCACCCCTAACTCGCGGGCGGTTCGGCTCATGGCGGCATGACGGGCCTGACAACGCAGACAGGCGTCGGTGTGGGCCCGGAACGGCCAAATCACATCGCTCTCGTCGACGGCGCTATTGGCGACGAAGGGAGCCGCCAGCTCACAGATGAGTGTCATCCCGATGCCTCCAGGTGTCTGGCAAGTCGGGCCCTCGCCCGATGGAGGCGGACCTTGGCTGCCGTGACGGAGATCCCCATGGCATCGGCAATCTCGGAATGTGACCAGTCGTACACGTCTTTGAGGATCACCACCTGTCGTTGAGACTCGGGCAATGATTCGAGTGCCCGGCGGAGCCGGCCCCGGAGCTCAAGGATCTCACCGGCCATCTCGGGGTGGTCCCTGGTGTAGGGGGCTGCCACCTCCGCCAACTCGTCGAGGGAAGCACCGGCGTGGCGGCGGGCCCGCTTCTTCTGGGTCCAGGCGGTGTTGACCGTGATCCGGTGCAGCCAGGTGGAGAACGCCGCCTCGCCACGGAAATTGGGCAGGGCACGCCACGCCCGAATCAGGGTCTCCTGGGCGACATCTGCCGCAAGATACGGATCACCTACCAGTCTGCGAGCCAAGGTATAAACCTCGTTTCCATGCTCACGGACCAGGGCGGCGAAGGCGGAGCGGTCCCCGGCCTGAGCCCTGGCGATGAGCTCCTGTTCCTTGGTCCATTCGACCCTCGGCGGTTCCGGCTGGTTACTCATCGGACAGCACGATTCTGGCACTGATGTATTCCAACCCGGGTTCGCCGATGGTGACGGTGGCTGAGTCATCGGATGTGTCCAGCTTCAGGTTGGCTGGCGTCGCAGGCAACAGCGGGTTGCGAAACCGCACCTTCGCCGAAAGCAGGGGACGGTCTCCGGAGCGAAGACGGCTGGCCGCGGCAAAAGCCCAGGAGGCCTGAAGAAGGCCGTGGACCACGACACCAGGAACCCCGGCCGCCACCGCCGCTTCGTGATCCCAATGGATCGGGTTCCAGTCCCGGGTGGCCGCCGCGTAACGAACCAGGTCCGCCCGGGAGGCGCTTACCTCACCGGGCCCGGGGTTGCCGTCTTCGTGAGGCGCAGCCTCGACAGCCTCTTCGGTCCCGCTGACCTCGGTGGAATCCCCGGAGACGAGAAACATCGCCGATCCGTCGGCGACCCCTCCATCCGGCCCTTCGACTTCGAGATCGAAGTTGACGAAGTTGACCCCTCCCCGCTCCCGGACCCGGGAAACCGTCCCCGACACCTCCAGATCGGTCTCCATGGTCAATGGCCGGTGCCAGGTGAAGGTCTGCTCCCCGTGGATCACCGAGCGGTCGGTGAATTGGCCGAGAAGGTCGGGGGCCACCACGAAGAGGGCCGCAGCCACGAATCCGGGTGGGGCCGCCCCGATCCACCGCTCAGGGTCGTCCCCGGTAACAGTTACGAAGTCGCCCACGTTCTCCACACACACCCGAAACGGACGTGGCCCAAACCTCTGATCGACCAGGGTGGAGGGGTCCATCCCCGAAACGCTAACTGCTGTCTCCCCCCAGCGAAGCGTTGGGGGGAGTGCCGCCGAGGGCGGCGAGGGGGGTTCTTATCGAGTCTCGCGGTGCGCGGTGTGTTGCCGGCACCAGCGGCAGTACTTCTTCAACTCGAGTCGGTCTTGGGTGTTGGTCTTGTTCTTGGTGGTGACGTAGTTCCTCCGCTTGCACTCGGTGCAGGCGAGAGTCAACGGCGGTCGTTTGTCGCTTGGCATGTCTGGCTCAGTTCACTTGAGGATTTTGATGACTCGGCCGGCGCCTACGGTGCGGCCACCCTCACGGATCGCGAACCGCAAACCCTCATCCATGGCGATCGGTGCGATCAACTCCACCACCATCTCGGTGTTATCCCCCGGCATCACCATCTGAGTCCCCTCCGGCAGT
>DATDPP010000021.1:0-2871 GCA_035292685.1 Acidimicrobiia bacterium
ATGGGCCTGGATCCCGGTGGCCATGGCCGGAGCAGGACTGGTTGTTCTCTCGTTCTTCTGGTCGCCCGACCTCAGCACCCGCCACTTCTTGACCACGGCGGTCACGTCCGTGATCGTGATGGGCGCCCTGGCAGGGGTCACCTTCATCGACGGCTGGTCGAAGTGGAACTACGAGGGCTACGAGTCGAAACAACCGTGGCCCGAGTACGAGGCGCTCATGACCCAACTCGACCAGCTCCCGGACGGGCGGGTCCACTGGGAGGCGAACAACGAGGCGCTGAATCGGTATGGGACTCCGATGTCACCGATGCTGATCCCGTATTGGACCGAGGGGTCACAAAAGTCGATGGAGGGTCTCTATTTCGAGTCGTCTTTGACCACCCCGTTTCATTTCATCAACTCCTCGGAGATGTCGGAGAAGCCGTCCAACCCGATCCCAGGTCTCACCTATCACACGGGTGAGATGGAGCGGGGGATCAAGCACCTCGAGCTCTATGGCGTTTCCTATTACGTGTCGGTGACTCCGGAAGCGACCGAGAAGGCAGACGCGATGCCCGAGCTCACCAAGGTCGCCACCACCACCCCGTTCACGATCTATGCGCTGCCCGAGACCAGCCTCGTTGAGCCGGCCAGCTTCCTGCCCTCGGTGTATGACGTCGAGGACAGGGGGTTGCTGGCCCTGTTGACCGGGCACGCGACCGTCACCGACGACAACGGTGTGACCCTGCCCAGCTTCTACGACATGTCGTTGGAGTGGTACGACGATGTCGACAACCTCGGAAGGTGGGTGGTCGCCGACGGCCCTGAGGAGTGGCCCCGGATCGAGTCCCTGGATGAGCGTTCGACCCAGGCGCTGCAGGTACCCGCGGATGCCGTGTCCGAGGTGGTCGTTGAAGACCACAGGATCAGCTTTCGCACCACGGCCGTGGGGGTGCCCCATCTGGTCAAGGTCTCCTACTTCCCGAATTGGACCGCCGAGGGCGCCGATGGGCCTTGGCGGGCCGCACCGTCGTTGATGGTCGTGGTTCCCACCAGCGAAGAAGTCACACTCGAGTTCAGGGATACCTGGGCCGAGACCGGGGGCCTGGTCCTGTCGGGGGTCGGGATCGCCCTGCTCCTCGGCTTCGGCGTGGTCGGGTTCAGGCGGAGGAAGGTTGAGTCGAGCCCTGGTCCCGCAGGATCCGCCTGATCCGGACCAGGCCCACCACAGTCCTCGGCACCCGTTTGACCAACGAAGACCTGGCGGCCCGAAGCTCCTCTACCACGACCGGGATTTCCACGATCCGATAGCCGTTTCTCTCGGCCCGGACCACCAACTCGGTGTCGTAGAGGTCCTGTCGGCTGACGACCAGACCAGCCAGATCATCGACCAGACTGCGACGGAAGGCCTTCATCCCGTGGGTGTCGGACACCTGCGACCCGAGAATCGTGCGCAACATGAGGTTGAACACCCACGTGGCCAAACGACGGATCAGGGGTCGACGGTCCTCGGAGCCTGGGTTTCTCTTGGAACCGATCACCAGATCGGCTTCCGGAACCGCCATCACCTGTCTCAGAAAGTCGGCAGAGAAGTAGTCGATGTCGAAATTGACCACCCAGTCTCCTTCTGCCTCCAGAAAACCCTGACGCATGGCTGACCCGTAGTCGGCGACCGCCAGCGAGGAGACGGTGACTGGTGCCTCACCCGCCACCACCCGGGCCACTTCGGCGGAACCGTCGCTGGATCCATTCTCGACGAGGTGGATCCGGTATGACATGCCGAGGCCCTCCATCTCGGAGATGAGCATCGGAAGCGCCTGGGGAATGAAGTCGGCCTCGTTGTAGACGGGCACGACGATGGAAAGGGTTGGATTCATCGGAGTCGGCGAGTGTAGGAATCGGTGACCGTTAGCCCCACCCCTACACTCGGGGTTCCCGATGGACCCCCAAATCGTCTTCAAGGCCTATGACATACGCGGCCGAACCGACAACGGCGAGTTGACACCCGAGTTGCTGCAACGGGTTGGCGGGGCGTTCGTTTCGGTGGTCGAAGCCAGACAGGTGGCGATCGGGCGAGACTGCAGGCTTTCGTCACCGGCCCTCTTTGACGGCCTGGTGGCCGGGATCACTGGAGCCGGGGCCGATGTGGTCGATCTTGGTGAGGTGCCCACCGACCTCGTCTATTACTACACCGGGGCCCACGACATGCCAGGTGCGATGATCACGGCCTCGCACAACCCTGCCGAGTACAACGGGCTCAAGTTGTGCCGCGAGATGGCGGCACCTGTGGGGGCGGACACCGGCTTGAACGAGATCAGGGATCGGGTCCTCGCCGGGCTCGAGACGCCGTCGGCGACGACCGGGACCGTCACAACTGTCGAGGCGGTCGAGGCTTATGTAGACCACCTCCTATCGATCGTGGAGCCTTCCTCCGTCGGGAGGATGCGGGTTGCCGTCGATGGGGGCAACGGAATGGCGGGTGTCACCGTTTCCCGGGTGTTCGCCAAACTCGACTGCGTGTTGGACGGCCTGTATCTGGAGCCAGATGGCACCTTCCCCAACCATCCCGCCGACCCGATCCAGCCCGAGAACCTGGCGGACCTGGTCGAGATGGTCGCCAACGGGGGACACGATCTCGGCGTCGCCTTCGATGGTGACGCCGACCGGGCTTTCTTCATCGATGATCAAGCGCAGGCGGTGAGTGGGAGCATGGTCACCGCCCTCATTGCACGATGGATGCTGAAACGCCACCCAGGATCATCGATCATCCACAACCTCATCACCTCGCGGGCAGTCCCCGAGGTCATCGCCGAGGCCGGCGGCCGGGCGATCCGAACCAGGGTGGGTCACAGCTACATCAAACAGGTCATGGCGGAGTCCGATGCGGTCTTC
>DATDPP010000022.1:0-69059 GCA_035292685.1 Acidimicrobiia bacterium
TTGCTCACGTGTTACTCACCCGTTCGCCGCTCCGTCATACCGGTGGGTTACCCCTCCGGTGTGCGTCGCTCGACTTGCATGCATTAGGCGCGCCGCCAGCGTTCGTCCTGAGCCAGGATCAAACTCTCCAACGTACATTCACGGGCTCCGTCAGAGACGATGCCCAATCCTGTCAGTCATGAGTTTGCAATTGGGTCTCGGATCTGTGAGAGATCCGAGAGCTTCGATTGCTGCAATGCCCACCACCAGGTCGACGAATCGACAAAGTGGCAAGCGCTTGCTGGCTTTTGGCACATTGTTCAGATGTCAAGGAGCCCAAGCTCCCACACCGGGTGTCAGGCGGGTCGGCGATCAGATCGCTGCCCCGATACATTCGTCAATCGCGTTGGACGCGAGACATTCCCCTCACCGGATGGTGGGGTACCCGGGAAGTGATTCCCGGGCCGGACATCGAATAGTAACGAAACCAGGAAGCTAGTCAAGTTCAATCGGCGAGACGCACGAATCGCCGCTTGCCCACCTTGAGGACCCTCCCCGCCAGGTCGTTTCTGGCGATTTCCCCGTCCGCGACGACCTCCCCATCGAGTCTCACGGCACCCTGTGCCAGCAGGCGGCGGGCTTCCGAGCCTGACTCCCCCGAGACGGCACGCACCAGGGCAGACATCTGCATGGTGTCCCCGGCCGGCAAGGAGAATTCCTCGATGTCGTCGGGCGTCCCTCCGTGTCTGAAGACCAGGTCGAACCCCTCCTCCGCTCTCCTGGCCGCATCCTCGCCCCAGTACAAGGTGGTGACGGCTCGGGCCAGTTGACGCTTGGCCTCCACCGGGTGCAATTCGCCGCTGGTGAGATCTGCCTGGATGCGGTCAACCTCGTCCGGGTCGAAATCGGCAGCCAGGCGGAACCACTCGGGCATCGCAGCATCGGGGATGCTCATCGTCTTGCCAAACATCTCGCCTGGCTCGTCCTCAACCCCGATGTAGTTGCCCACCGACTGCGACATCTTCATGGAGCCGTCGGTTCCGACCAGGAGAGGCATGGTGAGGGCCACCTGAGGCTCCTGGCCGTAGCGCTCCTGGACCACCCTTCCCATCATCAGGTTCCACAGCTGGTCGCTCCCTCCGAGCTCGACATCGGCCTCGACCGCCACCGAGTCGTACCCCTGAAGCAACGGGTAGAGGAATTCCATCACCGAGATCGGACTGCCCTCTTGGTATCTGTTGGCGAAATCGGAACGCTCCAACATCTGGGCGACTGTGGCCGCAGAGGTGAGCTCGAGCAGTTCGCCCATGTCGAGAGCACCCAGCCATTCGGAGTTGCGCCGGATCTCGAGACGGTCATCGAGAAGAACCTTGCGGAACTGGCCTAGGACGTTCTCGGCGTAGCCGTCGACCTCGGCGGCAGTGAGGCGCTTTCGGGTGTCGCTCCTGAGTGAGGGGTCACCGACCCGGGCGGTGAAATCACCCACGATCAGCACCGCGACGTGACCCATCTCCTGGAAGTGCCGGAGCTTGCGTAGCACGACGGCCCAACCCAATGTGACCGAGGGGGCGGTGGGGTCCAGACCCAACTTCACCCGCAGCGGGCGCCCGCTTTCCAGTTTTGTGACCAGGTCCTCCTCAGGAACGACCTTGTCCGCATGACGAAGGAGATACCGAAGCTGGTCTGCGGGGATCATGGTCGGTGCGAGGGTAAACCACCGGGAGCCGCGGCCTAGTCACCGTTGCCCGTGGAAGTGGCTGCAATGAATCGCCAGGGGAGGTCCTGAGCCTTGGTGACGCCGACTCGCGGCGTCGCCATCACCATATGTGGAGCCGACCCCGGCTCGAGACGAAGAACCGATCCAGGCTCGAAGAGGAATGTGCCATCGTGCGAGCCCTCGATGCCCAGAGCCTGGCACAGCTTGCCCGGCCCGTTGGCCAGATCCTCGTCACGCCCCCGACGAGCGCGGGCAGTGGAGAGCCCGTCGATCACCTCACCGCCGCGGAACAGGATCGCCCAACCGGTGCCCTGGGGGCCGGTGGCCACGTTGGCACACCAGTGGACACCGTAGGACCGGTATACGTAAAGCGTGCCGGGGCGCTCGAACATCGACCCGTTGCGCCCGGTCCTCCCCTTGAAGGCATGAGACGCCGGGTCGTCCCCGCCACGGTAGGCCTCCACCTCGGTGACCCTGACCGCCACCGGTGAGGGGCCTACTTCCGACACCAACACCGCACCCAGCAGATGAGGTGCAGACAGCTCCGGAGGCTCACCTAGTCGGCTGAGAAGGTCCACGCGATTCCGGCTCAGGCTCCGCGCAGCTGCGCCCCGAGCCCGCGGGCCCGTTCGATCATTGCCTCCCGCAGCGGCGAAACCTCTTCGTTGGTGAGAGTGCGGTCCGATGCCCGAAGCCGATATCGGATGGCAACCGCCCGCTCTCCCCCGCCTATGCCGGCGCCCGTGAACACATCGAAGACGTAAGCCGACTCGACCAGACCCTGGCCTTCTTCGGTCGTCGCAGCGATGAGGGCGGACACCGGTGTCCCATCGGCAACGAGAAACGATAGATCGAAGTCGGCAGGCGGATACACGGATGGCGACGTCGCCTGTCGGAGGCCAACCGGGGCAATCAGCGGGAGGAGGTCCAATTCGGCCACTGCCACCCGACCCGGGATCTCGTACTCGCGCCCCACCTGCGGGCTCAGCTCGCCCACATGACCGATCGCCACCCCGTTGAGGGCGACGGCCGCAGTCCGGCCGGGGTGATAGCCAGGCGGTGATGCCGACGCCAATTCGAAATGATCCAGGCCAAGCACCGAAGCGACCTGACGGAACATTGCAAGTGAGACCTGCCCGTCGGCCATGAGCCCTGGCTCCCCCAAGACGGCCGGCCCGACGGGGCCGGCCGCCAACCACGCCAGACGGTCGACTTGTTCGGGGAGTCTGGGGTCGTCCTGGGATGGGCGGGCGACGAAGACTCTGCCGGTCTCGAACAAGGCAACCGAAGAAGCACCGTGCGAGAAGTTGAAACGGCCGGCGTTGAGAAGGCTGGGCAGCACCGTCGGCCGGAGCCGGGCTTCCTCCTCCCGGAGAGGGTTCTTGACGCGGAGGACATGCTCGAGACCAATCCCGAACCACCTCAGGTCGGCCTCACCAACAAATGGCAAGGTCACCGCCTGGTTAAGGCCGATGCCCGCCAGCGCCCGATGCAAGACACGCAATCTCCTCTGTTCCGCCGTGAGGCCTCCAGCCGGGCCGGTTGGCACGGTTGCGGCGAACTTGTCGAATCCGTGGATCCGGGCGACCTCTTCGACAAGGTCGGCCTGGCGGGTCACATCCGGGCGGAAGGTGGGGACCACGACCTGCATCGGGTCCTGGCCCCGGACCTCCATACCGAGACGGCCGAGGATGGCACCTACCTCCTCCCGGCTGAATCCCGGTCCCAGGAGACGGGACACCTCCGCCATCTCGAATTGGATGCTCACCGGCTCGACGACCGTTCCAATCACATCGACACTCGATTCAGGGACCTCACCACCGGCCATCTCCGCCACCATGGCGGTGGCCCGGCGATTCGCCTGGTCGGCGAGATTCGGGTCCACGCCGCGCTCGAACCGGGTCGATGCCTCCGAGCGCAGATTGTGGCGACGGGACATGTACATGATCGTTGGCGGATCCCAGGAGGCAGCCTCCATGAGAACGTTGACGGTCTCTGGCGACACTTCCGACCGGGCCCCGCCCATCGTGCCCGACATCGAGGTGGGGCCATCGTCGTCGTAGATGATCAGGTCCTCGGCGCCCAATTCGCGACTCACCCCGTCGAGGGTCACCAGGCTCTCCCCGGGAGCGGCCCGCTTCACCACCAGCCGGCGTCCCACAATCGAATCGGCGTCGAATGCGTGCAAGGGGTGACCAAGCTCGAGCATCACATAGTTGGTGGCATCCACGACGTTGGAGATGGCCCTCATCCCCGCTTTAGCCAGCCGATGTCTCACCCACAGAGGCGAACTGTGGACCGTCACCCCGCGGATCTCACGCCCGGTGAACCGGCGGCATGCGCTCGGGTCAGCCAACTCGACGGCAACCCCCGTGTCGCCGGGGACGGTTCTCAGCACTCGCTCCGGGATCGCGTGCTCGATTCCGAGGTAGGCCCCGAGATCACGGGCCAGGCCCAGCAGCGACATCGCATCCGGTCGATTCGGGGTAATCGCCAGCTCGAAGACGACGTCCGGGAGCTCGATCAAATCGGAGAACTCCGTGCCGAGACCTGGCTCGCCATCCAGGACCAGAATCCCCGAATGCTCATCACCCAGGCCGAGTTCTCGATCCGAACAGATCATCCCGTTCGAGTCGACCCCCCGGATCGTGCGACGCCCGATTTCGAGTCCCCCGGGAAGCACCGCACCGGGGCGGGCCACCGCCACGTAAGCGCCGGCGTCGAAGTTCCATGCCCCACAGATGATCTGCTCTGATCCAGCACCCGCATCCACCTGACAGACCCGGATCTTGTCGGCGTCCGGGTGGGCGGTGATGTCGACCACCCTGCCGACCACCACACCCGACCAGCCGGCCTCCAGAGTCTCATACCCCTCCACCTCGTGCCCGATCATGGCAAGGACCTCTGCCAGCTCGGAAGGAGCCATGGCCGGGAGCGCGATGAACTCGGCCAGCCAGCGCAACGGGACCCTCACGAAAACTGCCTCAGGAAGCGCAGGTCGTTGTCCACGAAATGCCTGATGTTGTTGATGCCATGCCGCACCATCGCCAGACGCTCGACACCCATCCCGAAAGCGAATCCCGTGACCCGTGCCGGGTCGTAACCGACCGCTTCGAACACGTTGGGATCGACCATCCCACAGCCGAGCATCTCCAGATGGCCCGCTCCACCACAAACCCGGCACCAGGGCTCTCCGCCGTCGCAGACGAAGCACGAGACATCGAGCTCGGCGCTCGGCTCGGTGAAAGGGAAGAAGTGCGGTCGTAGTCGGACCGTGGTCTTCGGCCCGAAGAACTCCCTCGCAAAGTGGGCGAGGGTCCCCTTCAGATCCGGGAAGGTGAGCGAATCGTCGACCGCCAGGCCTTCGATCTGATGAAAGACAGGGAGGTGGGAGGCGTCGATGGTATCCGTGCGATAGACCTTCCCGGGGACCACGACGTAGACCGGAGGCTGGTGCTGCTCCATCCAGCGGACCTGAACCGGAGAGGTTTGGGTCCGAAGCAGGACCTCGTCATCCGGGTCCCCGTAATCGAGGTACATGGTGTCCGATTCGAGCCGGCTGGGATGGGTGGGAGGGGTGTTGAGGGCATCGAAGTTGTACCAGGAGAGCTCCGCTTCGGGCCCCGACGCCACCAGATAGCCGAGCCCGTTGAAGATGTCGACCACCTCATCGATGGTCTGCTGGATCAGGTGGAGTGACCCCTGAGGGAAGCCGATTGCCTCCAGGGTGACATCAATACGGTCGTCGGTGAGACGGTGCTGCTCGTCGAGTAGGGCGAGGGCGGACCTGCATTGCGCGATCAAAGCCTCGATCTCGGTGGTGACAACATTGAGCCGGGCCCCAACGTGGGGGCGCTCCGCCGCCTCTATCCCGCCCATGGCCCGACGTACCTTGCCCACCGCGGAGTTCTTGCCAAGAAGGGCGGTTTCGACCTTGTCCAGCTCCTCCACGCTGCCGGCGCCCTCGATCCTGGGGGCGGCTTCGGAAAGGGCCTCTTCCAGCTCCGCGATCAGATCCATGTCGGCGGCAGGTTAGGGCGCTCGCTATCGCTCGCCGTACTTGGTACGCGGTACTTGGTACTTGGACAGGTCGTACATCACGATTGCAGCTGCCACCGCGGCGTTGAGACTCTCGACGTTTCCCGGCATCGGGATCGTGACGCGCGAGGCGGTGCCATCCACCACTTCCTCGGGGAGTCCCGACGATTCCTCACCCACCAACACCGCATACCTTCCATCCCCCAGGTCGGAGGGCGCCATCCCGCCTCGTGCCACCGTGGCCACAGGCTCGTATCCCAGGCTCACGAGATGGCCCAACGATTCGATGGGGATCACCTCGGTTCGGAAGTGCGCCCCCGCCCCCGCCCGGAGCACCTTTGGCGCCCAGGGGTCGGCCGTCCCCGCCGTGTAGCCGAAAGACCATCCGAAACCGGCCGCGGTGCGGATCATGGTCCCCACATTCCCCGGGTCACCCACCCCCCAGGCCACGACGATTCTCCCGGCACCGATGCTTGGGGGGTTCGGGATTTCGATCACCGCCACCGGGCCCTGGGGGCTCTTGGTCCCGGACACCTTGGCCAGCCCGGCACCGTCGACGAGCACCAGATCGATCCCCCGCCTCGACGCCAGATCCCGGCTTGGCTCGTCGCTCTCGAGGGCGAAAACCACCAAAGGCGCCACATTGGCCAAAAGCGCCTCTTGCAGAAGGTGTGGACCCTCAATGAGGGTCTGGCCACGATTCCGGCGCTCCCGCACGCGATGAAGCCGGGCCGCATCCACTACCTGGCGGTTCTTCTGGCTGCGGACCGGCATCATGTTTTCGCCGCTCGGGCTGTTCAGCTCTGCTTCGAAACCTCGACGAGTTGAGCGAATGCCCCGGGGTCCTTCACCGCCATCTCGGCGAGCATCTTTCGGTCGACCTCGATCTCGTTGGCCCTCAACCCGGCAATCAACTGGTTGTAGGTGGTCCCGTTCTGCCGGGCCGCCGCATTGATCCGGGCGATCCACAGACGACGAAACTCTCCCTTGCGAGCCCGCCGATCCCGATAGGCGTCCTGCATCGCATGCATGACCTGCTCGTTGGCGGTCCGGTATCGCCGGCTGCGGGAGCCCTTGTAACCCTTGGCCCGGTCCAGGACCTTCTTGTGCGATTTCTTGGCGTGAACCGCGCGTTTCACACGTGCCATCTCATACCTCCTGGATCCTCAGCGACCGAGCAGCTTCTTGGCGGTCTTGGCGTCGCCGGGGGCGAGCTCGACCCGTCCCGCCCGACGGCGGAAGACGTGTTTGCCCTTGGCCAGCCTCAGATGGCCACGACCCGACTGGCCTCTCATGATCTTGCCCGAACCAGTCACCTTGATTCGCTTCTTGGCTCCGCTGTGGGTCTTCATCTTTGGCACAGCGTCCTCCTGTTTTGACTAAGTCTCTTCGCTGCTCTCGGCGACGGCTCTTGCTTTTCTCGCCGGGGCCAGCACCATCGTCATGCTCCGACCCTCGATTTTGGGCACCTGCTCCACGACCGCCACGTCGGCCACGTCTTCTGCGAGGCGGTCGAGAAGGTCCTTCCCGAAACCGGGCCGTTCTTGTTCCCTGCCACGGAACCGAATCGTCACCTTGACCTTGTCCCCGTCCGCCAGGAATTCCATGGCCTTTCGCTTGGTGATGTCGAAGTCGTGATCGCCGATCCGCACCTTCATGCGGAGCTCCTTGATCGTGGTTCGAGTCTGCTTCTTTCGAGCTTCGCGTTGTTTGACAGACTGCTCGTACTTGTATTTCCCGTAATCCATCAATCGGCACACCGGCGGTTTGGCGTTGGGTGCCACTTCGACGAGATCCAGATCGAGTTGCTCTGCGAGCCACATGGCCTCATTGAGTTTTTTGACTCCGATCTGGGAGCCATCCGGTGCGACGACACGCACCTCTTTCGCTCGTATCGCGCCGTTCACGCGGAGCTCGTTGGTGATGCTGATACCTCCTGTTGAGTGCTAACGCAAAAAGCAGCAAGCGAAAGACTTGCTGCTCATGACCGGTCGGGCCGGTCTGATGGACCGCGGCGCGCTATCTGCGGCCGGGTGGGAAGCAGCAGCTTCCACTCTTGCTATCGATTGTCGCCTCAACGATACCAGCGGGGGACGACCTATCACCATCCGGTTCTCAAGCCCCGCGCAACTCTCGAATGGCGGTTGCGCTGAGGACAGCCGCCTCCGCCGCCTCCACGCCCTTGTTGGCAGCACCCGCGCCGGAGCGCTCGAGCGCTTGTTGATGTTCGTGCACCGCGAGGACGGCGTTCCCCACGGGAACACCCGTATCCAGGGCGACACTTGCGATTCCGGCAGTGGATTCCCGCACCACGATCTCGTAATGGTCGGTGTCTCCCTTGACCACGGCTCCGATGGCGATCGCCGCGTCGCAACCGCTTTCCACCAGCGTCTTGACGGCGACAGGCAACTCCAGGGCGCCAGGGACCCGGAGCACGGTGATCTCGGTGACTTCCATCTCCTGCAGCCGGTCCAGAGCGCCCTGGAGCAGACGATCGGTGATCCCCTGGTTCCAAGTGGCAACCGCGACGCCGACGTGAAGACCGGCCCCGGACTTGGACCCTTCGACGACCCTAATCATGCCCCGGTGCCCAGATCCATCTGATGCCCCAACCGACTCGCCTTGGTCCTGAGATAATCCCGGTTCTCCTCGTTGGCCTCGATGGAGAGCGGCACCTGTTCCACGATCGAAAGCCCATACCCTTCGATGCCGGCCCGTTTTGTCGGGTTGTTGGTCATGAGACGCATCGAGCGGACACCCAGGTCATATAGGATCTGGGCACCCACCCCATAGTCCCGGGAATCAACCGGTAGCCCCAGGTTGACGTTGGCGTCAACGGTGTCGAGACCCTCATCCTGGAGCCGGTAGGCCGCCAACTTGTGGAGGAGCCCGATGCCTCTCCCTTCGTGGCCTCTGATGTAGAGGACCACTCCCCTCCCCTCATCTGCGACCCTGGCCAACGCCAGATCCAGTTGATCCCCACAATCGCAGCGGAGGCTGCCGAAGACGTCGCCCGTAAGACATTCGGAGTGGACACGGGTCAACACCCGCTCCCCGTCGCCGAGATCCCCCATCACCAGGGCGATGTGCTGGCGATCATCGATGAGGGATCGGTAGCCAACGGCATTGAATATGCCGTGCTCGGTTGGGATCCTCGCTTCGACCACCCTCTCGACCAGCTTCTCCCGCTGTCGGCGAAACGCAATCAGGTCGGCGATGGTTCCCAACAGGAGCCCGTGCTCGTGTGCGAACTGCTCCAGGTCTCCGAGGCGGGCCACCGTGCCGTCGTCATTCATGATCTCCGCCAGAACACCAGCCGGGTACCGCCCCGCCAGTTCGGCCAGATCCACTGCGGCCTCGGTGTGTCCGGCGCGGCGAAGCACTCCTCCCGGCTCGTATCGCAACGGGTACATATGACCGGGTCGGGTCAGGTCTTCGGGCTTCGTCTCGGGGTCGACTACGGCTTGGATGGTCTTCCAGCGATCGGACGCCGATACCCCGGTTGTCGTCCCGACACGGGCGTCTATCGACACCGTGAATGCAGTTCTGCGGATATCGGTGTTCCGGGCGACCATCATCGGTAGGTCGAGCTCGTCGAGACGATCGCCGATGACGGAAAGACAGATGATCCCGCTGGTGTGGCGGAGCATGAACCCGATCTGAGCCTGGGTGGCCGTCTCGGCGGCCATGATGAGGTCGCCTTCGTTCTCGCGATCCTCGTCGTCGACCATGATGACCATCTCGCCCCTGGCAATGGCAGCCACGATCTCATCAATTGGCGCAAAGCTCATGAGCCCGCTCCCAGGAGTCTCTCCACATATTTGGCGATGATGTCCACCTCGAGGTTGACCTGGTCGCCTTCCTTGCGCAAACCCAGGGTCGTCACCTCCAGGGTGTGGGGGATCAAAGCCACCTCGAAGTTGCTCGATCCCACCTCCGCCACCGTGAGACTGACGCCGTCGACCGTGATCGAGCCCTTTTCGGCGATGAAGCGGGCCAGCTCGGGAGGAACTTCGATTGTCAGACGTCGGTCATCGCTATCGGCGACCACGGCGCGCACCCTGCCCACCCCGTCCACATGTCCCTGCACCAGGTGCCCATCGAAACGACCGTCAGAGACCATCGGCCGCTCCAGATTGACTGGGTCTCCCGGCAGGACCGCCCCGAAACTGGACCGTGACAGAGTCTCAGGGACAATCTCCACGTCGACCCTCGACCCGTGCACCCCCACTGCCGTGAGACAGACCCCGTTCACTGCGATCGAATCCCCGACCATCAGATCGGCGAGAGGGCCGGCATCCACGGTGAGACGTCGGACCCCTGCCTGGTCCGCGACGTCGACGACCGATCCCTTGTGAGCCACGATTCCTGTGAACATCTAC
Source organism: Acidimicrobiia bacterium (assembly GCA_035292685.1). GTDB lineage: Bacteria > Actinomycetota > Acidimicrobiia > Spongiisociales > ZC4RG35 > JALYNX01. The sequence goes on from DATDPP010000022.1 coordinate 10,117, forward strand.
TCGAACTCGATTCTCAGGTCCGAGCCAACGTTACGCACGTCGCGGATATTCACCTCTCTGGCCTCGTCGATCGTCGAGAACGGGCCCGCCAACGGCCCGATTCCTACACCACCACCCACCTTCCCTGACAGGAAGAGCACCCCTCGGGTGATGACCTCGGAACGCCACCAGGCACCGGCCACCCGCGGGCCGCCCTCGAGCAGGATATCGAGGAGACCTGTCCCGGCAATGGCGTGAGCCGCCTCCATCGGGTCAGGATGATCCCCCTCCCCGGCCACCACCATCATCTCCCCCGACGGGATGTCGAGTGGTCGGGTCGCAACCACGAGAGGGTCGTGACGCCAGATTCTCGCCCCTGTGGGCAGGGGCTCGGCCCCGGCCAGGATCACGGGGCGGGGCTGGTGCTTGCCGGCCCCAGGATGACGGGCAGTGAGATCAGGGTCATCGGACCGAAGGGTCCCCGCACCCACCACCACCGCATCCATCTCAGCACGAAGCAGATGGGCCTCCATACGAGATTCCTCCGAACTGATCCATTGCGAGGAGCCGTCGAGAGCCGCAACCGAGCCGTCGAGTGTCATAGCCATCTTGAGCGTGACACGGGGCAGACCGGTCCGGCGATGGTGGAAATACGCAGGGTCCACGGCCTCGGCTTCCCCGGTCACTCCGCTAACGCTCACTTCAACATTGGCATCGGCCAGCCAAGAGACACCCTTTCCCGAAACTCGTTCGTCCGGATCTATGGCACCTACCACCACCCGGCTGACTCCTGCGGACGCGATCGCGGTAACACAGGGCGGGGTGTTGCCGTGGTGGATGCACGGCTCGAGGGTCACATATAGGGTCGAGCCCTGGGCCCGGGCACCGGCCTGGTCCAAGGCCACGACTTCGGCGTGCGGCTTGCCCACACCCTCGTGTGCTCCCTCCCCGGCCACGTTCCCCTCCTGATCCACCACGACCGCGCCTACGCGTGGATTGGGATGGGTCTGGTGTCGGGTGGCGAGCTCGATCGCCCGCCGCATGTGACGGGCCTCGCCCACTTATGCAGTGCGACGATCGATGCGGTAGGTGGAACCCGGCTGCTTCTTGGCAAATTCCTTCATTTCCACCGCAATCGCCGACGCCTCCCATTGTGTGGAGATCTCTCGCACGTCGGTGGACGCTACACCCAGAGACAAAGACACCACGGGGAAGGCGAAGCGCTCACCCCGACGGTCGACCACCTCGATATACCCTCGTAGGGCGTCTCCGGTGTCGTAGAGATCGAGAATCCCATCATCGAATCGCTCGATCACTTCCTTGCAAAACGACTCAGACATCTCGGGTGGGATGATCGCCACGAAGTCGTCCCCTCCGATGTGCCCGACGAACGCGCCTGTGATCCCCAGGTTCTCGGAGGCTTCGCGGAAGCACTTGGCACAGAAGCGAATCACTTCGTCGCCACGCATGAACCCGTAGTGGTCGTTGAAGGCCTTGAAGTTGTCGAGGTCGCCGTGCACCAGGGCGTAGTCGCGGCCCGAAGCAATTCGCTCCTCGACCTCGGCGGTGATCTTGAAGTTCCCGGGGAGACCGGTGAGTGGCGAAAGGTCTCGAGCGGCCTGGGTCCGTCTCACGACGGCCCGCACCCGGGCGACGAGCTCGTTGATGTCGAACGGCTTCGTGATGTAGTCATCGGCTCCCAACTCGAGGCCACGCACCCGATCCTCGGGGAGGCCGCGGGCGGTGAGCAGGATGATCGGGATGTTGCCCGTGCTGGCCTGACTGCGAAGACGATGCAATGCAGTGAGCCCGTCCATGCGCGGCATCATGATGTCGAGGACGATCACATTTGGCGGGTTGGCAGTGGCCTTCTGGAGGGCATCTTCCCCGTCCACGGCGGTTTCCACCTCGAGCCCCTCCAACTCGAAGTTGACCTGGACAACCGCAAGGATGTCCGGGTCATCGTCCGCAATCAGGACCCGTTCGCTCATTTCTCCTCTAGTGCCCTTCTTATCTCGACCACGGCGGCAAGGGGATCTTTCGCCTGGAATATCGCGGTTCCCGCCACGAACACGTTGGCACCTGCGTCCCTGGCCATACGTGCGGTAACGGGCGTGATACCCCCATCGATCTGAATATCGGTCCGCAATCCGCGCTCCTCAACCCATTCTCTCGCCGCCGAGACCTTTGCCAGCACCTCCGGGATGAAGCTCTGCCCTCCGAAACCGGGCTCCACCGACATGATGAGAAGCACATCGCACAATTCGAGGAACGGCGCCACCGCGGGGAACGGTGTTGCCGGGTTGCACACGAGGCCGAAATCGAGACCGTTCTCTCGCGCCATGTTGGAGGCTCGTGTCGGGTCGGGCATCGCCTCGATGTGCATGGTCACCAGATCGGCCCCGGCCTCAGCCAGATCCGGGAGAAAGGCATCAGGATTGGTCGTCATGAGGTGGCAATCGAAATAGAGATCGGTCAGGGGCCGGATGCACTTGATCACCGGAGTTCCGAACGACACATTGGGGACGAAGTGGCCATCCATGACGTCGATATGAAGCCAGTCGACAGAGGGCTCCACCTTCGAGATCTCGTCTTTGAGGCAACCGAAATCGGCGGCGAGTAGAGAAGGTGCGATCTTCACCGTGGGCATCCGACCCGATTGTATGAGGGGCGTCTCAAGCCTTGTGCATGGCTACGAACATCCCATCGGTCCCGGTTGTGTGCGGAGCCAGCATACGGCCGTCCCCCCAGACCTCCCCGGGGACAGGTGGCGGCTCGAAGCCGAGCCCGGCCACGACCTCGACCGTCTCCTCAGGTGTGATTGTGCAAACCGAGTAGACCATCCGCCCGCCCGGGGCCACCAGTTCCATCGCCTTTGCCAGCATGACCTTTTGGTCGGCCGCCAGCCGGCGGACTTCTGCCTCGGTGACCCGGAACCTGATCTCGGGTCTGCGTCTGAGGGTGCCGAGCCCACTGCAGGGGGCATCGAGAAGGACCCGATCGAAGGTAGCGCCCCGGAAAGGAAGGATGTTTGCATCGGCCACAACCCAGAAGGCGCTCGGGACCCGCTGTCGGGCGTCGGATACCCGTCTCCTATGGGAATCGGCTGCGATCACAAGCCCGGTCGCCCCTACCTGATCGAGCAGGTGGGACGTCTTCCCGCCTGGAGCCGCCGCCAGATCGATCGCCCTCATCCCCACTTCTGCGGCCACGGCATTGCCCACTGCGATCGAAGCCGCGTCCTGGACGGTGGTCCCATCCGGGATCGGCCCCGGGGGAATCGCATAGGCACCCGGTATCCCGGGGATCTCGACTCCCAAACCGGGGGCGCCCGTCCGCCCCCGCACCACCCGCTGCGGCTCGGTGGCGCTGGCCAGTGCGAACTGATAAGCCTCGCCCACCCCCCAAGCCCCTTCCAGGGCCGAAACCAGCCAGGGCGGGAGGTCCAATGCCCGCTCGCTTTCCCGCCCTCGCTCGGCAACCCTTCTCAGCACCGCATTGGCGAACCCTGCTGCCTTGGGTTGGATCTCTCGTATCAGCTCGACCCCGGCGCTGACCGCGATCGGCTGTGCCAGTTCGGAATAGAGCAGCTCAAAGGCAGACACCCGCAACCGGTCCAGAAGGGCCTGGTCCACATCCGCGACCGCCCGGCCCGCGCCGGCTTCGATCGCCGAGTCCAGACGCTCCAGGCGCCGCAACACCCCGTAGGTCAGGGCCTTGACCCTGGCCGCTTCACGAGGGGGGAGGGTCGCGGTCTGGGTCTCGACCAGAACATTCGAGAAGGCTCCTTCCCGCATGACCCGACCAACCGTCTCCGCCGCCAGATGACGGGCTTGAAGCGGGTCGGTCATTGAAATGAGCCGGCACGACCGTGACGACCTCGTGCCCAATCCGGACCGGGCATAGCCCTCTTTCCCGGTGGCTGGATGGCGACCAGTTCAACGCCGCCGTCGGTCATGCCGATCACCGGGTGGCCGTCGACTACTTCCAGAGAGCCTGGTGCGAGCAGAAGTGGATGCAATTGAGCCCGGAGCACCTTGTGGGTCTCCCCGTCGAGGTCAAGGGTGGCTGCCGGCGTCGGAGAAAGCGCCCGAACCCTGTTGACCGCCTCCACACGTGACATCGTGGGCCGCAACGGCCGTTCATCGGAGCCGAGCTTGGCCGCGTAGGCTGCCCCTTCGTCGACCTGGGGCACCGGAACCACCTCCCCGGCCAGATACCCGGGCAGGACATCCTCCAATAGGCGGGCGCCGAGGGCGGAGAGCCGCCCGGTCAGCTCACCCGCCGTTTCCTCTTTCAGGATGTCCACCGCCTGGGCGGTCAGCACCGGCCCGGTGTCGAGACCTTCGTTCAACCTGATGATGGTCACGCCGCTCATCGGATCCCCGGCCATCAAGGCCCGGGCCACCGGGGCGGCCCCACGCCATCGGGGCAGAAGGGAGAAATGGACGTTCAGCATGCCGCGATCCGGCACCACAAGCGCTTCGGGGTCGAGGATCATCCCGAAGGCAACGACCACACCCACGTCGAAGTGCCCTGCATCACGGAGCAACCCGGCAAGCTCTGTGGGGCGGGACGGCTGGCGCACCATGAGACCGAGCTCATCTGCCCGCACCTTGACCGGCGAGGGCTGAACCCGCCGGGATCGGCCCCTCGGACGGTCCGGGCGGGTGACCACCAGCCCAATGTCGAAATCGTGGGCGAGCGTTTCGAGCGTGGGAACAGCGGCTCCCGGGGTGCCCAGGAACACTATTCGAGTCATTCGTGACTCGCCATCCCCAACGCCTCGTCCCTGAGATCGCGGAGGGCTTGTTTGCGCTCCCTCCGCTCCAGACGATCGATGAGGAGCTTGCCGTCGAGATGGTCGACCTCATGCTGGAGCACACGGCCCAGGAGCCCGTCTCCGGCGAACTCGACCTCGTTACCTCCAAGGTCGAAGGCCCGGGCCCTGGCGAAACCGGGTCTCTTGATCTCCCAATAGTGCCCGGGCACCGAGAGGCAGCCCTCCTCGTAGGCCCATTCCCCGGACAACTCCACGATCTCGGGGTTGATCATGACCCGGGGCCCGAGACCGTCCTGAGCGTCGAATACCGCGATTCGGCGAGGGATCCCGATCTGGTTGGCGGCCAGCCCGACCCCGGGTGCCTGGTACATGGTCTCGATCATGTCGATGGTCAGCACCTGGAGGGTCTCCTCGAAATCGACGATCGGTTTGGTCTCCATTCGGAGAACCGGGTCACCAAAGGTTCGGATGGGAAGGATGGCCATGATGGGTTCCCGGGACGGACGCGGATGGGCAGAGTAGACGACTCGGGGCTGGTGTCCCCTCTCGCCTGTGAGCGTTAGATTTCTGTTGACGGGCTCTCCGGCATCGCAGGTGTCGCGCTCCCGGTTAGGGATCACCCATGCACATCACCGCCAACGACCTGATCGTCACCTTGCGCTCCAACGGTCTGCGCATCACCGAGGCGCGTCGTGCCGTTTGCGGGGTCATTGCCCGATCCCACGGCGACCATCTCGATGCCGCCACCATCCACCGCAGGGCGATGAATGATTTGGGCATGGACCTCGATTTGTCGACCGTCTATCGAACGTTGGAGGCCTTGGAAGAAGCCGGAGCGGTCCGCCACGCCCATTTGGGAGAGGCCGCGGTCTATCACCTCTCCGACGAGCAGCCCCATCAACATCTGGTGTGCCGGGTTTGTGGCGCCACAGTCGCGATTCCCGCGTCCGATCTCACCGAGTTCCTGTCGTCGGTGGAAAAGTTGACGGGCTTCGTGGCGGACGTCGAGCATTTCGCCCTCTGGGGGATCTGCGCCGACTGCAACTCCGCCTGACTACTCCGCTAATCTCTTGTTGCAAGTCCTTCGCAATTAGGGGAGCGATGCACATTCCCGATGGTTTCATCGGACCGGGCGTCTCCGTGGCCGCCGGGATCACCGCACTAGGCGGATTCGGGGTGGCGCTGCGCAAGACGCACGGCTACCTCACGGATCGATTGGTCCCGATGGCTGCCCTCGTCGCCGCCTTCGTCTTTGCAGCCCAGATGATCAACTTCCCGGTGCTGCCAGGGATGAGCGGTCATCTCCTCGGTGGGGTGCTGGCTGCGGTTCTGGTGGGCCCCTGGGCCGGTTGCATCGTGGTGTCCCTCGTCCTGATCGTCCAGGCCCTGCTCTTCGCCGACGGCGGCCTCTCGGCCCTGGGTCTCAACATCGTGAACATGGCTCTGATCGGGGCGGTTGGCGGGTATGTGATCTATCGGGCTCTGTTTCGCCTCGGCGGCTCCCGGGCTTCTCGGGTGCCGCCCTGCGCCGGGCTCGCCGCCCTGATCTCGGTCCCGCTGGCCGCCATGGGATTCGTCCTCGAATTCGCCCTTGGAGGCACGGTGGAAAGCATCTCACTGGGCTCGGTGTTTTGGGCGATGCTGGGCGCGAATCTTCTGATCGGTGTCGGTGAGGGTCTCATCACTTTCCTTGTGATCGGGGCCGTGATGCGCTCGCGCTCCGACCTGGTCTATGGCTCACCCACCTTTGGAGGGGCCCGATCCGAGGAACTGGTCTCGTGAGAAAGGGAATGGTCTTCTTCGGCGTGGGTCTCCTCATCACGGTTGTGATCGCGGCTGTCGTCTCCCAATTCGCCTCGACCCAACCCGACAGCCTGATGTACGTGGCCGAGCAGGGAGGCTTCGTCAACACGGCCGAGGCACATGCACTCGATCAATCACCGTTGGCCGGCTATGGCGGTGACAGTGAATCGCGCAGAGTCGTCGCCGGCGTGGCGGGGGTGCTTGCCACCCTCGGTCTCGGCTACCTTGTCTTCTTCCTGGCCAAGGCAGGCAAAACACGGGCAGAGGGGTGAGCGGCTCGCACGGCCACGCTCTGTTCGTGCACACCAATTCGCCGCTGCACCGGCTCGCACCACAGGTGAAGATCGCTACCGCCCTCGTGATGCTGTTTGCGATCATCAGCACCCCTCGGGAGGCGATCTGGGCATTCGCTTGCTACACCCTGGCTCTCGGCACGTTGGTGCTCATCGCCCGGATCTCGATTCGATTCCTGCTCAGCCGGATGCTGGTTCTCACCCCGTTTGCGCTGCTTGCCCTTCTGTTTCCGCTGTTCGGGATGGATCCCCGGGTGGAGGTGCTCGGCGTCTCGTTATCCGAGCAGGGTCTTTGGGACATGTGGAACTTGTTGGCCAAGGCGAGCCTCGGGTTGATCAGCGCCATCCTTCTGGGCGCTTCCACCGAAGTCGCTGATCTCCTTCGCGGCTTTGACTCGCTTCGGGTGCCGAGGTTGGTGACGGCCATTCTCGGGTTCATGGTTCGCTACATCGATGTGGTCGTCGATGACCTCACCCGGATGCAACTCGCCCTCGCGGCCCGCGGCCACCAGGGCTCGAATCTCACCCGATGGGGCCCTTACGGTCGAGCTGTGGGGACCATGTTCATTCGCACTTATGAACGCGGCGAGCGTGTCTATCTGGCAATGGAGTCTCGGGGGTATGCCGGTGAAATGCCGGTGTCGTCGCGGGTCCAGGCAACACCGAGAGAATGGGTTGTTGCCGCCCTCGTGGGGGCGGCGTTCTGGGCGATCGCGATCGCGGCGAAAGTCACGACTTGAGCACCCCGGTCATTGAGATCCTGGGACTCGACTTCGCCTATCCCGACGGCACCGAGGCCCTGAGAGGCGTCGACCTCCACATCCATCGCGGGGAACGCGTTGCGTTGCTCGGTCCCAATGGAGCAGGCAAGACCACCCTCATCCTCCACATGAATGGCATCCACCGCGCCCAAACCGGGACGGTGACGGTGTCAGGCCTCCCGGTGACAGTCCCGAACCTCCTCGAAATCCGGCGGCGGGTGGGTTTGGTCTTCCAGGACCCGGACGATCAGTTGTTCATGCCCACGGTGCGGGAGGACGTGGAGTTTGGCCCGCGAAACCTGGGCTTGACCGGAGCCGAGCTGGAACAGCGGGTTGCGGCCGCCCTGGCCTCGCTCGAGGTCGCCAACCTCGCCGATCGGGCGCCGAATCACCTCTCATTCGGCCAGAAACGCCGGGTGTCGATGGCAGGTGTGATGGCGATGGAGCCGGAGATCTTGGTGCTCGACGAGCCGACATCGAACCTCGACCCGGCCAGCAGGGCGGACCTGACCCAGGCCTTACTCGGCCTCGATGTGACCCAGCTCATCGTCACCCATGACCTGCTCTATGCCCTCGAAGTGAGCCCACGATCGGTGATCATCGATTCCGGGAGGATCGTCGCTGACGGGCCGACGAGAGATCTCCTCGGCGATGCCGAACTTCTGACTGCCCACCGGCTCGCCCTGCCCGCGGGCTTGCATCTATTGGCTGGTGGAACCGATCGATCGGACGGGAATCAGTGGCCGCCCGTCCCCCTCAATTGACCTTGTGGGCCTTGCTGGTGGCGGCGGCTTTCTTGTCCCTCTTCGCCTGACGCTTCTGCTTCAGGTCCTTGGAAGCAACCTTCTTGGTCGTCTTGACGCCTTTGTCTTTGCTGGCCATGTGTGCCTCTCACGCTTTGTCTGCGGTAACGATCCGATGGTGTCGGAGCACATTCTGACAGGCCTTCGACTCGAGTTTCGAGCCAATCCTCAGAGGTCGATCGGGTCGGAGTCGACTCGCACGGTCCACCCCCGCTCCCGCCAGCCTTGCACCAGGGCGCGCATCCCCAGCCGTGCCGGGCCCAGCGCTCCCTGCAGAAGCCAGCGTCCCCGGCCCGGCGAAACCGCCGGCCCCAGGATCGTGTCTGCGAACAGGGACCGGATCTCGGCGTCGACCTCGGAGATCGGCCCCTCTCCCCTCAACTCGACAGCGATCATCTCCGAGGCCGGAGGCAACCCCGTTTTTGCCCGCTCCGAGAGCAGTGATTCGAGATATGGGATTGGATCGCCCCTCCTCATGGTGGCGACCAGGTCCGAATCCGGAAGAGAGGTCTGCAGGATCATCCGCCGACCGGACCCGGGCTCGAGCGTGTTGCCGAGCCGGGCCATGATCCGCAGCGCCTCTTCACCGGCGCGGTAGTTGTGCCCCAACATCAGGGAGTCGGCGTCGGCTGCCACCACCAGGTCCATGGGAGCCAGCCCGGCGAGGTCACGTTCGGTGCCTACCGACACGGGGAGCTCCGTCGGATGAGCTCCTGACAAGCCATGTCCCAGACGCCGGTTGATCTCGGAAGACAGGCGCTCGGGAATCGAGCCCATTTCCTCGAATGTCATCGAACCACACCCGGCACAGGCCCCGTTCGGGGCCCCACATCGGCTGCAGGCCGGGGCCCGGCCGAGACGGGAGCCGCATTCCTCGCATTTCCGCACCCGCCGGCATCGAGTGCACCGCATCGAGGCTTCAGCTGCCCGGACGTGGGTGAAGACAAATGACCGGCGGCCGGCGGAGGCGACAGCTCGGAGTGCCGATATGGTGCGCTCGGATAAGAAGCCTGCCCCTGGTGGGTCTTCTCGCCGATCCACCACTTCCACCAGCGGCCAGGCCCTGGAGGCCCCCCGCAGCACTTCGGCGCCTGCCGCAATCACCTCGAGGGAAGGGGTGGGGCCGACGAAGACGAGGGCGAAGCCCTCCACCCGGGACCGGGTGGTCATCAAGTCGCGCACGTGAATCGTTGGCGTCTGGCGGTCCTTCATCGCCCGGCGGCCCTCCTCGAGAACGACCACCAAGGCCAGGCCGGCGATCAGCCAGGTGGCTACCCTTGGTGTCCCGATGACGAGTCGACCTGGGCCCTGTGCCGCTTCCCAGGCTCGTGTCACCTCATTGGCAGCATCGCCCGCGATGGCCACCACGCGATCCCCGAAGGCGGCCGTGGCCGGCCCCGTCATCGCCTCGACCTCGGTCGTGGTGGCGGCAATCACCAACGCCGACCTTCCGGCGGCCAGCACCGGGGCCAGCGCCCACAGCCAGTCCGTTTGGTGCCCGCCAGTGACAATGGCCGCCGGCGGTCTGCGTCTCCCCTCGGCCGCGGCCTGTGCGATCGAGGCCAGGGGGTGATCGATCGAATGCGCAGCCACGTACCCGGTAGCCGGGTCGCCGGTCGATTTCGGGAGGTTGGGAGGCACCGATCGATCGAGAAGGATCGAAAGCGGGGCCACATAGTGCGTCGCAGCCCAATCGAGGCTCTTGAGCAACCTGGCGTCGAAGACAGGTGCAGCGCCGGAGACTGTGTTGATATCCTTGAGATTGCCGGCACGGTCGGAGGCCAACTCGACGACGTAACCCCGGGCTTTGCGACCACCGAGCGGAACTCGCACCATGGACCCGAGCCGAACCACGCCCTGGAGATGGTGAGGGATCGAGTACCAGAAGCCCTTGTCTACGGCAAAGGTGGGGACGCTGGGGACAACCCGAGCCGCCGGTCGACTCAGAGACCCGCCGCCGCTCTGATCGCCTCCACCCGGTCGAGCTGCTCCCAGGAGAACCCCGACCTGCCGAAATGGCCATAGGCCGCCGTTGGGGCGAAGACAGGCTTGGTCAGATCGAGTTGTGCGATCAGGGACGCGGGCCGGAAATCGAACACCTCGTCAACCACCACCCCGATCGTCTCCGGTGACACCCGCTCGGTGCCAAAGGTCTCAACATGGATGGAGAAGGGCTCGGCACGACCGATCGCGTAGGAGAGCTGGATCTCGAGCTTGGTCGCGACTCCGGCGGCGACCAGGTTCTTGGCTGCCCAACGGGCGGCGTAAGCGCCTGATCGGTCGACCTTGGTGGCATCCTTGCCCGAGAAGGCCCCTCCCCCATGACGGGCATACCCGCCGTAGGTGTCCACGATGATCTTCCGACCGGTCAGCCCGGTGTCGGCCACCGGGCCCCCGATCACGAAACGGCCCGAGGGGTTGAAGATGAATTCCATCTCGGAAGTGAGCATGTCCTCGGGCACCACTTCCGCGACAACGATGTCGAAGACATCCTTGGCCATATCAGCCTGGTCCTTCTCGGGGGCGTGGTGGGCAGAGATCAAGACCTTCTCCACGGCAACAGGGCGGGTTCCCTCGTAGCGCACCATCACCTGGGTTTTCCCGTCGGGGCGCAGATAGTCGAGCTTTCCGGTCCGTCTCACCTCGGAGAGACGCTCTGCGATGCGATGGGCGAGCTGGATGGGAAGCGGCATCAGCTCCTCGGTTTCGTCGACCGCGAAACCGAACATGAGGCCCTGGTCACCGGCGCCGAGGTCGCGGTCGACACCGGCGGCGATGTCGGCGCTCTGCTCATGGACATGGTTCTGGACTTCGAGACTCTCGGCCGAGAAATCCGGGTCGAACCCGTCGTAACCGATCCGGGCCACCGTCTCTCTCACGATCCCTTCGACATCGATCGCCCCATCTGCCGTGATTTCCCCACCGACCACCGCCAGCCGGGTAGTCACAAACGTCTCGCAGGCAACCCGGGCTAGTGGGTTGCTGGTGAGGGCGGCGTCGAGGACGCTGTCAGAGATGGCGTCAGCGACCTTGTCCGGGTGCCCCTCGGTCACCGATTCCGATGTGAAATACCAGCGCCTCATGAGGGAGCGAGGTTAATCCCCTTCAACTCCTCAGCAATCCGGTCCCACAGCTGTTCGGCGACCTGGCGCTTGGATTGGAGTGGCAGCTCGATGGTGCTCCCCTCCCTGTCGATGATGACAACCCGATTGGTGTCGGTGCCGAACCCCGAGCCGGGCTCGGACACGTCGTTGTAGACCAGGAGGTCCACCGCCTTGCGCTTCGCCTTCTCCACCGCTCGCTCCACTCCTCCGGTCTCGGCGGCGAAGCCCACGACGAAGGGGCGATTGGAGCGCCCCACCATGGAAGCCAGGATGTCTGGTGTAGCCGTCAACTCGATGGAATCGAGGGCCTTCGAACGCGAGATCTTCAGTTCCTGGCTGGTTCGCGGCTTGAAATCGGCAACGGCTGCCGCCATCACCGCGATCTCTGGATCTACGCCGCCGACTGCCTCCAGCATCTCGTCGGCGGTGTCGACTCGAACCACCTTCACTGAGGGGTGGGCCGGGAAGTCCGAGGTCGTGACCAGCGTCACGTCGTAGCCACGTCGAACGGCTTCGTCGGCGATCGCATGGCCCATCTTTCCCGAGGAGCGATTCCCGATGAACCTCACGGGGTCAATTGGCTCCCTGGTTCCTCCCGCGGTCACCAGGACCACGCGACCCCGGCCTTCGCCGCCGAGAATGTCGTTCGCGACCTCCACGATCTCGTCGGGCTCGGCCACCCTGCCCACACCGACGTCCCCACCGGCCAATGGCCCGATCTCAGGGCCGACCATGTGATAACCGTCGCCCCGCAGGATCTCCAGATTGCGACGGGTCGCAGGGTGCTCCCACATCTCGGTGTGCATTGCCGGTGCCAGCAGCACGGGGGCCGTCGTGGCCAGCACCGTCGCACCGACCGCATCCGACGATATCCCGGTTGCCAGTCGCCCCAGGGTGGCCGCAGTGGCAGGTGCCACGATGACGAGGTCCGCCCAGCGGCCAAGCTCGGTGTGTGGTGAAACCAGATCGCCCTCGAACAACGAGGACACCGGCTGATGACCCGTGATTGCGGCAAATGTCTGAGGCCCGATGAACTCCCCGGCCGACTCGGACATGACCACTCGCACCTCAGCCCCAGCCTCGACGAGCCGGCGAGCTAGATATGCGGACTTGTAGGCGGCAACCCCCCCGGTGACACAGAGGACGACCCGCCGTCCGTGGAGCATCGTGCCCTCTACTCCTCGACGGTGTCGACGGAGACTTTGCCCTCTGCGATCTCTTCCATGGCGATGGTGAGGGGCTTTCGTGAAAGGGAATGCACCTGGGGCGGCACGAACTCGCCGTAGCCGACACCAAGCTGGTGGAAATAGCTGTTGATCTGGCGAGCCCGGCGGGCGGACACGACCACAGTCGCGAACCGGTTGCCGATCTGATCTATGACTTGTTCGAGTTTCATGGGTCCTTCGAGGAGGGGATATCTACAGGTTACCCGAAGACGACCCCGTAATCAGCGCCTCGATCTCGGCGACGGCTCGATCGACGCGATCATTGACTATCAGGTGGTCGAAGAGCCCCGGCGCCTCGGCCATTTCGGTCTCTGCGATCTCGAGCCGGTCTTCGATGTCTGCCGCAGAGGTGTCCCCGCGTCTCACCAAACGTTTCTCGAGCTCCTCGATCGAAGGCGGAGTGACAAAAAACATCAAGGCGTCGGGCCTCTCTTCACGAACCTGGCGGGCTCCCTGGATCTCGATTTCGAGGAGGATGTCCCGCCCGGCCGCATTTGCCGCCGCAACCGGGGCGCCCGGTGTGCCGTAAAACCGGTTGTTGTATTGCGCCCATTCCAGCAGCTCACCGTTCTCGATCATCTGCTCGAAATCCTTCCGGCTGACGAAGGAATAATGATCGCCATGACGCTCACCTGGTCGGGGAAGACGGGTGGTGACAGAGACCGAGAAGTCGAGATCGAGCCGTTGGAGCAACTCATTCACGATGCTCGATTTGCCGGAGCCTGACGGTCCGGAGACGACAACAAGCCGGCCGCTCACGTCATGAGAACTCGGCTAGGAGAGCCTCTTTCTGCTTGTCTCCCAGGCCCCGAAGCCGGCGATTCTCTGCGATGCCCAGCGTCTCCATCATCCGCTTGGCCTTGATCTTCCCGATCCCTGGCATCGAGGCGATCACCCTCTCCACCTTGAGCCCGGCGAGGATGTCGTCAGTCTCTGCTTGCTTGATGAGCTCGGAGAGCCGGAGCGACCCGATCTTTAGGAGCTGCTTTGCTTCCGCGCGAACCCGTCTCGCTTCTGCCGCCTTTGCCAGCGCTGCCATTCGCTGTTCATCGGTCAATTGGGGTGGCTGCATTCCCTCTCCTGTCGGGAGTCCGGACCATAGCCCTCGAAGCGTTCGACAGGTCGCCTAAAAGCCCCCCTCCCGGTTCTCACTCCGTTCGCTGGGGGGAGGAATCGGCTGTCCGGCCTCTACAGCCATGGCCCGCGCGGCCGCAATCACATCCCGGGCAGCCGTTATCGCCCGGCCCACGACCACCATGTCGGCGCCGGCCTCCAGGGCCTCGGTCACTGTGGCCATTCGCTTTTGGTCGTCCGGCGCCGCATTGGAGGCGCGGATCCCGGGTGTCACCACCTTCATCGACGGGACGGCGCTCTTCACGGCACGGGCCTCCAGAACCGAGCACACGACGCCTTCGGCTCCACCGTCTGCGGCGAGTGCCGTCATCGCGACCACCTGCGCCTCAAGACTTCGACCTACCCCGGTTTCGCGGAGTTGAGCTCCGTCCAACGATGTGAGCACCGTGACCACCAGAACCCCGGCTCCCCCATCCGATCCGTCTCTGAGGCCGGCAACGGCCGACTCGATCATCTCGAGGCCTCCGGCGCCGTGCACGGTTACCCAGCGGGCGCCGGCCTGAGCCAGCTGTCTGGCGGCAGCGCCCACCGTGTTCGGTATGTCGTGCAGCTTGGCGTCGGCGAACACCGGAGGCCCAAAGGCGCCGACCCTACGGATCACATCCGGGCCCTCGCCCATCAACAGCTCGAGACCCACCTTGAAGCCACCTACAAAGGGGGCGAGACGGCTCGCCAGGGCTACGGCCTCGGCTCCGTCAGGGACATCGAGCGCAACGAGGATCGGGTTCACCAGGGCCTCACCGCACCGACCAGCTCACTGACGCTCTGCACCTCCAACCGCCTCATCTCACCCACCAGCTCGCGCCGGATGCGGGCACCCGCACGAGGCTCGGAGAAGTGCACCGTGCCCACGCCAACCGCGGAGGCTCCGGCGAGAAGGTATTCGACGACATCGCGTCCCGTGGTCACTCCCCCACAACCGACAATGGGAACCCGGGGAATGGCGGTGGCGACCTCGTAGACACAACGCAGCGAGAGTGGCTTCAACCCCGGGCCGCTGTAGCCCCCCACCCCGCCCGAGAGGAGCGGGCGGCGGTCCTCCAGCGATATCCCGAACCCGAGAGCGGTATTGGTGAGGGTGAGAAAACTCGCTCCCCCAGCAACACATGCTTCCGCCACGGCGATGATTTGCTCGGCATTCGGTGACAACTTGGCACCCACCAGGACCTCACCCGATGCCACCACCGCCTCCACGACCTCCCGAGAGCGGTCGGCGTCGAGGGCGAACATGCGCCCGTCTTCGAGATTGGGACAAGACAGGTTGACCTCCACGACCTCGATACCCGCTGTGACCAGGCCTTTTGCCACGAGGGCGAACTCCTCAGGGCTCGAGCCGACAGCCGAACCCCATACCGGCACATCGAGATTCCCCAGTTTCGGGCGCATCGTCTCCACCCAACCGACGATCCCGGGATTCTGGATTCCAATGCCGTTCAACATCCCGGAACCGGTCCCGGCGAGACGGGGAGCGGGCCGCCCCGGCCACTCGACCGGCGCCACTGACTTGGCCACGGCCGCCCCGTAGACCCGGACGTCGGCCACATCTGCCCACTCCCACACCGAGCCGACTGTTCCCGAGGCCGCAATCAACGGCGTTCGCAGGCGGAGGGTCCCCAGATCCGTGGTCAGACCGTCTGGTGCCATTCCTGGAGACTCCTCGGCATGTCGATCGCAAGGTCAGTGGTGCCAAGACTCGCCGGCCGCCAATGGTCACCCATCCGGCGCCGCCTCGTAGACGACTGCACCGTCGTGGATCGTGGCCATCACCCTCCCGGTGAGCCTGGTCCCCAGAAATGGGCTGTTGGAGGATTTCGAGCGAAACACACGTGGCACCCAGGATCGCTCGGGGTCGAATAGCACGAGGTTTGCCATCGAGCCCGGCTCCACCGGCTGACCGTGTCTCTCGAGGCCCGCGATGCGGGCAGGTGCGACACTCATCCGCTCGAAAAAGGGCCCCGCATCCCCGCGTAGCGCCTGCCACGTGACCGAAGCCGAAGTCTCCAAGCCGATGACCCCTTTGGGTGCCTCCTCGAAGGGGACATCCTTCTCCAAGGCCGAATGGGGGGCGTGATCCGTGGCGACGGCGTCGACCGTGCCGTCCTCGAGCGCCGCTATCAACGCCTGACGGTCGGCAGCTGTTCGCAACGGCGGATACATCTTGAAATTCGGGTCGAGGCCGCCGACCGCGGACTCGTCGAGGGCCAGATGATGCGGAGTGACCTCACAGGTGACCGCCACGCCCGATTCTTTCGCCCTTCGGATCAAATCCACCGAGCCTGAGCAGGACAGGTGCTGGAGGTGAAGCCGGGCCGCGGTCTCGGCGGCCAGTGCCAGATCGCGGCCCACAACCGTCACTTCGGCAACCGCGGGCATGCCGCCCAGACCCAGACTCGCGGCCATCATTCCATCGTTGACATGGCCGCCTCGGGTCAACATGACATCCTCGGCGTGCTCGGCCACAACCGCTCCCGGGAGATCGGACAGATAAACCATGATCCGGCGCAGAAGCCCTGAATCGGCCACCGAGTCACCGTCATCGGTGAACAGACGGACCCCCGCCTCGTACATCGAATCGAACTCGGCCATTTCCAGTCCCTCGCGGCCGCGAGTGAGGGCACCGGCGACCTGGATGTCGACCAGCCCCACCTCGGCGCCGCGGCGGAGGATGTCGGTGGCTGTCTTGACGTTGTCCGTGGGCGGATCGCTGTTGGGCATGGCCACGACCGCGGTGAAACCTCCGGCGACAGCCGCCAGCGAGCCGGTCGAGATGTCCTCCTTCCAGGTTTGGCCCGGGTCACGGAAGTGGACATGAAGGTCGACCAGTCCCGGGCCGAGGACCGCGCCGGCGGCCTCGATGACCCGCGCTCCGGCGGGTGCGGTCACATCACCGACATCGACCACCCGCTGGCCGTCGATCACCACCGTTGCCTCGGCCAGACCCGATCGGCGCCATACCTGTGCTCCGCTGATGACGATCATTCCGCCCCCATCGCCACACACCGGAGTCTGAGCAGCCCGCTCACGCCACCGCCATCCGGTCGACCCACACCCCGTGTCCTTAAAGGTGGGGCGAGCCTAACTCCGCGATACCCACCCTCCAACCTCATGGTCGGGCGGACCGGGCGAGCGATGCCAGGACCCCATTGACGAAGGAGCCCGACCGTTCGGTTGAATACATCTGCGCCAGTCGAACCGCCTCCGAGACGATGACGCCGGTAGGGACGCCCGGGTCGTGTTGAAGCTCGAACAACCCCAATCGCAGAATCGTCCGGTCGATGACCGGCATTCGAGCGACACTCCAATGATCCGACGCCGACTCGATTTGGTGATCGAGGTCCTCGCGGTTCTCGAGCACCCCGGCCACCAACCGGCCGGCGCGCCCGGTGAGGCCCGGGTGATCCTGATCGCCCCTCGTCTCCAGTTCGTAAAGGGTCTCCAGGGCGAGGTCGCGGGGCTCGACGTTGATCTGAACCCCCAGCGTCGCCGCCAGCGCCGCCGACATGTCGGGCCCGATCATCTCGTCCACGCCCGTGGGCTCGGACTGCGCCTCCAGGACCTCCTGCACGTCTTCCACCGGCCGCCCGATGGCGGCTGCGAATTCCGCTGTGGTAAGTCGGGCCGGAATCGTCGGCACGGGTGCGGGCCGGCTCATGCTCGAGTCAGGTACTCCCCGCTCCGGGTGTCGACCTTGACCCGGTCCCCCTGTTCGACGAACAAAGGGACCTGGATCTGGATGCCGGTCTCCAATTTCACCGGTTTGGTCGCTCCCGTGCGGGTGTCTCCCTTGACCGCCGGCTCGGCATAGACGACCTCGAGCTCCACCGAGGCCGGCAAGTCGACGCCGATCGCGGTGCCCCGGTACAAGGGGAGGCTCACCGTCATCCCGTCGACCAGATAGCCGGCGGCGTCACCGACGTCCTCCGCTGACAAGGCCAGCTGGCCGAAGTCCTCGAGATTCATGAAGTGGTATCCGAGATCATCCGAGTAGAGGTATTGGTGGTCACGGCGGTCGATGATCGCCTGGTCGACATGCTCGTCGGCTCGGAAGGTGCGTTCCAGGACCTGGCCCGTCTCGAGATTCTTGATCTTCATCCTGACAAAGGCCTTGCCCTTCCCCGGTTTGACATGCTGATACTCGACGATGTTGAAGAGCCCATCACTGAGTTGGAGGGCCATGCCGGGTCGTACGTCGTTGGTGCTGATCATCGTTGCTTTCCCGAGTCGAGCGGGGCCCACCGGGGACGGTACCGCGCTCAAAGCCCAACAGCCTCCAGCCCGACCGCCAGGTCGGCCCCGCTGACGTGTTGGATGACCGGGACACCGATGCTTCTCAATAGTGCCATGCGTATGCCCTGGGCGTCTCGCTTCTTGTCATGGCGAAGCAAGTCGATCACCCTCGCCCGATCCAAACCGGCCACCTGGATCGGAAGGCCGAGTCTTTGGATCGATTCCGAGATGCGGGTCACCCCCTCAAAGCCGAGCCGAACCTCCGAGATCCTGGCCGCCGCCACCAGGCCAATCCCCACGCTTTCACCATGAGACAAGGGGGATGCGAACTCGATGGCGTGACCGATGGTATGGCCCAGGTTGAGGACGCTGCGAATCCCCAGATCCCTCTCGTCTTGGCCGACGACCCGAGCCTTGACCGTGGCCGATCGCACGACCACCACCTCGAGGCTGGCGCCCGTCCCGGCCCTTTCGATCAGGGCGAACAACTCGGGATCACCTACCAGCCCCGTCTTTAACGCCTCCACCATCCCCTCCCGAACCAATGAGGTGGGGAGGCCCTCGAGTATCCCGAGATCGACAACTACCCGGCTCGGATGCCAAAACAGGCCGACCAGGTTCTTTCCCGCCAGATTCACCCCGGTCTTGCCCCCGATGGCGGCGTCGACCGCG
This sequence comes from Acidimicrobiia bacterium, assembly GCA_035292685.1. Taxonomy (GTDB): domain Bacteria; phylum Actinomycetota; class Acidimicrobiia; order Spongiisociales; family ZC4RG35; genus JALYNX01. The sequence goes on from DATDPP010000022.1 coordinate 28,902, forward strand.
GCGACGAGAGTGGTGGGGACATGGACGACTTCGACGCCTCTCAGCCAGGTCCCGGCGACGAACCCGGCCAGATCCGACACCGATCCCCCGCCCACCCCGACCACGGTGTCTTGTCGCCCCAGTCCGAAGTGAGCCAGCGTCTCATAGACAGTCTCCGCCACTTTCAGTGTCTTCGCCTCCTCGCGGTCGGGAAGCCCGATCACTTCCACACCCAGACCGTGCTCCTTGAAACTCCGTGCGATGTCGAGTGCGTAGCGGGTGGCCCCCGGTTGGGTCAGGATCGCAACCCGCTCCCTACCCTCGCGCGGGGGAAGCACCTCGTCGAGAAACCCCTCCCCGACCAGGACCTCGGTTCGGCCGGCGACGGTCAGGATTCCCACAGCGCCGCGATCTCATCGGCCACTTCGGCAATGGTCTTCGCGGTGGTATCGATCTCATGATCGGCCACCTCCTGATACCACTTCGCCCGATCTTCGGAGATGGAGCGCAGCTCAGCAAGCCGGTCGGGGCTGACATCGAGGAGAGGGCGGCCAGACACCGAGCTCACCCTTTCGAGGAGCTCCTCGGGGGTTGCCCGCAACCAAACGATCGGGCCGGTTGCAGTCATCAATTCGCGGTTCTGGGGATCGATCACCGCACCACCTCCGGTCGCCACGATGGCCTCCTCGCCGGCGAGCCGCAGAACCACCGCTCTCTCCAACTCGCGGAACCCGGCTTCACCGATGCGGGCCCACAGGTCGGCCACGGTGCACCCGAATGCGGTTGTGACCTCGACGTCGGTGTCATAGAAGGGGACATCGAGCCTCGCCGCAGCGACAGCCCCGCATGAGGTCTTACCCGACCCCATCATCCCGGCGAGCCACATCGTCATCGCCCGAGACGCTCGACCAGTCCGTCGACGTAGCGGCGGTGGGCCGCTACGAACTCGCCCACCGTGTCTCCCCCGAACTTGCGCTGGAACTCGGAAGCGAGCGTGAGGGCCACCATCTGCTCCCCAACCACGGCTGCGGCCGGGACCGCGCAGACGTCGGAGCGCTCCCTCACCGCCTCGGCCGGCTCACCGGTCGTCATGTCCACGGTCTGGAGGGGTCGCATCAGAGTCGAAAGCGGCTTCATCGCCGCCCGAGCCCTGATCGGCTCCCCGTTGCTGATCCCGCCTTCGATACCTCCCGCCCGATTGGTGGGTCGCTCGAGGCCAACTTCTCCGGACACGATCTCGTCGTGGGACTTCGAACCGGGGAGAAAGGCAACCTCGAAGCCATCGCCGATCTCGACACCCTTGATCGCCGGGATCGACATCAGGCCGGCGGCCAGCATGCCGTCGAGACGCCGGTCATAGTGAACGTGGGAGCCGATGCCCGCCGGCACTCCGTATCCGAGAACTTCGAACACACCACCCAGGGTGTCACGACGCTCGATTGCGTCCTGGATCAACTCGACCATGAGAGCGGCCGACGGCTCGTGGAAGCATCTGACCGGGCTCGAGTCGACGACCGGGAGGTCAGTCGCCAACGGCGTGGGTCCTTCGCTTGTGACATGCCCGATCGAAACGACATGACTGATGACTTCGACCCCAACTGTTCGAAGCAGGGTCTTGGCCAGATGGCCGGCCACCGTCCGTGCCGCAGTCTCCCTCGCCGAAGCCCTTTCCAGGATATCTCGGGCGTCCTCTGTTCCGTACTTGAGCATCCCGGCGAGGTCGGCATGACCGGGGCGGGGCCTGGTCACCTGCTTCTTGGCCGGTGCCGGCTCCGGGCTCATCTCCTCGGCCCAGCGCGGCCATTCCGTGTTCCTGACCAGCACGGCAACCGGCGAGCCGAGGGTTTGGCCATGTCTGACCCCAGCCATGATCTCCAGGGTGTCCCGTTCGATTGCCATCCGCTTCCCGCGCCCGAATCCAAGCCGACGTCGCGCCAACTCACCGGCAATCGCCTCAGTCGAGACCTCGAGGCCGCGAGGTAGCCCCTCGACCACGGTGACCAGCCCTGGCCCGTGCGATTCTCCGGCCGTCATGAAGCGAAGCATGGGTGGATGCTACGTCGGGATGGGAATGGCACCGAGCCCGACGAGGATGATCGCCACCCAGGCACCCAGAATCATCGCCGGCCCATAAGGGAGCTCGGTCTTCATGACCTCCCGGATCGAAGCCGTGTCTTCCCCCGCCGCCACCCGTCGGGCCCGGGCGTTGGCCACCATGCCCATGGCGAGCACCACGATCGAGGCGAGGCCACCTCCTAACGCCGTGATGAGCACCGCCCAGCCCAGGGTGCCCCACGAGAGGTAAGCCGTGAACAGGCCCAATTGAACCGAGAGCTTGACATCTCCGTACCCGAACCCCTTGCCGCCCGCGAGGAGGAACATCAGATTGCTCCCCGCGAAGTAGGCGAGGGCGCCGAGGGCGGCCCGACCCAACTCGGGAGCAGAACCATCGAGTATCGCCGCGAGGCCGAGACCTGCGGCGAGGATCGCGGTGCCCCTCAAGTTGAGACGATCGACTATGCGAAAGGCGTCGATGTCGGTCACACCCAGAGCGAGGGTGAGGACCAGGAAGCCGAGATACGGGATCAGAGCCCATGCCGCGCCAATGGTCTCGGCGAAACCGACGGCAACCACCAACCCCACCAAGGCGAGGGCTATTTCACGCATCACCCGGCGGGAGCAACTGGGGCAGGCTGCGGTCAGCCAGCCTCGAGCGTGGCCGCAGCGCGGGCAGGTGCCGGCAAATGGCCGCAACGGAAGATCGCGCAGGGTCTGCGTCGCGAGATCGTGGGCGGCGAGTGCCCCTAGAAAGCCAAATGCTCCGGCGACGACATTGATCACCGCCGGAGCAACTTAGCGTTGAGAAGGGTTGGGAACGGCGCTCTCAGTCTTCCTCGGACAGCTCTTTGAGAACCGACCCGAGACGGCGACGCCGCAGGAGGCCGTGACCCTCTTGCTCAGGCTGCTCGTCGTCCTCGAGTTGTGAGAAGACCTTCTCCAGGAAAGCTTCGGTGTCTTCCTCCACGGCGTCCAGGCCTGAGGGGGTCTCCAGAGCGGGGACCGGCTCGTCCTGGGGCTGGAACGCGGCCGCCTCGTCCCCTGGCTCGAAGTCGGGCTGTGGCTCTTCGGTCTGTGGCTCCAAGGCAGTCGCCGCCGCCGGCCAGAACTGGCCGAAACGGCTGTCGCGGTGCGGCTCCGGGCCGCCCTGCCCCTCCGCCTCGGCAGCAGGCTCGGTCACGGTCTCCTTGGGCTCGACCCACCAGGATTCGTTGGCATCTTTGGCCGCGACGTCCTCGTCGGCTGCTTCCGCGGCTTCCTGTGGCTCGGGATAACGGAACTCGTCCACAATCGGCTCGACACTCTCGTCCTCCTCCTCGTCCTCCGCCCCATTGGCGGCCAGGACCAGCAGTTGCTGGTCTGACAGGCCGGCAACCACTTTGGCGGTCCAGAAGTCGGTGGTTCCAAGACGCTCGGCAAGCGTCCGCACGGAGGCACCAGAGCCCAACTCACAGAGAACGCGCCAGGCATCACGGCTGATCTGGACCGAGTCCTGGTCGCCGAGATCCCGGTTCAACCTGGCGACCGAGTCGAGGTCCGAGATGATCTTCTCGACCTCGGCCCACTCTCCGGCGCGGCGTCTCGACTGGTCGAGGATCGACTCGAGTTCGAAGGCCTTCGGACTGGCGTAGGGGGTGGTCACCGATTCGGCGACTTCAAAGGACGACCCACGACTGGACATCTGGTAGAGGCTCTCGACCGTTATTTCACGAAGCAGTTCGGCGATGCCGGCGTCCTTGTCGGTCAGCGACGCCAAGGTCGTGGAACCGGAGTCGATCGAAGCCAGATAGGCCTCATCCAAAAAGCCCGAGTTGACCAGATGCCTGCGCAGCTCGTTGTCATCCGAGACGGTGGCGAGGCCGATCCCCTTCTTGCTGACGAAGATGCGACCACGGACGTCCGGGCCCAGGACGTCGACCGCCCCCTGCTGATCTGAACGTGTCAGCAGCCGGAGCACCTCGTCGAGAGGCACAAAGTTGAGGTTTCCAGAAAGAGCCACGGTTTCAACTCCTTGGGTGACAATCCTTTCCAACCATTTCGGTTTCATTAGCCTTGCGCTTTAGTCGTTTTTGGCAGCCTCCAGCATCACATCCAACGGTGCCTCGAGCCCGGTCCACCAGGTGAACGACTCCGCCGCCTGAAGGGCGAGAAACTCGATGCCGCCCACGACCGGGATGCCCAACTCTCGACCCCGAGCCGTGGCCGGTGGGTCGAAACGACCATAGGCCAAATCGACGAGACCCGACGCCAGCTCCAGCAACTCCGAGGCTAGATGTTCGCCTTTCATCCCTATGGGGGTGGCATTCACCACGACCGCGTCGGGCACCGGGGTCCCAAAGGGCACCACCGCGACCTCGTAGCCGGCCCTCTCCGCAATCTCGAGCGCTGCTTCGGCACGTCGCGCAGCCAGGTACACCGAACGCCCCTCGCTCGCAGTGAGAACTGCGGCTGCGGCACCCCCCGCGCCGAGGACGAGGATTGGCGCGGTGGTGTCGAACCGGCCGCCATCAAGCAGCGACCTCATCGCCGCCGCGTCCGTGGAGTGACCCTCAACCTGGCCTTCCCGAAACCGCATCGTGTTGACCGAGACCGATCGGGCGGCGAGATCGGTCAGGCGATCTGCCGCAGCTGCAGCCATGGCCTTGAGCGGCATTGTGACGTTGATGCCGTCGAGGACGCCGGCACGAAGCTCTTCGATGGCTTGGAGGAGCCCGGCATGCCCGGTGCGCCTAGCCGTGTAGGACCCGGACAAGCCAAGGCTGCGCAACGCTGCGTTGTGAATGGCAGGTGAGCGCGAGTGCTCGACCGGGTCGCCGAGAAGAGCGAGCCGGAACTCGGGGCTCATCACCGACCGGTGGCCCGGCGACCGATCAGGGAAGCACTCCGTCGGCCCGGGCCTTGGCCACGTTCTCGTTGTGCTCTTCGAGCGTTGCGGCGAACGCGTGGTGCCCTTCCAGGTCCGCGAGAACGTAGTAGAGGAAGTCGGTGGTGGCAGGGCTGGCCGCAGCCTCGAGCGATGCCCGGCCCGGGGATGAGATCGGGGTGGGGGGAAGCCCGGCCACCAGATAGGTGTTGTACGGCGACGCCACTTCGCGATCGAACAGCGAGATGTCGCGGGTGCCGAGGGCGTAGAGGACGGTGGCATCGATGTCGAGTTTCATGTCGATACCGAGCCGGTTCCGGACGACACTGGAAACCATGGGCCGCTCCTCATCGAGGAGAACCTCGTTTTCGATCAGCGAGGCGATGATCAACCCCTGGTACGGGGTGTAACCGGCCTCTTCCAGCGCCGACCAATCGATGCTGTCCACCCTTTGCTCCATTGTGGAGGCCAGACGCTGCAAGATCGCGGTCGGTTCGGCGTCACTGGAGAACTCGTAGGTATCGGGGAAGAGCATCCCTTCCCAGTCGGTCAATATGGCCTCGGCCGGCATCGGACGCAAGGAAGTGGAGACATCGCCGGACAGTAGGGCCTCTTCGAATTCCGCGTATGGGATCCCGGCGGCCTCCGAGAGACGGGTCAGGATCTCGCTCGTCCGGAGGCCCTCGATGACAGTCACTCGATAGACGTCGGCGACCGGTCCCACCACGAGCACCGCCACCACCTCAGCCGGGTCCATCAATGTCTCGAGCTTGTAGGTACCGGCCTGGAGACTCTCGGCAGCCTCGTTGTTGCGAACCGCCACTTCGAACTCAAGAGCCGAACGGACCACCCCCTGAGCCGCCAGGATGGCCGCGATGTCCTTGGCGCTCGATCCGCTTGGGATCTCGACTGTGACTTCCTGACCGGCCACCACATTCACCGGGCCCGAGATCGCATCGTCTGAATCGATCGCCGAGCCCACTGCGCGGCCCAGATATGAGGCGCCGCCTACAACGGCAACCCCGGACAGGATGACAAGACCGCCAATTGCGATCATTCGCCCGGCACGGGTCCAGGGCGAGGGCTCGGGTACTGGTTCGAAGGTCATTTCAAGGAGTTGAGATAGTCCTGGAGGATGATGGCCGCGGCCACCATGTCGATCGTGCTCTTTCGCTCCCGGCGCTTCATGCCGGACTCGAGGAGGGCGCTCTCCGCCATCCGCGATGTAAACCTCTCGTCGCGATAGACGATCTCGGCTGTAGTGGCCTCAGCAAGTTGGTCGCCGAGACTTCTCGCGTCGCCGGCGGATGTGCCCTCACCACCGCCGAGACTGGTGGGGAGACCGACGACGATGGTACCTACCTCGTGAACTTGAGCGAGTCTCGTGATCTCCGCCACCGCCAACGCTCTATCCACCACGGCCAACGGGGCGGCTGTCAAGCCAATCGCGTCGGACAATGCCAGACCCACCCGCCTGGCGCCGACATCGACCCCGAGACAACGGCTCACAGAGCGCGGAGGGCGCGCTCCGCGGCTTCGCGGGCCAGGTCGAGGGCTTGGGAAAGACGCTCGCCATGCTGGCCACCCGCCTGGGCCAACTCCGGGTCACGAGAGCCCCCGCCCCCCAGCTCCCCGGCAGCGCCGGCGATGACATCGGCCGCCGACACCCCGGCATCGACCAAGTCCTTGGAGACCAGCCCGACCAGGATTCCCTTGCCGGCGTGGGCCGACCCCACGACCACCACCGATCGGGCCCCGAGCCGATCCCTGATCCCGAGCGCAAGCTGCCGGAGTGAGTTGGCGTCGAGGTCCGCGGCACCGGCCACGACCAGGGAGGCGTCGCCGATTCTGCTCGGAGAAGACGACAGCTCTGCTGCCAGCTCCCCGCGCCGCTGGGTGCGCAAGCCGTCGAGTTCCTTCTCCAGACCGGTCACCCGCTCGAGCAAGGCCTCGACTCGGACCGGGAGGTCATGAGCACCAACCTTCAACAGCTGACTGGCGTGATCCATGCTGTCCCTGATCTCGGCTATCCGTCGATAAGCGGCCATGCCGGTAAGGGCCTCGAGTCTTCTCAGGTTGGAGCCAATCGACGACTCTGAGGTGATGAGCAGAGGACCGACCTGTGCAGAGGTGTGGGTATGGGTTCCTCCACAGAACTCGATCGAGAAATCACCGACCTGGACGACCCGAACCGTCTCGCCATACTTGTCCCCGAAAAACGCCAGGGCTCCCATCTGCTCGGCCTGTTCCTTGGTGGTGACAGTGGTTTGCACCCTGGCATTGTCTATCAGCCTCTGGTTCACCTCCGCCTCGACCTCGGCCAGCTCCTGGGGAGCCATCTGGGCGAAGTGAGAGAAGTCGAACCGGACCCGCCCCGCCTCGACCAGGGATCCGGCCTGATGGGCATGATCACCAAGGACCTCCCGGAGTGCCCAATGAAGGACGTGGGTGCCGGTATGGCTCTTTCGGATCGCCTCGCGTCGTGAGGAATCGATGACCGCGACGGCCCGCTGACCCACAGCGATGAAGCCCGAGTCGACCCTGAGGCGGTGCCCGTGCAATCCCTGGAGAGCGTGCTGGGTGTCCCACACCGAGCCCTTGCCGGTCTCCGTCTCGATGACACCGGTGTCACCCACCTGACCCCCGGACTCCCCATAGAACGAGGTGCGGCTGAGGAATACCTCCACTTCACCACCCTCGTCGACCCGGTCGATCGTCTCTCCGTCGGCGACGATCGCCAGCACCTGCCCCACCGCGGTTTCCTGCTCGTAGCCGACGAATTCGGTCAGACCCGTCACTTCGAGAACAGACCTGTAGATCTCGAGGGCGGCCATGTCGTCCCCACCCTTCCATGCCTCTCTTGCCCGCTTGCGTTGCGCCGCCATCTCGTCCTCGAAGCCCTGTGCGTCGACGGTGACGCCGCGCTCTGCCGCGATCTCCCGGGTCAGCTCGATGGGGAATCCGTAGGTGTCGTGCAACTTGAACGCCGTGGAACCCGACAGGGTCGCTTCGCGGTCGTCCCCCAGCTCGACATCGAGGAGCTGATGGCCCGACTGGAGGGTGCGCCGGAAGCGCTCCTCCTCACGGGTGACTACCTGGGTGATAAAATCCTTCTTCTCCCTCAGCTCGATGTACCAGTCCCCCATCACCTCGATCGTGGCCGCGACGAGATCAGGGAATACCAGACTTTCTCCCCCGTACTGCCAGGCGTGACGCACCGCCCGGCGCAGGAGGCGACGCAGCACATATCCCCTGCCGTCGTTCGAGGGGATGACCCCGTCACCGATCAAGAAAGTGACCGAGCGCGCATGGTCGGCAAGGATGCGCAGCGAGACATCATGGAGCTCGTTCTCGCCATAGGTCAGCCCGGTGTAGGCCGCCGCCACATCACGGATGTGCCCGGTGGTGTCGATGTCGAACACCGAGGGGACGCCCTGCATCACCACCGCCACCCGGTCGAGCCCCATCCCGGTGTCGATGCTCTTGGCCGGCAGGTCACCGACCACGTGGTAGGGCTCATCCTGGATGTTCTGCATGAACACGAGGTTCCAGATCTCGAGGAACCGGTCCTCTCCGCCACTGATTGGCCCGCCTGGCTTTCCGTACTCGTCGCCTTTGTCCCAGAAGATCTCCGAGCTAGGCCCGCAGGGACCGGGCACCCCCATTTGCCAGAAGTTGTCTTTTCCCCCGCGCTGGACCCGCTCGGCGGGGACTCCGACACCGTCGATCCAGATCTGCTCGGCCTCGTCGTCCGTCTCATGGACCGTGTACCAGAGGCGTTCGGGGTCCAAGCCGAGCCGCTCGGTCACCAGTTCGTAGGCCCACGCGATCGCATCCTCCTTGAAGTAGTCGCCGAAGCTGAAGTTGCCCAGCATCTCGAAGAAGGAAAGATGGCGCTGGGTGGTCCCGATGATGTCGATGTCGACGGTGCGAACCACTTTTTGGACGGTGGTGGCGCGCTGAAAGGGAGCAGGCTCTTCCCCCAGGAAATAGGGTTTGAAAGGGACCATCCCGGCATTGGTGAGCAGGAGGGTGGGGTCGATCGGGATCAGCGAAGACGAAGGCCTGACGACATGACCTTTCTCCTCGAAGAACGAGGTGAAAAGCGTGCGAATCTGGTTGCTATCCACGTAGGGGCCTGGCTGGTTCGACTGAGGCGAGGTTAACGAGCGTGCGCCCGGTGGCGGTTTTCATCGGGTGATCAGGTTCGGCCGATCCGCCCGAGGATGCGATCGATCTCCCCCAGGCGCCTCGATAGTTCTTCCTCGTCGCCGAGCCGGCCCGGGTGGAACAGTGGCTGCGGTGTCACTTCGTCGGGGAAATACTGCTGGCCCACCACGCCATCCGGGTGGTCATGTGAGTAGAGGTAGCCATCGCCGTGCCCGAGCACGGCCGCACCCGAATACCCGGTCGATCGCAGATGCATCGGGACGCTGCCGGCAGGGCCCTGGTTGACCAGGTCTCTCGCCGCCCCCATCGCCCTGCCCACCGAGTTCGACTTCGGTGCGGTGGCGAGATACAGCGTGGCATGGGCGAGGTGATACCCCGCCTCCGGCAGACCGACGTAGGCGAGTGCCTGGGCCGCCGCCACGGCGACTTGCAGGCCATGGCTGTCGGCGAGACCTACGTCCTCCGAGGCCAGGATGATCAAGCGTCGCGCGATGAACTCGGGATCCTCGCCGCCTTCGATCATCAGGAACAGCCAGTAGAGAGCGGCGTCAGGATCCGACCCGCGGACACTCTTTATGAAGGCGGAGATGACGTCGTAATGACGGTCACCGGTCTTGTCATATCTGACCACCCGCCGCTGTAACGCTTCGGCAACGTCCTCGATCGAAATCTCTGTTCGAGACGCACCGGTGGCGAGCAGGGCAGCAACCTCGAGGGCGTTCAGGGCCTGTCTGGCATCGCCACCGGTTCGCGCGGACAGCTCCTCCAGGGCATCGGTCGCGATCGTCAGCCCCTGGTCGCCGAGACCACGTTCGGCATCCCCGAGAGCGCGCTCGACCAGCTTCTCAACCTCCCCGGCACCGAGCGGATCGAGGCGAAACAAGGTCATCCTGCTCATCAGAGGCGAGTTGACCTCGAAGAACGGATTCTCCGTGGTGGCTCCGATCAGGGTCAGGGTCCCGTCTTCGACCCCGGGAAGCAGGGCGTCCTGTTGATTCTTGGCAAAGCGATGGATCTCATCGAGAAAGAGGACGGTTCGACGCTCTTCGGTCTCGAGCCGCCTCCGGGCGGAAGCCAGGACCTCGCGGATGTCCTTGACCCCGGCCGATGTTGCCGACAACGTGTCGAAGACTGCGTCGGCGTGCACGGCCACAACCCGGGCCAGCGTGGTCTTTCCGGTGCCCGGCGGCCCCCAGAGAAGCATCGAGACCGGCCGTCCGGACTCGACCACCTTCCGAAACGCGGCGCCGGCTGCCATGAGCGCTTCCTGACCGACCACCTCGTCCAACGACCGCGGCCGCATCCGGGTGGCGAGTGGCGCGTTTCGCGCCATCAGGTCGTTGGCTCGCTCCGAGAACAGATCACTCATCGCATTCATTGCCGGCCGACTTTGCCCTTCGATCGGACAACAGTTTGCCGTTGGTCAGAGCGGCGTTTGGCTTCACATCTCGGGCAAACAGGCGCCCGTCGGCCGGATTAGTCATCGGAGTCCACGGTTGGACTCTCGGGCTCGGCCTGACGGGCTCGCGCCTCGGCGCTGAGAGTGACTCCCAGTTCGGCCAGCTGGGTCTCGTCGACCCAGGTCGGAGCGCCGGTCATCGGATCAACCCCGGTCTGGGTCTTGGGGAACGGGATCACTTCGCGTATCGAAGCCTCTCCCTGCAACACCATCACCAGCCGGTCGATCCCGAAGGCGAAGCCGGCATGTGGTGGTGTGCCGTAGCGAAGGGCCTCGAGGAACCAACCGAATCTGCGTTCCGCGGTCTCGTTGTCGATCCCTAGGATCTCGAACACCTGCAGTTGTACCGCCGGGTCGTGAATCCTGACCGAGCCGGAGCCGAGCTCGATCCCGTTGACCACCACGTCGTAGGCCTTCGAGAGCGCCTCCTGAGGGTGGTCGCGCATCTCGTCCAACGACAGCGGCGAGGTGAACGGGTGATGGGAGAAGGTGAGAATCCCGTCCTCTGCCTCCTCGAACAACGGGAAATCCACCACCCACAGGAAGGCGAGGTCGTCGTGACCGACCGGTTTGCCCAGTTCGATTCGCAACCCACCGAGCACCCCAACGCAGGTCCTCCATTTGTCGGCGGCCAGGAGGAGCACATCACCGGAGTTCGCTTCGAGCGTCTGCTTGATACCCGACATCTCGTCGGGCGAAAGGAACTTGGCAATCGAAGAGCGCAATGACCCATCCTCCTCGACGACCATCCACACGAGGCCCTTGGCCCCCAACTCACGGGCTCGCTCGATAATGGCGTCCGCCCTGGACCGGGGCCAGTCCTGGGCCCCGATGTTGATTCCTCTGATCGTCCCTCCTGAATCGAGTGCTCCCTTGAACACCCCGAACCCGGTGTCGGCGAACAGGGCCGACAGATCCCTGATCTCCATCCCGAACCTGGTGTCGGGTTTGTCCGATCCATACCGATCCATGGCCTCGGCCCAAGTGAGGCGGAGGAAGGGGCGGGGCACATCGATGCCCCGCAGCGCCGCAACCACGGCGACCAGCACGGATTCGATGGCGTCGAGAACCTCGTCACGCCCCCAGAACGACCCCTCCAGGTCGAGTTGGGTGAACTCGAGCTGGCGATCTGCCCGGAAGTCCTCGTCCCGGTAGCAACGGGCGATCTGGAAGTAGCGCTCCACACCGGAGATCATCAGGAGCTGCTTGAACAATTGGGGAGACTGGGGAAGCGCGTAGAACTCCCCGGGGCGGAGCCGGGAGGGAACCAGCAAGTCACGCGCCCCCTCCGGTGTGCTGTTGATCAAAGTCGGGGTCTCCACTTCCAGGAACCCCTGCTGGTCCAGGGTGCTTCGGATCACCGCCGTCGCCCGGGAGCGGGCCCGCAGGTTGGCCGCCATTCGGGGGCGGCGCAGGTCCAGGTATCGGAAGCGAAGGCGAACCCGCTCGTCGGTGTCGGTCCGGTCATCGATCATGAAGGGAAGGGTTTCGGCCGGCGAAAGGACGCTGATCGCGTCAGCGCCGATTTCGACCATCCCTGTGGCCATCTCGGGGTTCTCGGTCCCCTCGGGACGACGTCGGACGACACCGGTCACTGAGACACAGAACTCCATCCGGAGATCGCCAACCTCGGGATGGGTGGCCGGATCGGCGACGACCTGGATGATGCCCGAGGCGTCCCGAATGTCGAGAAAGGCGATACCCCCATGGTCCCGGCGCCGCTGGACCCATCCCGCGACGACCACTCGCTCCCCGATCTCCGAAGGACTGATCGAAATGGCGTGGTGAGTTCTCATCCCGTCCGTCCCTTCCACCAGCCTGCCAGATCCTCGATGGGCAGGCCGGGGCCCACGCCGTCTTCGGTGCGAACTTCTAATGGCTCGCTCAGCGAGCGCAGGACCACTATCACCGGAGCCTGGGAGCGGCTGGCAGAGCGGAACTGCGCCTTGATCGATCGCCCCTCGCCGTCTAGATCGACCCGGATGCCTTCGCGACGGAGCCGGGAGGCAACGATCAGGGCGTCGGCAGCAGAAGCCTCGGACACCAAGAAGACATCGACCTCGGGGAGAGGCTCACGCCCGGTGGCGAGGATGATCCGATCGACACCCAAGGCGAAGCCGACCCCGGGCACCCGATGGCCCCCCAAGGCCTCGGCCAGCCCGTCGTAGCGCCCACCGCCACCCACCGCGTTCTGCGCCGTCTCCAGATTGGTCGCGAGGTACTCGAAGGCGGTACGCGTGTAGTAATCCAGACCCCTGACCAGACGGTGGTCTTCGACGAACGGCAACTCGAGTCGGGTCAGGGTGGCTTTCACCTCTTCGAAATGAGCCGAACAGGCTTCGCACAGACGGTCAGCCATCCTCGGCGCATCCTCCAGCTTGGGGCCGCAGATCTTGCAATCGAGCACCCGGAGCGGGTTGGCGTCAACCAGTGGCTTCGAGTCGTCACAGAGCTCGTCGTGTCGGGAGCGCAGGAAGGACCGAAGCTCTTCGACGTACCCAGGGCGGCACTCCGCATCACCAAGGGAATTGAGCCGAACCTCGAGACCGGGCACACCGACTGCGCCCAGATAGCGATAACCGAGTTCGATCACCTCCACGTCTGAAGCTGGCGCCTCCACATCCAGGTACTCGACACCAACCTGCCAGAACTGGCGTCGCCGGCCGGCCTGGGGCTGCTCGTATCGGAACATCGGGCCCGAATAGGCCCCCTTCCATGCCCCACGCGCGCCAGAATCGAGGTATGCCCTGACCACCCCGGCTGTGCCCTCCGGCCGGAGGGTGACCGATCGGCCACCCCGGTCGGTGAAGGTGTACATCTGCTTGGTGACGACCTCGTTGGATTCCCCCACCCCACGCGAAAAGAGCTCGGTTGCCTCGAAGATCGGGTTCATCACCAGCGGATAGCCGAAGCGGGCCGACCAATCCTCCCATTCACCCAGGACCGAACGCCACACCGAGGATCGGGGCGCGCCAATGTCGTCGGTGCCCTTGGGCGGTTGGAACCTCATGAAACCGGGAGGTTAGGGCGGCTGGCTTCAGGCGCGGCGGAAGCCTGCTCTGACGCTCACACACGTCGAGTCATGAACCCTACGGGTGGGTGTGGGATAGCGCACGGCGACCGGTTGACGAACCCGCGGCGTTGGTCATGAAACCTCCTCTGCAACTCCCATGACATGCGCGAAGAGCGCCATTCGCACCGGGATGCCGTTATCGGTTTGGCGGAAGATGGCGAGACGTGGGTCTGAGTCGAGATCCTCGCTGAGTTCGCATACGGGAGCATTGCTGTCGCGCGGGAGTGGATGCATGATGACAACCTCGTCTCGACACCAGGAGTCGACCCGCTTCAGGTTCAGCACGTAGTCGGCCGAGACGGACGCCCTTTCGGATTCGGGCATCCGCTCCTTCTGAAGGCGGGTCATATACACAACGTCGGCGTCGGCCAGGCCTTCCGGCATCGCGGAGTGTCGTGTCAGCTTCATGCCTCGAGCAGTCATCTCGGTTTCGAGTTCGTCAGGCAATTGGAGGCTGTCGGGCGCCACAAGTCGCGCCGTGATTCCCTCGAAATTGGAAAGTGCCCTGATCAGTGAATGCACGGTTCGGCCGTAACGAAGGTCGCCAACAAACGCCACGACTACCTGGTCAAGCCGTCCTATCTCTTTCTGGATCGTGTAGACGTCCAGCAACGCTTGCGTCGGGTGCTCGCCCGGTCCGTCCCCTCCATTGATCACGGGTACGACCGATGCCGCAGCGAACTCAGCTGCCGAGCCACGTTCTGGATGCCGGATCACGATCACATCGACATATCCCGAGATGACGCGTGCCGTGTCGCGGAGGGATTCCCCCTTCGCCATCGACGAGAAGGACATACCTGTCGTGTCGAGGACAGAGCCCCCAAGGCGCTGGAACGCCGCTCCGAAGCTAAGTCGCGTGCGGGTGCTCGGCTCGAAAAAGAGATTGCCAAGAAGAGCCCCCTCCAACACAGTTATCTTCTCGCGCCGTGCGGTGGCACTCTCCATGCGTCGTGCGGTAGCGAAGAGATCGAGGAGACCGTCCCGGTCAAACTGAGACGCCGTGATCACGTGGCCGGCCGTGCGTTGTGGATCCTGCAGTGTTGGCGTGGTTGATTTCCTACTGCTCGAACAGCGACGGTGACGATAGCAAGGGATGAAATGATCGAGGTCGCCGAGCTCTCAGCTCACGGGGTGTCTGCAGCCCGGCCCACATCCCGAAGGCGATGTCGGCGCCCGACGTTCCGCCAACAGCGGCAAGCTCCGCACATGCCGCCCGACAAGCCGCAGCTTCGCCCGCGGCCCCGGCCATCAGCACGTCATGAACCGGGGCAATCGCCTGACCGGCGGCAGCGCATCGCAGGAATGCGAGGCTGATCAGACTGGTTCTGCGGGCGGTCTCCGGATCGATGGACCATTCTCCAGGCCCGAGCCGACCGCTGGCGATCGCGGTCACGAGGAGACCGGCGAGTGCATCATCTCCTGCCGGCGTGAACCCAGGCCCGAGCCCGATGATGGACCAGGCGATCACGTCGAGGTCCCCCTGCTGGAGCCATTGCAGGCCCTCCTTCGCCGGCCGCGAATATGGCGCCCCGGCAAGCGCCGACTGGCCAGCCACCGGGGCGAGCGCGGTCATGATCATCGCTCGCTGAGCGCTCAGCTGCTGCGGCTCGGGAAGCACTCCTGCCCAGACGTCGGCTGACGTGAGGGTGACCGACGGCGGACCGAGTCCGAGGTGGCCCTCTTCGAAGTTGAGGACAGCTCCATCCTTCGCTTGGACGCGGTCAGCGTCGACGGTCACATACAGGGGCCCTGGTGGCACCTGCCGAGAGGTGACGACGATTATCTCTGAGCCGTGCGAGAGATAGGCCGCCTTTTCGAACGACGCCACAACCTTCCAGGGGCCGGGTGACGTTCGCAGCGCGGATTCGGTGAAGGCACCGATCGTCAAGGCGGTCAGTGGCACCGCACTACCGATTTCCTTGCATTCGCGCATCGAGGGCGAGCAGTGCCTCTCGAAATACGTCGATCGGGGCGACGGCAACTCCGGCTCCAACCTGGCCGATTCCGTCTGTCTTGTGAAGGATGCCGGTGTTGATCGAAGGAGTGATCTGAAGATCGACGACCTTTCGGATGTCGATACCCACCGGGGTTCCAACGTAGTTGAGTGTCGGAATAGTGAAGCGACTGCTTCTACCGACCGAGATGTGGGACATTTGCTCGGTCACGGCTCCGGCGTCGGCCATCTTGCCGCCCACAAATGCCGCGACCGCTGGGGCTCCGGCTGCTGCCGGCCCTCCGAGGCCGATGAGCTCGAGCACTGCGCTGTCGCCTATGTCGAGGGCGCTGGTCTCGGGCCCGAATCCGGAGTAATACATTGCGTGTTGAACCGGAGGTGCCGGCGCGATGAACCAACCATCGCCGGCGCCGGCGACCCGAATTCCGAACGTTGTCCCGTTGCGGGCCATGGCAGTGACAACGCTCGAGTCGGGTACCTCCGCTGCCCAGGTCGTCGTTGCCTTGGCGGCCGCCATGGCGATATTGAGGAAGAACAAATGATTCGCGGTCCAGAACCGAGCGAATTCCGTCAAATGGCTGGCAGACGTATCGACGAGGTCGCCAAAGAGATGGCGTAGCAACAAGTTGCCAGTGGCCTGGGTTCGCATATGGAGGTCGTCACCCATGTGGAGGCCCTGGCTCGCCATAGCAAAGACATCAATCGGGCCAGCCGACGAGATCGCAGAGCTGAGTATCGGCCCGGCGACCTGCGCCAACCACACCAGACGTTCCACAGCCTCCTTCTCGTCGACACCAAGCCACGCCGTCTTGCCCGGTCCCTGATTGATCGGCGAGTAAGCCAGGTAGTCATCGAATCCGACCACGAAGACCGGGGCGGTAGGCCCGATCGCCGTGGCCATGGGGACAACCGTGGCATGGTGATTGGCCGAGTCGAGCGTGACTCTGCCCGACGCAACGAGCTTCTCGGCCTCGTCCCGGTCGCGGGCCCAACCCTCCGCCATCACCGTCGCCCGGACCGACCGGCGGAGCGGATCACAGAACTCTGGCCAGGCGAGAGGAGGACCCGAATGGAGGATCGTACGATCAGTCATCTGCGGGACGACATCTAACGTCGTTGCCACGCCGGTGAGCCTTGGTGACCCAGTATCAAGCCGTCGGAGGACTTCGGCGTTCGCGGCGTCGATCCGCGCCGCATGCCGTCCCATCAGTCGCTCGAGCGCCTCGATGATCTGCTCGTCGCCGGCTGCGGGTATCCGCCAATCGACCGTCACCACGTCACCTCCCTGGCGGCGGATCGAGTCGGCCAACAATTCGAGGCCGACGTTGACGACCCGGACATTGCGAGGAAGACGAGGCGCTTGCGACCCGGACATAAACTGCTCACTCATGAGAAGTGTCTCCTCACGCTGGGACGGTGGGTATCGGTGTCACATACAGGTCCGACAGTTCGAGCTGGTGGTTGATGAACCCGGCGAAGAGGGTGGTGACGACACCGGGCCTCGGCCAACGGAGATGTTGCTGACGGCGGTCGCATCGTGTTTCACAATCGCGATCGCGTATATGGCCAAGAAACACGGCAAACCCCTCACCGATCTCGAAGTGGAGGCGTTCGGTGAATTCGACGGTCTCCGATTCGCTCGGATATCGGTTGTTGCATCGTCCGGAATTCCGTCTGCAGACCTGCAGTGGCTGGCAGATCGGGCATCCCGAGTGTGTTACGTGTCGAACTCGCTTGGTTGCGCCTTCGAGTACTCGGTTGCATGAGTCAGGCGACACCTGCAGCCTCCTTCGTGCGCTGCAGAACCTGGTTCTCGGCATGGTCGTATTCGGCCAGGGTGCTCTCAGCCTCGACTCGGGCGGCCCGTGCGGATTCGGCGAGTTCGGCGGCCATCCCAACCACCACGCCCGGTGACGCGCCCCCCTGCGCCCGGCGTGTCTGGACAATTTTTCGAGGGTCGAGCACCTCGGTCAGGTCGACGTCACGCATCCCGATTGGGGCATTGAGCAGCTCGACCGCAGCTTCATCGATGTCGCCACCGGTGATGTCCAAGCCACGCCGTCCCTCTCGGCTCACGCGTCGCACGGTGTTGCCAACCACGCGATAGGCCGTCCGGTAGTCGATGCCGGCCTCGAGCATGACGTACTCGGCGAGATCGGTGGATTGCGAGAACCCTCGATCGAGTTGCTCTTGCAGTCGCTCACGATTCACTGAGACCGTTGAGATCACACCGGTCATGAGATCGATGCTGCGACGGGCGAGGTCCATCGCTCTTGGCACTTCGCCGTAGGCGTAGATGTAGTTGTCACCTCTGGCCGAGGGTGTCTTGATCACGGATAGGAAGCCCGAAAGACGCCCGATCAGGACACCAGACGCGCCCCGCACGATCGACAGCGCGTACGGGTTGCGCTTCTGTGGCATCAGAACGCTGGAGCGGGTGTAGGGGCCAGCCAGCTCGACGTAATCAAACTCCGGGCTGCTCCAGATCTCGAGATCCTCGGCAAGTTTGCTCGCGTTCGATACGAGGCTGGTCGTGATAGACAGCAGTGAGACCAGGACATCGGTCTGCCACATGGCGTCGCGGGTGTGCTCGATGATGCCGAGAAACCCCAGAGACCCGGCCAGCAGGCGGCGGTCGTCGAGCAGTCTGGTGCCGTTGACGCACCCGGCACCGCCCGGGCTCAGATTCACCGACCGGAGCTCGGAAAGCAACCGGCGAACGTCTCGAAGCGCCGGGGCGCCAAAGCCAAGGAGGTAGTGGCCAAACGTCGACGGCTGCGCATGCTGGAGATAGGTCTGATCCGCCATGTAGCTCTCGGCGTGGTCGGTAGCGACGGATGCGATCGACTCGACGAACCTCGCACCGGCAACGCCGAGCTCGGCGCACATCCGACGCAGCACGAGCCGCATCGCAACCCGCGCCGCCTCGCGTCGAGGGCGGCCGGCGTGCAACCAGCCCGAAGCATCTCCAATGGCCTCCGAGAAGTGCTTCTCGCGACAGTTGTAGGTCTCCCCGAAAGCCGGGTCGTACGGGAAGTCTTCCGGCGGTGTTTCATGTGCTTCTAACAGCACTCGCGCCAGGTCACGGATCGCATCCTGGGGCACGAGCCCCCTGGCTTCGAGATCGAGCACATGCGCCATGTCGGCCAGGTTCAAGCCGTGGTGAAGATAAGGAGCATCGGCGATTTCTGTGGCGAAACCGGCGTCGATGAGGACCTGTGCAGGTGCGAGATCCGAAGGCCCGGCGAGCCGCTGCTGGTTGTCGGTCATGTGCGATCCTCTCGTGTCAAGGCGTCGAGCGCAGTTGCTATGCCACCGGTGTGCCAAAAGACCAAGGGCCCTTCCATGCCGGCGGCCGTCAGCTGAATCAGCGCCGCGAAGGCCTTCGCGGTATAGATCGGGTCGAGTATCAATCCTTCGCTCTCCCGAGCCAGCTCGGATGCTGCGTCAGCCGCGGACCAGTTCTGTCCGTACCCGGGTCCTCGGGCGTCGACCATCGTTACCCGATGAGCCGGCGCCGCCGTGCCGAGGAGCCGTGCACACTGCGCCGCGATGGTGTCCACCTGGCTCTCCGCCTCATCACAGTCGCGACTGACCGAAGCCCCGAACAGTGGCCACGAGATTCCCAACGAAGCCCCTCCGGAGACAATGCCGCCCAGTGTTCCCCCGGATCCGACGCCGACGACGATCGAAGCCATGTCGATGCCGGCGTCCCCGAGCTGTGCCGCGATCTCAACCGCGGCGAGGTGGTAACCGACCGCGCCAACCGCCGTTGCTCCGCCTCGTGGTATCCCGTATACGCGATGCCCGTCGGACCTGAGGCGGGCGGCTCGTTGCTCAGCGAAAGCATCTACCGAAGATCGGTCGTCGTCACCAGTGAACCAACTGATGGCGCCGCTCCCCTCGGCGAGTGCCAGATTGGCAGGCGCCCTCTTTGGTCGGCTCCCGTAAAGGACCAGCTCACACGCCAGGCCCGCAACGCGCGATGCGTCCGCAGCTGCCTGGCAGAGGTTGGATTTCGGGCCTCCCATGACCAGGATCGTGTCGGCATCCTGTGCTAGAGCGTCCCCCATCAGGAACTCGAGTTTTCTGATCTTGTTGCCACCGAGGCTGAACCCCGTGAGGTCGTCGCGCTTGATGAACAGCTCCTCGATCCCAAGCCTCACGCCGAGTCGCGTCGCCCGTTGCAGCGGTGTCGGCAAAGAGGCGAGCGCCATCCTCTTCGGCCCACTCATGACCACAGCTCAGTCTCTTCACGTCTTTCGGCATCTGCTCTCGCGACCACCGTGTCGACCATCGTCGTCGCCGAGCCGGTGTCCGGTTTTCGCAGAAGCTGGTCGATTCTGCTGGCATCGAGGTGTCGGCTCAGGTCCGGTTGGGACAGGACGGCCTCCTTGAAGTCGACGCCACGGGACAGGCCCTCGCGCAGCGCCTCAAAGAGGAGTTGCTGAGCTCGATGCTTGCCGAGATCACGTGACAGGATCACGAGGGCCGACTCCGAAGCCCAGTACCCGCGTGTGCGCTCCAGGTTTCGGGTCATCGCATCGGGGTCGACGATAAGGCCCCGTATGAGCTCGTCGGCAATGCGGAGCGACGCGCCGGTCAACAAGCACACTTCGGGGAACGCCACCCATTCCGCCTTCCAGCCCCGCCCGTCACGCTCGTGGGTTTGCACCGATGACTCGAGGAGGAGGTTGGCCTGGGAGCGCACCATGCGCCCGAGAGTGACCAGATGCTCCGAGCCCTCTGGGTTGCGCTTGTGCGGCATCGTGATGCTGCCGACCGCATCAATCGAAACAGACTCTTCCACCTCGCCGAGCTCGGGACGCTGTAACTCGTAGACTTCGTCACCAATCCGCGCCATCGTGTTTGCGATCATTGCCAGCACCAGGCTGAACTCTGCGATGCGGTCTCGACTCGTGGTCCATGAAATGCCGGGGTCGAGCAGTTGGAGACGCCTGCAGAATTCGGCTCGGACAGCCGGACCCTGTTGCCCAAAGAACCCGAGGGTCCCCACCGAACCGGCGAGTTGGCCTACGAGCCAGCGAGCCCGACCATCGGCAAGGCGACCGATGTGCCGACGGATCTCGTCCGCCCACGATGCGAGTTTGAAGCCGAATGTGATCGTGGAGCCGATCTGTCCGTGGGTTCGACCGGCCATGGGGGTCGTTCGGTGTCTTACGGCCAATTCGAGGATGTTCTTCTCGATCGAGCGAAGCTGCTGCCAGACGATCCCACCCACGGTCCTCATCGTCACCGCCGTCCAAGTATCGGTCAGGTCCTGGACCGTCGCCCCGTAGTACACGAACTGGGCCGCTTCGGGCGGGAGGATCTTCTCGAGAGCGTGGATGAGCCCGAGCGTTGAATGAGACGTCCGTCTCGTCTCGGCTGCGATGTATTCGAGGTCGAGCAACTCGACTTTCGCCTTCGACCCGATGAGGGCGGCCGCCTCGGCCGGTATCACACCGTTGGCCGCCTGTGCATCCGCCAGTGCCGCCAGAATCGTGAGCCACTCTTCCAACCTGCCCTCGTCGCTGAAAAGCGTCCGAAGCTCCTCGGTTCCCCACAGGTGGGCGTATATCTGGGAGTCGGCGATGCGAGACACTTCAACCCCGTTGGATCACGGTCGAATGCTCGTTGACATCGCCAGGGGAGCGCCCCGCCGGGTGATGCATGGTCGAGCCGGCCAAAGCAACAGCTGCCTCGATCCCCGCTCGCACCCCATCGAGCGTCGAGCCCCATGGGACGCAAACGGTGGTTCCGCTCACCTCCATACCGGATTCGAGCAGGCAACACTTGGTCAGCACGACGGTTCCCATCGAAGTTGTGACCCGCCGCGGGCAGAAGTCCCGGAGGGGCGCCTGCTCGCCGTAGAACCAGGTGTGAATCTGTTGCGAGCGAGCGCAGCCGATCAGGGTCCAGTCCCGGCGTGGGGGTCGCTGGTCGAGATAGCTCAGTGTCACCCGACCCTCATCCGTTGCCGCTCCGGCGCACGGGAGCAGGAACTCGCCGTCGTCGTCGAGCAGTTCGTCGAGGTCGAGGACGTCCTCGATGAGCTCGATGGGTGGCAAGTCCTCGCTGACGGCGATGATCCGCCGGGCCTGGTCGACCAGCTTCGCCGGGTGCGGCGGGATGACATCTCGAACGACGATCTCGATCGGCTGCGGATCGACGATGAAACTCAGGTGCTGGTAACGGCCGATGACGACGATGCACCGCTTGTCCGGGGCGTGTCGGCGGGCGGCCTCCGCCAGCTGCGAGGGGATCCCGGTGTCGATCTCTCGATCGCGGAGAATGGCACAATCGTCTGGGCCTGCGACCATCTCGACAGCGGTGATCGGGGAGAAAAGTGGTTCCTCTGATGACTTCTCGACCCGGACCAGGGCGGTGCGTTCGCCCGCGACCACCACGATGTATCGAGTTCGGCGATACGCCTCGCGGCCGAGGAAGAATCGACGCAGCGCCTCCTGCTCCAACTCGATGTCAACGTGGGCGATTGCCACTTGCCGGTATTGGTCCGGCATCACGTTGGTCATTGCGCTCCAGCGGGGACGACCCGGATTCCCAGAGTGTCGCCACGCAGCCCTCGGCGAAGCGACTCCAGCCCGAGGACGTCTTGTGGCGCGATGTTCCCAAGTGAGACGTTTGGGCCGTAGGCCCGGATGAACGCCGCCTGTTGGGAGGTCCTCGGCGCTTCGAAGACCACACGGTCGAGTTCGACCACTTCGGTGAGGGCCTGGACCACGTCCCACCTCAGCGAACCGTCGGGACCGTAGAGACCGACGGTTCCGCTCTCACGTCCTTCCGCAATGCTCCAGGTGGCGCCGGCTGCGAGGTCTCCTGCCATCTCCTGCGCCCAGGCCGAAGCGAGCACTGGAGCGGCAGCATCTTTGCTCCCGACCTCGGAGAGCACCACGAAGTCGGCCGCGGCGAGCTCGATCAGGCGCCGCTTCTCCACGATGGCCATCCCCGAGGCGCCATTGGATACTTCGACACACGGAAATCCCATGTCTTTCGCCCATTCAAGGCACGTTCGTTCCTTCGACTCGAGCCACGCCGCCTCGAGCAGCGTGCCACCCACGCAAGCATCGACGCCGGCGTCACCCAAGACCTGAACCTTCCTTGCCGCCGTCGGATCGAGGTAGCCGGTTCCGAATCCGAACTTCCAGATGTCTGTGTATTCGGCGATCATGTCCAATCGACCACGGAGATCTTCGATCGGGACGCCGGTGTCAATGACATGCGTCAATCCCTGAAGCCTTGGCTTGGCTGTCCGGTCTAGGCGACCAACGGACCATGACGTCATGGTGTGTCTCCTATACTCAATGCACGTGCACTTTCCTACAATCATAGGGCACGGGCGTTACCAGGTCGGGGCTCCAGCATGAGTTGCACGGAGCGCCCCGCCGAGACGTCTCGATGAGTCTTTTGGCCCGGGTGACCGAGGCGTACCGCACCCATGTCGGGGTGGCGCAAAAGGCACCGATCAGCTTGGTTTCGGACATGTACGGAAGGACCGACTGGCTGACCGGGCCCGGCGATGACGGTGCGCTCATCAGCCCGAACGGCGGTCAGATCGTCGTCGGCTGCGAAGCGATGTTCCCTCCCTTCGTGGCGGCTGACCCATGGGGCGCGGGTTTCGCCGCGGTTCTGGCCAATGTCAATGACCTCGTAGCGATGGGCGCCATTCCACTTGGAATCCTCGACACAATCGTTGGCCCAGCCCCCATCGCCGAATTGGTTCTTGGAGGCATGAAGGAAGCAAGCACCATGTACCAGGTGCCGATCGTGGGAGGGCATCTGACCGTGCACGATGGGCCGGCGTCCGTGTCGGCATTCGGGATCGGCGAGGCCACAGCCGTGCTGTCGGTGCGCAACGTTCGGCCGGGGCAGGCGATTCTCCTGGCGTGCTCGTTGGACGGAACGATGCGGGATGACTTTCCGTTTTTTGCGTCATTCGACGCGCGCCGTGATCGGATGGCCGGGGACGTCAGGATCTTCGCCGGGCTTGCCGCTTCTGGCGGTGCGGTCGCGGCCAAAGACGTGAGCATGGCCGGCCTTCTCGGTTCGCTCGCGATGCTCCTCGAAGCACGTCAGGCCGGTGCTGTGGTTGAGCTCGATTCAATACCCGTGCCCAATGGTGTTGCCCTGGAACACTGGCTCATCTCGTTTCCGGCGTACGCATTTCTCCTCTGCACGGACTTGGACCGTGCCGAGATGTGCCGTGCACCATTCGTGGACAGGGGCCTCACGTGTGAGCAGATAGGCGTCGTCACCGATGACGGTGTGCTGGAGGTCGCGAGCCAGGGGCTCTCCGAGGTGATCGTCCGCTTCCCCGACGACCACATCACGGGTCTCACCCCCCTTTGAGCCGATCCCCGCGAACGCGGGGCGCTGCTCAGGTTACCCGCCCGCCCGAAAGGCCGATGCGCATCTCTTGGTGCGGCAGGGCATACGCCACGGAGGGCTCGCCAATTCGCCTCCAACCGAGACGCTCGAAGAAAGGGATGTTGGGAACTTGAACCGTGGCGACCATCTCGCGGCCGCCCAGCTCACCGGCAGTCCGAACCGCTGTCTGGACCAGTCGCCTGCCGATCACCATCGTTCGCAGGGGCTCCGCAACGGCGAGGCGATCGCCTTTCCAGAGCCCGGAGTCGTCCAGACGGTAGATCCTCACGGTGCCTCCGGCGACACCGCCGACGTCGGCGAGGAGATGAATCGTTGCGTCGTCAACGTCTCTGAAATCCTGATCGGTCACATCGAAAATCGACTGTTCGACCACAAAGACCGCGTGACGCAGCTGGGCACAGATTGCCCGCTCGGCCTTGGTCGCAGCTGGTCGGCACGCGACCTCCGCCCGTCTCCGGACGATGGCCTCGAGGTCAATCGACGTGTCGAACGGGGATACGAGTTCGGGTGTCTCCTGCTGACGAGAGTTCAAGGTACTCCTGCTCGATCAGACTCATGCCGGAACATGCCTGACAGCGGGCACATCCAGATGAGACGGTCCAAGATCCGATGCCTCGCTCCAAGAGGTAGGGCACGACCCGGCGGTAGATCGACTCGGTGTACGCGGCGTCCGGCGGCAACAAATCCTCGAGGAGGCTCCCGGGCACGGGCCGGAGCGGCACGATGAACGGGTACACACCGATGTCGATTGCTCGTCTGCATCCCTCGACGGTCAGGTCCGGGTCCTCGCCCATGCCGAGGATGACGTACGTCGACACCTGACCCTCGCCGAACACCTCGACCGCACGCTCCCACGCGGTGAAGTAGCCCTCGATGCCGGTTCGAGCCTTTGGAGGTGCGATTCTCGCCAGCGTGGCCGGGTCGAATGACTCGACGTGCATGCCAACGGAGCCCACAGCCATGTCGTGAACCCGATTGATGACGTCGAGGTCGTCTGGAGGTTCGAATTGTGCTTCGACGGGCAGCCCACTGGCGTTGAACATGGCCTCGGCACATCGACCCAGGTACAACGCACCTTTGTCGGGCCCGTAGGTGCTACCGGTCGTGAGTGTGATGTCCACGGCGCCGTCGAGTTCCTTCGCGGCAATCGCAACCTCGGCCAAGTGTTCGGGTCGCTTCGCCGGGATGGTGTTCCCCGACTCGAGCGATAGTTCGATCCCGCAGAAGTGGCACTGATCGTCTGTACCCCAATAGGCGCACTTCTGAACCACGGTGCTCGCCAGTGAATCGAGGTGGAGCAGCGCGATCTTCCAATACGGGATCCCGTCGTCGGTCGTGAGGTCGTAGAACTTGGGTCGCGGCGCCACATCAGCGGAGGCCACTCGCTCCTCATATTTGAAGATCGCCCAAGAACCGAAAATGTCTTCACGCAGGGAGTAGGGCGATTCAGCGACGAAGCCCGCGCCTACCGGTACGGTGATGAAGACTCCCTCGACGTTGATCATCCCCGCGTCGGACGGACCTGCTCCTCCAACCCGCGTTGTCTCGCCTGTGCGCTGAACCCGCAGACCGCGACTCTGGAGATCCGCTATCAGCGGCCCGAGTTCGGGCCGAAGGATCGACGAGCTACCAGGCTGCGCCATAGAGGTCCTCGAAGTTCTGATAGAACACACGATTCTTCAGCTCTTCACTGACGTTGGCACCTTCGATCTTCCAGTACTCGCCCAAGAAGTCGCTCCATGGCTCATCAGAGGCAAAGATGACTCGGTCCCCGCCCACTCCCCGTTTCTCGATCTCGTGCAACAGCCATCGAGTACCGAACCCGACCGACCAGGTTGTGTCTGCGTACACCTTGTATCCCTCTTCGACCCAGTCGAGGAACCTGGGAACGAGCTTGATATGACCACTCACACCGCCGCCGAAATGCACGAGGTACATCTTGACTCGCTTGCCGAACTGCTCGACCAGTGGAATGTAGTTGTTGATGTCCGATGCGCCACCCGGACTGGTGTGGAAGTGGAAGATCAGGTCGTTCTTCTCAGCCGCGTTGAAACACGCTTCCGCCACCTCACGAGTGTCGTCGTCCCATTCGTTCGGATTCGGGTTTCCTCCGAGGAGAAACGTCGTCTTGAGCGCAACAACACGCTGCTCCCCTACGTGTGTCAATGCCTCCATTGTCATCTCTTTGTTCTGGGGCAGGAATGAAACCCAGAGCGCCCCGGCCAAGCGGTCGCTCGAGGTCACGGCATCGAGCATCACATCGTTCAGTGAGAACGGCTGAGATTGGACAGGAATGCCGTAGTTCGGGATCACGAGCCCGCGCTCCGCGCCGAACTTGTCCAAGTGCGCCAAGTAGGCGGCGGTGTTCGCGAAGTCGTACACCGTTGGTGTCACGGGCTCCTTGAGGTCGTAGAACTGCCAGGGCTCCATCGAGCCGATGTGGCTATGTCCGTCGATCAGCCGCCGGTTCACCTTCGGGGAACTCATCTCTCCACTCCCTCGCTCTGCCAGGTGCAACCGCACCGATTCGGTCGCACCCTGATCACGGTGAACGCCGCGAGTCGTAACCGAGGTGCGGGCCCCTCACTTGCCCGCCCACTCGTTCACTTTCGGCAACGTTCGTCTTCTATCTGACACACCCTAATACGTGGCCGCGGGTGGCGTCCCGGAGCGTACCGCAGCGAGCATCGCCGGCTGGGGCCGTCCGGCTGGGCCGGACGATCAAGGCGTGATCGCTTCTCCTGGCTATCGGCGGTCCCGTCAACTATCCTCAACGACCTGTGGCCTTTAGTGACTATCGGTGCCGCAGGCGTCGAATTGCACAGACAACGAACGACCGCATCGCAAGGCCGTCCGGTGGACCCTTCGACTCGAGGTGAAACGTGGTTCCGGGCCCGACAAACGACCCACCTCGACCCGAACCTCGGCGATTTCAGCCGCCCACCTGTGATGCGAGGTCGGCGTGAGCACCGTCGTCGTCGCTCTGGGAGGAAATGCCCTGACCAAGCCCGGGCAGGACGGTACGTCCCCCGAGCAAGAAGCCAATGCCACCAGGATGGCCGCAGCAGTCGGCGAGCTCGTCACAGCAGGGCACAAGATCGTCATTACCCACGGCAACGGCCCCCAAGTCGGCAACCTGGCCATACAACAGTTCGCGGCAAAGGAAACGGTGCCCGAATTGCCGCTCCACCTGATAGGAGCTATGACCCAGGGTTACATGGGAAGCATCATCATCAGGGCTCTCTGGAACCAGCTACCAGGCCACCGTGAGAGACTGGCAGCGCTCGTGACGCACGCCATAGTGAACCGTGACGACGATGCTTTCTCACGGCCGACCAAGCCAATCGGGCCCTTCCTCCAAAGCGACGAGGTCAGCGACGCTCGGGGTCGCGGCTGGACCGTTGCCGACGATTCGGGGCGCGGCGACCGACGTATGGTGGCCTCGCCGAGGCCTTTTGAAGTGGTCGAGGCTGCGGCGATCAAGTCGCTACTCGACGACGGCTTTCTGGTCGTCGCCGGTGGAGGCGGCGGCATCCCGACCACTCTTGACGCTGCAGGGCTCAAAGGCATAGACGCGGTCATCGACAAGGATCGCTTCGCCGTTGTGATTGCGAGGGTGGTGACAGCTGACGTACTTGCCCTCGTCACCGGGGTCGACTGTGTAGTCCTCGGGTATGGGACGACCCTCGAGCGACCGATCAGCCGGATGACTACCGCCGAGGCGGCCGGCCATCTGGCTGCCGGGGAATTCCCGGACGGAAGCATGGGTCCGAAGATCGAGTCAGCGATCGACTTCGTCGATCACGACGGCGATCATGCCGTCATCACCTCGACCGACCGGCTCGCTGAGGCACTTCGCGGAAGAGCCGGCACGCGGGTCGTGAGGAGCACCGCCAAATGAGTCGTCGCAGCATTCGGAGTCACCCAAAGTCGTACATCGACTCCGTCAAGCTGCTCGCAGGGTCCCGGGCGATTCTCGAAACCGCCGGAATCGAGTGGGGAGCTGTCGTCACCGGAACCCCAGCCAATATCGAGGTCCTGATCAGGGAAGGTTTCGAGGCCTCGGAGCTGACCGGCTTCGACGCCAACGATCTGATCATGGCGGCTCACGGCGACCAGGCAGAACTTGCATTCGCGAATGCCGACGCGGTCATGTTCCCACCGCAGACCGGCAGTGAGCGCTTGGCCGACGGGCCTTCGATCCGCTGCATCGACGAAACTGTTGCGTTTCCGGAGCGCCCGAATGTGGCGGTCATCTCCGTCGGCGGTGCCTATGCCGTTTTGGAGGCCCACAAGGCGATCAGCGCATCAATGCACGTCCTGCTGTTCAGTGACAACGTATCGCTAGAGGACGAGATCGAGCTCAAGGAGCGAGGCGAGGAGCGATCGTTATTGGTAATGGGGCCAGGTGCCGGAACTGCGGTCATCGGCGGCGTCGGTCTTGGTTTCGCCAACGCTGTCCACAAGGGGCCCATCGGGGTGGTTGCCGCAGCGGGAACCGGTGCCCAAGAAGTGATGAGCCTCATCGACCGGGCTGGGCTCGGCGTCACCCAGGTAATCGGCGTCGGTGGCCGAGATCTCTCCGAAGCTGTCGGCGGGCGGATGACGGCCTTTGCGATCCGGATCCTCGAGAACGATCCGGAAACAGAGGCGATCCTCTTGGTGTCGAAACCACCGTCGTCCGAGGTGTCAGAACGGTTGCTCGACCGACCACCCGCCAAACCGATCGTCGCCGCGTTGATCGGTCTCAATGAGCCCATCCAGATTCCTCCCCACGTCACGCTGGCTTCGGATCTCGAGGAGGGTGTCGTTGCCGTCGCTTCGCTGGTCGGGACGACGATTGACCCGGTCGGGGCTGGGCTTGCCGACCTGGCCCTGGGCGCGATCGGACGAATCGACAATTCGCGAACTGCCATCCGCGGCCTCTTCTCTGGAGGAACATTGTGCTTCGAGGCCATGACCCTCATGTCGGAGCATGGCCTCCGGGTGCATTCCAATACCCCGCTCGAGCCCGAGCTGTCGCTCGACCGCGCCTCGAGCGACAGCCATGTCTGCCTCGACCTCGGTGAAGAGGAGTACACGAGAGGTCGCCCGCACCCAATGATCGACCCCGAAGGGCGATTGGAGTGGATCCGGCGGGAGGGAGGTCGTCCGGAGACGGCGGTTGTGCTGCTCGACGTCGTCTTGGGTTACGGCGGCCACGACGACCCGGCCGGCCAACTCGCACCGGCGTGCGCCGAGCTCATGGCGATCGAGGGCGGACCGCAGGTCGTAGCATACGTGCTGGGCACGGACTCCGACCCGCAGGGTATCGCGAACCAACGGAGCCAACTCGAGGATGCTGGGTGCATTGTCGCGCCGACAAATGCGCGGGCTGCCCTGATGGCGATCGCCATCGCCACCCGACAACCAGAGGTCAGCGAATACCGGAGGAGCCGGTAGTGCATTCAGGATCGGCGGGACGTTGGCTTCTGCCATGAGCGTTGCCCTCGTTACCTATTCCACCAGACCTCGCGGCGGCGTGGTCCACACATTGGACCTTGCGGAAGCGTTGCTCGTCGGCGGCATGGACATAAGGATCATCGCCCTCGGTGATCGCGCCGCAGGTTTCTTCCGCGAGACGAACGTGCCCGTCACTTTCATCCCGACGCCGCCGTGGGCTGAGACTCTGGACGACCGGGTCTTCAGATCGGTCGACGCCCTTGCCGATGGGCTCCGGTCGCTGGCAGGCGAATTCTCGATCCTCCATGCTCAGGACTGCATCGCCGCCCGAGCGGCCGCCCGAGTCAGGGACGAGATGTCCACCAGCGATCCGCGGCGACCGATTGTGGTCCGCACGGTTCACCACGTCGACGACTTCACGACCCAGGCACTCATCGACTGCCAACGTCAGGCGATCATCGAGCCCGACGCATTGATCGTCGTCAGTCGCCAATGGCAGGAGATCCTGCGAGAGGAGTTCGATCTCGAAGCCACGGTGATCTACAGCGGCGTCAACACCGCAAGGCTGGCGCGCCCCGAGGATCTGGATAGGGCCGCCAATCGTGAATCGATCGGCACCGGCCCCCGCTTCCTATTCTTGACGGTGGGAGGAATCGAGCCTCGCAAAGGCACGATGCAGATGATCGAAGCGCTAGCCGCACTCAAGGCCTCGATGGAGACGCCACCGATGCTCGCCATCGTCGGTGGCCATTCGTTCCAAGACCACAAGCCCTACCGCACTGCAGCTATCGCACTCGCCGAGCAGCTCGGCGTCTCGCTGGAGAGTGACATCGTGCAACTCGGCACAGTCTCGGATGGCGACCTCGCGAAGTGGTACCACACGGCGGACGCCTTCCTGTTTCCCTCCGTCAAGGAAGGCTGGGGCCTGGTCGCAATGGAGGCGATGGCTGTCGGGTTGCCTCTCATCGCCTCAGACATCCCTGTGTTTCGCGAGTACCTCGTCGACGGCGAGTCTGCGATTCTTGTGCCACCTGGCGACCACCGCGGTCTCGCGGCAGCGATGCGAATGGTCATCGACGACCAAAGTGTCAGAGACCGGCTCTCCGCCGCCGGCCGCGACGTCGCCCAACGCTTCACTTGGGCTCGGGCAGCCGCCGACCATCGAGATGTCTATCAGTGGCTCACGTCCGATCGGCGGGCCACTAGCCAACGCTCGATGTCTTGATTGCCTTTATCGCCGCCAGCCACTCTTCACGATCCGTGAACTCCTGACGCTCTGGGCGAGCATGGCTGCCGGCGAACTCGCCGGTGTCAGGGTCCAGTTGCAGGATCTCGATGCCGTAGAGCGGCAAGAACGTCGTCGCATCGATGTCAATGTACGAATGCATTCCGAGCCCGTCGGGGACTCGCATCTCGATTCGTCGAAAGCCGGTGGCGACACCTGCGCCGTCCTCACCGAACTCGCCCAGCAGAACCCAGGCGGGCCCAGCACCGGCCGCGGCGATGCGCCGCACCGCATCAGTTTGCTGGCGTTCCGAAGGGAGTTCTCGATAGCGGTTCTGGAACGCGGCATCGGCGACAAGATCGCCGACTTCGGCGGTTGGTGCGGCGACACTGAGCCGGTCGACAGCACCTGCCAGCCGTTCGGCGCGATCCTCGTACGCTGCGATCAGCTCATCGACGGTGGTGATGTCCGATAGGTCGTCGGTCATGGCCCGCACCAGCGTGAGGTTCACCTCGTACTGGTGCGGGCTGACCACGATCATTGGATACAGCTTCGCCTCGGCAGCCCGCCATCGCGTGAGCAGGTCCCCGATATCCGTGCTGTGTTGGATCGCGCTCCTCGTCGGCTATAACGTCCAGGTGGACAGGACCAGCGCCTTGGCGCGATAGGCGGTGAGCGTCGCGTCCAGGACATCGAGCGGATTGATCGGCGTCACTCCCTCCATCATGTCGGCCTCTCGCATCCCGTAGAGCATGGCTGCCGAGAATCGACAGGCATACACGTGCGCACCTTCGTCCAACAGAGTTTGGATCTGCCGGTTGTAGGCCATGGCGCCCGGGAACGCTTCGTCACCGACCTTCGGGAAACCGCGCGCGGCCGAGGCCATCAATGAGCCCGGCCCGTACAGCACCAGGTGGGTGTCAAAACCCTTCCGATTGATGCGCGTGGTCGTGAGCATGTTGACCAGCCCGACCGACCCCTCGAACGGCACGGTATGCATGAACACCCATGCCTGTTCGCCCGCTTCGGCTTGGATATCCGGAAAGACCTTCTGGTCGTAGTTGACGATCGCGTCTCCGGGTTGGACCCGACCGCTTACAAATTCTGCCATGTGGGCTCCTTTATGTGTCTGCCTTGGGGTCTCACCTCGAGACCGGGCATTCGTTGGTGCCGGCCGCCTTCGGCCCGCTCCACCACTGTCTTGACTGTCCGACCGACGTGTGAAGCAAGCCAGGCGTCAGATGGACCGGTATCAGTTAGTTGGATGCCCTCCTTTCCCACGAACGGCGGTGACTTCCCGGCATTGCCCGCATGATCGCACTTCGAACTGACCAGGGGAGCAGCCGGTAGATGGGAACAAAAATGCGCCGCCAGAAGAAGGCCTGCGGGTTCCGCGGCTGGAGGGGCCCAGACCCGCCTCGGTGCTTCTTGGCCATGTCGACCTGGGCAGCCTCGAGCAAGTAGTGCTCAGCGTTGTGGCGGAGCCAACGGAAGAATCTCATCGCCGCCTCAGAGCTTCCCGAGCGCGTTCTGGGCGGCGAGCGCCATCGGCTCGTTGAGGGCGCCGATCGGTGGCGAATAAACATTCTCCATCCAGGCGATGTCGTCGATCGGGACCCTTGCCCGCATGGCCATGGCGAGGAAATCGGCCCGCTCCTTGATGCCTTCGACACCGACCATCTGCCCCCCGACCAAGGTTCTGGTCTTTGGGTCGACGAGGAGCTTCACCCGGATCCGAGAAAAGCCGGGGTAGTAACGAGCCTTGGAGATGCCGTCGGCCATGCCGACGACGTGGGGGATCCCCAGTGCGGTCGCGAGCGTCTCACCAAACGACACACCACCGATTGTCCAGGTGCCGGCGACCATGCCCCAGGGGACCTGGACCGCCTGATAAGCGCGCTCACCGCCGCCGGCGTTCACGCCAGCCACCTTCCCCTGAGCGTAGGCGTGGCTTCCTGAGAGGCCGTTGATCGGGACCTTGCTCACACTGTGTGGGATCTCGACGCAGTCACCGGCTGCCCAGACATTCTCGGCCGAGGTGGCCATGCCATCGTCGACGATGATCCCGCCGGTGGACCCGGTCTTGATGCCAGCCGCAGTCGCCAGCGCGGTGTTGGGAGTCTTGTGGGTGGCTACCACCACGACGTCGGCTGGAATCTCCCCCTGGGACGTAGCCACCCCTCTGACGCTGCCCTCGCCAACGAAGCGCTCAACGCTGGTCTGCATGTGCAAGTGGATTCCAAGACCGCGCATCGATTCCTCGACGGGCTCCATGATCTCGGGATCGGCGACGTCGGCGAGCGGCCAGCCACCGGGGTCGACGAAATGGGTTTCGAGGCCTCGATGAGCGAACGCAGTGGCCATCTCAACACCGATTGGGGTGGCGTCGACGACCACGGCAACTTTGGCCTCATCGAGCAGTTTGTCGAATTCCATGGCACGTCGGATGTTCTTCACGTAGTGGAGACCGGCGAGGTCGCTACCCGGCAGGCCGGGGTCCTCGTAGTTCCATCCGGTCCCGAGCACGAGACGGTCGTATTTGACGGTGCCTTCGCCGGCTACCTGGATCTCCTGTGAGGCCGTGTCGATGCTTTCGACCCTGGTGGTGTACCGGATGTCGAATCCAGCATCCTCATAGAACTTCTTGTCCTGGAGGATGAGATCCTCGAAGCGCTCGATCTCTCTGCCGTGAACGAACGGGATTCCACACGGGCTGTAGCCGACGTCTTCATATTCGGTGTAGAGGATGACCTCAGCATCTGGCGCCGCACCTTTTGCACCGCCCTGCGCACCGATCCCAGCAGCCCCACCGCCGACGACAACTATTCGCATCGCTCGATGCCTCTCACTCAACCACCTGTGACCTATCACGGGCCGAGACCGCGGTGCCCCGCAGTCCCGGATCTCTCAGTGCCGAAAACGCCCTTCGCGTTCCGACGACCAGCAACTACTAAAGTACGAGCATTCGTTTCCCATAGTATCAGGCACATTCACCGCCGGTCGGCCGACCTGGAGGGTACGCGGAGCGTCGAGAGGCTGCCACCGGGACGGGTCGAGGGGGCGTCGTGTTCGCTCGATCAGATGGGCCGAAGGGCCATCCACACCGCTTTTGCAGGCTTCGAGGCGGGATTGCTCCAGCGGTGCTTCAGATCTCCGCGAAAGTGCACCGAATCACCGGGCTTGAGCGTCACCGTCTCCGCCTCGAATTCGAAGCACAGCTCACCCTCGAGCAGATAGACCAATTCCTCGCCAGGATGACCGGTTGGACCGGGCCCTGACTCGCTTCCAGGCTGCACGTTTGCGTACGCTCC
This sequence comes from Acidimicrobiia bacterium, assembly GCA_035292685.1. Lineage (GTDB taxonomy): Bacteria > Actinomycetota > Acidimicrobiia > Spongiisociales > ZC4RG35 > JALYNX01. The sequence continues at coordinate 62,845 of DATDPP010000022.1, forward strand.
GGCGAGGAAGAAGCGTCCGTAAACACCCGAGATACTCTTCAAGTCGAGGCCCGGAATGGTTGTGAGGACCGAGCGTCGATTCTCGGGCGTCGTGTGTATCGCCGGCCTATCACTGTCCTCGTCTTCCGCGATGAAATAACTCACCGGTCGGTTGAGCGCGGCCGCCAACTTCATCAATGTGGTGATGGTCGGGACCATGCCGTTACGTTCGATCTTGTGAATCGCGGCAGAAGAGACGTCCGCCAGATTGGCCAGCCGCTGCAACGAGTAGCCCTTGCGGGTCCGCATGAGCCGAACCTTGGCACCGATGCCGCTGATCACCTCGTCCAATGAACTCGGCTCAAGTCCCCGAGTTTCTGACGACGCGGAGTCCTCCAAGGCCTCGACCGGCTCAGACATGATGCACCCCACCGGCCATCGCAAGAGCCGGCTCCGTGTACACCATCGTCATACCTGAATTGATGATAGTTGACATCCGGCCGGAGGTGACAGCCGCCCCGGTTTGGGGCCCATGGCGGGACTCGCAACCGCCCGGGCGCCCTCCGAAGGGCCGGGCCCAAGCCGTTCCGCGGCCCGCATGGAGCCACGAGCCCAACGCCACCAGGGGTTATGGAATGCTGTTACCGAAGGCGAGGATGCTGATCGGCACCCAGAAGGTATAGATGGCGACTATCAGCAGGATGATGCCGAGGAACTTGGCCTGGAACTTGCCGTAGGTCGTGAGTGCGATCGCTATGAAGGCCACGGCCCACACCAAGAGAATCGACCGGAACATCCATCCGCCGGCAAAGAACTCCCACCAGACCAGCGGGACGAGTGCGACGGCGATCGACAGGTTGCCGACTGGTCGAAGGTCCAAACCCCTGATCTCTGTGACTCCTAGGAGTACGAAGAACATCCCATAGAAAACGATGAGGCCGGCGAGAAGGACCGCGCCCTCACCGAGGGTGAGGATGTACCAGGCAGACAGCAGGTCGAGAATACCGGCCGCGAGGGACACCCATCCCACGGAGGCCAAGGGGTCTGCCCCCCCTTCCTTCTTGTCGGCACCCATGCCGAGGAAATAGAGACCGTTGAGCCATGCGGCCAGACCGGTTCCAATAAAGACGAGAGAGATAGGGGGCATTTTGGGCCATCCTCCGTTTGTTAGCCGCTTTGTCGGATCGGAAACGAAACGTATCAGAAATTACTACGCGGTGAGGCCGCGCGTCAACCGAGAAACGGGTTCATTTCGATCTCCCGCTGGATGGTCGTCTCCGGTCCGTGACCGGGCAGCACCCGGGTGCCGCCCGGGAGCACCGTTACCTTCTCAGCCATCGACCGCATCAGATCTGGCATGCTCCCGCCGGGAAGATCGGTGCGCCCGATCGACCCCGCGAACAGCTGGTCGCCCGAGAACAGCGTTTCCTGGTCGGCCAAGAGGAAACAGCAGTGACCGGGCGTGTGACCTGGCGTGTGCCGGACCTCGAACCTGAGACCGGCGAGGTCGAGCACCTGCCCATCCTCCAATCGCTCGAAGCGGTCGGGAAGCTCGTATGAACCGGGCGGGATCATCCCGAACATCGCCTCCAGTTGCCGGGAGGGGTGCATGGTGAGGAAATCGTCATCTGGATGCACGTAGACCGAGGCTCCGGTGGAAGCCGCGAGGACTCCACTTCCGCCGGTGTGGTCGATGTGGCCGTGGGTGAGCATGATCCCAACCACCGCCAGGCCGTGCTCGGCGACCACGGCCCCGATCATTTCCGGTTCCGGAGGGGCATCCACCACCACTGCCAGGCCGCCGGGCTCGCTGGCCACTATGTAGGCGTTGGTCTCGGTCAGCCAGGCCGGCACGCGAACGATCAGCACATCTAGGACGCCGGGTCGTTCGGTAGCCGGAAGGCCGAGAAGACCCCGTCAACCCCGCGCAGATCGGTGAGGAGCTTGGGGAGTTGTCCGGGGTCTGAGAGCTCGACCTCGTACCTGAGGACGGCCACCCGGTCAGCGCCGGAATGTGTGGAGGAGGCGGTGATATTCCCGCCGGTGTCGCTAACGACAGTCGTCACGTCCTTGAGAAGCCGGGTTCGGTCAAGGGCTTCCACCTGGATCCAGACCACAAAGGCCCCGGTGTGATCCGCCGGCCACGCCACTTCCACGCTTCGCTCCCGACGCTCGTTGAGCGAGGAGACATTGGTGCAGTCGGAGCGATGGACCGACACGCCTCTACCCACGGTCACGTACCCCACGATCGAATCGCCAGGCACCGGTGTGCAGCACCGAGCGAGGTGAACAAGCATGTCGTCCTGGCCCTCGACAACCACGTGTGCGTCGTCCAAGGGCCGGCGACGGCGGGGCTGGAACAGCTCATCACCGGTGTCCGGCGTCAGGATCCGGTTGAGACGAGCGGCGACCGAGTCGAGCGAGACGTTCCCTTCGCCCAGCGCGACCTGGAGTGACTCGAGATCGTGATGACCCAGCTCCTCTGCGATCGCTTGAAGGTGCTTGTCCTTTTCCGCAGATGTCAGGTCACCCGCCTCTTTGCGTAGCAGGGTCTGGATCATCTCCTTGCCATCGGAGAGGGCCTCGTCCCTTCGCTCTTTGGTGAACCATTGCTTGATCTTCGACTTCGCCCGGCCGGTGCGCGCAAATCCCAGCCAGTCACGGCTGGGCCCGGCGTCGGGCGCCTTGGTGGTCAATACCTCGACGATGTCACCTGGTTGGAGGCGGGTCGAGAGCGGCACCAGCCTGCCGTTCACCTTTGCACCCACACATCGGTGCCCGACTTCGGTGTGAACCGAGTAGGCGAAGTCGATCGGGGTGGCGCCGGCCGGCAGCGACTTGGCGTCGCCCCCGGGGGTGAGGACGATCACCTCGTTCTGGTAAAGGTCGAGCTTGAGGTTGGCCAGGAACTCCTCGGGATCCTCGTCGGCACTCCAGGCGGCGACGTCGACGTTGGGCACCCGGCTCGTGTCTCCCTCCTTGTATCGCCAGTGGGCAGCGATGCCGGCCTCAGCCCTCTGATGCATCTCCTCGGTCCGGATCTGGACCTCCAAGGGCTTGCCGCCAGACCCGATCACGGTGGTGTGCAGCGACTGATAGAGATTGATCTTGGGCATCGCGATGTAGTCCTTGAACCGGCCAGCCACAGGGACCCAGTGGCTGTGGATCAGCCCGAGGGCGGCATAGCAATCCCTGGTGGATCCGGTTCTCACCCTGATCCCCATGAGGTCGTGTATGTCCTCGAATGGGCGGTTTTGCTCCATCATCTTGCGATAGATGGAGTACTGGTGTTTGGGGCGCCCGCTCACCTCGGCCTCGATACCCGCATCGGAGAGGATCCCCGAGACCTCGCTCACCATTTTCTCGATGAACGCCTCCCGCTCCGGGGCGCGCTCGGCCAGCTTGGCGCGGATCTCGGCGTTGGGACCTGGATACAGAATCGCGAAACAGCGGTCTTCGAACTCGTGCTTGATCTCCTCGACTCCCAGCCGATGGGCGAGCGGGGCGTACACGTCGAGGGTCTCCCGGGCGACCCGTCGCTGCTGCTCCTCACGGAGGGCGCCCACCGTCCGCATGTTGTGGAGGCGATCCACCAGCTTGATGATCAAGACACGCACGTCTTTGGCCATCGCCACCACCATCTTCCGGATGGTCGCCGCCTGAGCCTGCTCCCGGTTGGTGTAGCGAACCCGATCGAGCTTGGTGACACCGTCGATCAGGCTGGCGATCTCGGCCCCGAATTGAGCCGAGATCTCGGTCAGGGTCAGTGGGGTGTCTTCGACGGTGTCATGGAGAAACGCGGCCGCCAGGGTCTGTTCATCGAGCCCATAATCGGCGAGCATCAGGGCAACCATCACCGGGTGGGTGATGTAGGGATCACCCGTCTTGCGCAACTGGCCCTTGTGGGCGGCCGCGGCGACATCGTGGGCTCTCCGCAGCAGTTCGACATCGCCTTCCGGGTGATGGGCGGTGAACACGTCGATCACTTCGGCCAGGGTGGCCGTGCGATCGTCAGTCGTATCGAACGAGGGCATGTAGCGGCACACCATCCAACATGTCGGCGCCATTCAGGAATGCGAGCTCGATGAAGACCGAGATGCCGATGACCTCGGCGCCGACCCGTCGCAGCAGGCGGATGGCTGCCGCCGCGGTGCCCCCGGTGGCTATCACATCATCGACGACGAGGACCCGCTCCCCCTCATGAGCGGCGTCAACGTGAATCTCGAGGGCGTCGGTCCCGTATTCGAGGGTGTATTCCTCCCGGACCGTCTGGAAAGGGAGCTTGCCCGGCTTGCGAACCGGGATGAACCCGGCGCCGAGCCGGTCTGCCACCGGCGTTGCCAGGGTGAAGCCTCTGGCTTCGATTCCAGCCACCTTGGTGACACCGGAGTCTTCGAAGGGCGCGGCCAGGGCGTCGACCAGCATCTTCAGGGCTTTCCCGTCGGCGAGCACCGGCGTGATGTCCTTGAACACCACCCCAGGCTCAGGGAAGTCCGGGATGTCACGAATCAGAGCGGTGAGGAGTTCCACAGGTGAGATTCTACGGCCGGATCAGTTTCGACCAGCCCGATTCCGTCGTTCGACCTTCTCCGCCCTCTCCTGCCAGTACGGCTCGCGTTCCTTCCACACCGCCAGGAGAGGCGACGCCACAAAGATCGAGGAATAGGTGCCGACGGCCAATCCCACAAACAGGGCGAGGGCAAACTCGGTGAGGGTCGGGGCCCCCAGGATCACGCTGCCAACCAGGAGGATGCTCCCGACCGGGATCAGCGAGGCGAGAGAGGTGAACAATGACCGTGCCAGCACCTGATTCAGCGCCATATTGGTGATCTGGGTGTAGGTCTTGTTGTCTTCGATTCCGACCAGCTCATCGATCTTGTCGAAGACCACCACCCCGTCATACAGCGAATACCCCAGGATCGTCAGGATGGCAACCACAGTTGCCGGAGTCACCACGAACCCGGTGATCGAGTAGATGCCAACTGTCATGATCAGATCGTGGATGACGGCGACGATGGCGGCCATGGCCATCTTGAACTCCATTCGCCAGGTGATGAACAGGATCACCGCCCCGAGGAACACTCCCAACGCGAGCAGAGCGCGCCGCAAGACGAGAGCTCCGAAACTGGGACCGACGGCCTCGGTCGAGATCTCCGATAGCTCAGAACCGGTCACCTCCGCCACGGCGCCGACGGCATCGATCACAACATCGTTCTCCAGTGCTTCCGTGGTGACCCGGACCGCGGCACCGTCATCGAGAAGTTGAATGGTCGGGCTGGTCACACCGACTTCGCTCAAGGCGTCACGAATCTCGCCCACGTCGGCACCGGCCGGGTTTGGCGACTGGATGCCGAGACCGCCCACGAATTCGATCCCGAGGTTGAGCTGTCTGAAGGCGAGGCTGCCGAGGCTGACGACGATAAACACCGCCGACAGCACGAACCACCTCCGGCGCAGCCCGACGAAATCGATCGTCGTCTCGCCGCGATCCATTCTCCTCAGGAATCCGGCTTCGCTCACCGGGCTGCCCCTTCGATGCTGAACGATCCGCTAGATCCGAGCCGGGTCTCGGCGAGCACGCCGGCCGCCCGTCGGGTGAAAACGAGGGCTACCACCAGATCGAGCACCGTCCCGATGCCAAGTGAGATCGCAAACCCCTTCACCGCGCCGACGGCAAGAGCCCAAAGCAGCACGGCACCCAGGAGGCTCACCGTGTTGGCGGTGAGCATGGTTCGGAAGGCGATGCGGAATCCATCCGCGCTCGCCTGTTCAACAGGAAAGCCCTGGCGCAGCTTTTCCTTGATCCTCTCGAAATACACGATGTAGGTGTCGGCGGAGATGCCCATCGACACGATGAGCCCGGTCACGCCGGCCAGGGTCAGCGTGAAGCCGACCGACTCTCCCAGCAAGCCGAAGATGGTGATCAGCACGGTCGCAAAGATGCTCAGCCCGATGACGGCCACCAGCCCCAACGATCGATAAGCCAGGAGGAGCACGATCGCGACCAATAGCAGTCCGAGCAGGCCGGCAATCACCCCGGCCTGCAACGAGTCGGCGCCCAGCGTCCCTGACACCTTTCGCACGGCTGACACCTCGAAGTCGACGGGGAGCGACCCGTAACGGAGAACGACCGCGAGATCCGTCGCTTCCTGCTGGGAGTCCGAGCCTTGACCCAAGGTGATCTGGGCACTACCACCGGAGATACCGGTTTCCGGGGAGACCGAAGGATTGACCCC
>DATDPP010000023.1:0-4145 GCA_035292685.1 Acidimicrobiia bacterium
CGAGGGCACCACGGCGTGGGTCACCCCGGACAGACCGCCGATGGTGAACATGGCCACAAACCCGATGGCGAACAGCATCGAGGTGGTGAGACGTATTCGACCCATCCACATCGTCCCCAGCCAGTTGAAGATCTTGATCCCGGTGGGGATGGCGATGGTCATGGTGGACAGCCCGAACGCCGCCTGCGCCACCGGGGTGATCCCCGAGGAGAACATGTGATGGGCCCAGACCCCGAAGCCGAGGAAGCCGATGGCGGCGCCGGCGAAAACCACTGCCGAGTAACCGAAGAGCGGCTTGCGAGAGAAGGTGGGGAGGATCTCGGAGACCATTCCCATCGCAGGCAAGACCAGGATGTACACCTCGGGATGGCCGAACAGCCAGAAGAGATGTTGCCACAGGACTGGGTCTCCCCCACCCACCGGGGCGAAGAACAGCGACCCGAACTGACGATCGAAGGTCACCATGAACAGGGCCACCGCGATGATCGGGATCGAGAACAGCAAGAGGAAGGCGACAACCATCGACATCCAGACGAACACCGGCATCCGGAGCAGACGCATCCCCTTGGCCCGCATGTTGAAGATGGTGACCAGGAAATTGACCGCGGAGACCAACGAGGCGAGGCCGAGGATCTGCAACCCCAGCGCCCAAAAGTCCATGGCGGTGCCCGACGAGTAGAGGGGACCGGCGTTGGGCTGGTACGCGAACCACCCTGCATCGGGCGAATTGGCGAGGAAGTTGAGACTACCGGGCCCACCCCCCGGGGCCAGGTTGCCGGGCACGCCGGCGGCCCCCACCGGGGCCAGCGAAGTCCCGAAGATGAAGGTCGAGTAGAGGAAGATCCCGCCGAAGAAGAAGACCCACCACGACAGGGCGTTCAACCTGGGGAAGGCCACATCCCGGGCTCCGATCATCAGCGGGAGCAGGTAGTTCATGAATGCGGCGGAGGCCGGCATCACGAAGAGGAAGATCATGGTGGTGCCATGCATGGTGAACAGAGCGTTGTAGGCGCCTGCGGTGAGGAACTCGGAGTTGGCCTGGGCCAGCTGGATCCGCAGCAGCAGAGCCTCCATCCCACCGATGATGAAGAAGGTGAAGGCCGCGTAGCCGTACATGATGCCGATCCGCTTGTGATCGACAGTCGTCACCCACGACCAGATGCCGGTCTTGGCCGACGGCCGGCGGAAGATCGTGGTCTGGCGCTCGGCGGTGGCGGTCATTGGTTGCTCTCCAGCCAGATGATCAGGTCGTCGATCTCCTGCTCGGTCAGGGCGAGGTTGGGCATGAAGCTACCGGGCTTGTAGGACGGCGGATCCGAGAGCCATTCCTTGAGCGCATCCTCTCGGGTTTGGCCCTCGTCAGGGAGAGTGGCCCCGGCGAAGACGTTGCGGGACGCGAAATGGGTGAGCTCGGGACCGGAGAAGGCATCGTCGGGAACGATGTTCGAGGCCGTATCGTCATCGAAGCGCACCGTGTGACATTGGGTGCAGGCTCTGGACAGGAATACCTGGTACCCGTCGTACTCGGGGGTTCCCTCGGCCGGGAGAGGTGTCGGCTCCAGCTGCTCCATCAGCCATGCCTCGTATTCGGCTGGGGGAAGGGCTTGGACCCGGGCTCGCATCAGGGAGTGGGACAGCCCGCAGAACTCTGCACAGTGACCCCAGAACTCTCCGGGGTCGTCGGCCTGGAGCCGAAGCTCGGTGGTCTGGCCCGGGATCGCGTAGCGCTTCCCGTTGAGGGCAGGGATCCAGAAGTTGTGGATCACATCGTCGGAGGTCAGCTTGGCGCAAACTTCCTGGCCGGCGGGAATCACCATCACGTTCGCCGTGGCCACACCGGCTTCGGGGTAGCGGTACTCGAACCACCATTGGTGACCGATCACATCGATCTCGATCGCACCCTCACCGCACTCGGTGAGATCAAAGACGGCGGCGGTGGTTGGGACTGCGATCCCGGCCAGGATCAGAGCGGGGATCACGGTCCACAGCACCTCGAGTTTGGGGCTCCCGTGAAGCTGTTTGGCCTCCTTGGCGCCCTCCCGGTCCCGAAACAGAAAGACCGCGACCAGGATCGCCGCCTGAACCAGGACGAAGACCGCGGTCGCGATCCAGAACACCGGCCAGAACAGGTCGTCCTCGCGTTGGGCGAAAGGCCCCTTGGGGTCCAGCGCGGTGAGTGGGGCGTCCTCGATCCCGATCAGCGAGCAGGCACTGAGAACGAGGGCCGACCCGACCACTGCGCCGAGGCGTGCAAGACGTTGACGGGACGGGGCCATCGGGTCGGCATCATACGGACCTCGCCAACGAGCGACCAACTTAGGCGGATCAGCCCGTTTCAGGGGGCGACAGCCTCGATCGCCGAGCTGAGCTCCTCGTCACGTGCCGCACCTTCGAAAGCGGCGGTGACAGCACCGAACCTGTCGACGACGAACACCCACGGCTCGGAAGGCAGACCCCATTCGCCGACCGCCGCCACCGGGGTCAGCTGGCTCTGGTCGGTCACCGAGAGGTCCTCGTAGATCTCGACGTGGATGAACTCGACACCGGGGTAGCTTTCGCGGAGGCTCTTGACCTGATCCAAAAGGGGCCCACAAGTGGCACTGGCGCAGAACCCCGGTGTGGCGAAGACGATCACGACCGGGTTCCCGCCCGTCACCGCCTCGGCGACCGACAGCTGGTACATGGCGGGGTCGGGGTCAGGATCCGAGGTGATGAGGCCAAGGTCCGGGTAGTCGGCGGAAACCCGGGTCTCGGACAACGGAGCCGAATCACCTGCCTGGATCACTGAGGGGTCGTCGACCGCCACCAAACCCATCGGGCCTGCGGTGGTGAATCCCTCGGCGTCGATTGTCACCTGATAGGTGGCCGCCTCGGGGATCACCATCTGGGCGACATACAGGCCGCGGACATCCTCCACGGTCCACATGAACTCGGTGGGGAAGGTCTCGATGGGGGCGCCGTTCTCGTCCCGAAGGGTGACCGTGGCTGGGTGGTCGGGGGAGGCCAGGTATTCATTGGTCTCCTGGTCGATCAGCCCGAACATGACCCGCTGCTCGCCGACTCCGATGCTCACCGGTGACGAGGCGATGATGCCAAACGGAGTCCCCGCCTCGGAAGAGCAGGCAGCGAGCAGCGCAAGCGCACCGGCAAGGGTCAGCAGAAGGCGTTTCATCTGATGAGGACGTCCAGCATCACCGAGGCGAAGAGTGCCGCGAGATAGACCGTCGAGGTGGTGAAGAGACGCATCGCCTCATCCGGGTGCAGATAGACCCTCCAGGAGTCCCAGAGAAACCAGGCGCCAAGTCCGATTGCGGCCAGCAGGTAGATCCAGCTCATTCCCGCCACCGGGACCAGGAGCAAGGTGACGCCAACCATGAGAGCCGTGTACAGGAGCATCTTCCTCGTTGTGGCCTCGACTCCGACCACCACGGGAAGCATCGGCACCCCGGCTCGGGCGTAGTCCTCCCGATAGCGGATGGCGAGAGCCCAGAAATGAGGTGGGGTCCAATAGAAGACGATCAAGAACAGAACCCAGGCGGGCAGGGCTACCCCACCGGTGATCGCGGCCCAACCCACCAACACCGGAGTCGCCCCGGCCGCGCCACCGATGACGATGTTCTGGGTCGTCGACCTCTTCAGCAACATCGTGTATACGAGGACGTAGAAGAGCAGGGCGGCGGTCGAGATGGCGGCGGCAAGGAGGTTGGTCGTGGCCCACAGCCATCCGAAGCCGACGATTCCGAGGCAAATGCCGAAGACGAGGGCGTTGCGGGGAGCCACCTCGTGTCGGGCCAGCGGCCGGCCCCTGGTACGCCGCATCACCTCGTCGATGTCGCGATCGAAGTAGTTGTTGAGCGCGTTGGCGCCGGCTGCGGACAGGGTCCCCCCGATCAGGGTGGTGATCAGGATCCATGCCCCCGGCCAGGCGCCCGCCGCCAGCACCATCGCCGGGACGGTGGTGATGAGGAGCAACTCGATGATGCGTGGTTTGGTGAGTGCCAGGTACGCAGCCGCCGTGGATCGGGTTCGCAGTGCAGGCGCCAATGACGCGATATCCGGTGTCAGCGGTGACCCGGGAAGATCAGTCGGCATCGGTCGGCTCCTGTGGCACTTTCTCCTGCAGTTTCCTCTCTTCGGCCGCCCTC
>DATDPP010000024.1:0-3123 GCA_035292685.1 Acidimicrobiia bacterium
GGACAAAGACGGACAGGGATCCAGCAACGGATGAAGGCGACCTCCGGAAAGGCCAAGCGACACTTGACCTTTCCGAGGTGGGTCCCGTGGGACTCGAACCCACAACCAACGGGTTAAAAGCCCGCTGCTCTACCAATTGAGCTAGAGACCCTGGTGGGGAAAGGGTAACGGAGGCACGCTGTCAGCACGTCAGCGGAAGCACGTTCCCTACCCTTGAGCGGTGACCTCGATCCGGTTCGGCATCTCGAATCTGCCTCCCGAGGAGGTGGAGGAATCCGTCTTCCTCGACGGTCTGGTCGACAAGGGTCATCGTGCCCTCGAGTTGCCCTTTGTCACCGGTTTTCCCTGGAAGGAGAAGCGCTGCAGGACATTTGGCGAGTTGGCCGCCGAGCGCGATATCCGGCTCTCGATCCACGCCCCCTATTTCGCAGTGCTGACCGTCGAAGAGGAGGAGAAAGGGGCGCAGTGTCTGGCCGCCCTGGAGCACACGATGAAGCTGGGCAAAGCGCTGGGCGCCCCGGTCATCGTCGCCCATCTGGGGAACACCCACGGTGAGGATCCGGCCGTCCTCATGGAGCGGGTTCGCTCGCGTCTGGGGGCGGTGGAAACCAAGGTGGTTTCGCTGGGGGTCGGTTTGGGGTTGGAAACCGCCGGGAGCGAGCGCTCCTTCGGCTCTCTCGGCGACATCGCCCAACTCGCGGCCGAATTCAGCTTCGTTCGGCCGGTCATCGACTGGGCCCACGTCCACGCCATCACCGGGGGTGGTCTGACCTCCAAGGAGGCGTTCCTCTCCGTGTTCGCCTTCCTGAAAGACTCCTTCCCGGGTTGGATGATCCAACCGCTTCATGCCCAATTCACCGACAACGAGTTCGGTAAGAGCGGCGAGATCCGCCATATCCGATATGGCAAGGGCTCACTCCGGGTGACCCCACTTCTCGAGGCTGCGTTGGAGGCGGGGGTCTCCATGAACCTCATCTCGGAGGCAAGGGAATGCGAAAGTCACGATGCGATATGGGAAGAGGCGAGACAGGTCATCGGCCGGGAAGCGCCGTTGGCCCAGGGCGACCGTCTCCTCAGCATTTCGGGCATCGAGTTCCCCGATCCGGTGGCGGTGCGGGTCGAAGGCCAGTTCTTCCATCCTGTTGGATTGGAGCGCCCGCTCAGGCTGTCCAACGTCGACAAGCCCTTCTTCCCGGACGACGGATACACCAAGGGCGACCTGATCCAGTACTACGCCTCGGTGGCGCCGGTGCTGCTGCCACATCTCGCCGGTCGCCCGATCTCGATGAGCCGGTACCCCGACGGCATCGATGGGCCTTCGTTCTACGAGAAGCGGGCTCCTGGTCATCAGCCGGAGTGGATGAAGAAAGCTCCGGTCCCCTCCGACTCTCAGGGGGGGATCATCGACTTCCTGCTCGCCGATTCTCGGGAGGCCCTCATGTGGTTCGCCAACATGGGGTGTGTCGAAGTCCACCCTTTTCACTCCACTTCCGAGAGCCTGGATCGGCCCGACTACGCCATCTTCGACTTCGATCCCTCCGAAGGCTCCCGATGGGAGCAGGTGGTCGCGGCCGCCCGGCTGCTGGAGATCGCCTTGGGCCAACTGGGGCTGGTGGGGTATCCCAAGCTGTCGGGATCACGGGGGCTGCACGTCTATGTGCCGCTGGAGCCCGAACACGACTACGGGCGAGTGCGGAGGTTCGTGGGGGAGGTGGGGGCCTATCTGGCGGCGGCCAATCCGGACGACATCACCATGGAATGGGACAAACCAAAGCGCAAAGGCAGGGTGTTCGTCGATCACAACCGCAACGCCTTTGGACAGACGGTGGCCTCGGTCTACTCGGTGCGGCCCCGCCCCGGGGCACCGGTGGCCGCCCCCCTCACCTGGGAAGAGGTGAGCACGGTGAAGAACGGGGATGTCACCATCGCCAACCTCTGGGACCGTCTCCAGCGGTACGGAGACCTGTTCGCCCCGGTGGTGGCCAGGGGCCAGACCCTGGATTCGGCGGAGGCTGCCCTCGGGATAGCCGACGGGAACCACGGTTAACGAACGGAATGCATCGCGTCACGGATGTGTGACGCCCTGCATTAGGAAGCCGTTCGTTCAACCCGGATCGCTAGCTTGCCGGCATGGATCTGTACGCCCGGATCAACATATTGGGCGGGTTGTCGGTGCGTCTCCCGAAAGGGCGTCTCGACGATGCGATCGCACTGGACAACGACCCCATCGGGCGGGCCAAGAACTGGGTCGATCAGGGCGCCGAGATCCTTCACATCGTCGACCTCGATGCCGCCGCATATGGCGATTACCGCAACCGCGATCTCATCGATCGGCTGATGCGGGAGGCCACGGTCCCGGTGCAGGTGGCAGGTGGGGTCAGGTCCGAAGGGGAGGCGGCGCGTCTCATCGAGACGGGCGCCTGGCGGATCGTCATGGGCACCGCCGCCATCGAGAACCAGAACATGGTGTGGGACCTGTGCCGGGAGAACCCGGGTCGGATCGTGGTTTCGATCGACGTCCGACCGGACGAGGAGATCGCAACCAAGGGCTGGACTCAGAACAGCGGTCGATATCTGGAAGAAGTGCTGATCGAGATGTCTTCGGCCGGTGTCGTCTCCTTTCTGATCGCCGAGGCCGGGCGGGACGCCCTTGCCGAGCCCCCCAGCTTCCACATACTCGCCTCCGCCCTCGCCACCGTGGAACAGCCGGTGATCGCGGCCGGGGGGGTCCGCGACTTGGAGGACCTCCGGACGTTGGTTCGTCTCGAGGCGTCGGGCCGCTACCTCGACGGGGTGATAGTGGGACGTGAGGTGACCGCTGGGCGATTCACCCTGGAGGAGGCCAAGTCGGTCATCGCGGGGGTGGGCCCGGTGCGGGCGCCCGGTGGCATCGCAGCGACGCGGATCCGGCTCGGGGTGAGCTCACTCCCCGAGGCATTGGCCTTCTACGAGGACAAGCTCGGGTTCTCACATGTTCGAACCCCGGCGGGTGGGGTGGCCCGGGCCATCCTCGAGCCCTCCCGGGGTCAACACATGGAGCTGGTGGAGGGGGCAGAGGCCGATCCCCGGCTTCTAACCTTTGTGGTCGACGATCTCCCGCGATGGGGTGATCACCTCGAGAGT
>DATDPP010000025.1:0-19630 GCA_035292685.1 Acidimicrobiia bacterium
GACTGGCAGTCAAGGGGTCAGGGGTTCAAATCCCCTCAGCTCCACTTCCGAGAATCCCTAAGTACTAGTGGGGGATTTCGTCGATCACGGGAGTGGTTCGCCGAGTGCGGATTCCACCTCGAGTCCGCGAAGAGGTCGCCAGCGTCCGCCAGCGTTCGAGTTCAATCTCCTATCGAAGACCGAGTCAATCGGATCAAGCCAACCGGAATCTTGGCTGCTCTGAGGGAATCCGTCCCCATTCACAAGAGAGCGTGGTCCTCAACGGCGATGCCTTTGACTGGGATACTTACCCGAGGAGGGTGCATCGGCACTGAGCGGAAGGAGAGCGGCGACGTTCAGTTCAACCACTCGCAAGCGAGCAGTGAGTCGGCGTCGTAGAAGACCGATTCCTCGGTGATCTCCCTCGCCTCGTAATCGAAAACCACGGCCACCGTCACCCGGCATGGCTCCTCGTTCGGCCCTGGTGCGGTGATTTCGTAGATGCCGCCGCGCGGCGCCGGATCCTGGTAGGTTCCCACGTCGCCGAAGGCAAGGATCAAGTCCCAACCTGCTCCCGGGTGCCGCTCGATGAAGTTGCGGGCCGTCTGAACGATGGCCTCTCGCCCGTCCGCTTCGTCGCCGAACAGGCTATCGACCCGCACGGCAGTCGCCGCGTAAAGGCTCCCCACCGCTTGCGGATCGCCAGACGACCAGGCAATTGCGTAGAGATCCGGCAGTGCACCGGCTTCACTGAATCGTCCGTCGGCGAAGAAGGCGGTCCAGGAGGAGACCTTGCCTTCGGTTACGCGGAGCACGTCGATCTCTTCGAGAGGGCCCTCGTTGGTCGCCCGGGCGATCCCGAGCACGCCGTCGCTTCCGGACATACCCACTCCCGCGTCCATTCCCACATAGAGCAGGTCCGTCGCCTGGTTACCCGGCAGCGAAGGGAAGAGCACGGTGGCCATGGCGAGGATGGCGTCGATCCCCTCGAAGTGGTTGAGTGAGCTCCCCTCGTCGTGCACGACGTCCTCTGTGTAGATCTGGCGGATCCCATCGATCGACTTGCTGTTCCAGGCGGCATCTACGGACGCAACCAGCGTGCTGAACTCATCGGCCGTCCGGCGCACATAGGCCTCGCTCGCGGTTCCACCGGCTGAACATGCAGCCAGCACGATTGCCGCGACCAGAGGGCTGTACCGTCGCATCCCGTATCCTCCTGGCGACCAAAGCTAGTTCAGGGGCGGGGCCTTCACCCGGTTCAGCCCTGAGGCCGGTGGAGGTCGCCGAGCTCTTCGAGATACCGGCATATCGCGGCGGCCTGGCTCTGGTGGCTCTTCAGGTATCGGCTCCGCCGATGACCGTATGGGAGGAACTCACCTCGCCGCATCGGCGGCAGGCCTGGGAAGGGCTCTTGAGCATCGATGAGGAGTCTCCAGGCGGGCGCCGCGGAGTCGGAACCTTGAGTAGTTGTGCTGCCGAAAGGCTCAGTTCGGTCGAGGAAATCCTGGAGTGGCGCCCGTTCGAAGCCTTCGCTCGGAGCTCCAAGCATCCCGGTCTGGGCCGTTTATCGATGCGGGCCGAACTTCGGGCCGATCTTGAGGACGCAATGCAGACGCAGGTCTCAGTCGCTTGGTACGGAGCGGCCGCGCTGGCCGGCGAGGCGGAGGCGCAACGTCAGCGCCTGGTCGCCCACGCATCGGCGGTCAACAGCCTTTGATGCCTTGAATCCAGCCCCACAATCCGATCGATTTGTCGGAGCTTTTTCTTGGTTAATCACCTCCTGGTGCTCTTACTCGGCTTCCAGGAGTTCCTTGAGCTTCTCCAGGTTGGAACGGACGTCTTTGGCGTACATCCGGTTTACCAGTGGGTCGGCCAGCTTCCCAAAGAAGCCGCCGAAGGAATCCGACTCTTGGTGCCAAAGGACCTTGGTGCCGCCCTCGACATCCTCATAGGTCAAGTCGATCTCGAAGGCGATAGGAGAGTCGATGCTGCGGCTCACCGAGCGCCGATCCTCTTCGAACTCGACGATCTCGGTGGTCCAGTCGATTCTCTTTCCGGCGACCTTGACCGCTCCCGCGTCCTGAGTGCCCTTCTGCACGGGTCCCGGTGTGAGCTGTTTGAACTCAATGAGGTTCGAGCTGTACAGCGGTACGTTCTCCGGATCGGCGGCGAAGGCGAAAACCTGGGTGCGCGGGCGGTTGATGATGATGCTCTCGTCAACGATTGGCATGGTGCTCTCCAGTGTTCGTCTAAATGGTGGTCACATCGATGTTCTTTCGAGCGGTCACCCCCTTTGAAGACCTATTTGCGAGCCTACGCCGGGCTCATCTCCGATGAGTTGGAGCGCGAAAAACAATGCGCCTTGGAGGAAGGGGGAAGAGCGTTGCTTGTGTTTGAACTCAAGCCCTAACCGCGGCCGCCGGTCTTCCGGCTCAATTCGAGATCGCGAAACGGCGGATGAGCGGCGCCCCTTCTCCTGCTCAAAGGTGCCAATCGGCCCTGGTTTCCTGCGGCTTCGTGGAGTAATTGAATGGGTGAATGGAGGTCTGATATGACCACAAGTACAGGTGACCGGCAGTTTCACATCCATTTCTGGCCGACTGAGCGCTTTGGCCGCTGGTCGGTTGGCTCGGCCGGGGTTTTCGGCGTGGGTCTAATCACCTTATGGTTGGTGACACTTTCGGGGCAGGATAGGGGTGAATTCGATACCTTCTTCGACAATTGGTGGCTGGCCGGCCCCGCTCTGTTCGCGGTCGTTGGTGGGCTCTCTGCGCTGGTGAGCGGAGTCCTTGCGATGATCCGGGAGCATGACCGGTCGATCGGCGTCATCCTTTCGACACTGGTCGGGCTGTTGGTCGGCATCGTCATCACCGGGGAGCTCATCGGGGTTCCCCTCCTCATGGAGTAGGTTTCGCGTTCAAGGGTCCGTACCCTCTCAACAACAAGAATCGAGTCCTCTCGCCGACGGATCATCCGACCGGCGGGTGGGGGCTTAGCTGGGGAGTGGTTATGGGAGCCGAATGCGTCGTTTTGTCTCCGCACTGGCGGCAGTAGCCCTCCTTCTAGGAGCCGCGGCCCCGGCTCTTGCTCAGGAAGGTTCGATCGGGATCGTCGACACCGCCACCGGGGAGTGGTATCTCCGCGACCCGGCTAACGGAGCCACCACCAGGTTCTTCTATGGCAACCCCGGCGATCTTCCGTTCGTCGGGGATTGGGACGGTGACGGCGACGAGACCCCGGGCTTGTACCGACAGTCCGACGGGTTCGTCTACCTGCGCAACTCCAACAGCCAAGGGGTCGCTGACATCCGGTTCTTCTTCGGCAACCCCGGAGATATTCCCCTGGCCGGTGATTTCGACGGTGACGGCGATGACACGGTGTCTATCTATCGGCCGTCGGAGGGTCGGGTGTTCATCATCAACGCCTTGGGCGCCAACGACGGCGGTCTCGGAGCAGCCGACTTCTCCTACTTCTTCGGCAACCCTGGAGACAAGCCCTACGTCGGGGATTTCGACGACGATGGGATCGACGAGGTCGGTCTCCACCGTGAATCCACCGGTCTTGTCTACTTCCGGTTTACCCACACCCAAGGCGTCGCCGACAGCCAGTTCATCTTCGGTGATCCGGGGGACAAGATGGTCGCCGCCGAATGGGCCAACCGCGGTGCCCCGGGACCGGAAACGGTGGGACTGTTCCGTCCCTCGAACTGCACCAGTTACCTCCGCTACACCAACACTCAGGGGGTAGCCGACGAGACACTCACCTACGGGCTGCGCACCGGACTACCCGTCGCCGGAAACTTCGGAGTCCTACCCGGAGGAGGCACCCCACCACCCGGATGTCCTCCGATCCCCGCGGTGTCCGTGGTGTCGCGGGGCGACTGGGGTGCCCGCCCGCCGGAGTTGGAGCGAATGGTGCCTCATACCATCACCAGGCTGACCGTCCACCATGCCGGAGATCAGGTGGGAGTGACCGGCCCTTCCCAGTTTCGGGGATGGCAGAACTGGCACATGTCAGGTCAAGGTTGGCCCGACATCGCCTATCACCTGTTGATCGGGATCGACGGCACCATCTACGAGGGAAGGGACTCCGCCTTCCGGGGAGATACCGCGACCAGTTATGACACCACCGGCCATTTCCTGGTGGTGGTGGAGGGCAACTTCGAGGTGGAGAGACCCACCGCGGCCCAGTTCGAGTCTCTCGGCAAGGTGTTGGCCTGGGCCTCCGAGCACTACGACGTCTCGCCCGCCACCATCGCCGGTCACGGGGACTACGCCGCGACCTCCTGTCCGGGCCTCTATTTGGAAGGCCGGATCGCTTCGGGGGAGCTACGCGCCGCGGTCGAGTCCCTGATCGAGAAGGGCGGTGTCGACCTCATCTGGCCACCGAGCGGATAGCGCTCGTCCACCACCCCTGTCAGGCTTCGGTGCGATCTCAGGGCAGAACGTAACCGGTTCACGCTGGTTCGGTCTATGGAGCAAGTCCGATCGCCGTGGCGATCAGAAAGAGGCTGCCGGTAGAAACGACTGCGACCACGGCAACCGCTGCCGGCCGGGGCAGCCTCACCCAAACCAGAGCGCATGCCGATCCGATGACGATTATCAGCGCCGGTAAGAGGACGATCCAAGCGAGATCGTGAACCGAATAGAGTCCGGGCACGGCCGACGTTGCCTGATCGTCGTATCCGAAAGCGCCCAGGGCCTCGATCCACCAGGCCGCCGAGAGCGCCCAGCCTCCCCTCCACAGCCATCGATTCGGAGCCGACACCGGGCGTGGTATGAACCACATCAAGACCAGGATCCCGGCGGCGAATATCAGATGAAAGAAGGCATGCCCGGCCACCTCGGTGCTTCCTAGTAGTTGAAACACAAAGACCGCGATGGTCAACGCCACCATGAGGCCGAGATAGATCCATCGGAGTTTCATGCTCTACAGACGACGAACCGACCGATTCGGGTGACGCGGTCAGAGCAAATGGTATGGATCAGCCGAATGACCCTGCCACCGGGAGCCAGCCCGGGTTGCCCATAGGGAACGAGTTGTCGGCCACCCCCTGGGTGTTGGTGTGCCGGAGGAAGAAACGGGCCCCGTTCGGTCGGAATAGCGCCGGAGTGGAGAAGCCGACTCCCGTCCAGTCTCCGGCGACGAGCAGGTCTGCCGGGTTTCCGAACAAGAACTGGTGGTCGGCGACGCCCTGGGTGTGAGTGTTACGAAAATAGACCAGGCCGGTCGTTTCGCGATGAAGACCGATCGTGTCGATGCCGTCCCCGTTGAAATCACCGGCGAATGGTTTGTCCCCCGGGTTGCCGAAGTAATACGACAGGTCGGCGGCCCCGACGCCGGAGGCACCGGATCCGAGTCTGTTGATGACGTAAACCTTGCCCTCCGACGGGCGGTAGAGGGAAACGGTGTCGCAGCCGTCACCGTCGAAATCTCCGGCGATCGGGAGGTCCGACCGATTGCCGAAGAAGTAGCGGATGTCGGCCACGCCCTGGGTGTTTGAGTCGCGAAGGTACACGAAGCCGTCGGAGCGCCGGTAGAGGCCTGGGGTGTCGATGCCGTCGCAGTTCCAATCTCCCATAAAGGGTGTGTCTCCGGGGTTCCCATAGAAGAAGGAGGTCACCTGGTCGCCCCGGCGTAGGTACCAGATACCTGTGGTCGGATCTACCAGCCCGACGTTCTCACGAGCCGGGCCAAGGACGAAGTCTCTCCCGGTGGCGTACTTGAGCATTACGGCATCGCCAGCCTCGAGGATGATGTCGGCACGACGCAAACTTCCGCCGAGGTTCGTGAGCGGCAGATCGCCCCGGACGCCGTCGACCGAGCGCAAGACGCGGATCCGGTTCGTTGGCAGCCCGGCGGGGGCGCTTCCGAAGTCGAACGTCAGATGGATCGTGCCTACCGAGTCTGAGCCCGGTAAGGGTGGATTGGGTCGACGTGTCGAGTGGGTGTGTCGCGCATTTTGCACAACCACGTAGCGCTCGCCGAACTCATCGATGAAGAAGCCGAGCAGGACCTCCAAGGGGGCCTGGCCGGGAGCGGGCGCCACCCCGACGAGATAGGGAAACCCACCAGCGCCAGCCGACCAAGTTTGAGTATCGATCGGTTGTTCGCTCAGAGGATGATCGGCCCGGACGAAACGCACGTCCGTCGAAGTCAATCTGGTCACCGCCTTGCCCAGGTTGGCTAGGCGCTGGTTGATGTCGCCAACTATCCCGTGATAGCTGGTGGGGGAGGCATCCCAGGTCCCCGTGGGCTGAAGCAGGATCGAGCCACCCCAGTTTGTAGCTGACTCGTGCCCGACCGCCGCCGCCTGGTAGATGAACCAGAAATGACCGGTGTATCCGTAGGTGAGCCCGGCCATCGCCTGCCACAAGAGGTCTGAACGGGTATGAGTGACCTGACAGTCGGTCTCCTGGCCAACGTAGGCATTGAGATACTGCCAGTACGGCACACCCATGGCCAGGCCCGCCCTTCGGAATGTCTCGAGGACGGTGTAGTGAGAGGCCTCGAAGTTGTATTCACCGGTGAGGACCACGTCGGCGTCGACAGAGGAGACGTACTGCTGCACCATCTCGCCGAAGTTGGGCAGCCAGTACGTGAGATTGGTGAAGAGGAGCGCATTTGGGTCGGCCGCCCGTATCCGGTCGATTCCGGCCGCGATCTGCGTCATGCCCTGAGCGGAGTTTGGCTCATCCCCGACCTGGAACCCGATTCTGCCTGGTGTCGACGGTGCCAGCCCACCCATCAACTGCCCGGTATCGACGAACTGCGAGCCGTTCCATGCGACCGATGTTCCGTCAGGGGAGAGCCAGGTGATGAAACCAGTGCCCCGTCGGTACTGGAGCCAGCCTTCCGCCTGACCTGGGCCCTCCATCCACAAGTGGACCACGTTGGCTCCGAACTGCTCCAGGTATCGATCCACCACCGGTTTGGGAGGATTGGGAACGGTCGGTACCAGGCCGGAGATCGGCATTGGGTGGAGCCGCAGCCAGTTCCGGGCCCTGTTGCTGGACACAGCCGACGGGATGAACTCGGGAGCAGGTGCCACCGACGCCGTCTGGATGTCGGTGGGACACGGGACTGCTTGGGCGCTCGCCCGCTCCCCGGGGACGATCACGGCCGCCACCACCAATGCAACGACGAGACTCGCCCTTCGAGGCTTGATGGCCTCTGACATCGTCACCACCATAGGTTGACCCTGGATCTAGGTCAGATTGGTTGAAAAGGTTCGGGCGTGAGCGCTGCCGACCTTCGACAGCCCACCCAGGAACTTGTGGGCCGTAGCTTGTAGTTCATAACTTGTCCTCATCCCTGTGATGACAGCTCGCCTATGACCACACCTCTTTTGAACCGGCGTCGTCGTTTCCTCCCGGTGTTCACCTACGCCAGCATCCTGGTGGTCGCTGCCGTGGGTTTGGCGCTGGTTCTCCCCCGGGGGAATGAGATCATCCCCGCACCTCAGGCCTCTCCACTGGGAGCCGTGGAGGGCAACGGAGTGTCATGTCTCGGAGAACGGGTCGCCACGGTCCAGTCCGGGGTGTTCCTCGACCTTCACGTTCCCGGGTCCCACGGCGATGAGACCGAGGATCTGGGTCCAAGGATCGTCGGCGGGGAGATCGACCGGGAGAGCGGGCGTGGGGATCTGACCGGCAGCTGCGCAGACACCTCCGATCTCGCCGGGCAGCCTGCGTTGTTCGAGGCTCGGGTCCTGGAGGATGGAAGCCTCGAAGGGGTGGTCAGCGTCGGCGACAGCGATCTCGAAGTCTTCGTCGTCGGTGAGGAGTCCTCCGCCGATGCCACTGCCGGGGAAGGTCTGGACGGTGCCGAGATGGTTGCCCGGGTTCTGTTGGCGGTGGCCGTGGTCATCGTGGCGGCGCGGGCCTTGGGGTCGCTGTTCCGCAGCATCAACCAGCCCCGGGTCATTGGGGAGATCGTGGCAGGGATCCTTCTCGGGCCCAGTTTGATGGGGCTCTTCTTCCCCGAGGTCACATCCTTCCTGTTCCCCTCGGAGGTGATCGATGTCCTCCAGATCCTGGCTCTGTTTGGGCTGATCTTCTTCATGTTCCTGATCGGCGCCGAGCTCGACCACAAGATGATTCGAGGGTCGGGGCGCACCGCGCTCCTGGTCAGTCACTATTCGATAGTCCTGCCCTTCATCCTCGGCGTGGCCGCCGCCCTCCTGATTTACCCATTGGTGGGAAGTGGCGACTTCACCGGCTTCGCCCTCTTCATGGGGGCGGCCATGGCGGTAACGGCCTTCCCGGTGCTGGCGCGCATCCTCACCGACACCGGTCTGCACCGGACACGGATCGGTGCCCTGGCAATCACCTGTGCCGCGGTTGACGATGTCACCGCCTGGTGCATCCTGGCCGTCGTCGTTGCAATCGTTAAGGCCACCGGCCCCGCCGACGCCGTTCTGACGGTGCTGCTGGCCCTGGTCTTCGTCGGGTTCATGATCTTCGTGGTTCGCCCCTTGATCGCCCGTGTTGCGTCGGTCGCTCCCGACAAGGGTCGAATCGGGGCGACAGTCATGTCCGGGCTATTCGTGGCCCTCTTCCTCTCGGCCTGGGCCACCGAGGCGATCGGGATCCACGCCATTTTCGGCGCCTTCATGTTCGGGGCCGTGCTTCCACGATCTCATTCGATTGCGGCTCAGATCACCGAGCGGCTCGAGGACGTGACCGTGTTGTTCCTGCTTCCTGTGTTCTTTGCCGTGGTCGGGCTGTCGACTCGAATCGGCCTGGTCTCGGGAGCGGAGCTCTGGTGGCTGACCGGGTTGATCGTTGCCATCGCCATCATCGGGAAACTCGGAGGATCGATGATCGCCGGTCTTGCCAACGGAGAGAGCCTTCGCACTTCGACGGTCCTTGGCGTGCTGATGAACGCCCGGGGCATCACCGAAATCGTGATTCTCACGATCGGCCGGAGTCTCGGGGTCATCTCTCCGGCCCTGTTCACCATGTTGGTGCTGATGGCCTTGATCACCACTCTCATGACGACGCCGCTGCTCACAACGCTCTATCCGCGGGAGGAGATCGATCGGGATCTCGCCGGTGACGTCACCCGGGAGATGATGGCTCTCGTTGCTCGCGAGCGCCGGGTGATGGTGGGAGTCACCGATCCGATCACCGCAAGGCCTCTTCTGGAGTTGGCCAGACGGCTGCGTTGGCTCGACGAGTCCCCGGCGACCATCATTCTCGCCTCGGTGGTCAGGCCGCCAGGCTACGAGCAAGTGCGCGCCAACCTCTCGGCCATGGACGATGCCGAGGCCCACGCCGTCGAGGAGCTCGAGGTGGTGAAGGACGCTTTGGAGGCCGAAGGAATCGAGGCCGAGATTGTCACAGCAGTCGGGCCGGAGCCCTCGACCGAGTTGATCCGGTTGGTCGAGCGGAGGGGGGCGGGAATGCTCCTGCTCGGCTCCCACCAGGCTTATCTGGGATACCGTCCCCTGGGTGGGATCGCCGGTGAGCTGCTGGAAAGCGCTTCCTGTGATGTGGCGGTGCTGGTCCGTGCCAGCACCTACCGCGAAGTGGGGTCGGGCCCGGTGGGGGTGTGGTATCGAGGGGAGCCGGCCGACTTCGCAGCTCTCGATCTGGCGGCAAGCCTGGCCCGGGGTTACCGCAGACCGCTGAGGGTCATATCCCCGATCCCGGTCGAGCTACCCAACCTCGGGGTCGAGGTCGAGCCCTTGCTGCTGATGGAGCCGAGTGTGGCCCATGCCCTGGAGGCTGTCGAAGGAACCTCTGTGATGGTGGTCGCCCCTGCTGGAGTCCTCGATGGTGTTCTCTCCGCACTTCGTGAATCGGCCATCGAGCGGGCGTCGGTTCCGGTGCTCGTGGTCAGGGGCGGGGCCCGTCCTCACCTTGCCGATTCTCTGGAGAGGACGGGGGAGTTGGAGAAGGTCGCCGAGTCCTGAGCGATACCGGTTCAGGCGTAGGCGAGGCGGCTTCCCAGGAGAGCCGCCTCTTCGGTTCGGGAAAGCAGTCGGCTTCGCATCGACTCGATGACCGCGTCACGACGCGGGTTGGGGCGTCCGCCAAACGATTCGAGTGCTGACTCCACCGTGAAAAGAGCGGCTCGGAAAGGGTCGGGCAGGAGCGAGTTGAGGGCGACCAGCCACACCGGCCGGGTCATGTCCGAAGAGGCGCGCAAACCTGCCATGAGGGCCCGCTGCACCGACTCCAGTTCCTCGTGACGCTCGCTGATAGTCAGCTTCCGGGCCTGATGGAGTAGACGGTGGATGAGATCACGGGCCGCCTCGTCCATCCCGGGCACGTGGAGGCGATACACGATCGACGCGCAGTCGATGGCGAAGAGCCTCGCCCAGGTCTCATCCCAGGTGCCGAGCAGATGACGGTCGGTCTCGAGCATCGCACAAATGGGCACGAGACTGTCTGTCGCGGCTGTCCTCCGACTTTCCAGCACCACGGCCCGATCGCCCAACATCTCTGACTCCCAGGTCCTTCTCCAGCTCCCACGTCTTACCCTGTGGATAATTCCGCAAAAGCCGGCGCTTGGGCAATGGGCCGTGTGGCCCATTTGATCTCCACCATTTCAGCTGGCCCTTCCCAACCACGACGCGTGGGCGGAGGTCAGCCGTATTCGTAGAAGCCGCGGCCCGTCTTCCGCCCCAGGAGGCCGGCCTCGACCAAACGGGTGAGCAAAGGTGGGGAGGCGTACATCGGGTCCTTGAACTCGTCGAAGAGGACATCGGCGATCAGTTTCATGGTGTCGAGCCCGACGAAATCGGACAACTCGAGTGGTCCCATCGGATGGTTGGCGCCCAGACGCATGCCGGTGTCGATGTCCTCCCGAGTGGCGAAGCCGGCTTCGAGCATCTTGATCCCACCCAGGAGATAGGGGACGAGAAGCATGTTGACGATGAACCCGGCGCGGTCTCTGGATTCGATGACCGTCTTTTCGAGGCCTTCGGCGTAGGACCTGGCCCTTGCCGCTACCTCTGGCGCAGTCATCACCGTTGTCACCATTTCGACCAGGGCCATGATCGGGACCGGGTTGAAGAAATGCAGCCCGACCACGTGATCGGGGCGACTGGTGACCGAGGCGAGCCGGGTGATGGGGATCGATGAGGTGTTCGAGGCGAGGATGGCGTCCCGGTCCACGACGACAGCATCGAGGTCGGCGAAGATCTGGCGTTTCAGGGCTTCGTTTTCGTTGGCTGCTTCGATGACAAGACGACGGTCCGCCTGGTCTGCAAGGTCCGTCGACACCATGATGCCGGCAAGAGCCTGGTCCCGTGACGATGCCTCCAGCTTGCCTCGCTCCACGGCCCGTGCCAGCGAGGCTTCGATCCGGGCTTGTGCCGCCTCGGCGGCATTCGCATCGATCTCATGGACCACGACCTGGCTGCCCGCCCTGGCGAAGACCTCGGCAATGCCCGACCCCATCAACCCACCACCGATAACACCGACCCGTTCTGGGTTCATGCCGGAAGCCTCCGTAATTGGATAGGCACAGGATCGTATATGGCCCGCATTCGTCCCAATCACGTGGAGGTACCCTCATCGGCTCGATGTCCTACGACCACCAGAAGATCGAAGCCAAGTGGCAGGAGCGCTGGGAGTCTGAGAAGGTCTTCCGCGCCACCGAGGACCCGTCGCGGCCCAAGTTCTACAACCTTTGCATGTACCCATATCCCTCGGGTGCGCTGCATCAGGGCCACATCCGCAACTACACGTTCGGGGACCTCCTCACCCGGTACAAGACAATGCGTGGGTTCAACGTCCTCTCGCCAATGGGTTGGGACAGTTTCGGTCTGCCCGCAGAGAACGCGGCCATAGAGAGCGGGGTCAACCCCCGGGAGAACACCGAGGCCCAGATCGTCACCATGACCCGTCAGATCAAGCAGCTGGGGGCGATGTACGACTGGGATCGTGAGCTGGCCTCCCACCATCCCGACTACTACCGCTGGGACCAATGGCTGTTCCTCCAACTCTTCGAGCGGGGTCTCGCCTACAAGAAGGAGGCACCGGTCAACTGGTGCCCCAAGGACCAAACCGTCCTCGCCAACGAGCAGGTGGTCGACGGGGCCTGTGAGCGCTGCGGCACGATCGTCGAGAAGAAGAATCTCGCGCAGTGGTTCTTCAGGATCACCGACTACGCCGACCGACTCCTCGACGACCTGGACCAGTTGGACGAATGGCCCGACCGGGTGCGCACCATGCAACGCAACTGGATCGGCCGGTCGGAGGGGGCGCGATTCACGATCGCGGTGGCGGGTGGCGACCTGAGCTTCGAGGTGTTCACCACCCGGCCCGACACCATCTACGGCATGACTTTCTGCGTGCTCGCTCCCGACCATCCACTGGTGGGGAGCTTGATCGAGGGCAGCGAGAACGAGCAGGAGGCCCGGGAGTACATCGCAGCATCGGCCTCGGCCACCGAGATCGAGCGCATGGCCGAAGGGGACAAGACAGGGGTCTTCACCGGGCGTTACGCCCTCAACCCGGTAAACGACCAGCAGGTTCCGATCTACGTGGCCGATTACGTGCTGATGGGTTACGGGACCGGGGCGATCATGGGGGTTCCCGGTCAGGACCAGCGCGACTGGGACTTCGCCGCCAGGTATGGGTTGGAGATCATCAGGACCGTCGAGCCGCCACCGCGATGGGAAGGAGAGGCATATACCGGTGAGGGGCCGACCATCAACTCCGGGTTCCTCGATGGGCTCGAGCAGATGGGCGCCAAGGAACGGATCATCGAATGGCTGGAGGAGAAGGGGATCGGGTTGGGAACCGTCCAATACCGGTTGCGTGACTGGCTGATCTCCCGCCAGCGCTACTGGGGCTCTCCGATCCCGATGATCGACTGCCCGTCATGCGGCCTGGTCCCGGTGCCCGAGGACCAGCTTCCGGTGCTGCTGCCCGACGTAAAGGACTTTGCCCCCAAGGGCCAGTCACCACTCGCTACTGCGGACGAGTGGGTTCACACCACCTGCCCGGCCTGCGGCGGCGGTGCCCGCCGGGAGACCGACACCATGGACACCTTCGTCGACTCCTCTTGGTACTTCCTGCGGTTCACCGATCCCCACAACGAGCGCGTCGCCTTCGAGCAGGAGAACGCCCGCTATTGGATGGCGGTCGACCAGTACATCGGTGGAGTCGAGCACGCCATCCTCCACCTCCTCTACGCCAGGTTCATCACCAAGGTCCTGAGCGACATGGGCCTGAGCCCGGTGACCGAGCCGTTCTCCCGGTTGTTCACCCAGGGGATGATCACCCTTGGTGGGGCCAAGATGTCGAAGTCGAAGGGAAATGTCGTGGACCCCCTGGAGCTGTTCGCCTCCCACGGCGCCGACTCGTTGCGGCTTTATCACTTGTTCATGGGACCGCCGACCGACGACGCCGCCTGGGACACCAACGGCGTCGAGGGGACTTCGCGCTTCCTGGATCGTTTGTGGCGGGTCGTCACCGAAACGGATGGGTTCGAGGGCCCAGCTGATCCGGAGCTGGTGGCCCTGGCTCATCGCACTGCAAAGAAGGTGACCGAGGACATCGAAAGATTCGTCTTCAACACGGCGATCCCGCCTTTGATGACACTGACCAGCAGCCTGATCGAAGCAACCCAGGCCGGCATCGACCGGCAGACCTTCGACCAGGTGGTCGAGTTCCTGGTCAAGCTGCTGGCCCCGATGGCTCCTCACATCTCCCATGAGCTCTGGGAGCGGACCGGGCACGGGACGATGCTGGCCAACGAGCCCTGGCCGGAATGGGACCCCGAGCTTGTTGCGCAGGCCACCGTGACCATGGTCGTCCAGGTGAACGGCAAGGTTCGGGGGAGAGTCGAGGTTCCTGCGGATATCTCGGCCGAGGATGCCGAGCGGGTCGCGCTGGGCCTGGAGAAGGTCCAGGGGTGGGTCGAGGGCGCCGAGATCCGCAAGGTCGTTTCGAGACCACCGAACCTGATCAATTTCGTGGTGGGATGAACGCCGCCGCTGCTCTCGCCGGCGCTGGGCTCGATACCCCCGAGCTGCGGGCATTCATACAGCCGGTCCAGCCCGAACAGGTCGCGCTTCGCCCGGCTTCAGCGGTAATGCGAAAGATGTGGGGCAAGGGGATCCAGGCCATGACGCTGTTCGACACCGTCTATGTCGACCCGGCGGTGCTTTACGGCCCCAAGGAACGGTTGGGGGCCTTGGTCATCCACGAATTGGTCCATGTCCGGCAATGGAGGAGGTTTGGCGTCTTCGGGTTTCTTCGGAGATACCTCAATGACTACCTGAAGGGGCGTCGCCAGAGCCTGGGCCACCGCGGCGCCTATCGCCAGATCGAATTGGAAAGGGAGGCCAGGGCTGTCGCCTCCCGCTTCGTCGGATCAGGTGACGATCACCCCGTCTAGGCTCGCCTCCGGCTCCGGGAATTTGGGGCCCATCGTTTCAAGCGTGTCGATGAGAATGCTCGAAACCACCAGGTTTCGATACCACTTGCGATTGGCCGGAACCAGGTACCAGGGTGCGATCTCCGTCGAGGTCCGGGTCAGCGCCTCCTCATAGGCCGCCTGGAACCGGCCCCACAACTTTCGATCCTCGAGGTCGCCGTGGCGGAACTTCCAGCGCTTGCTCGGGTCGTCCAGGCGCGCCTGAAGACGGGCTCGCTGCTCAGCGGGTGAGATATGGAGGAAGAGCTTGACGATGGTGGTCCCTTCATCTGTCAGCAAGCGCTCGAAGTCGTTGATGTGCTGATAACGCTGTCGCCACCGGTCCTCAGGGACGAGCTCGCGGACCCGGACCGCCAGCACGTCCTCATAGTGGGACCGGTTGAAGATGGTTATGTTCCCGTCACCGGGAACGTGGGGGTGGACCCTCCACAGAAAGTCGTGAGCGAGTTCCAGTTCGGTCGGCCGACCGAAACTCCTGACTTCCACACCCTGGGGATTCACCCCCTTGAAGACATTGCGGATGGTCCCGTCCTTGCCCCCGGTGTCCATTGCTTGCAGTACCACCAGGAGCCGCTGTTCGGACTCGGCCCACAACCGGGCCTGGAAATCGGCCAGGCGGTGGTTGAGATCCTGCAGTGCCGCCTTCCCCTCCTGCTTCCCCCCGTCGAAACCCTCCTTCGAGTCAGGGTCTTGTGACGAGAGATTGACTTGCGACCCCGGTATGACCCGGAATCGCGAGGGGTCGAGCATGGGCGGACACTAGCGAAGGGGTTCCACCGGGCTCCTGCCACTGGTAGGTGGGGTCTCGATGGGGAACGACAAGAGGTGGGGGGTGGGGCTCTGTCTGGCCGCGATCCTCGTCGGAGCCGGGCTCGGCCTTGCCAGGAACAGACAACCCGGCCTCGACACGGTCCTGGATTCCGCGCTGTCAACCGTGTCGGCAGAGGCGGTGGTCATTTCGGTTCACGTCTCCGGTTGGGTCATCCGTCCCGGGGTCGTCGAGGTGCCGGAGGGATCCATCGTCGCGGATGCCATCGAGGCTGCCGGCGGAGCCCGACCCGGAGCCGGGCTCGACTCGATCAACCTCGCCAGTCCGGTGTTGGCTGGTGATCAGGTGGTGATTCCTGGCCCGGGCGGGTCGGCGCCAGTGGGCCCGACAGCCGCTGACGACGGGTCGATGTCCTTGAACCGGGCAGATGCCACCCAGCTCCAGGACCTGCCCGGTGTCGGCCCGGTGCTCGCCGAACGGATCGTTTCCTACCGCGAGGCCAACGGCCCGTTCCAGACCGTGGAGGACCTGCTCGACGTTCCTGGGATCGGGGAGGCGAAGCTGGCTGCTATCCGCGACCTGGTGACGGTCCCGTGAGACTCGACCATCCCGCCCCACCCCCGGTTGTCTCGAGACCCTGGGTTGGGGCCGCGATCGCTGTCTGGCTCGGAGTGCTCGCCTCAGGTTGGGGGCCCGTCGGGCTCGCAGTGGTTGTCATCGTGGTGCTCTGGTCAGCGGTGCGCCACCATCTGGTGACGGCCACCCTGGTCACGCTGGCCGTGCTTGGTGCATTGGTGTCTTCCATGCCACTGGCTCCCCTTCTTCCGGGCCCGGTTCAGACGACCGTGGTCATGAGGACAGAGGTGATAGCCGGGCGATACGGGCCGTGGGCCCTGGCCGACACGGGAGACGGCCCGGTGCTCCTCGATCTGCCCGAGGGAACGGCCGCTGTCGCCGGGCAGACGGTGTCGATCGTCGGCGCCAGCGACGGGAAGGCCGGGGTGGTCCGGGGTGAACGTCATCGGGGCACGGTGCGTGTCACCCGAGTGGAGGTCGCCGAAGGCCCTAGCTCGCCGGTGCAGGTCGTCGGGCAAGGCATGCGCCGCCATGTGATGGACCACCTCCAACCACTCGATGATTCCAGGTCTCTGTTGGCCGGGTTCCTGATCGGTGAGACGAGCGGGCTCGACGAGATCGACATCGTGGCGATGAGACGGGCCGGTCTTTCCCATTTCACTGCCGTCAGCGGATCCAATGTGGCTCTATTCCTCGGTCTGCTGGCCGTCGCCGCCGGTCCACTCGGTGTCGGTCCCAAGCGGCGCGCGATCATCGGCCTGGTCGGGCTGCCGATCTATGCCGCTGCGACCCGATTCGAGCCTTCGGTGGTGCGGGCCACGGTCATGGCCGGCGTGGTGCTGGTTGGCCGTCTCTACGGCTTTGCTCTCGAAGCCTGGCAGCTGGTTTCGGTGGCGGTGGTCGGTCTGTTGATCCTCGACCCGGGGCTCGCTCTCGACGTCGGTTTTCAGCTGTCTGTGGCTGCCACCGTGGGTGTCCTGATCGGTGCCCGATGGCCCTTGGACGGTTCTCGTTGGAGACGAGCCCTGGCGGTGACCATCGGGGCGCAGATTGCGGTGTCTCCTCTCCTCGTCCTGTCATTCGATCAGGTGCCCCTCCTTTCCCCCCTGGTGAATCTGGTGGCAGCTCCCATCGTCAGCGGGGCCACCGTTCTCGGCGCGATCGGGGTCAGCGGGATCGACCCGCTGGTTCCGGTGGCGGCATGGCTGGCCGGGATAGTCCTCGATCTTGCCAGAGGCGTCTCCACTTGGCCGCAGGTGGGATGGGCCGGTCTCCTCCTCACCGGGGGGGTGGCGGCCCTGTTCGCGCGTTTTCGCTCCCAGAGGGGGGTGATCGCCGTGGCCGTCTCGTTGGTGCTTGTCGTCAGCGTGATCGGTGGGGGGTCCGCAGCGCCGGAGGGGGGTGTCGTGGTTTTAGACGTGGGCCAGGGGGATGCGATACTGGTGTCGGGAACCGGCGGCCGGTTTGCCCTCGTCGACGGGGGGCCAGATCAGGTGCGGCTCGTCGAGAAGATGGCGGAATATGGGGTGCGCAGGCTCGAGTTGGTCGTTCTCACCCATGTCCACGCCGACCACGCCGCAGGGCTGACCGGTCTCGTGGGGAGGGTCGTAATCGGCCAGGTATGGACGGTGACCGGCCACCACGAGACCCCTGCCTCCGTGGAGTTGTTCACCGGGCTGGCCGATGGGGGAGTCCCGGTCGAAGAGCCGACGCTCGGGCAACGATGGGATCTGGGAGGTGTGACCCTGACCGTGCTCGGTCCCTTGCGACGGTATGCGTCAACCAACGACGAATCAATCGTCCTCATGGTGAGCGGGACGGCCCGGTCGATGTTGCTGACTGGTGACATCGAGGTCATCGCTCAGGCCGATCAGGGCCGGCAGCACGCCGACGTGCTCAAGGTGCCGCATCACGGTGCTGCCACCTCGGACGCCGAGTGGCTGCGGGAGGTGGGAGCAGATCTGGCGGTGATTTCGGTGGGGCCCAACGACTTCGGACACCCGGCCAGCTGGGTGATCGCCACACTGGAGGAGTCGGGAGCGGGGGTGAAACGCACGGACCTGGACGGTGACGTGATGGTTTCATTGTCTTAACCGATCCCGGGATGGGACACTTCCGGACGATGGACGGCGGAGCTTCAATCGACCTGGGGGAAGTTGTCCTGCCGCTGGGTGGTGTCACCCATGTCATGGGTGTCATCAACGTGTCCCCCGACTCGAAGAACCTCCACACCGTCGCACACTCGGTCGATGAGGCGCTCCTGATGGCAGATCGTTACCGGGGATGGGGAGCCACGTTGATCGACCTCGGTGGTCAGTCTTCACATCTGGACAATCCGACGATCGACGAGATCGAGGAGATCTCACGTGTTGTGCCGGTCATCGAGGCATTGGCCGCCGAGGGTCATCTGGTGGCAATCGACACCTGGAAGCCGGACGTAGCCCGCGCCGCAGTCGAAGCGGGGGCCGTGATCGTCAACGACACAGGGGGTCTACGCGATCCGGAGATGAAGTCGGTGGTGGCCGGTGCCGGGGTGGCTGCAGTGGCCGTCTACGTGGAGGGAGCCAACCCCCACGAGGTCGACGAAGTCGAAATCAGACCCGACAAGGCCCGCCACACGGCCGCGGAGTTCGCCCGGCTGATCTCGGTACTGGAGAGTGAGGGGATCCGAAATGTGATCCTTGACCCCGGGATCGCCCTCAGCTACCGGAGCGATTATGAGGCATACACCCGCATGCAGCTCGAGGTGATTGCCGGCTCCGAGGAGCTTCACCAACTTGGCAAGCCCATTCTGATCCCGATCCCGAGGAAGCGCGACTTCCATCGGGTGGTGGCCTACATCTCCCTCGCCCTGGAGCACCGAGCAGACATCATCAGGGTGCATGACGTGGCAGTCGCCTGCGACCTGGCGCGATTGTTCGACAGGCTCCCCTGACTGACGGCGGCGACCACTACTGTCGATCGGATGGGATTGTTCCTGATCTCGGGACCCTCCAACGCCGGTCCCGGTGAGCGTCAGCGGATGCTGGACGCCGCGGCCGAACGGTTCTCGGAGCAAGGAGTAGGAAGAGCGGACCTGATTCGGATTGACGTCCCGGGGCGGGGCGCCGGCGAGGAGGGTGACGGCACTCTTCGCACCGAGCTGGAGCCTCTGATCCCATTGCTCCAGTCGGGCTCGTTGTTCGGCGGCCGACAGGGTCTCGAGATCGTCGATGTCCAGAATCTGCAGGTTGCCGAGGCGGAAACTCTCGCCGACCTGTTGCAATCCACCGACCTGGAGACGCTGGAGGTGGTGCTTCTCGTAACTGGCACCACCGCCCGGCCCCTGGTCAAGGTGGTCCAGGACCGGGGCAAGTCGGTTTCGGTGACCAAGATCTGGGATCGTCAGGCATCGCAGTGGCTCGATGCGGAGATCCGTGACCGGGACCTGAATCTCGACAAGGGCGCCAGGGACGCCGTTCTGCAGAGATTCGGCACTGACACCGCTGCCATGGGCCAGGCGCTCGACCAACTGCATGGGATCCCCGGCAAACTGACCAAGCAGATGATCCTCGACCGGTTCAAGAACCGGCCCGACGAGCCCATGTTCCACATCACCGATGCGATCTCCCGGGGCGAGGTCGGTGTCGCGCTTCGGAGATTGTCGGACTTCCTGGTCCACGGCCACCCGTTGGTGTATCTGGCTGCGGTCGAGTCGGATCTCAAGCGACGTTCGCTGGCTGCGGCCGCTCCCGACGAGGAGACGTTTCGCACTTGGACCGGGTCGAGATCCACTGACCGTGGGGCGTCCCGGGTGTGGTCGCAGCGAGGGAGGGTCAGGGAGTCCTCGTTGCGGAAGGCTCAAGAGGCGTTGGTGCGCGCCGACCGGGTCATCAAGTCACAACCGGAAGAGGTCCATCGGGTGAC